>CAWFUY010000024.1:0-27062 GCA_963818955.1 uncultured Methanosarcinaceae archaeon | reverse complement strand
ATTTCGAGCGGCTATTAGGGGTTTGTCAACAGGTGCGTGCGTAATCTCTAGCTTCTGACCAGGATATATTTTCTTGCAGTTTTAGCTTTCAGATAAATAGAAAAAAAGAACTTAACCTTACTTTTCCCGACGATTAATACAGAAGCTATAGACACTGTCAGGAGGCCTTAAGAGAGTGGCTGGGAGGTTGTGTGTTCAGAAAGGATTTTACGGATACTATTTACATTCTCTATCTTCTGTATCACCACATAGCCTCAATTAACTGTTGCTCGATCATGTTTTCAAAGAATTTACTATCATATTGACCTTTTCGGCATCTTTTGTCTTGAAGGCATAAATCAATAATTCTGTTCTCCGTGTTTTTGTCAATGTAACCTATGTTCAGTTTATCGATTACTACCTGTATGGAAGTCCTTATGCTCTGGATAAGAAATTCTATATCTTCGTCGTTACCATTACTCATAATACCCCTCTAGTGTTATTTGTGCCTTTATTTCACCTTAGAAATTACAAATTAAAAAAGTGTTTTCCGCAGATTAAGTACTATAAGAATATTAAGAATTAGGATTATTTAAATCAAGAGGAAAACAATAACCTCACCTTCCACTATCCGATGGCTGGGAGGTTTTATGTAAGGCTTGGAAGGTATGCAGGGTATAAGTGATAGAGCTACTATAGTCATATCTACATTTAGTGCAACATTATTATATTTAAACACTTATGTTGTTTGATCTCGGAGTTTGAAACGTTTACTACAAACGAGCTGAAAAAAGGCACCGGAATTCTTTTAAAAATAAGTAAACGACAAGAGAAGAATTTACATCGATAAAATCATTCTAAAATATTAATCGTCTTTTTTCTCTTTTACTTTTTTATAAATCACATAACCAGCCGCTGCCACTCCAACTCCAATCAGAACTCCTTTAGCTATTTGTTTCCTGCCTATATGATTTGCAGGTAGGTTGTTCTCATGTCTCCACTCATAGATTGGGCGATATCCGCGTTTGAATTTTTTACCAATTGCTCGATCAGTAAGCCCTTCATTGTATAGAGTTCTAACTTTTTCCCAGTCCATTTCGAATCTATTTTTCATATTTCATCCCCGCTTCCCTTAAATGCTCATTACTGAAATTCTTTTAATATAAAGGTAATACTAAAAGAAATATAATAAGGATATCTCAAAAATAAATTTAATACTGTCTTTATAACGCATGCGTTCTTTACTAAAGTAGCTAAAGATGAATAACAATGAGGATATAGAACTCAGTGTGGTAGGACTTAATTTACTTGTTTTGGAGGTTAACTTCTTGAGTGTAATCTTTGAACAGCAAAAGATCAACCTGGCTGTATGGAATCTGTATCCTTTGCCTATAGTAGCACTGTCCTGGCGAATCAACTCAATTAAGGGACAAAGGAGTGCATTGAAAAAGAAGATTATCGTTTTACCACTGCATTGATTACAACAAAATATATGTATTTGCAACCTGGCCAATATTCCTTTTCTAATAATTTACTACTTTGTGAGCTTCTTTTTTATATAAATTCTTTTGTAATCTATAACAGGACAGTGATTTCAATTATTAGAACCTTTTACTCAATCGCTTTAAAAAGCTTTATTGCCTAATCATTTTGACTTATATTAATTACTTCATAAACTAATTGTTTTCGGACAAAAGTATCTTTTTTTGCAACAGTATGCTAACAAGCTGTTGAGAGATATTTTCGGCACAAGTAAAGCAACAGAGTCACCGAAAATGCGCAGGAGTTGTAAAATGCAACCTTTGCCGGCACAACAGCAGTCGATAACAGATTTCGAGCGCGTGGTGCTTCCACAAATAAAAGTCTGGCTCCTGGATTGCACTTACATTTCGATCGAATCAACAAAATATGATCCTACTCTGAGCCAGGATCTCAGATTACTTCTCGCATTTTTAGATAACAAATCGGGTGTTGACGGGATATTACTGACATTCCACAGGTGCGATAAGAAGCTGTTTCGGAGATTGCGGATCAATCCGACCCCTTTCCGCCTAGGGTGTCCCTACCGTGGCATGCGTTCCCGGTAACAGGAAGGTGTGGAGCCCACGGAACAACGTGGAAAAGAATGGTACCCTGAACTGTTCTAACTGCAAGGGAAAAGACGCCATGGAGAAGCAAACGCTGAATCATCGTAAGGATCGTAACCCAAGACAAGTGAAACAGGTGTTTCACGGCATGAAAGGAGGTATACCAGTGAAAGTGCATCATTCAACGACGCCTAAAAGCGAGAAATGCACTGACCCAAATCTTGCCAAATACCGAGTTAACCGGTTACAGACCCGAATTGCAAAGGCAACAAAAGATATAAAATGGAATTTGGTTAAAAGGATTCAAACTAGACTTCCATTTTTTTCTTTCAAAGCCGCCTGAAGAGGTTGTGAAATGCGCGAGCGAACTTCGGTGAAAGTCGCGCGGTTCGTTCCTGGAAGGGAGGGGAAGAGTAATCTTTCCTTCCAATTCAACAAAGATGATATAAAAAAGGCACAACTTATTAAATATATAGAAGCCTGTAAAAAAGCAAAAAGAGAATATAATAAATCTCAATTTGGTAAATAACCTCTTTACTTTTTTCGGGATATAATTAACTCAGATTTTGAATATCATGTCACCGATTTATATTTTGGTAAGTCATCTCTCAAGGTAGGCACTTTTTTGTCAACGTTAAATTTCCTATACAGCCTACCTTTCATTCTCACAAACTATACTGAGTATATATAATCGGAACTGTATTTTTTATATTATGATAATCACTCCGATTTATCAATGCAGAAACTGTAAGACGATATATCCCGGTACGAAACTTGAAATTGCGAACGCACCGACTGATAAACTACTAATAGCCGCTCGTATATCCTTAGGATCACCTGAACATATTTTCAAGATTGGTGGTAAAGCTGTACAAATGACAGAGCTTCATCAGTGCTCGAAATTTGAAGCTGGTATAGCTAATTTTCTGAGGATCGAGATCAGCTCGTAATGGCTTCCTACATATCATTAGCTCACTTGCATCGATCGTTCAGGATAAGATAAGATAAGATAAGATAAGATAAGATATTAGCCTTACCTGGCTTACATACTGGCTGTCCTTTCGTATCCAAGAAGCGTTATTAATCTGGCTACTTAATCATTATCAACCAATTGCAGGACTGTCTTAGATGTCCTGTTACATTCCTCTTGCACAGCAAACCTAATAATGAACTCAGTCCCATTATCCCTTTTCAACTCTAGTTCTCCTTCTAACTGGTCTATGAGAGTGGATACAAGCTGGAGTCCGAGGCTATCTAAATCTTTAATTTCAAGGTATTCAGGAATGCCAACTCCGTTGTCCAAAAAGGTTAGAATGAAAGTGGTATTCTCATAATCTTCTATTCTGCATTCTCTATTTTCCTTTCTTTGGAGTTTAATTACGATTTCTCCACTATCTCTATCGATAAATGCATATTTAAGAGAATTGGATACAAGTTCATTGATGATTAAACCTAATGGAACAGCTACATCCATATTAAAGAAAATGTCTCTTTCTATATCCAAATCCAAATTGACATCATTATTACCGAGCCTATAGGTTAGGAAAAGATTATCGGTTAGTCCTTTAATGTAAGAAAAAATATCTATTACTTCGGAATTTCTACTATTATGTAGTTCTTCATGTATTAGAGCCATTGAAATTACTCTATCCTGGCTTTCTTTGAAAGCTTCAATAACTTTTGAGTCTTCTATATTCTTTTTGTCTTTGAATTTTTCAGCTTGAAGATCGAGTAGTGATGAGATCACTTGCAGATTGTTTTTAATTCTATGGTGAATCTCTTTTTTTCGGACAAGTTCAGTTTTTATTAAAGCATCTTCAACTTTTTTACGTTCAGTAATATCCTGAATTATTCCTTTTACTCGAATAGGGATATTTTCATCATTAAAAATAAAATCTGATTTAATGTGGAGAGTACGTTCTTCTCCATTTGCTAAAACAATTCTAAAATCTAACCCAGAAGTACATACTTTTCTGGTATGATCATTAGCTTTGCAGTAGAAGTCCAAGTCTTCGGGATGAATATAACTTAAATATCCCTTTAAAGATGGTGCTAATTTCTTAGGATCACGTTTGAAAATAAGATACATTTCATCTGACCAGTATGCTTTATCATTAGCAATATCCCATTCCCAATTTCCAATATGAGCCATTTTTTGAACTTCATTAAGGTTTTCTGCACTTTCTCTAAGTTTTCGTTCAAGGTCTGTCTGGTCACTTATATCGAACCCTGAAATGTTCACACATTCTTGTTCGAGTAAGGGATGAAACACGACCAAGTACACCCTATTTCCTACTATAACTTCCATTTTCTCAGGGCTATTTCGGGAGATTACCCTTTGTACAAGATCGACAATACTCGAAAGTGGTTTTTCTCCACCTCTTAGGCCCCATTCGTGCAATAAAGGCTCTCCTTCCTTATTTGAGTAAATAACAGTTCCATCCTTTTTTAAACTAAGAACTGGATTTGGATTCCCTGCAGGAAATTGCTCCATTTTTTTATTCATATTCCCCTCAGAATTTTTCTTTGTGGTAAAACGTTTTAATTTACTTGAAAAGGAACCTCACAGTTAAATATTATATTTTAATTTTAAATATATAAGTGTGTATAAATTAGGGAGGTAATTTTAAAATAATCTATAAGCTATAAATAAGATAAATAAGTAATATTTTTTATTGTATTAGTAGTTCGATAATAAAAAAGTTTTCTTTTATTTACAAATTCATATCAACAAAAAGTCCAATGTATCTCACATAAACCTCCACAGTCATCGTGTAGCATATTTGACAAACTTCCTTATCCCGAATGTTACCAGTAAAAGAGCATCTTCGCATTTTGGGATATATTGATCTATTGAGTCTCATGTTCAAGATTCGGGATAAATGTTAGTGGCATTTGTTCCAGTTGTTTGTGCACAAACACTAACATCGTCTACTATCATTACCAAACTGAGCAACGCACCAATATCTCCTTATTTTACCATTTTTTTGCCACCCCAATTGTACATGTTGACCTTAATTAAATTGGTAATACCTGAGCTGATATTAGTATTGATTTTTATAATATCTAATTAGATAATTTGATAATTTCTACTCATAAAAGCAGTTGGGAGTAAATTAACAGGGATCTTATGAGAGAAAGTCAGTTTCTGGTGATCTCTGGATAGGGAGCGGTACATAGATGATCAAGTCAGTAAGGATCACCTGCTGACCAGAACGGTGGAATCATGGCAGCACGAACAGAAAATGATTACATTCTGCCTGGCAGGGCAGAATCCTACTGGATAGCAACTACTCCGGAATCTAATTATTCCTCTCTCTCAGGGGATATACGTGTAGATGTGGCAATTTTAGGTGGGGGGATAGTGGGAATCACGACTGCTTTCCTCTTAAAGGAAGCAGGGAATTTATCTATTGCGGTGATTGAAGCGGATAAGATCCTTGATGGGGTAACAGGTCATACAACAGCAAAAGTTACTTCCCAGCACCACCTTATCTATGATTACCTGCTCTCAAAGTTTGGAAGGAGACAGGCAAAACAATACGCGGAATCCAATCAGGCGGCAATAGAGAAAATAGCCTCTATAATAGGTTCGAGAAATATAGCTTGCGATTTTGCTCGTAAGCCTGCGTATGTTTACGCAGGTTCGAAAGAATCTACAGGAAAAATCCTGAACGAAATCGAAGCAGCAAAAAGTCTGGGGCTTCCGGCTTCGTTCAGGGAAGAATTACCTCTGCCTTTCAAGACATACGGTTCTATTCGTTTCGACAACCAGGCTCAGTTTCATCCGAAAAAATATCTCTGTGCCCTTGCAAGGGAGATTGAAGGTGACGGATGTCATATTTTTGAACGGACCCGAGCACTGAAAATTGAAGGAAACGGCCCTTTCACCATAACAACTGATAGGGGAACTGTAAGGGCGCATAAGGTTATTCAGGCAACACATTTCCCAATAAATGATAAGCCAGGGATGATGTTTCAGCGGCTATACCAGTCCCGTTCTTATGTGCTTGGAGTTCGAATTAGAGATCCCTTTCCTCAGGGTATGTTCATCAGTGCCGAAGAGCCTATCAGATCCCTACGTTCTCAGCCTGCATATGGAGGCGATCTAATTCTCGTGTCAGGCGAAGGGCACAGGACGGGAGAAGGAAACAATGAAACTGAGCACTACCATCAGCTTGAGAAATGGATCAGGTCGGTTTACTCGGTGAGTTCTATCGATTTCCGCTGGTCAACACAGGACACTATCCCTGCTGACAATATTCCATACATTGGACCGCTTCCTTCCGGAAACGAAAATTCTTTTGTTGCAACCGGATTCCGGAAATGGGGCATGACCACAGGTACGGTTGCGGCTATGATTCTTACTGATCTGGTACTCGGAAAATCCAATCCCTGGGAGGAAGTCTATGACCCTTCAAGGTTCAAACCGGTCGAATCGGCAAAAAATCTGTTTTCGCAATTTGCCGAAGCTACTAAAGGTCTTGTGGGAAATCGGATAATTCCTCCGAACAAGAAAGCATCTGATATTGCACCAGGTGAGGGTGCTGTTATTAAAATTGGGAATGAGAGAGTGGCAGCATATAGAGATCGTGAAGGAGTGCTCCATACTCTCGACCCCTCATGCCGGCATATGGGATGTATAGTTTCCTGGAATGATGCTGAGAAAACCTGGGACTGTCCCTGCCACGGCTCTCGCTACTATGCCGAAGGAGGAGTTCTCGACAGCCCCGCAGTCTACGGGCTTCGGGAGAAGAAATTATAGAGAAGCGGTGACTATATGGCAAACCAGAAAGGAACTGGCCTTACACTGCCTGGCAAAGCTGAATCTTACTGGATAGCAAGCACTCCGGATTCAAATTATCCAGCTCTCTCAGGTGATATTAGAGTTGATGTGGCAATTCTGGGGGGTGGAATAGTTGGGCTCACTTCAGCCCTTCTCTTGAAGCAAGCCGGAGTATCCGTTGCAGTAGTTGAGGCAAATAGAATAATAAAAGGAGTTACAGGCTATACGACTGCAAAGATTACTTCCCAGCACGACCTGATTTATAATAGACTGATCTCGGAACTGGGACGGGAAAAGGCGAAACAATATGCTGACTCAAACCAGGCAGCAATCGAGAAAATCGAGTATATAGTTCGTTCGCTGGATGTATCCTGCGATTTTTCCCCCAAGCCAGCATATGTTTATGCAGGATCCCAGGACTCTGCACAGAGTATCCTCGACGAGGTCAGAGCAGCCCGTAGCCTTGGGCTTCCGGCTTCATTTGAGGGAAGTCCGCCTCTGCCTTTTGAGACATATGGTTCAGTCCGCTTCGATAACCAGGCACAGTTTCATCCCAGGAAATACCTTTGTGCAGTTGCCAGGGAGCTTGAAGGAAATGACGGCTACATTTTTGAGAACACACGGGCACTGGGGATTGAAGGTGGGAGTCCCGTCGTAGTAAAAACTGACAAAGGAACCGTAAGAGCCGATAACGTAATTCAAGCAACTCACTATCCGATTGTAGATAGGCCTGGTGAGTTATCTAAGAAGCTGTCCCAATCCATGTCATATGTACTTGGAGTACGTACTGAGGAGTCTTTCCCTGATGGGATGTTCATAAACGCCGAAAAACCGGGAAGGTCACTGCGTTCGCAGCCTGCGGAAGGAGGAGAACTTGTACTTGTAGTCGGAGACGGGCACCCTACAGGGGATGGAAAGCCCACTTCCGAGCACTACAAACATCTTGAGGACTGGGCCAGGTCAATTTATAATGTACACTCTATTGACTATCACTGGTCAACTGAGGATGTTATGCCTCAAGACGAAGTGCCGTTAATAGGTAGGCTTAGCCCCGAAAATGAACATATTTTTATAGCAACGGGATTTCGGAAGTGGGGCATGACTACAGGCACTGCAGCTGCCATGATTCTTACTGATATAATCCTTGGAAGAGACAACCCCTGGTCTGAGGTATATGATCCTTCCAGAGCAAAACCTGATCTGCTCTCTATTAAGGAAGAAGCTTCCAAACTAGAGCCCGGGCAGGGTGCTATTTTTGAAAAGGAAAAAGAAAAGGTTGCGGCATATCGTGACTCTCTGGGAGTGCTCTATACCCTCAACCCTTTATGCCGGCACATGGGGTGTCAAGTTTCCTGGAACGAGGCCGAAAATACATGGGACTGCCCTTGCCACGGATCACGCTATAATGCTCGGGGAGAAGTAATTCAAAGTCCTGCCATATATGGACTTTTGGAGAAGAGAGCGAAAGATTAAACCATGATAATTTTCTAATCTTGAATTCTTTTTTTGTTTTATAGAAATAAAGAATATTTATTTCAATAAACTTATTTTTCTAATTTTAATCCTATATTTATATATAATATCTATCCAAATAGAAGACATGTGGTCCAATAATTTGTTAAATAAGGCGTAAAAAATTCCACAATAAGTGAAAAAACGCAAGGAATTTTATTAATGATTTAAAAAAAACCAAAAATATTTTATAATATAACCACATAGGCTAAGTGTCAACTCAAGAATTCAACAGCAGGTAAATGATACCTCTTTAATATTAAGAGTTGGCGTGGCCTAAGGCCGTGATCAATAAATAGGAGGTATTGACCAGCAGGAATAATTTCCTATGGTTAGTAACAGATTTTGAGTGGTTGAAGCAGATAAAGCTTCTCATTTCCGGCCACCTCCAATAAGCAGTCCCTAGAGTGTAATTGGAGCGTGGAGACTCTGTGTCTAAATGCCTACCCCCCATAACGCAGAGAACCCCCTTGGATAAGTTCAAAAATATTACCAAAACGTAATATAGGTTTTTGAATTACCGTATAGAACCGACCAAAATATCTCGGTATAAAGCCGACTTGACCACCGACTTGACCAGATAGTTCGGAAACGATGTATTACGAAGTGTAATAAGTGATTTTGAGAAAAATTCGGAATAAGAAATTTTGCCCTATCAATTTAATTTCTTAAATTCCGGAAGATCCAACCCAAAGATGATACGATGCTAAAAAAGGAACTAGGAGCCCTATTCCTCAGAAAAGGACCTTATTTTAACAACCGTTCAGCTTCGGGAAAAATATACACAAAAGATAACTAAAGTTGTGAGTTTTCTCAAATTCTAAAAAACTCGCCCGAAGGTGATGCGATACTGAAGAGATTGCCAGGATCCCTATTCCTGACAACAAGCACTCTTTTAACAGTAGCATTGGGTTTAGAAAAAAATTAACCTTCCTTCGAATTTGAGTTTACTCTAATCCTAAAATCCAACCCAAAGGTGATACGATGCTAAAAAGACAGCTAGGAACCCTATTCCTGGCAACATGCCTTATTTTAACTACCGTACCTGCTGTACTGGGCGGAGAAAATAAACAAATTATAAATATTGCCGGAGATGGAAGTGGAGACTTCAACTGCGATGGAAAAGATGATCATGCCCAGATTAACCAGGCGCTTGATTATGCAGCAAGTAATCCGGGTACAATTGTCCACTTTAAAGGCCCATACACATACTTAATAGGCGATTCTCTCCGTGTCAGCAGTAACACCATCCTGGAAGGAGAGCCAGGTGTAACAATTAAGCTTGCCCCAGGTTTAAAAGAGCAATGGGGTGGGCCCGGAAGCAAAATTGTTGATGAAAAAGCTATGTTTATGATTAAAAACAATTCTGCAAAAAACGTTACAATAAGAAATCTAACTGTTGATGGAAGTCAGAGTGATTACTACCCTGAAGTACCGCTCGGCGCTTATTACAACAACATGGCAACCTTAGTAGGCTGCGATGGTTTAACTATTCAAAATGTTACATTCCAGAATGGATGTAATGATGCCATGCTTATTTCAAAATCCAGCAATATCCTGATAGATAAGGTAACTGTAAACAAGTGTGGGCATGATGGTGTGTATGCCCATGATGTAAAAAACATTACAGTTAAGGACTGCAAATTTATTAATCGTGCCAATTCATCCACCCGATTCGATACCGTTACCAATGGAGTATTTGCAAATAATAATTGCACAACATCCGGCGGCGGATATGCAGGCTTAGAACTTGAGAACAGAGTAGTTAGCATAGAATGTACTGGTAACTATTTCCACGACATGCCCTGGGGAATTGCCAGAGTTCATACAAGTGAACAGAATGTAAATGTTCATGGGAACCAGTATGAGAATATTAAGAATGGAGTTTTAAACTAATTCCAGGATTTAATATAAACAAAAATACAAAGATCCAATCCCTATGGATCCAAACCTCATAGATCTACCCCAAAGACGAAGTGTTGTGTAATAAGCATCCAGGAAACCCTATTTGGAACATACCTTTACACAACCAAGTCGTCTTTTGGAAGACATTAAACAAATAAAAAACAACCCTAAAATTTTAGTTTACTCAACTCAAGATCCAACCCAAAGATCCAGAACAAAGGTGATACGTTACAAAGGACTCCAGAAACCCTATTTCTGACAGCATGCCTTATTTTAACAAACCGTTTTGGAAGTGTATAATGGACAGTGGACACTTTGTTCACTTGATCTACACTAAATACAGACCAATTCACTTGATCTAAACTAAATGCAGACCAAATTACCCTATGAACTTTGAGTAAACTCAAACCCTAAAAAATCCAACCCAAAGGTGATATAATGATAAAAAGACAACTAGGAACCCTATTCCTGGCAACATGCCTTATTTTAACGGCCGTACCAGCTGTACTGGGAGCTGAAAACAAACAAATAATAAATGTCGCAGGAGACGGAAGCGGAAAATACAACTGTGATGGGAATGATGATCAGGTGCAGATTAACCAGGCGCTTGATGATGCAGCAAGCCAGCCTGGCACGATCGTCCATCTTAAAGGACCATTTACTTATGAAATCAGCGATTCTCTCCGAATCGGCAGTAACACAGTCCTTGAAGGAGATTCAGGAGCAAAAATTAAGCTTGCCCCAGGATTAAATGAATGGGGAGGACGTGGAAGCAGTATTGCAAATGAAAAAGCTATGCTCATGATTAAAGGCAATTCTGCATCCGATGTGACAATAAGAAACTTAACAGTTGATGGTAGCCAGAGCGATTATTATCCTCACATAACTCTCGGCTGGTCTATTTTCAACATGGCAACACTCATAGGCGTTGATGGGTTAACAATTAAGGATGTTACATTCCAGAACGGATGTAATGATGCCATGCTTATTTCAAAATCCAGCAACGTGATGATTGATTCAGTAACCGTAAACAAGTGCGGACACGATGGTGTGTATGCCTTTAATGTCAAAGACATTACAGTAAAGAATTGTACCTTCATTAACCGTACTAATTCGTCAACCCGATTCGATACTGTCACTGATGGAGTGTTTGCAAACAATGACTGTAGCACATCCGGTGGCGGATATGCTGGTCTGGAACTGGAAAATGCTGTTACTAACATAGAAGTTTACGGCAACAATTTCCATGACTTAGCTGGTCCTGACATAGCACACGTCCATACTAAAGAAACTAATGTAAACATCCACGATAACTAAATGTCCTGATTAAGCAGGAATCTCAAGAAGCACATAAAGCCACACCCAAAGTGATGTGGAGCTGAAAGGATTGACAGGATCCCTATTCCTGATATCAGTCGATCTTAGCAAAACATCGCTTTGGTGATAAAACTTATAAGTTCCCTATAAATTTTATTTAAATCTAATCCGGAATCCAACCCAAAGGTGATTCAATGATAAAAAAACAGCTAGGAACCCTATTCCTGGTAACATGCCTTATTTTAACTACCGTACCTGCTGTACTGGGTGGCTCATCAATTAACAAAACCGAAGGAGCAAATTCTGTCACTCAAAGAAGCACTGGAACTGAAAAAATGCCTTTAGAGGGCGCCTGGAATAATTGCGATTTCACTAAACCTGCTGCACAGTGGTCAGCCGATGCCAAAAAATTTGGAGGTGAACATGGAATTGTTGACCTCGTAGTTACTCAGGCACATGCAAATAAGCTCGCTTACGTACCTTTTCCTTTCGAAAAGCAAGGATACATCTACAGCTCTGACGAGACCGACAAGGTAGAACCATACCTGGATACTTTCGAGAAAGATGGACGGAAGGTAATTCTCTCGATTCAGCCAAATGGGGCTGATGCATCTGAATTGATGGATATTATACTCTCAAGGTACGGACATCACAAAAATATAATTGGTATAAATGTTGACATGGAGTGGAAATTAACAGGAAATCCAAATCATCTAAGTGATAAAGAGCGAGATGTCTGGCTAGACAAGATCCATAGCTATAATCCGGAGTATAAACTTTTCCTGACCAATTTCAAGGATTATACTTACTTCCCTCATGATGCAAAGGACCTTGTTATCTTATACGATGGCCAGGGATCTCAGAATGACATCCTTAAGGAATACGGGAACCTTGCAAGCCATTTCTCATCGGTCGGATTATATACCGGATACGATGAAGATACTCCACGAACAGCATCTAGTGACAGTATTGTGGCTGCAGCTCCGAATACTAAATACATTCTCCACTCAATTGATGATTAAGTGCAGATAAAAAACTGTGAAGTAAATTGGAAATATGCCGGTCATAATTTCGATTTCTTCAAATTCTTTTTACTTTTTTATCAACTTACATAAAGCGAAAAGTGAGCCTATCCAGACGGGTATCAACGCTAAATATATCCCAAAACCCCAGAGATCTATATTATATAATATATGATCAACTTATATAAAAATATAAATTTTTAAATTGCCTGTTACCCCTAAAATAAAAAATGAGCTGTTATATATAGTAACGGGTGACAGTATATTGTATCAAATTACGGCAACTTGTAATAAGCTGTAAGCTCAACTTTGGGTGAATTCAAAGTTAAGCTAATGATCTGAGCGTTGCTTTCAAGTTATGGGGGGCTATTTAGGAAATGGGGCTTTATGGAGATTATTTCATCAAGTTTGTGGATATTTCATTAGTAATTATTTTGTTCCTGGTTTCAGTAGACGCCGGAGATGCAAGGACTGTTTATGTGGAACCGGGAAATTCGATTCAAGGTTTCGTAAATAATTCTACTATCGGGGATCTTATCGTCATTAAGCCTGGAGTTTATCAGGAAAATGTTACTATCAACGTATCCGGGGTGAAGGTAATATCAGACCCTGATAGTTCCGGCGTCGTGCTCATAAAGTCACCGGATGGGAATTCAAGTGTGTTTCAGATTGAAGCGGATAATGTAACTGTAAGCGGGTTTAATATAACAGGTTCAGGTGAAGAACCTGACAGGGCTACAGGGACACCGGAAGGAACTTCCTGCTATCCGGCAGGGATTTGCCTCAAACATGCAAAGAACTGCACAATCGAGAAGAATAATATTTACGAGAACCTGTACGGAATCTACCTGCAAGACTCCATGAACAATACTCTCTCGCAGAATATCTTTTCCGGAGACGGGATCTGGCTTGATGAAGAATGTAGCCGGAACCTGTTATTCAATAATGTGATTGAGAATGGAAATATCATTCTGGGAGCACACTGCTGGAACGATATAATACTGCAGAATAAACTTTCAAACGGTGATGGAATAAGCATTGCCTGCTGCGGTGGAGACAATCTTGTTTCCGGGAACTCAATCATTAATTGCAGTTCTGGAATTGATATTTATGATGTCCAGGCAAAGACCGTTATTAGTAATAATCGGATTGAAGACTGCACTTACGGGATTGTCTTCGATTTTGTTTTAGGTTCCAGAGTATATAATAACTCGATTTCTAATGCCAGCACCGGGATTTATTTCAGAGAAGAATGCCACAACAATAATCTTTACAATAATATAATTACTTCCAGCAAGTTGTCAGGTATCTATTTACTGGACAATTCTGCCGATAACCTCATCTATAACAATTATTTTAATAACACGATAAACACAAGAATCGAAAACAGCAACAACAATTCCTGGAACATTACGAAAAACAAGGGCACAAATATTGTAAAAGGCCCATACCTCGGTGGGAACTTCTGGGCAAATCCAATAGGTGCAGGTTTTTCGCAAACTGCGGAGGACTTGAACTTAGATGGAATTAGCGACCTGCCCTACAGGGTTATAGGAAGTGATTTTGACTATTTCCCGCTTGTCATGAATTCTTCCACTACCCTAAACACGAACTCTGATTATTATTTTAATCTCCCCCACCCCCACATTCGAGCACAAAGTCATGAATTTTCCCAGTAATTGTTTCTTGTGAAATATACCACGGCTTATCCTTTACTGAAAGAGTAAGATTAGACACCCCGTCCCATTTAAAGTGAACTTTTGCTCCATGTCCTTCAATATCACCTTCATTTCCTTGAGGTGTCTGGACGCCGACTGCTGCAAGTCTTTGTTTCATGCAATTGAATACTTCAGGATTAACGTTTCTATATGTCAGAGTGCCAGAGTCGTATCCACTGTTTGAAGGAGGAGATTTTGGGGTAGTTTCTCCTGAACTGTAGGTCTTTGTTAACTTAGAATCCGGAGTAAGCACATATGTTGCAATGAATGCACACACAATTAAAGGTATGAGAGTAGCCAGTACTGCCTTTGGAAATTTCCTCATTTTATCGTTTCCTATTATTTGTCGCTTTATCTATAATTCCTTTAAAAGGTTAAACTGTAAAATCACAGGGATTAACCAGGAACTGTGGGCGAAATATTTTCTCAGAAGTAAAGCTTCTTGATTTTGTCTTGATGCAAAACTAATTTAGTATTTTATGACTCTTTTTTTATTTAAACTTAAAGTTTATTATACTGTTGACCCTGATAAAAATAAAATCAATATTCCATTAAAAAAAGAATTAAATTATCTTAAGCTGTAGAGTAAAATCTAAAGTAACTCTTAGTGTGATTAAAAGAACAGTATGCTTCTTTGGAATGTGAATGAGCTTGTCAATAGTTTTAAACCACATTTTTGCTTTAAATATTTACATTGTGTTAATAATAAAACTACATTAGAACGTATTAGTTATTATTAGTTATTCTTTAACTTTTTTAGCTCTTTTAATTTTCTATTTTTTTGCTTTAGATCCTCTAAGGCTTTAACAAGGCGATCGCTTTTTGTTTTTATTTCTTTATCCAATCCTGGAGTTTCGGGATTGATTTTATCCCAACGAGCTTCCAGATTCTTTGTGTAAATGTCTGCACTTAATTTTTTAAAGTCTTTTACTTCCTTATCCGTTTTATCCATCTATTTCCCCCAAATAAAAATGGGATCGAAAACATAAATAAATTTCTGCAGTATAATTTATATTTGAAAAAAATTATTATATTTAAAAAAGTTGGAATATACTAAGAATTGTACAGGAGATAATAAATAATTCTGAGCAGATTCTCTGCTTTACTGGTTTTTTAATCTACTTTTATTTTAAATGATGAAGTTGTACTTGATGCTTTTTCGTCTTTTTCTGAGCAGTTACACAAGCCGCACAAACAACAGCCTTCTTCGCAATGCATTATGTGCTTTAAAATACAAGCAAGACCTATTATTGCCAATATATAAACAAGTATTTCTACAAATTTCTGCACGAGTATTCCCTCTAACAAACCTAATGTACTTTATTATTTATGAATATACTCAAACGAGCAGAAAGCTTCAAAACTATATCAAAAATTATGAATCAATTAGATAAATATATATAATATGTAATTAGTATTTATATTGGAGTTTAAATAAAAACATTTATTGTGGGGGAAAAAACATGCAGATTAGAGTAGTTAGTTCCAGAGAGGAAATTTCTTCGCTCAACCCTGACGAACAAATAGTTCATGTGGCGTTTAGGCCTTCGAACAAAGATATTTTTGAATTGGTTGAAGCCTGCCCGAAAGTTGAAATAATTCAGTTACCTCAGTCCTACAAGCGTAAGATTTCACGGTCAGTTGAAATGTTTCTTGAGATGAAAAGAATCCAGTTTATTGAGGGAGACATCTGGGGTCACAGGAAGGATATGGCAGAGTATTACAGCATGCCTTATTCGATGATGGAAAAAATAAAGAAAATGAAAGTCGAAGGTAAAGACGCTGAAACAATTGGGGAAAAGGTTTCAAAGGAAAGCACCATGAATCCAGAAATAGTTGCATACATGGTTAATAAAGGAGTTAATAGCTGATTTTAAAAACTATATCGGAATAATATACAAAGTAAAAAAATCAAAATACTTCTTCTCTTCCCGGAGACTGGATTTAAAAAGACTTCATAGTCTTTCATCTTTTATTCTGTCCCCAAGTCTTTTGTCTTCTGTCCTCCTATCATTTTCAGAATTGAGTTCGGATCAAAATTTTTATTAACTTGCTTTTATAGTGGAGCTACAAACTCACTTAAAGCATCTTCTATAAGGCTTATTGCGCCCCTATATCCGGCATAACCCCTATCAATTACGATTCTATCCGTAAAAGGGAACGATACACTTAGTTTTGTTACTCCGAGCTTTGCTGCAAGATCTTTATCAAGCGAACTGCCAAATATGAAATTCGGAGCTTCTTTTTCAACAGCTTCCCATATCTTTCCGGAATCAGATTCAAATATGACTTCCGGGGAAAGGTTATTCTCAAAACTAAGTTCTTTTTTAATAGAATCTTTGTAATCTTCCGGAATGTCATCCGTAATAAGAGCAAGTGAAGGAATCCATCCGAATTCATTTACAAGAAATTTATTTAGGGCTATTGCATAGTTTGAGTCCGTAATGGTTGCAAATCGGAGCTGCACATCAAAATCCACAATAAAATCCGCCACTTTGTCAATAGATTTGTAGGTCTTCTCCTCTTCTTTTGCCGTAAAAGCACTAACATCTATTTTGAGTGCAGCACCAACCTTTTCCAGGAAAGAATTTGTTTCATCAACTCCTATCGGAAGCGGGTTAACTATATAAGGGGTCTCGAACCGTTCTTTCAATTTTTCAGCGGCTTTGATACCTGTCCAGGGTGATAATACAATATTTAGGGCAGCAGACGATAAATCCTCAATTTTCTTTCCATTAAAGAGTGTGTTAACTTCCAGACCAATCCCGTTTAATATTCGCTCTATCTCAGCAAGGTTTCCTTCATAGAACACGTCTTGAGAAGGAACTATTCCAAATACATTAACAAGCCCCTTTTTCCTGGGTTTTTTCTCTACTAGTTGATCTATGAATGCTTCTAGCAGGATTTCATAACCTACATAGCTTGAACCTTTGAAACCTGCAGTTTGAGCAAAGATAATTGACTTATCTTTAAATTCACGTAATACTGAGCTCACATCATCCCCAATAAGTTCTGCCGTACAACCGGTAAGTACCACATACTTATCTCCTTCAATAAGCTCAAGTGTTTTTTCAATCTGCTCTTTTAGTCTATTTTCTCCTCCGAACACGACTTCTTTCTCAAAGGTGTTCGTACTTGGCACACTAACTCCCCCGATCCATCCGGATCCTCTATAACCCCCTACAAAGTTCTGTCCGTAAAATACCTGGACTCCGCATCCCGGGCCGGCGTGAATAATCGGGACATAGCCATCGATAGCCGTAATGGTGCTTAGAGCGCCTCCAAGGGCACATGAAAAGCGTTGTGACTCGATAATATTGCTCATTTTAGTTCTCCCCTTTTTGGTATTTGAATGGGTTTTCATTAAACCAATTTTCGCGGTATACTGGCTTTGAATGTTCGGCAAGTCTTTTACTGAATGAGGGATTGTTGAGTAAGTTAAGGATTCTATTTCCGAACGATATTACCCCGTTATAACCCGCAAAGGTGACTGATAAATTGTAAATCATAGCTGTTGGGAATCCCTGCTTTGCAGCCCAGATCGATTCCCCTACGTGACCGAAGTAGAAATCAGGCTGTTCTTTATTCAGTATATTCGTCTGCTCAAACGGCTGTACATTTGCAATATTTATACAGAAGTTTCCACATCTCTTTTCTAAATTTGCAAAACTTTCAAAAATTACTTCGTCATAGTGATATGCAGTGACTCCCACAATATCCATTCCAAGATCCGCAATTAGGTTTGGAATTCCTACTGCCCTTGACTGCCCCGCACTTATGAATGCTCTTTTTCCCGCAAGCTTTTCTTTAAGTTCTGCTATCTTTGGTTCAACCCTTTCTCTTTCCGCTTTTATGACTGCTTCCACTTCCTCTTCTTTTCCAAGTAATTTCCCAATCTCTCTTAGCCACAAATCCGTATTGTCCAGCCCGACCGGCATTATTTTTTGAGTATAAGGTACCTGGAAACGTTCTTCTAACGATTTTGCAAAGTACTCGCTGAACGTTGGGCACATACTGGTAGTAAGAGCTGCTTCCGATGACTTTCCGATAGCCTCAGTAGTAACAAAGTTAGGAATGAAATTTGCTTTAAGCTTTAATTTAGCCAGAAGTCGTTCGATTTCAACTTCATCAAGTCTTCCGACCGTAAGCGGATTTATCACATTGATTAAATCATCCCTTCTCTTTTTAGGTTTCTTAACAAGATGATTTAAGGCGCCCTGGAATGACCCGTCGTATCCGGATGCCCATACCTTTGATTTAAATCCGTCACAGTATACGGGGATCACTTTTGCAGATACCTCTCCCTGAACTCGCTTGATTATGGCGTCAAGGTCCTCCCCAATGATCCCTGAAACACATGAAGAAAAAACAAAAATTGCATTCGGATGGTGTCTTTTTTCTGCTTCCAATATTGCTTCCTTTAGTTTTTCCTCTCCTCCATGAATGGCCTCTGTTTGAGTAAGATTCGTAGAAATCCATTTTACATTCAAGGGTTTATCCCCTCTCAGAATTTGTCCGAAGCGGTTGAATATATTAATAAAAGGCAGTGAACTGGTACATCCTACAGGCGCATGAGAAATTACTACCGCGTCTTTTATGGTAGCCAGTGTGAATATTGCAAGCCATTCCTGACAGAAAGTTGTCTGGGAGAATTCCCTATCTTTTGCCCTCAAACACTTCCTTGTTGTTAAGTTCACAAGGTCACTTGCAGTACCACCGTATGTGATTGTGGTATTCAAACGATCCTCTCTCACCGGAACGGTACTTTTATAGATACTCTTGTAGGTACTTTTTGCCATTTAATGACTCCTTGAATTTTTATTTATTAATGCTATAACATTCGCTGATGCTGCACAAATTAACAGACAATCAGGTTCCCAGGACATTCACTGTCAAAAGACTCTTTTTCCTTTGAACAAGGTTTATATTTTCATTTTTAACAGATAGAAAAAAGGAGGAAATTTGAACAAATTTTTTCAACAACAACCGCAGAATGATAAAGATTCGCTTACATCCAGCATCAAAAGACGGGCTGATTTGCGAGACTTTAACATATTCAACTTCATACTTTTACCAGCTTGGTTTCACTTTTTTCTGTTTAAGATCCTTTGTGTAGGTTGACAAACTACAATAACACATGATAAATACATAAATCCATATTTTACGGCAAAATATGCCTGATCTTCGATAATGTATTTATTGTTCTGTAAAATCAGAAATATCTCGAAGTCAGCAATCAAGAAATACAATATTAAGAAATATGATTTTGAATTTACAGTAACTTTTAAAGCTAAAAACTCCTGGTTTATTCCGATGTCAATAGGCATAAAAAAAGGAGCCTATGTGTTTTTTTGGTATTTTTTTGCATTTGATGGATATCTCATCGGCAGGAATCACCAAATTCCTATAGTTCCTGTAATATTCAGCTTAACATAAACATAGGCTTAATAAAAGTCATATTTTTGAGTCTACTTTTATAAAAAAAATGTAAAATTAAAAACGAAAACAAGAGAACCAACAACTCATTTTTCAGTTATCACAAAAAGGACAATGAAAATAAAGTTTTACTCTAATTCTAGTATTTTTTGCAACGAAACCAGTAACTTTAATTAGAAATTAGGAGTCAAAGCCACTATGAAGAGACAGATCAAAAAGGCACTTAGTATTTTGCTGATCATCTGTTTTTTAATGTCAGCGATGGTTATAGTTGTAAGTGCATCTGTGAATTCGAGTTGGGGACCAAAGGATATTAAGCACTATGTAGATGGATATGATAAAGGATATAAAAATGGACTAATAAATGGATATGACCAAGGATATGATATAGGAATTAAAGGAATTAAATACACAGTAACCGATCTTATTAAACGCACACCAGCGAGCACCACTTCTCAAGATATAGGATATGCTGATGGATACACTGTTGGATACAATCTTAAATTCCTTTCAGGGTATAATGCTGGAATAAAAATTTATGAGCAAACAACTACTCCTACTAATACCTCTACTCCAACTCCTACTGATACTTCTACTCCAACTTCTACTAATACTTCTATTCCAACTCCTACTGATACTGATACTTCTACTCCAACTCCTACTGATACTTCTACTCCAACTCCTACTAATACTTCTATTCCAACTCCTACTGATACTTCTACTCCAACACCTAACCCTACCGATGCTCTAACTCCAACTGACTCATCTTCTAGTTCTTCCAATAGTCATAGCAGCTCAAGTTCCAGCTCTAGCTCCAGCTCTATAGGAAGCAGTTATTCAAAAGAGCCAGCAACTAACGTAGCATCAAAAGAGCTTGCAACTAGAAATGTCATGAGCGGCACTCATGTAAGATACGATTTCCTGAAAAACAATACATGTGTCCAATTTATTGAATATGATCCAGAAAGAACCTTCATGAAGACCACTGTAACTATTGAAGACCTAAAGGCAAAATCCACTTTTGTCTCTGAACGTCCTACCGGAGGAGTATATAAATATTTTAATGTCTGGGTAGGAGATAAATGGGGAGGGCTTTCTACATCCATTTCAAATGGATCAATAGGGTTCAGAATAGAAAAATCATGGATTTACAACAACAGTGTCAATGATTCCCTTATAACCCTCCAGTTGTATAATAAAAGCTGGGAAACACTCAACACTACAAAGGTTGGAGAAGACAACAATTATTCATATTTTACTGCAACAGTGTCTAGTTACTCTTTCTTTGCAATAACCAATATGGAAGGAGCAGGTAATAAGACAGAAGTAAAACTGCAGGATACTATGTCGGGAGGCTTGGAAAGTGCAGAAGAAGCCCTTAACGGGAGTGAAAATAATAGTAGGGCAGAGGAAGCAAAGGGAGCAGCTAAAGTAATGATGGCAATTGCTCTACCCATATTTCTGATCTTAGTAGGATACTTAGTGCTTAAGAAAAAGATCTGAACATCTCTTCATTAAACGCTCAATTTTTTTCAAGGTTGTTAGTGTCGTGAAAATTATGTAAATTCTAAATTGTCCGATATTTTTGTTCTTTTTCTAAAAATAACCATTGATAAAGCTTAAGTTATTACGGTAACAATGATAATAAATACATATATTGAGTAAGTTATTACTTTCTCAATTACACTGTTTTATCCTGAAATTATTTCACTTTGGAACTTTTGATAAGCTTCATAAGAACGAATTTTATAAAAGTCAAAACTACGGTTTTTTCCGCTAGCATTAGACATCATGAAAAGCACCTATGTGTTTCTCTGAGGATTTTTGCATTTGATGGTGGGGTTATCGAAGGAAACAAGTAAATTCCTATATAGTATGGAATGATTGAGAAAACAAACACATAGGCATTTGTGGAAAATTCAGCCTAGAAAGATCAATTTTCTTTATAATATACAAGAGATAATATAGGAATTATGCTTCAAGTATTACGCTTTTCACCAAAATTATGTTGATTCTGCATACTTGAGGCAATTTGTAATTTTTATGATATTTGACTTTTACAGAACATTTAACCACTGTAGGGGTATGACAACGATTCATTCTTTTTGGCACCACATAATAAGTCCGGCAACAGCGAGTACAACAAAAAAAGGTAACATAAGACTATTAGGTACAACCATTTGATATATAACTGTTTAATTTTCTCAATGTCTTTCCTCTAACTGAAGTCTTGCGTAATTTATACTCAAATAGAAAACTTGCTTGCTGAAAAAGTGCTCTCTTATCTTAGGCCGTTTATTACAGCTACGTAAACAGGTTGAAAGATGTCGATTTGATCCCAATTGCATTAGAGTTTAACGTGCTCATTGCAAGATAAATTAGCCAAAAAACTCTAGTGGTGCGAAAAAGAACTAATCATTGCTATACCCCATTCTGAGATGAGGAAAAACATCAATTAATTTGGATAAAATTTCCTTTACTCCTAACAACTGGAGAGGAACCAGAAAAATTAAAAAGACTCCAGAATTAATCTAAAACCATTGAATTGCTGTAATTACTATTAATCAAATATTTATACCGAATAAAACAATAAAAGGAATTAATTATGGATGTTATAATACGCAATGAAAGAGTAGAGGACTTTAATCAAGTAGAAAATTTGACGAGAGAAGCATTTTGGAATCTCTATGTACCTGGCTGTAACGAACATTTTTTAGTACATATTATGAGAAACCATCCTGATTTTATTAAGAAACTTGATTTTGTTGCAGAATATAATGGTGAAATAATTGGAAACATTATGTATACCCAAGCTTGGTTGTATTCAGAAGATGGATTTAAGATAGAAATTGCGAGTTTTGGCCCCTTAAGTGTATTACCAAAATATCAACGGAGAGGTGTAGGCAGTGCATTAATTCTCCACACAATTGATATTGCTAAAAATGATGGAATAGATGTAATTGTTATATTTGGCGACCCTCATAACTATTGCAAGCACGGTTTTAAAAGCAGCAAAGATTTGAATATTAGTGATATGAATGGTGAATACCCTTATGGCATGCTTGCTTTAGAATTAAAAGAAGGAGCTATTAAAGGGCATAATTGGAAGTATAAATATAGTCCAGTATTAGAAATTAATGAAATTGATTTAGAAGAATATGACAAAAAATTCGAACATAAAGAAAAAGGATACACCCCTTCCCAAGAGATATTCTCAATTGCAATAAGAGCATACATAAAGTAACATTCATCTAAGAGGCTGTCTTAAAATTATATTTTCTCATTTGGTGTGCTAAAACTATTGTGCTGTGGGTACTAAGATGACTGATTAATTACTTATGAGTCTTGCCTGTTTCAAAATAAGCTTCAAAACGGCTCCATCTTATGGCTTGCCCAATTCCCGATATTTTTTTGCGGCCAATGCTATTTTCTTGTTTTTTTCTTTTTCAAGCCGTTTCAGTCCGATTTCTGATTTTTTTGATTGGAATATCAGTTCTTCAGTTAACCTGTGATAACTGGCCAATCTCTCCTCTGAAATAAGCCCATCTTTTACTGCCTGCAGTACAGCGCAGCCCGGCTCTTCATGATGGGTGCAGTCTTTAAACCGACAGCTGTGAGCTGCATGAACTATCTCGGAAAAAGCTTTTTCAAGCCCTTCGGCAGAGTCTCCAAGCTGGATTTCCCTGATCCCAGGGTTGTCTATAAGAATTGCGCCATTCGGAAGCAGGAACATCTGACGGACTGTAGTTGTGTGTCGCCCCTTCTCGTCGTCTTCTCGGACATCCGCTGTTTTTTGGATGTCTTCGTCAAAAAAAGCGTTGATCAGCGTGGATTTCCCGACACCTGACGAACCTATAAATGCCGCTGTTTTCCCAGGGTTGAGATAGGGACTGAGTGCATAAAGCCCGGTTTTTGAAAGGGCGCTTAGGGGAATGATCGGCACATCCCCTGCAACGGACTGTATTTTTTCTACCAGGCTTGTTGGGTTATCAGTAAGGTCGATCTTGTTCAGTAAAATCACCGGGATTGCTCCCGAAGAATATACAACTGTAAGATATCTCTCAAGCCTTCGCAGGTTTAGGTCTTTTCCCGCCGAGGTTACAATAAAGATGGTATCAATATTTGCAGCAATCAACTGCTCCCCGCTTCCATCCCCTGGAGCTCCTCTTGATAGGCAGCTTCTTCTGGGCAAGATATTTACAATCATGCGTGAGCCCGATTCCGGCTGGTTAAGTAAAACGACAAAGTCACCTACAACCGGCTGCTTACCAATTCGTTGGAGTGCCCCGGAAATTCCTGCCTGTACGACAGCTCCCGGAATAAAAATCTCACAGACTGTTTTATGCCGAGACGCCACTCTTCCGGCTAGGTAGGGGCCTTTATATACAGAAAATGCCGATTCGAACTCGTCATTCCATCCAGGAACCACATCCATGAGTCATGACCTCAACTTTTCATATCACAACGATAATCTATTGAATAAACATATCAACTTTACATGGATAAGTTTTTTGGTAATTTATCTTTCATCGGCTCGAGTTCATCAATCCGATTACAACTGAAGCACGACTGAAACCTTCTTCTTTTACCAGTTACAAAAAGCGGCAGTGTACTGAAAGTTCTGTAAGTGCACAATATAACAGAATATAAAGTCAAGGGTTATGCTGACAAAGACTCTGTTTTTCTTGTTTAATTAATGCACAGGTTTTATGGTAAAACCTGTGCATTTTACCCGGTTTTGACCTAATTTTGACCCAAAAATAGGGCAAAAAATGCCTGAAAAACACAGGTTTAAATAAAAACTGTGTATGCTCATAGCTATAAAATGTTCAAAACAAGCTTATGAAAGAGAACCAGAAGTTTTGCATCTATATATCAAGGAAATAAGAATCCTAACCCCTAATTATGAACAAGAAAAAAATCATTAACAAAACAGTAAAGCTCAGAAAACTCGTTCTTAGTACAATATAGTTGATTTCAATTAAACATCTGATATATAAAAGTATCGCGTTCCACTGCTATTGAATTTTGATTTTTCATAATCTATAGCCTTGATCTATCATTAAAAACTAGCTATGTCTTAACCAGTCAATACAGAAGTAAAACAGATGTCCTCAAAAATACACAGCTTTCACCATAAAAGCTGTGCATCATAGATTAGAATGTCACTTACATAACTTTTGATACAATACTGCCCTTTGTGATAAAATATAGTTATCCTGAAACAAAATCAAATAAGTGAATATAGAGTATCATAAGAAGTTAAATAGACGTTTTGACCAGGCATAGAAGGTATATAGCCAGTGGGAACTGGGTAACAAGAAATTAATTTTTCGGCTAACCTATTTCTCATGTATAATAAAGATTTCAATGTATCCTTTATTCTCTCTTGTGAAAACAAAGTGCTTTCTCCCCTATGTATTATTTTATGCCTTTCTTTAGTTAGAGTAATTAATTCATTCCATTTATCAAGAGACTTCTTTTTGTCAGAGTCTAGCATTTCCTCTATATTAATATTAAAAAATAGCTTGTATGCATTCTCTACACCATTATCTTCGTTTAAGTTCTGAAAGTTTAATTTACTTAATCCGTTTCCAGCAATTACAGTTTTGAACAAAAACAAATACAATAAGACGGTCAAAAATTATAATATTTCGTAATAAATTTATTGCATTGTTACATTTACCAGAATATTAATCAAAAGACGTGTTTTGAATATTAGCTGCAAAGAATGAAAGGAATTGTAACCTTAACTTCCATTTTTAGTAGGGAATATATTGAATTTGAGAGCTTTATCTAATTCTCTTACTTTCTTAGGAACTTCAGTAATTATATCTTTTTCACCAAAATCTATATTTTTAACGTTTCTAAATTTCAAAAGGATGTCAGTGGGCGAGAACTTATTATTAATATTCGCTTTTTTAAGAGCTTTCAATATTTTACAGTAAGCATACAATGAAAGAAACGCTACAAATACATGCCCATAAACACTTTCATCGTCATGAAGGTACAATTTATCAGCATCTAATGTCGTTTTATATGTATCAAACAACTTCTCAATGGAATCCCTTCTCTTGTAGAGCTCGTACATCTCCTTTTTTCCAATATCATAGTTAGAGATGATTAGAAACTTACCTGCTTTTATTTGTTTCAAAGAGTAATCTTCCTCTTTAATCTTGCCTTCCTCTCTTTTTCTGAAGATTGTTTTCAGTTCTTCAAGTTTTAGATCATGATCTTCATATAAATATAAAAATATGTTTCCCAACTGTCTTTTTCCACACTTAATCAGCCGATCATGATACATAAATTCCTCATTTAGATGTATTCTTGTGTCGTAGTAGTGACTAT
This sequence comes from uncultured Methanosarcinaceae archaeon, assembly GCA_963818955.1. Taxonomy (GTDB): domain Archaea; phylum Halobacteriota; class Methanosarcinia; order Methanosarcinales; family Methanosarcinaceae; genus Methanosarcina. The sequence continues at coordinate 952 of CAWFUY010000024.1, read as the reverse complement.
TTCTTTTAGTTGGTAACACAAACTTGACATGTTTTTCCTCTAAGAATTTGAGGATATCCTCGGAGAAAAAAACCACGATCAAGAAGAAGCACTTTATCGCTGATGTCCATCTCTTCAATTGTTTTGTATAACGTACTTATGTCCCTGACACTACCTGGGACTGACTTGATCATTGTTGGCATTTCACTATCAAGACCGCAAAGAAGGGCAAAGTTGACCTAAGGAACTTGAATACAGTCTTTGTTGTAGCCTTTCCCGCCTGTAAAATGCTCATGGAGCGAGAGAAACAGGTGCTTAAATCATATACAAGCTTAGTGTCGAAATTCTTAAGATGACTGAACACTTCATTTTGACCGAATCTGTCAAGTCCTACTTCCCTTAACACCTTTGAAAGATTGGAGGGATTCAAATTTGGTTTTAAGCCTTCAGGATTATAGAGATCTTCCCAATTATCTTTGATTCTCTTAAGGGGGGTATAACCATTAACACGAACAATTGACATTGCATAGAGTTCTTCCCAATAATCCGGGAAACTATCCATTAAAAGAGGTTTAATTTCTACCATCGCATTATGCAGAATCATTGAATTTCCATAGTCTGTGACAGATCGAGAGCATGGGTGTCGTATTAACTTCAGGTTTCTCGCCTTTTGGGATATATCCTTGTTCTTTGTCGAGTCTACCAAGGTACACCGATACTTTGCGACCTTTTTTGATCTCTTTGTCGTATCTACTCGTAGAATGGTAAACATAATGACAATTGCCTCTGACCTTGATTTCAAGACATTTTTCTCCAGCTTTATGTTGCTCTTCAAGCCAATCTTTTGCCCATTGTTCCATATTCCCTATATGGGGAATATAATATATAAAAGTTTCTATTTGAAATCGTGCAATTGAGATTGAAAAAAAGATGAATTAAGCAAAGTTAGAGATACATGCCCTATAAAAAAGTG
>CAWFUY010000023.1:0-20433 GCA_963818955.1 uncultured Methanosarcinaceae archaeon | reverse complement strand
AAGCTGGACTCTCCGAACCCGGCATTTTTCATACATTTAATTATGCAAAGGCAAAGGAAAAGTAAATTTTTACTTGAAAACTCCAGATAGAGTAGTTAATGATCGGGAAATACAAAGTCAAATTTTATTCAATGGATCGCAGGTTGCAAACCCAAACATAACCGTTAATGCTTATAAGGATTCATCCCAAATTGTTTTATCTGATGCTTTCAGGGTTCGTCAGAACGACTTGATTAAGATCTGGAAAGATGTCCAATTGTGCCCAGTTGTTGATCCTAATGATTATCCGGCTCAAATGTTGTTGATGCCCATCCGTAACTATCGATTTTGTTGTAACCGGAAACAAAATATATCCACAACTTCCACGCTATAACGCATTTGCATACACAAAACAAAGGTAGATATGGGATTTATTTCCCACTTATAGAACCGTAGCTTTGGAGATGTGACTTATTCAGCTAAACAGTCTCCTTCATAAGTTGATTGGAAAGGAAGTTAATTGAAAGTGAGTTGAATGAAAAATTAAAGATATAACATTTTGTAGTGGGAGTGTTTTGCTTTATCCAAAATTTAGAAAGAAATTAAATACTTTTTTAGAGTAAAATTTGCCGTATTCATGTTTGAAATGATTAGGGTTTTCGGAATATTATAAGACTTTGTACTATGAGAAAAAATATATATAAATGGAAACCCCAATTCTTTATGTACTTTTGAAACTTTTTTATAACTGGCGGGGCAAATTATCTGTGTTGAAATTAACTAATTACTACCTATTTGTGGAAAAGTAAGAAGTACAATAAAATGACAACGAATTCTTAGTTAAATAGTATCGGGAGTGATATCTATGAAAAGTTTGAAAAATCTTATGACAATATTTTTACTTGCCGCCTTTTATCTTATGGTAAGCAGCTCTGCAGTACTGGCGGCAAATATCATTATCGACAAACAAGTTGGACCATCAACACCTGGTATTTTTCACACACATAATTATGCAAGCGATTCAGCTTGCATTCAGGCAGCATTAGACAACTCAAAAAGCGGGGATACAATAATTATAAGCGGAGGGGACTATTATCTCCCTTTGGAAGTAAGTCAAACAGGTAAAAGTCTGAACATAGAAGGCAAGGAAAAGTAACTCTTCACTTGAGAACTCCTGATAGAGTAATTAATGATCTGGAAATACAAAGTCAAATTTTCTTCAACGGGTCGCAGGTTGCAAGTCCAAAAACATCCGTTAATGCTTATAAAGGTTCATCTCAAATTGTTTTAACTGAAGCTTCCAGTGTTCGTCCAAATGACTTGATTAAAATCTGGAAAAATGTTCAGTGGTGTCCTTTTCCCGATCCCAATAATTATCCTGATCAAATGACAGGGGAAATGTATGCAGTTAAAAGTGTAAACGGAAATACCATTACTTTAAATCAACCGCTACTCAGAGATTATAGACTATCAGAAAGTGTACAGATTGAAGTATACAGACCCGTGCAAATTCATATAAAGAACATAAGGATAGAGGATGATACAGGTGCAGGGACACTTCATCATGGGCTAGTTTTGTATTATTGCAAGGACAGTTCTGTAACTGACTCATGGTTCAATAATAGTGGATTTGGTGCTGTTTGTCTCTATTCTTGTTTTAATGTAAGTGTTAACAATAATGAGATGTACAATTCAGTTCGTCCGGGATCCGGATACGGTGTAAACGTAGCCAGCGGTTCAGCATTTGTGAATGTAACCAATAATTACATAAAAAATTGCAGACACGCGGTAACTGGCAATTCAGCTGAACTCAAATCTTTAAATAGAGACGTTTTTATCGCCTATAATACTATGATAGGAGCAAATATTACCGGCTCAAATGTTGTTGATGCCCATGCCGTAACTATCGATTTCGTCGTAACCAAAAATAAAATATATCCACAACTTCCGCGCTATAATGCATTTGCAGATGGCTCACAAAGGTCAGTATTTTCTAACAATGAAATTTTCGGCGGATATGGAGGGATATTTAAACGAGGAGCCGTAACTGACGGTGTACACATTTACGAAAATAACACATTTAATGGCATATCAGGTGAAATGTATACGGGAGGAAATGGAATTGACAACACGCTTATTATTAGGAATAATACTCAAAATAAAGGGGGATATGGAATTTATTTCCCACTCCAGGGAGGTTTCAGGAACATAATAATAAGTGAAAACACTTTTAGCAATCTTTTACGTCAAGGAGTGTATCATAAATTTTTCATAAACGGGGTAAACTTAAATATCTCTAAGAATACTTTCAAGAACATTGGGCGTGAAGGAGTATATATAGACGGCAATTCGTTTAAAAATGGAGATGTGAGAATACAAAATAATATTTTAATAAATGTAGCTACCTCGAATTCCTCCTCCGGGGTCACTGTCAAAAACATTCAAAATACAGTAATTAACGGAAACCAGATACTCAAAGTTCCTGTTGCAGCTTTTTCGGTGACCCCGACTTCGGGATATGCACCTCTTAAAGTGAAGTTCACAGATCAGAGTACAGGCTCGCCCACCTCATGGAAATGGAGTTTTGGAGACGGGACCTATTCAACTCAACAGTCTTCTTCACACACGTACAGTAAACCCGGAAAATACACTATCAGCCTAACAGTTCGAAATGGGGCCGGAAGCAATTCGGTAACAAAAACCAGCTATATTGTTGTAAATTCTTTAAAAACTCCAGTCGCTGCCTTTTTTGCTTCCCCACTCAATGGGAAAGCTCCGCTTACAGTAAAATTCACAGATAAGAGTACAAACAACCCTGCCTCTTGGCATTGGAAGTTTGGAGATGGAAGTACTTCGTCAGTGAAGAACCCGACACACAAATACACAAAAGCAGGAAATTACACCGTTAGTTTAACAGTAAAGAATTACGTTGGAACTAATTCGATAACGAAATCGAAGTATATCATAGTAAAATAAAGTAGCAGAATTGCTACTTACACTTTTCTTTTTTAGGAATATTAATAACTGTTTTGAATGAGATTTGACAACTAGAATTTTAAAAGAAAAAACGTTTATTAATCTTATTTACTTGAAAAAAAGAGAATTTTAAGGAAAGCTTTTAAAAAATATAAGGTATTGGGCAAGATTTTCAAGCGCAACTAGCGTTGCTTTAGCTTAATAATTCCATGACCAGGTCCGAACAAGTGATGTGTACAACCTTTAGTTTTACCCAGGTTAGTGCTTTTAAGTATAAAATTCTTTTATTTTACTACAATAGATCCAGATTTTGTTGCCGTATTACTACCTGCAGCATTCTTTACTGTTAGCTTTACAGTATATTTTCCTGCTTTTGTATATTTGTGTACTGGATTCTGGGATGCTGAAGTAGTTTTATCGCCAAAGTCCCAGAACCATGAAACGGGTGATCCTGTACCCTTATCTGAGAATTTTACTGTTAAAGGGGCTTTCCCACTTACCGGGGATCCCGAGAATGAAGCAACCGGCGGGTAAACAACACCATCAGAACTGCTGATGCTAAGGATATTGAATACAATTTTTTGTTTATTTTCATATATTCCCTTATCTCTCGTTTATTTTTCATATAAAAAATGTTAATATTTAAATCAATCTCAACATTTAAACTTTTCTTTTAATTCGGGTTTTATAGAATCAGGAATTCTCGCTGTTTCAAACTAATGCTTATATTGTTCCTGTAAATTGGGCTGAAAACTTAGAAACATCTGTTGTTGAGAATAATTCATGATCCGGGTACTTTACTATCAATTAAAAATGAAGGACATGCCCCTGGATAGATAACTTTTAAATTTATAAGCAAGTCGTCAATATCTAAAAGCCACTGAAATTGAACTTTGAGATAAATTTTTGAGATAATATAGGTGATTTATAATTTTACAATAATTATCTCTCTTTAAATATTAATTAAATATTTATCTTTTAAAGTTAATTTTAAATGATAGTTGCTTAGATTAATTTAACACTTTATAAAAAGTATTCTGAGTCAGTACTCTAAGCCCAAATGATCGATAATGACACTAGCTGAATCACAAACATTGATGGAGGTAAAAGATGAAAAGTAAAATTATATCAACAATACCAATTGAAGCTTCTTCGTTTCCACTCTTATCTGTGTTAATGTACAAAAAAAAACACAGACAAAAATCCATCATAAAATCTTTGGGAACAATAGCATTTGTTATTTTTATACTGGTGAGTGTCGCAGGTGCAGCCCCATTTGCATACGTTTCGAATGAAGAGAGTAAGACTATCTCGGTAATTGACACAGCAAGTAACAATGTTATTACCACAATTCCTTTGGCAGTTAGTCCCTGGGGAATTGTAGCCACAACAGATGAAACAAAAGTATATGTGGCAGATTCAGGTAAACTCAGCACCAATGTCTCAGTAATTGATACAGCCACAAATACGGTTACAGCCATAGTGAATGTAGGAGTCTGCCCCTGGGGAATTGCAGTCAACCCGGCAGGAACAAGAGTATATGTGACAATTCATAATAATACCAATGCCTCAGTAATTGACACGGCCACAAATAGTGTAATAGACACGTTAAGTGTTGGAAATGATCCTTGTGGCATTGCAGTCTCGCCAGACGGAAAAAAGATCTATGTTGTTAGCGGACTCAACAAAACTGTCTCAACAATTGACCTAGCCACAAAAAATATAATAGCTACGGCAAATGTAGGAAACAATCCTTGGGATGTTGCAGTAAATCCAGACGGAACAAAAGTATATGTGGCAAATGAAAACGATAATACTGTCTCAGTAATCGACACTACAAGTAATAAAGTTATAGACACTGTAAGTGTAGGAGATATTCCATATTCGATTTCAATTAGCCCGGCAGGAACAAAGGTATACACAGTTAATAAGGATGATAATACTGTTTCTGTAATTGACACAGCAAGTAACAAAGTTGTGGCTACGATTCCTGTTGGAACTAAGCCTGTTGGAGTTGCAGTGAGCCCGGATGGAAAAGAGACATATGTGGCAAACTATGACAGCAATACTGTTTCTGTAATTGACACCACCACAAATACTGTTATAGCCACGGTGAATGTGGGAAAAGGTCCTTGTGGAATTTCCTTTATAGACCCGATAATAAAAACCAATTCTACGATGGAATCAAACAGTACCCCTACTTTAAGCCCTACAACTCAAACTAAGAATCAGACCGAAAATCAAGGAAACAAAGAAAAAAGAACTCCTTTTATAAGCTCCATTTGGGTACTTGCAATAGTATTAGGGACGGTTAAGTATGTTATAAAGAGAAAATAAAAGAGGAAATAATTACAAACAAAAAAAACAACGTTTATTCCTAAAACGTTGCTATTTTCCCTTTTTTACGGCTTGTTTCCTGAAGTTACCCAAACCTTTCATCAAAATTGCAGGGCATTTTTAGGGCACACACTAATACAGCGCCCGCATTTAATGCAGTCAGGTTTTATCTCACTTTCACGAACTTTGAGCTGCATTGGACAAACTTTTTCACATTTATTACATTTAACACATTTTTCTTTGTCGAGTTTTAGCTGGTATCGGTTTCCACCAAGCAGTCGCTGAGCTGTTCCCATAGGGCAGAATGAGCACCAGGCTCTAGGACTCAGATAACTTCCCAGAAGGACTGCAACTGCTGTAGTCACAAGACACATAGTAACAAATACCATGCCTATTTTCTCGAAAGTATCAAAGCTTCCAATAGTGCTTGTTATCCTGTATACCATAAAGCCCATTAGCACGAAAAAGATCGGCAGACGGACCCATAAGCTCCGTAAAGTACCTGGTATCTTCTTTTTCTTTGAGATTTTACTGATCCAGAAATCAACAAGGCTTCCCCTCGGGCACAGGTTTCCACAGAACCATCTGCCTCTGAGGGGACTGCTCAGGAAGATTGCTGCAAAGACGAGCAGCATGAAGTACCCAAGTGCCGGATACAAGAGTCCTCCGATGGAAACGATAAGAACCATAATTCCCAGGTAAGGTGTTATTTTAAGCAATTTAATTAGCCTCCATTTTTTCTTTATCTCAAGTTCCTGATCTAACCGGTTTGCCCAGGAACCAATAATAGCAAAAATTAACCTTGAGAACTGCTTTTGTGATTATGGAGGAAAACAGTAAAGGGAAAAGTAAAGTTTAATTTCATTTCGGACAGATTTCCTTAAGGCCGGAAACTACATCAGCCAAAAGTTCAACAGGAATTCCCACAATCATCTCTTCTTCTGCAATTTTGGTGTAAGACCTGCTGCCGCTGCAACCTACCGTGACTCCAATTTTACCTTCTTTATATACTTTTACAACACCGTCCGAACACAAGCTCTGCTTTCCTGCAAAACTAGTTTCAAGCCTGCCTCCGGCCTTGTACATAAAAGCCTGTGTAAGTAACATAACCTGTTTAGGGTTGCAGATTACCACAACAACATCAGGAATAAATGAGGCTTTTTCAAGAGGAGAGTACAGCACAGCCTCTGTTGAGTTGGGAGGAAGCTTAGAAACCATATCGATGGTACGCCTTGCAGCACCCTGCGTGCTAAACTGTTTTAGTCCTTTGAAATAGAATTCCCCACTGATTACCTTTGCAGGCATCTCTCCAATGCCCAAAGCACCAGCTCCACCTTTGCACATTTGGTCTTCTCCCAGAGTAAAGAATTCCTCTCCTGTTCTTCTTACCCTGTCAACCAGCTGGCAGTGTCTCATAGCCTCATCTACTTTTTGAATTCCTCCAGGAATGGCTCCCTCCTTTTGGAATAAGTTTAACTGCAACAGGAGATGTCGTGAGTTTAAGGCATTTCATTATGTCCTGTCCGTATCCGTTTAGCTCATTTAGATCCATATTTTTTACTCCATTTTTTAGATTTTTTGAAAATTAAGTTACACGGTGTTACTTGATACAAAAGAATCATTCGACCTTCAAATAGTTACAAAATAATTGCCAAATCCATTCCATCAGAAATACTGCAGTACTGTAATATTATTACAGCAATATATATATGCTGGCAAGTACTGTATTTCCCAGTAAAAAATTAGAAGTACTGTGGGTTTAATAATCTTTTAGATATAAATCTTCGTAAAAAAATAACCATGAGAAAAAAATAACGATACCTTCAAATTTCTAAAACAGTATTTACAATTCTTAAATCATTTTTCTTCACTATATATTTATGTGAAATCCGTAATCAGAGTCTGTTTCTGATCTCTTTCCCTGAGTCTTGAGACCCCTACTCCTACCAATCTGAGCTTTTGCCCTCCAATAAACTCCGAAAGTAGCTGCATAGCTGTCCTTTTAATCACGAAGATATCCGCAGTCCAGACAGGGACAGTCTTTGAGCGTGTATATGTGGAAAAGTCATCATAGCGAACCTTGAGAGTTATTGTTTTGAAAAGGAAGCGGTCCTTCATAAGAGCTCTGTGTACGCTCTCAGCGAGCATTTCCAGAAAACCTGCAATTTTTACAGGATCGTTTGTATCTTCCGCAAATGTTCCGCTCCTGCTTATTGACTTTACCACTTCCTCCCACTCCTTTACTTCACTGAAATCCAGGCCATGTGCTACCTGCTTCATCCAGAGCCCCATTTTCCCGAACCTTTCGGAAAGCCTCTGGACATCGCAATTCGCAAGTTCTTCCACTTTGCTTATCCCCATCAGTTTAAGGGCTTCTGCTGTTTTTTCACCTATACCGGGAATTTTTGAAACGTTTAACGGAAAAAGAAACCCCCGGACATCTTCAGGCCTAACAACTGTAAGACCATTCGGTTTCTGAAATCCTGAAGCGATCTTTGCAACAAGCTTATTAGGTCCGACTCCAACCGAACATGTAATTCTTTCCTGTCTTCGGATTTCATCTTTGATTCTCTGTGCAATTATGGAACCTTCTTCATAAGTCCGGATCTCAGGTCCTGGCACAAGGAAAGCTTCGTCAACACTATACTGCTGGAACTTCTCGGCAAAGCCCTTCAGTATTTCCATTACGTTATCCGAAACCTGTACATAGAGCCTTATGTTTACAGGTATAAAAGCAGCATCCGGACAGAGCTTATATGCCTGTGAAATTGGCATTGCAGAACATATACCATACTTTCTTGCCTCATATGAACAGGTGCTCACCACTCCCCGACCTTTTCCTCCCTTCGGGTCCGCACCTACTACAACAGGCAGACCTTCCAGTTCCGGCTTTTCTCTGACCTCTACGGATGCAAAAAAACTATCCATGTCTACATGGAGGACAATCTGCCTTTCGGTGCTGTTTATTTCATGATTGAGTACGAGCATCAAGGCAATATATAATTAAAAAATATTAAAAGGTTTGAGGAAGCTTGTTGAAAGTATTAACTTGAGAAATGATCTCAGTTAAAACTCTCCAAGCTTGAACTGCTCATGTAGTTTTACATCTTTATGCTTTGGTGCATCCTCTCCCAGTACCATATCCATAAGATCAAAGGCGTTCTTGACAGCTTTGCCACCGAAATGGTTATTTAAGAATACCATAACTTTTTCAGTCATTTCCGAGGCTTCTTTGATGCGAGGTACCCATGGTTCAAGCTGTTTTTTGGAATAAAGGTAGTCATATCTATTATGCCTGTGGTCCTCTTCCTCTTTATCCTGACCATACCAGATATCAGCGTTCCTCCCATGAAAGCGAATATATGCATGATTAGCAGTCTCTTCCTTAGTAACCGGCTGTCCCGGACCATCTAAAATAACATTAGCCACATTTCTCTCTCGCAGTGCTTCAAGAATCTCAGAATCCAACTCGGTTTTGCTCTCATTCAACCAGGTGCTATGTCGAAACTCCACAGCATAATCACGTTCATGTGTAGGAAGGGCATCCAGCAGACACTTCAGATTGCTCAATGCTTTATTGGAGTTCTTGAAGAAGGGCGAAAGCTGCAATAATGTACACCCCAAAAGGTTTGCATCAGCCAGCGGCTTAACACAGGTTCTTTCAAATGCAGTCGCAAATTGGATGGCATTCTCCAGATTTCCATCTACGAGCGCGTTATGTGTGACTAGCTGTGGCATCTTAACCGAGTACTCAAAGCCTTTAGGCGCCTTCTTCAACCAGGAATTGACCTGTAACTCGCCCGGAGGCCGATAGAAGGTACTGTTGATCTCGACTATTTTAAAATATTTGGCATAATAGGCAAACCAGTCACCTTTCTTATTTGCCATTTCTCGAGGGTAGAAAGGGCCTACCCAGTCATCATATGACCAGCCGGAAGTGCCAATAAGTATTGTCATAAGTCACAAATCCTTGAAATCTGTGCACATAATTCAAAAGTTACAAGTTATAAAGATTTGTAGAGCGATCTTAAAAACTTTAGAACAGTATTGTAGTTCGCGGTATGTGTATCAATAAGCAAGTGTTTCTGGTTTATTTGCTGTCGAGTATAATCGATATTACTAAATTCGCAGACGAAAAAATGTTGTTTTTGTGAGCCTTACCTGTTCAATATAGATTCGCAAAATAGAAAGTAGGTTTTAAACAGAAAAATCGAAAAAACCTCAGGCCACCGATAACAACTAACAGATTTATCGAGCGTGGGAACGGTGGCTTTTCACTACATATAAAAAGTCAATTAATCGAAAAAGTCAATTAGTCGGTATGCATAACTATATTTTTTCTTGCTTCATCAAATATATGCAGCGATTCTTCATATGTTAAACATAAGTCATGAATGAACTCTACAAGGTCCTCCACACATGCATCCATATACACCTTCCTGAGTTCAGGATCTTCAAGTTCTTCAAACATTACACTGTCAAGCTTTCCGAAATTCATTTTGAAACCTCGGTGTTTAAATTTAGTTTTTGCATTAATCGAAAGTTTGCCTTCTTATGGATCGATTGAAAAACCATTTTACCTTCTTTGATTCCTAAGAGTTTCCGGAAAGATCCATCCTTGGAGTAGAACTGTGGAGCTTTGGATGCGCCCTTTTTGGCGAGGGTTTCTTTTGTTTGGGAGATGAATTCTTTGTTTGAGGTCATAATATAACTCCTAATTTCATCAATCTCAATTCAGTTACTGATCCAGAACGTACTTACCTATCCTGTAATAATTCACAAATGAATGAATGCAATTGAAAGATCTATCAACTATTTCCTGGTCGAACCCTCTCCTGTAAAAGAGAAGTCCCTTCCCATCTGTAAGATTCAGTCACGATTTTCAAATAATTGAGAATCTTCGTATTCATACTAAAATCGTCATCGTGAGAAGGGCACTCCTGAAACGAAAATGTAGTGGGGGTGTGTAAGTAGATGCTTTGGTTGAATCAGCATAAAATATGGTTCCGTGAAACATCCGACTTTGTGATGCTGCATGGAAGTTTTTCTTATTTTATTTGGAGGGGGATCTTCTGGTTCATGATAGCGTGCAGAAATATTATTCCATATTATATAAAAACAACGGAATAATTGTTTCTTAAAAGTAATACTCTTTGAATATTTAATTATAGAGCTAAGGGCATATAGAACCAGTAATTAGCAAAATGTAAAATTAGCCTTAAACCAGAGAAACTTGTATTTAAATCCCTCTTTTGTTTCTTTATTGTAACTTCAAGTAGATTTAATGTATCAAGGATCTTCAGTAGTTAAACGTTCATCAAAAATTTTATTCGTAAAACTTTCAAGGTGAGAAAGAATAATCTTGAGTGGAAGATATTGAATCATGTGACATCTTCCTTAAATACCAATATTTTTAAATAATTTGTTCGATTAAAATATTACAGGCCCTGAAAAGGGTAATATAATTAAGTGAAAAACGGAAGGATTGGAACTGCTTCAGGCTTAATACAGAATTTGTGAGAATTTTTCTGAAAAAAAAGAGTTAACATAATGAGGGAGGCGTCAAAGTGAAGGAATTTTGTAATATATGTGGCCGGGAACTGCTGGAAGATGTGCTGGTCGTCGATACCAGCCAGGAAATGAAATTAATTAAATTCAAGGATGTTCACGGGGACAAATCCGATCTGATATGCGTCGATTGTGCAACTGATTCGGTTGAGAATCCGCCCTTCTTATGTTCGAGATGTGGGCAGCCAATCGAATTTGGTGAGCATTTATACGTGTTAAAGCTGGGAATCCTAAAACCTGGTGGTACTGTCGTGGACTTTAAAGAAACATCTGCTGACGATACATGTATATGTCTCACATGTTTCGAAGAATTCATGAACGTTGAGGATGAAGAAGAGAAGGAGAAATAAGCCGTTTATCTAAATTTTATTCCCATTCTGCCCTTAATTTTTAGTTTATGGGCAAAACCAGGGTTTAGTGCCCGAGATGATACTATAGGAGAAACAGAATTGATTTTTCAGTTCCGTTCATAATTTTTTTCTTCTTTTTTAACATTCGGAGTCCTTCAAAGCAACCAAACGCTTATTGCGGATTTTCTTAATTAACTTGAAGTTTGTGCATTCGGAAGGGAAATGATAGCTATTTGTAATCATTTACTTCAAAAATAGTTTTAAATGTGAAGGGTTTTTTTAAGGATGCTTTGAAAAAGTTATATAAGTAGGCCAGTGAATTATTTTATGTAGTGGGCACCGACAAGTCTCCAGGAATAATAATTTTTCCAGCTACTGTCGAACCTATAATCATCCAGCTCCTATAGACTTATCAGTACCTACGTTGATTCTAGATTTAAATATGCACCTCCACTACTACACATTTAATATTTCATTTTTTTGTATAAGAATATATAAAGCAGGCAGATGAAACCAGAAGCAAATTCAAAACCAGGCATTTTTGTATTTTCTTTTCCAGACTTGTTTGAGTTTTGAGTTTGCTCCGATGTCTGTACAGCATTAGCTACTGCACTTCCAGTGCTTGTATTATTCTGAGTATTTACAGCTGGCTGTGTTTTGTCTGCTGAAGGCTTTATTCCATTCGTACTTGCTGTACTCTTTCCCGTAATTGCAAAGGAAGAAAATCCAGGTGTCTTTGCTGTAAAATACAGGTAATTATCATCTTCACCAGATAAACAGGTTGTTAGCTGGTTCCATTTCTTGTCACTGTATCTATTCAGAGTAATGGAAGACTTGTCAATATTTTTATCATTTATCCAAGTTTTTTCAACTTTGAAATTCACAATTGCATTTTCTATATTTTTTGGAGTTGCAAACCCACTGCTTCCGACCCAGATGTTTAGGAATTTATAGATTTCGTCCGAAGGCGGTTCCGAAACAAGAGTGGACTGATTTTTTAACATCTCAACTATAGTTGTTATCTTGCCAGCTGTCTTCTTCGAATCAAAGCTTATGTTCGTAACAGGTGTGTTTTTTTGCGGGAAAGCGAAAATAACAGATTGTCCACTTCCAATGAATGTCTGTGAGAGTTCTTTTGTTTCAACATTTCCTTGAGATTCAGGTGAGCCACCAACACTCCCGCCTCCACTCCCGCCTCCACTTCCACCGCTGTTTCCGGCACTTGAGCTTTCCCCTAATACGGTTATCGTAGTAGTTTTTGTGGTGGTCCCGTTCTCATTGATTGCAACAAGATTAACATTATAAGATCCTGGCTCCGTAAACACATAAACCGGTGTTGCATCACTTGAATCAACTCTGCCAATCATTATTGAAATCCCAACCCCTTCCGATTGAATTTTCCGAAAGGTCTGTAAACTGGACAGCAAGAGGAGCATAACCGCTTGTCACATTTGTACTAAAATTCGCTACAGGGAGATCTTTTGGATCCCGCACAGTTATTAGCTGAGTTTTTGAAGTCATGCCATTTGAATTGCTTATTGTCAAGTTAACAATATAATTTCCTGAAGCAGAGTAAGTATGCATTGGATTTTGTTCAGATGAGCTATTTCCATCCCCAAAGTTCCAATTCAATTTCGTTACTTTTCCCGAACTGTAATTAAATTGAACGGTGAGAGGGGCATAACCACCGGTTACGTTGGCGGTAAAATTTGCAAGGGGCAGGTATGAATTTTCAGTCACGAGAGGTAAATAGTCAAATTCATCTCCATAGATATTATAAGGGAGGTCCCCAATCCCATTCCCATCCGAATCCACGCTGACCTGGGAGAATCCGGTTCCATCTGGCTTTGCCCAGAAGTTTCCTCCAATGTAAGGGCCTCCGACAATGTTAGTACCTCGAGTAAGTGAATTGTTCCAGATATTTCCCCCTTCGCCAGGTTCAAACCTTACGTTTAGACTGTTGTTAAAATAATTATTGTAGATTCGTTTACGGCTATACCTTTCGGTATCAAAAATCCCGCAATCTGAACAGGAAAGTATTGTATTGTTGATTATGTCAACAGGACAAGCATCTCCTAATTTAATCCCGACATTACAGTTTAATATTGTATTATTGTCAATTCCTGAACTTGAAGCGGAAAGCTCAATCCCATAATCACAGTCAGTGATCCTGTTATTACGAATATCTGCTGCCTGGTCATATTCGTATATGCCAATAGAACAATTTGAGATCGTATTATTTGACACTATATTAGTATCAAACCCACAGCAGGAAATATGTATACCTTCTTCACCTTTACCGTTTGAAATCTTATTTTCGGCTATTAAATTGTGTCCTCTCTCGGGACCTAGAAGAATACAACCATTTTCAATGGTATTGCCTGTCAGATTATTCCTTTCGCCATAAATGAAGATTGCACTTTTCTCATAATCCCGGCTGGGTCCTATTATATTTAAACCACTGATCGTTAAATTATCAGCTGTTATCATAAAGGTACTTACGCTTTCATTTAGCGGTTTTACCTGCGCATCTCCATTGTTTGGTTCTGACCTGATAGTTAGACCATTTACATTGACAAGAACGTTTTCAGTATAAGTACCAGGCCTCACGATTATTCTGTCTCCCGGCACGGAATTATTCACTGCTTCTTGAATTGATACAAAATCAGCTCCTGAGTTATCGTCTACCGTAATCTCCCTTGCTGACGCCGTGACTGGACTGGAGATTATAAAGACAAGGCAAAAAACTATTAGGAATTCTATCTTACTTTTCATTCTTCTCCTCTTAAATATAATAATTTACTATTAAAAATAATCAAACCGTATTCACTTCATACTTTCTAAATATTCTCTCTACTCAACTGTTTATATTATTTTTGGCTGAGCCTTTCCAGAAATGAAAGTCGAGTCGAAAAAGTCATGTAAAAAAGTGAGTTTATTTCACAGAATCGAAAAGTTCAGAATTCTGGTTCAAGAACCGGATATTAAAAGCTATGAAGAATCTGCACTACTCTAAGGATAAAGAACGAAATCAAGAGACAGGAAAGAATTACCTGTTAGTTAGGAGTCGGACATATTAAGTTAATCGGAAAGATTGCTTCAAAGTTTCGGAAACCGGATGGACTTACTGTTGTAAGACTTTAAGATTTTCAGGATTTTGTTTTCCCGCTGGATGTCTCAAAAATCCCCGGAATAGATCAAAAAACGACAGAGGTACTTAAACTCATGGGAATAAGCAAAGTTGAAGAGCTTGCTAATGTGATATCCGGATGCTTACCTAAAGTTCGGACTAAAAAATGATATCTTGAGGCTTTTTTATATCTAGAAGAGAATTATCACAATTGCTCAGTTCATTTTCTGCATCGAAGCCATGTAAGAATAGATTTAGGTCTTGCGTGGCAAGACTGCGAGCATTATGTTTACAACGGTTACTGTTCCTTCTTTGTAAGAATGAATTGAGCAATTGTAATTATGAGTTCCTGTATTGTTGATCATAATGAATATGTGTAGCCGTGGTAGATTAGTCCGGAATTAAAGCCATCCAAATATGCTCTGGAAGAATCCTGTTTGCTTTACTTCTACTGGAGCCTGCAGAGTATCGGAATAATTAGTATCACCTTCTGGGGTTTCGTACTTCAATACAGTGTCAACTCCGTAGGTCTTTGGTACAGCTGCACCGTCTGCCTTGATTTTAACGTGTGCAACAGTCGTATTTCCAGGTACCAGGGTTGATAGGAATGCCATACTATCGGTTGTACTCAGAGGATCGGCCGGATTGATTATGGCTTTAACATTTCTTGCCTCTTCCTCACCGGTATTCTTAATCACTATATCAATTACAGTTTCTCCGCCAGGATTCAGGCTGCCGGTAGTATTCACTATCTCAAAATCAGCCTTATTTTTTACTTTTATTTTTAAAGTCTGGTTCTGGGCCATCAGGCCATACCAGCGGCTCACATCATAGGTCTGGGCAACTGCGTTCGGATCCGAAATCTGGACGTTTTTCTGGTAATCATAGGTAAGGTTCAGGTAGAGATTATATTCTCCTGCCTTTGCTTTTTTATCTATTTTTATGTCAAATTTCGCCGGTGCCAGTGAATTTTGTCCGCTTTTTATGGAACCTATCTGCTGGCTGGCAGATTTGACTTCAATAAAGCTGCCAGGATCTGTTGAAAGAGAAGCTACTACATTCGTAGCGTCCACTACACTGCTTTCCAGTTTCGCTTCAGTCTGGGCAGCAAAGATCTCATCCGATGTTGATGGAGATCTATCATTCTCGAGTCCTGATAATTTTCCCTTGTTCATTAAGTCGATATTTAAAGTAAGAGTTTGGTCCCTATCAAATTCAGTGTCACCAATAATATTGGCGCTAAGGTCGGGGCTGCCATATACGTTATAATAGTTTTGTCCAAGATCGAAACTCTGGGGGATACTGTAAGTACCCGGTGAATCATAAGCGCCTGCTGCGCCCGATATCATTAAAAGCAATAGAGAAGTAATTAGTATCGTTTCCGTTTTCATTTTATGCTTCCCTCCTGAATAGACGAACACCTAAAGTGAAAGTAATAAGTGCAAAGAGAGCGAGTATCATCAAATCGTAAGATATCGCATTCAAATCCTGACCTTTTACCATGATGGTACGCATGGCATCAATCGCATAAGTCAGAGGCACGCAACGTGCTAAATACTGCATCCAGACTGGAGCCGAACTCAAAGGAAAAAACACACCTGTAAGAAACATAGATGGCATAGTGACCAGCATGGCTAATTGATCAAAAGATTCCATACTTTCTGCCTTAGCCGACAGAATTATCCCCATTCCGACACCACCAAGAGTAAAAAGGATAAGTACCAGAGCAACAAGAAGCCAGCTACCATTTATACGGAATCCCACAAGAAAATATGCTACAAGTATCAGGATAACAGCTTTGGCTAATTCCAGTACTAGCTGATAGATAGTTTTCCCGAGAATAACAGATCTTTTACTAATAGGTGTCATCATCATACGAACAAGCGTGCCGGATTCTTTTTCCTCTGCAATTGCAGCACCTGTGGTCATTACTGAACCAAAAAATATCGTAAGGGCTATAATGCCAGGTGTGAGGAAATCCAGATATTCCAGACTGCCGTAAATGTTAGGGATGTTTAAAGATACTAGCCCGGTTATTTTTAATAACCCGGTTGTTGTCAACAGCTGTTTGATAGTATTTATGATAGTTACACTTGCGGTAGTGTCTGAGGAGTCAGTCAAAAGTGTTAAAGTGGTACTCTGATTTTTCGCTATGTTATCACTAAAATCCGGTGGAATAATTAGAGCGCCTTTATAGATCCCTGCGTTTATTTTACTCTCAGCCTCAGACTGCGACATGTCCTTTGTATAGGTTACCGAGAACATCGGGTAACTATCATATTTGGTAGTATAACTCCCGATTTCCTGAACAAGAGAGCTTGAGGCTTTGCCAGTGTCACTGTTGACAATAAGGAAGGGAGAATCTCTTAACGTCCCTCCCATTCCATAGCCAAAGAAAACCATCATTACTAAGGGGAATAATAACAAAGGAATTATAACCCCTTTTCTTCTGGAAAGAATTTTGAATTCTTTTTCCGCTACTGCTAACGAATCCATTAGTTCCGTTTTTATTGTCATTTAATTACACACATCCTCTCCCGTAAAGTGCATAAACACCTGTTCAAGATTTGAACTCCCCGAGTTTTCCTTCAGAACTTCCGGGTTATCCAGAGCAACCATTTTGCCTAAATTCATTACAGCAACCCTGTCACAGATATTCTCTGCTTCTTCCATGTAATGAGTTGTAAAAATCAGGGTTTTTCCATCTTCATTGAATTTCCGAGCAAGTTTCCAGATCGCCTGCCTTGTCTGTGGGTCCAGACCAGTTGAAGGTTCGTCCCAAAACAAGATCTGAGGGTCATGCATCACTGCACAGATTACTGAGAGGCGCTGTTTCATACCGCCTGAAAAGCCTTCTGTGAAACGGTCAGCACTATCTTCAAGACCGACAAGTCGTAGATAGTAATCAACTCGCTCTTCGATCACATTTTTTGGGATATTGTAAAGTTTTCCCATAAGCTTCAGGTTTTCGCGGGCTGTAAGGAGCGGGTAAAGACTAAGCTTCTGGGGGACTATACCGATAATAGGTCTTATCCTGTCATCCTGTTTTCCGACATCGAAGCCTGCAACTTTTATATTGCCGCTTGTAGGCTTTGTTAATGTGGTCAGCATGGAAAAAGTAGTAGATTTGCCAGCCCCGTTTGGACCTATCATTCCAAAAATCTCTCCTTTAAAAACAGTGAAGCTAACATCATTCACTGCGGTGATTTTTTTACCTCTTGAATCGAAAGTTTTAACCAGGTTTTTGACCTCAATTATCGGTTCCATCTACTCACCTGTTTTCCTAATTTCTAAATAATAAAATCTATTTTCATACACATTCTGATAAGAAATTTATTAACTTAAACTGGCTACTTTAGTTAAAAACTGGCTACTTTAGTTACTGTATATTTTTATCTATTTTCGATTCATTTGAAAAAGTTACATAAAAATATATCAAAAGTGCCATATTTTTACAAACCGTACACTAACCGATGACAAATGTATCCTTTTTTAAAACGTTGACCTATATCTATTAACTATACAAGATACTTTATTCTGTAAAAACTTTTAAAAAGGAATTATTTGTAAAAGTTAAGAAATTGTTTGTAAGATTTTTAACCTGAATAACTAAAGCCACATCAACGTCCTTCTTTCCTGTCGTCATCGTCTATCCTGCCACCCCACTCATGAGGGAATCTGCCTTCAAATAAACCAGAGAAATCCTCGACATGTTTTCCATGAAGATGATGTTCCATAAACCTCTCCATCGTCCGCTTTCGATCATCATCATCTTTCCTGCCACCCCGTCCATGAGGGAATCTACCTCTAAATAAAACAGATAAATCGTCTTCATGTTTTCCATGGAGATAATGTTCCATAAACTTCTCCATCATCTGCTTGCGCAAATCATTATCATCACCCGGTAATTGATTTTCAAGGCATTCAATGATGCGCTGCAAATATTCATAAAGTTTAGCCAGTTCTTCATCACTTAGGCAGTCAAATACTTTATCCAGATCAAGCGGGTTGTCATCAATCTCGCCGGCAACGGCTGCACCTTCTTCGGTTAATATTATATTGAAGCTGCGACGATCCTCCTCTACGGGTTCACGTTTGATATAACCTTTCTTTTCCAATTTATTAAGGAGTTCCGCCAGACCTTGCTTGCTCATATCCAGCAGGTAAGTCAATTCCTTTTGGCTCATTTCCGGCTTCATCTTTAGAATAGAGAGAACGCGCCCCTGTCCTCTGTGCGGGTTGCCCAACGGTCCAAATTCCATGAAATGTTGCGTATGGTAGCGATGCAGCAGTCCTTGCAAGCGTATGAACTGCTCTAATATCTCTTTTTTCATTTCACTCATATGAAATATCTCCATTTTGCTGACTAGAACTTTTCAAGGCAATATTATCAAGTACTTAATAGTAAAGTGCCTGATAGTAAGCGTCTGATAGTCAAGTGCCTGATAGTAAAGTACTTGACCATATTATTTAATTCTTTCTCCTTAGATTTAAGATATGTAAAAAAATCGTGTCTGATCAGGGTAATGGAGGAACTCCTTCAAGTACCGCGCTAAGTGAACCTAACACAGGCATATTGTTTTTTATTATTGTAGAAATATATCCTCTAATTCTGCAGAAAGCATCTGCTCCATGCGGTGTCCTAAAACTCCCTGATATCTTTTGTTGTATCGTTATCATTCTTATATCTCTTTCCGCTTGATTATTTCCAAAGGGCACTCTCAAGTCTGTAGCAAACCTCAAAACTTCGGTCTTGTATTTTGAAAGCCTATCAAGCAAATTTCTTGCGTCGCTTTGTGCTTGCTTTCCTCTTTTACCCTTATGAACTTCCAAGTTTTGAGGAGGAGGATTCTCCTCAAATCCTTTCATCAGTATTGAATCATATTTTTCTTTGAAAGCATTAATGGTTTCTTCTTCAATCTTATCAT
The DNA here is from genome assembly GCA_963818955.1 of uncultured Methanosarcinaceae archaeon. Lineage (GTDB taxonomy): Archaea > Halobacteriota > Methanosarcinia > Methanosarcinales > Methanosarcinaceae > Methanosarcina. The sequence continues at coordinate 1,165 of CAWFUY010000023.1, read as the reverse complement.
TAAGTTTTTTGACACTATCTACATACTTTTTTATTTCATATAGAAGGTCTGACATCTCCAGAGCCCACTTTTGAGTTTCATTTTTAGAAATTTCTTTGAGTTCCCTTAGAATGTGAACATTACATACTGCATGTTCACATTTTTTGTATTTGAAATAAGGTTTCCAGAAATCATGAACAGCCACTCCCCTAAACCTTGGTAACACTCCCATTTTAGTCATGGCTATGAACCCTCTACTCCTATGATGGAAGTAAAAGGTCAATTTTTTTGTAGAGATCAAATGGCAGTAGTGTCCCTGACCATTAACGTTAATTCCAGTCTCATCACAGTCAATAACATCTTCTTTAATTAATTTGTTCTTGATGTAATTTGTGACACCTTTCAAGTTGTGGAAGCATTTTTTCTCTGCTTTTTTAATTGTAGCAGAGCTTATACCCAATCCAAAAATGTCCTTTATTATCTCTTTTATCCTGTAATAAGGTATCAAATGGTAGTTCCGGAGATAAGTTACAAACGTTAAAACAGTGTTACCGAATTGAACAGGTTTTGTTATCGATTCCGGGAAATCAGCTTTGTTTTTACGGTTACAGTAAGGGCACTTCTTGATCTCACTGCGATACTCGGTAACTTTATGATTTATACTGATGTCAAATCTCTGTCTATTCTCATGATCTATAACTTCAGTCTCCTGTATGCTCTGACCACAGTATTTGCAATTACAAAGTTGATTAGTGATGATTTCATCAGGGTGCTTACTCATACTCAGTGTAAATCCTGGATGTCCTTTCTGACCACCAGGGCGTTTTTCGCTAGGTTCTCGTGAACTACTCAGTTTAGGTTTTTTATTGCCAAAAAAACCAGTCGAAGGAGGCTTATTACGGTTTTGTCCATTTTGATTCAGACGAGACTCCAATTCACTTATTCGTTCCCGAAGTTCAATGTTTTGAGATTCAAGTTCATTGTATCGGGATTTGAGATCACTATATCGGGATTCAAGATCTTCAATATATGTGACAATAACTTCAGAGTTTGAATGACAGAGGATCAGAATCTCATCACGTTCCATATGCCCAACTTAATATCTGCTTAGTTTTATATTAATCAATATGAAAAAACTAAGTATTGAGTTTATAAGAAATAAAAGTTAGAAACATAGGTAGCTGAA
>CAWFUY010000022.1:0-22092 GCA_963818955.1 uncultured Methanosarcinaceae archaeon | reverse complement strand
TATAAAAATATTTCTGCAAGATTATTGGATAAATAAGGTTATTGTTTCAAAATAATGCTAAAATAATATAATCTATAAATAAAAATCAAAATTTATTCATTTATATTAATAATGATTTCTAATTTTTATTCCTTCACATATTATCTAATTTATATTTCTCTACATATTATATCCACCAGGCTATAATTTACTGTTGATACAATTTGTTGGTACGATTCGAAATGAATTTATCAGAATATCTGTGAAGAATTTATTTGCTGGTTACAAATATTTAAAAAATGAGTCTGTAACTCTCAGGTAAATAATGCCTCTTCACGGAATATTCCGACGGTGAGCGGATTGAATAACCAACAATCTTGAATGAGTATCAAATCAATAAAAAGTTTGGAGAGTGAACACAATGGGAAAACAAATGTTTAGAATGACAGTTGGTCTTTTACTGGCTGTTGTGTTTTTAGTATCATTGAGTGGGTCCGCATTTGCAGCTTGCTCATCTTGTGGCAGCTCATCTTGTAGCAGCTGTTCATCTTGTAGCAGCTGTTCATCTTGCAATGATTGCGACTCATGTTCTACTTGCAATACAGGTTCTTCTTGGAACTCATGTTCTTCTTGGAACTCATGTTCTGCTTGTAACTCATGTTCTGCTTGCAATTCTTGCTGCTGTAAAAGGAAACCATTTGCAGACTTTATGAGTACTTTAAATAAAAATGGATTTTGGAATGGCATTAGTGGTGTCAGCTGGGGAACCAGCTTAATCTAAAGTTTGAAGCTTATAATTTTTAAAGCCTAGCAGTAAAGAATAGACTTAACAACCACAAACTATCAAAGTACAATGCTCATTCGCAGTATTATATTGTATTGCAGGAGCATCAAGACCCTTAATATAAAGCAAAAATGTTAAGGGTCTTCTTAACACGATTTTTTATTATTTTTTATAATTATTGTTATGAATTTATTGTTGTAATTCGCTTTCTTTTATAACTCTCTTATTCGACAAAGGGTTTATATATAAGCTGTGATATTAACAGCCAGAGTACATCAAGGATGCGATTTCAGGTACTTTAGTGCTTGAAACTATTTACATATCAATGTGATGATAATGTAAATTCCTGGAAACTTCCAGGGAACAGGATTTCTGCCTGCTTTGGTAGAATTTCCTGAATTGAAGATAAGTCCAGTGAGAAACGTCGGATCAACATAAGTGTCAAAGGGCCAATGCTTTGAAACGCCCGCTTTTGGTGCCTTTTAAAGGCGCCTAAAATCGCACGAAGCTGTTCAGGTTTTCGATGAGTTGCGGTTGCTTTACTGAATGATGAAGTTTCAAGTCAGGTTGCTGAGTAGAGATCAGGTAACTGAATAGATGATCAGGTTACTAATTGAAGATCAGGTTACTGAACACGAAGTTTCGAATCAGATTGCTAAAAGTTTCAAATCAGGCCGGATGCTTGGATTTGGGTCTGCCGGGATTATAATACTGATCCTTAAGCATATCTTTCCAAGAATGCGGTACAGGATAGGATATTACAGATGCCTGAAGGAATTAGGGTACCGGAAGCTTGAAGCTCTGGTCTGCTCGAGGCTTTTCTGCCAGGCAGGTCTGAAATACATCCCTCCCCATACCCGGTAGCGTTCGGGGAATCCACGCATTTTTCTTTTGTCACTTAGTTGTGCCGACCGGAGGGACTGGCATTTCAAATGAAATTTACGGAGTAGAAATATGGGAAAGATACACCGACCAAAACGAGGTTCCCTCGGATTCAGTCCACGAAAAAGGGCAAAGAGCCATATTCCACGGTTCAGGGCCTGGCCTGAGGCTACGGGTGAACCAAGATTACAGAGTTTTGCAGGATACAAGGCTGGTATGACCCATGTAATCATGGTTGATGACATAAAGAACAGCCTTACACAGGGTATGGAAATCTCCGTACCTGTAACTGTTATCGAAACTCCTGCAATAAGGGTCGCAGCTATCCGAGCTTACGCTGAAGACACTGCAGGCGAAAGAGCTATTGCAGAGGCATGGGCATCTGATCTCGATCCTGAGCTCAGGCGCAGGATTAGCGTACCAACCGATGAAAACCTGGCTGGAAACCTTGAGACCATTGGTAAAATGATCGAAGAAGGTAAAATTAGCGATATCAAGGCAGTTACTTATACCCTGCCAAAGAGCCTTACCGGGGTTCCTAAAAAAATTCCGGACATTATGGAATCCGGGATCAGCGCTAAAGACCTCAAAACCAAGTTCGAGTATGCAAAGTCAATACTTGGCACCATGGTAAGCGTAACCGATGTTTTTAAGACCGGAATACTTGTCGATACAGCTGCAATAACTATCGGAAAAGGTACACAGGGGCCTGTCAAGCGCTGGGGTATCAATTTGATGAAAGGCAAGCACTCCAGACAGGGAAGCCTCAGACAAGTAGGCACTCTTGGTCCCTGGCACCCTGCACACGTCTCCTGGAGAGTCCCACAAATGGGGCAGATGGGATATCATCAGAGAACGGAATTCAATAAGCGTATCCTTAAGATAGGTTCAAACGGAACAGATGTCACTCCGGAAGGCGGCTTCATCAATTACGGCCTTATTCGTGGAGAATATGTGCTGATCAAAGGCAGTGTTCCAGGACCTTCCAAGAGACTCATCAGGCTAAGAGATCCCATAAGGGCAAAGAAAGCTGATCTTGGTGAACCTAATATCCTGTACATAAGCAGGGAATCCAAACAGGGGTGAACAAAAATGGGAACAGCTAAAACCCTGGACCTTACAGGACGGGTAATCAGGGAAATCGAACTTCCAGATGTATTTGATATGGATTTTCGCCCTGACCTGATCAAAAAAGCAGTACTCGCGGCACAGGCTAACAGGCTTCAGCCCTATGGTCCCAGGCTCTACGCAGGAATGGAAACTTCTGCACGGTCCTGGGGATCCGGACGAGGTGTCGCCCAGATTCCAAGGCTCACAAACAGCAGCCGAGCTGCACGAGTTCCGCATGCAAGAGGTGGAAGAAGAGCACATCCGCCCAAGCCCGAAGCCGACAGGAGCGAGAAGGTAAACACAAAAGAAAGGCGCTATGCAATCAGATCTGCGATCGCAGCAACCAAAGACCCCACTCTTGTAAGTCTGAGAGGTCATCTCTTTGAAGCCGAGCTTCCTATTGTTATGGAAAATGCCCTTGAGAACCTGGAAAAGACGAAGCAGGTAATAGAGGCTCTACAAGCTGTAGGAGTCTATGAAGATGTCCTGAGGGCAAAATTTGGAAGGCATATAAGAGCAGGCCGCGGAAAACTGAGAGGTAGAAAGTACAAGCATAAGAAAAGCATCCTGATTGTTGCCGGGGACGAAGCCCCTATCCAGAAGGCTGCAAGAAACCTGTCAGGAGTAGATGTTGCAACAGTAAGTTCACTGAATGCCGAACTGCTTGCACCGGGCGCTCATGCAGGCCGACTCACTATTTGGACAGAGTCTGCGATTGAGAAGTTGGAGGGTGCATTCCAATGAGTTCAGTTGAATATCCTTTTGTTACTGAAAAAGCGATGATGCTGCTTGATGAAAACAAGCTCCAGTTTATCGTGGATACCAGATCTAATAAAAAGCAGATCACAGAGGATGTTGAAAAGTTGTACGGATTCAAGGTAAAATCCATCTGTACTATGACCACCATGAAGGGCATGAAAAAAGCGATCCTTACATTTGAGGAACCGGAGTCGGCACATGAGATCGCAACCCGGATAGGGTTAGTGTGAGGTGTTATTTATGGGTAAACGAATCATATCACAAAACAGAGGCAGAGGTACCCCTACCTATAGAGCTCCTTCTCACAAGTACAAAGCAGATCTACGGCATCCGCGTGTTGATGAAAATATTACTCTTACCGGAAAAGTTGTAGGCATAGAGCACGACCCTGCTCGTTCAGCTCCAATTGCAAAAGTGGCCTTTGAAAAGGAAGAAATCTTCCTGCTGGCTTCCGAAGGTATTGCAGTTGGGAATGCAGTAGAATGCGGAGACGATGCTGAGGTCAAGCCGGGAAATATAGTACCCATAGGAAAAGTGCCTGAAGGTTTCTTCATTTGCAACATCGAATCAAAACCAAACGACGGCGGCAAGTTTGTTCGCTCCTCCGGAGTATATGCGACTATCGTAACTCATGAGCCTGGCAGAACAGCAGTAGCAATGCCTTCCGGGTCCATCAAATGGCTCAACCCAAGCTGCAGAGCAGTCGTAGGTATTGTTGCCGGAGGGGGAAGAGTAGATAGGCCGTGGCTAAAAGCCGGGAAAAAGTATCATAAGCTCAAAACAAGAGCTGCAAAATATCCCAGGGTTTCAGGGGTCGCCATGAATCCGCGTGACCACCCGTTTGGTGGAGGTGCCTGGAAGCATCCGGGAAAGCCTACAACTGTTAGCAGGAATGCCCCGCCGGGAAGGAAGGTAGGGCTGATTGCAGCCAGAAGGACAGGGATGAAACGCTGATAGGGGGTATTCGTTATGGTAAAAAAATCATCATCAAAGTTACCGAAGAGAAAGGGTGAATATACCTACCGCGGGAAAACCGTTCCGGAACTTCAGACAATGAGTCTTGAAGAGTTCGCTGAGCTCCTGCCTTCGAGGGAACGAAGGAGCATCAAACGCGGATATACGGAAGGGCAGAAAAAAGTCATGCACGATTTCAAGGATGGGAAAAAGATCAAGACTCACCACAGAGACATGATTGTCTTGCCGGAAATGATCGGAAATACCATCGAAATCCACAATGGAAAGCAATTTGTAAGTGTGGACCTCCAGCCTGAAATGATCGGACACCGTTTTGGAGAATTTGCGCCCACGAGATCAAAAGTTAACCATGGCAGTGCAGGTGTGGGAGCAACCCGTTCAAGCAAGTTCGTGCCGCTGAAGTGAGGTGAAAGGGAATGTCAAGAATTAATTATTCAATAAATGGAAACCCTGAAATCACCTCTAAGGCAATGGGTTCCGAGTTACACATTTCTCCTAAAAAGTCTCGAGAGATCTGTCACAAAATAAAGGGTATGAAGGTAGCTGAAGCAAGAAAGTTTTTAGAGGACGTAATTATTTTGAAGCAGGCAGTGCCTTTCAAAAGACACCACGAAGGTACAGGACATAGAAAAGGTCCGATGGCTGCTGGTAGATATCCGGTCAATGCTTCTAAAGAGATCCTCAAGGTACTGAAAAATGCTGAAAGCAATGCTGAATACAAAGGTCTTGAACCCGCAAACATGTACATTATGCATACTGCGATTCAGCGCGGGAGAGTTATTCACGGATTCATGCCAAGGGCTAGAGGGCGAGCCTCTCCAAAAGATACGGAAACTGTAAATATAGAAATGATTCTTTCTGAGGTGCGCTAAATGGCAATAGAGAGAAAATTTGTCAATGATGGGTATGTCAAGGCCTCCATGAACGAGTATTTTGCTGAACAGTTGAGCAGATCCGGTTACGGCGGCATGGAACTTAACAGGACCCCTATGGGCACCCAGATTATTATTTTCTCCGAAAAACCTGGAATGGTAATCGGAAAAGCCGGAAAAGTTATCAGAAAGCTTACACGGGACGTTGCGACAAAATACAACCTTGAAAACCCGCAGATTGACGCACAGGAAGTTAAGAGACCTGAGCTTAATGCTCAAATGATGGCATCCAGACTTGCAGCTTCGATTGAGAGAGGCTGGTACTTCAGGAAAGCCGGACACAATACTATTCGTGCAGTCATGAATGCAGGCGCCCTTGGGTGTGAAGTCGTAATTTCCGGAAAGCTTACAGGTGCCAGGTCAAGAGTTGAGAAATTCGTTGAAGGATATATAAAACACTCTGGGAATCCTGTGCAAGAAGTCGTAGATGAAGGATTCGCAGTAGCAATAAAAAAGCTAGGCACTCTTGGCTGCAAAGTTCGTATCATTCAGCCCGGTGTAGTTCTTCCTGACTCATACAGGATCAGGGAAGAAAGTGAAATTGGCGCTGGGCCGGTAGAAAAATCTGCCGAAAAACCGTTTGAGAAATCCACTGAGAAACAAGCTTCCTCTGAAAGGGATAGAAGGGCGAAACCCAGACAGGGAACTCCGGGAAAAGCTCAAGGAAAAGCACCTGGAAGAGCACCTGATAGAACAGGTAGAGTACCGGGAAAAGCACCTGAAAGAGCACCTGAAGCAGCACCTGAAAGAGCACCTGAAGCAGCACCTAAAAGCGAACCTGAAATGGCACCTGAAATGGCACCTGAAGGGGAACCCGAAAAATTAACAGGGGAAATCGAAGTCGCTGAGCCCGAAGAAGCTGAGGAAGAATCCCAGGTTGATGTATCAGACGACTTTGAAGAAGCTGAAATTATACATGTTGAAGGATCCGACGAAGTCCGCAGACAGGTTAATGGTGTCTGGCAACACAAGCATGAAACCTATGATTACTGGCATCCTATGGCAAGGGTTCACAAGGAGGGAAAGTAAGTGGCTATACTTAGAGCCAGTGAAATCCGGGCAATGTCACTTGACGAACGTGCCGACGAAATCGAGGCTCTACGCAGCGAACTTGTCAGGGAACGTGCCCTTACATCTGCAGGCGGAGCTCCTGATAACCCGGGACGAATCGGGGAAATCAAGAGAACTATTGCCAGGATAAAGACAATTCAGCATGAGCTAAATGATATCTAAAGTGGAGATTATACCTTCGACTCTGATCTATCATGAATTGATAGGGCTCGAAGTTAAAGTGATTCGTTCCACTAATCCAGTATTTATAGGGACCCACGGACTGGTTATCGGCGAGACGAAGAATATGTTGATTATAGAAAACTCGCAGTTCAGGGTAAAAAAGATTCCAAAGGCGGATTCGGAGTTTATTTTCCGGATTCCTGCCGAGCTCTCCGAAAAAGGCCGCAGATCCGATATATTCGTTAAAATTCAGGGAAACCTGCTGCTCTCACAACCCGAAAATCGGATCAAGAACATTAAAAAGTTACGTAAATGGGGCTAAACTCATGGCAAGAGATATTGGATTAAATATACCGGCACCATCTAACGAATGTCAGGACGTATACTGTCCTTTTCACGGTACACTTCCCGTAAGAGGTCAAATCCTTGTGGGTACCGTGGTCAGCAATAAGATGGATAATACGGTAGTTATTGAAAGGCAGCATATGAAAATGGTGCCAAAATACCAGAGATACGAGAAGAGGCGCTCAAAGGTTCACGCGCACAATCCTCCTTGCATCTCAGCAAAAGTTGGCGATATTGTTACAATTGCGGAATGCAGGCGCATAAGCAAGACCAAATCCTATGTGGTAGTTAAAGCGGAGGTACCTAAATGAAAGGTATACGCTCCAGCATCCCAAGGTCTCTGAACTCAGGAGCTAGGGTTCCCTGCGTGGACAACACAGGAGCCAAAGTCCTTGAGATAATCTCTGTTAAAAAGTACAGAGGAGTTAAGAACAGAATGCCCTGCGCAGGAATTGGGGACATGTGTGTCGTTTCGGTAAAGAAAGGGACTCCCGAAATGAGGAAACAGGTTCTTATGGCAGTGGTAGTTCGCCAGAAGCAGGAAATCCGCCGTCCGGATGGGCTACATGTGTCTTTTGAGGACAATGCCATGGTAATTACGGACGAAGAAGGGATTCCCAAAGGCACGGACATTAAAGGTCCGGTTGCAAGAGAAGTGGCTGAGCGATATCCCAAGATCGGAACCACAGCATCCATTATTGTCTGAGGTAGTGACTATGGTATCTAAACAGCCCAGAAAGCAGAGAAAGGCAAGATACAATGCGCCTCTCCATGTCAGGCAGAAATTTATGGGTGCGAGGCTCAGTGAAGAACTCACAAAAGAGTATGGTACACGAAGCGCTGCGGTCATCAAAGGAGACACTGTGAAGGTTATGCGCGGAGATTTCAAGGGCACCGAAGGAAAGGTGCAGGCTGTTTCTCTTAAGGACAGCACAATCTCCGTGGATGGAGTAATTTCCACCAAAGTGGACGGCACCGAAGTCCAAAGACCTATCTACCCTTCCAATGTTATGATCACAAAACTTGAACTGAAAGACGAGCGCAGAGAAAAAAGCATTAAAAAATGAGGAGGTGATTTTTTGACACACCAGAAAAGATTATCAGTCCCAAAAAGCTGGAAGATCGGGAGGAAAGGCTTTAAATGGGTCTCTACAACTCGCCCCGGTCCACATAGCCAGGCACGCAGTCTTCCGATTGGACTTATTATCCGCGACATTCTCAAAATCGTGGATAACAGCAGGGAAGGCAAAAGAATCCTCTCGGAGGGTAAGGTGCTTGTGGATGGGACTCCCAGAAAAGACATCCGGTTTCCGGTCGGGCTATTTGATGTAATTACGCTTCCGCTCATAAATGAATCATACAGGATGGTTCAGGATGAAAAGGGACGACTGGTACTCCATAAACTGAATGAAACAAATGTCAACAAGCTGTGCAGGATCGACAACAAGGTCACCCTTACGGGAGGAAAGGTACAGCTTAATCTGAGTGATGGGACCAACATCATGGGTTCTAGTGAGTACAGGACAAAAGATTCCCTGATTCTCTCGGTTCCTGACAAAAAGGTAATCAAACACCTTCAGTTCAAGGTTGGCAATCTCGCAATGGTTGTGGGAGGCCAGCACTCAGGTGAAATAGGGAAAATCAAGGAGATCAGGGAAGTAAAAAGTTCAAGGCACAATACTGTTACAATTTCCGGAGAAAAAGAATTCGAAACAATCGAAAATTACGTGATTGTTATTGGCGAGGACAGGCCGGAAATTAGACTGGGCGGTGAAATGCCATGAGTAATAACATGCGCACTCCTGTCGTTGAGAAGGTCATTGTCCATATGGGTGTTGGAGAAAGCGGCCAGCACCTCGTTAATGCTGAAGAAATCCTCAAGGCTATCACAGGCCAGGGAGTCGTAAGGTCTTTTGCCAAGAAGACTTTACCGACCTTTGGGATCAAAAAGAATGAACCCATAGGTTGCAAAGTAACTCTAAGAGGCCAGAAAGCCCAGGAATTCCTTGAGATTGCTTTAGGTATCGTTGACAAAACTCTGGCCAGATCCCAGTTCGATTCCCTTGGAAACGTCTCTTTCGGAATTGAAGAACACACTGATTTTCCAGGCATGAAATACGATCCTAATATAGGGGTTTTCGGAATGGATGTAACTGTCGTGATCAAACGCCCTGGAGAAAGAATCTGCAAGAGAAGGATCGCAGCCAGGAAAATCCCTACAGGCCACAGGGTCACAGTAGAGGATGCGATTTCTTTCCTTAACGAAAGCTATGGCGTGGAGGTCATGTAAATGGCAGAGAAGATAAATAAGTCCGGAAGGGGAGTAAACGTATGCAAGCGCTGCGGGAGAAAGCAAGGCCTTGTTCGCAAATATGATATATACCTCTGCAGGCACTGTTTCAGGGAGATGGCCCACCAGATGGGTTTTGAGAAGTATTCGTAAGGTGATTTAAATGGTATTACTTGATCCTCTTGCAAATGCCCTTTCCACAATCAAGAATGCGGAAGCCATTGGGAAGAGTTCGTGCATTTTAAGGCCGGCTTCAAAGAATATTGGTAACGTGCTAAAGGTTATGCAGGATCTTGGCTACATTGGAGATTTTGAATTTATCGATGATGGAAAAGCCGGAATTTATAGCATTGCCCTTGTCGGAAGAATAAACAAATGCGGTGCAATTAAACCGCGCTATTCAGTAGGAACAGGCAGCTTTGAGCGCTGGGAGAAACAGTTTCTGCCTGCAAAAAACTTTGGTGCCCTTATTTTAACAACTTCTAACGGGGTAATGTCCCAATACGAGGCCCGTGAGAAGAAAATTGGTGGGCAGCTTCTTGCTTATGTATACTGAGGAGGGAACAGGAAATGGTTAAGGAGATTGCAAGAACAATAGAGATTCCTGAAGGAATTTCCGTTTCTTTCTCACAGGACCTTTGTACAGTCAAGGGTCCTAAGGGAACTGTGGAAAGAAGATTCTGGTATCCTGGAGTCAAGATAGAAGTTCGGGAAGGAGAAATAGTGGTGGATGCTGATTCCCACCGGAAAGAGCAGAAAGCCATGGTTGGGACCTTCACATCCCATATCAACAATTTGATCATAGGCGTAACTGAAGGCTTTGAGTGCAAGATGAAAATCGTGTTCGCTCACTTCCCGATGCAGGTAAAACCCGAAGGTAAGATCCTCGTAATCGGTAACTTCCTTGGTGAAAAGAAGCCAAGAATTGCAAAAATTCTTGGTGAGACCAAAGTTAAGGTAACTGGAAACGAGATAATTATTGACGGCATTAACAAGGAAGATGTAGGGCAGACTGCAGCAAACATTGAACAGAAGACCAAGATCAAAAGGTTCGATCCGAGGACTTTCCAGGATGGGATCTATATTGTACAGAAGGCCTGAGGTGGTTACAATGGCGAACAAATCCAATGAAAAAGGTACTTCAGTTCCTGCCCCTGAGATGGACTCCGAATCAAGAAGATTATTTGGTGTAAGAAAAGTCCAGAAGGGAAAGAAACCCCAGTTCAAGCGAGCAGCCTGTCATAAATTCAAGAGACTTGATGACAATTGGAGGCGCCCGAGGGGTACACAGGGCAAACAGCGCAGAAAGTATAAAGCAAAAGGAGCTCTTGCCCAGATAGGGTACGGAAGCCCTGCTGCAGTAAAAGGCCTGCATCCGTCTGGCTTTATGGATGTACTTATTTCCTGTACCGCTGATATCGAGCTTGTTGATCCTTCCTTTGAGGCCATAAGAATTGCAGCGAAAATAGGTGCAAAAAAGAAAGCCATAATCCTTGCAAAAGCCGAAGAACTCGGGATTAAAGTGCTGAACCCTGGAAGAGGTGAATAACGATGTCAGACCTGTTCAACCAGAGAAGATTAGCTTCCAAAGTTTTTGAATGCGGGCTTGACAGAGTATGGCTTAATCCCGAAGCCTCCGAAGAAATTGCGTCGGCAATTACAAGAGAAGACATTCGCGGACTTATTGAGAAAGGCACGATTAAGCTGAAGCCGATTAAGGGAGTCAGTAGAGGAAGAGCCAGAGCACTTGATGCCAAGCGTAAGTATGGGCACTGCAAGGGTCACGGTTCGAGAAAAGGTAAGAAAGGAGCCCGTACTCCGAAGAAGGAATTATGGATGAAAAAGATCCGGGCTCTCCGAAGGAGACTCAAGGAACTGCGTACAGACGGGTCACTTGATAAATCCGTTTATTGCAGGCTCTATAGAAAGGCAAAAGGCGGCGAATACAGAAGTGTTGCCCACCTCAATTCCCACCTTGGGTCCGAAAAACTATTAAAGAAGGAATAATCAGGAGGAAGGACTATGGCAACAGGACCAAGATATAAGGTTCCTTTTAGAAGAAGAAGAGAAGGCCGCACTAATTATCACCTCCGCCTCAAGTTGCTGCTCTCAAGACAGGACCGAGTGGTTGTTAGGAAAAGTGCAAGAAACATTCAGATACAGTTAATAGCTCCAACCCCGGAAGGAGATTTAACCTATACTTCAGCCGTTTCGAGTGAACTCGCAAAGTACGGTTATACGGCAGGTACCGGAAATACAACAGCTGCCTACCTCACAGGGCTGTTGTTCGGGCTGAAGAGTTTGAAGAAAGGATATGAAGGAGGCATTCTGGATATAGGACTTCAGGCTTCCTCTGCAGGTTCCAGAGTTTATGCTGCTCTTAAGGGGATTGTAGATTCAGGTTTTGTGATTCCCTGCAGCCCGGATATCTTCCCCACGGATGAGAGAATCAGGGGAGAGCATATTGCCGAATACAGAGAAGAAAGCTCAGACCTGCCAGAACAGTTTGAAGCAACCAAAGAAAAAATCTTTGCTGCGTTTAGTTAAGGTGATTAAATGGCATATGATCAGGATTGGGTTCCTAAAACCAGGCTTGGGAAATTAGTTGCTGAAGGACAGGTTGTTTCTATGGATGAAGCAATCAAGTCAGGCCTGCCTATCAGGGAACCCCAGATAATTGATATGTTGCTTCCTGACCTCGAAGATGAGGTGCTTGATATTAACATGGTTCAGAGGATGACTGACTCAGGACGCCGTGTCAAATTCAGAGCAACAGTTATCGTCGGGAACAGGAACGGCTATGTAGGACTCGGGCAGGCAAAGGACGTGCAGGTAGGACCTGCAATCCGCAAGGCAATTGATGCTGCTAAGCTCGATATTGCTTATATACGCAGAGGTTGCGGGTCATGGGAATGTGCCTGCGGTCTGTCTCATACAGTACCTTACGAAGTCACCGGAAAGGCAGGCAGTGTAAGTGTTACCCTGATCCCAGCTCCGAGAGGACTTGGAATTGCAGCGGGAAACACAGCGACCAAGGTGCTGGAAAAAGCCGGGATAAAAGATGTCTGGACTAAGACTTTTGGTACTACCAGGACGACCCTTAACTTTGCAAAGGCTACATTTGATGCCCTTAACCAGGTCAATGTTATGAGGCTGCCTGTGTACAATTACAGCTGTAAGGAGGAAGTCTGAAATGTATGCAGTTGTAAGGCTGAGAGGTCAGGTCAATGTCCGGTACACAATCGAAGGTACAATGAAGTTACTCCGTTTGCACAAGGTTAACCACTGTGTGGTTGTGCCCGAGAATCCTCACTTTAAAGGCATGGTTCATAAGGTGAAAGACTACGTTGCATACGGGAAGCTCGATGCAAAAGCCCTTGCAGAGCTTCTGGAAAACCGCGGCAGGCTTGAAGGCGGAGCCCGTCTGACCGAGGAATATCTCCGGGAAAACAGTGTTTATGTTTCAATACAAGCTTTTGCTGAAGCTGTAATCGAAGAAAAAGCTTCCTTAAAGGATATTCCCGGATTGAAGCCTGTTTTCAGGCTTCATCCTCCAAGGAAAGGACATGCCGGGATTAAGAGAACCGTTCGACAGGGTGGTGAGCTCGGAGATCATGACGAGAACATCGACATGCTCCTGCATAAGATGAGATGAGGTGGTCAAATGGATACAAAGAAGTTCAGGGGTTCGAGAACCTGCGGAGGCGGTACCCATAAAAACAGGCGTGGCGCTGGCAATCGTGGAGGCCGTGGGAAGGCTGGCGGTTGTAAACACCACTTCGTAAGAGCAATGTTGAGAGGATACAGCTATGGAAAGCATGGATTTAAGCGCCCTGATGCAGTGTCACGGGATATTTCCATAGTAAATGTGGGAGAGCTTGACGAACTTGCTCCCTATCTTGTTGAAGAAGGGCTCGCAGAAGTGAAGGACGGCACATACCACATTAACCTTGAGAATCTGGGTATCGAGAAGGTGCTTGGGAGCGGACGCGTAACCAGGAACCTTATAGTTACTTCGGAGATTTTCTCGGAATCCGCCCGCGAAAAGATTAAGAATGCTGGTGGAAGCTGCATCGATGCGGAATAAGTAATGGAATTTTAACATTACTTATTTTATTCTTTGGAAACTTTTTCATACTCGATGTTTCATATAGCAATATCCTATTATGAAATAAGTCCAATACTTCAAACAGTATAAAACATATGTTTTGAATGGTGTAATCGATGACTCTCAGGGATACGTTAGAACCGTTTTTTAATAAATTACCTGCAGTAGCTAGTCCGGAAAAACACGTCCACTTCAAGGATAAACTCTGGTGGACTCTGGGAGTTCTGGTGCTGTACTTTGCTCTGGCAAATGTGCCGCTCTTCGGGATGTCCAAGAATTCTATCGACCTTTTTGAAACTTACCGTGCTGTTATTGCCGGAGCTACAGGATCTTTGATTCTTCTCGGTATTGGGCCGATTGTCACGGCTTCGATTGTCCTGCAGCTTCTTGTAGGAGCAGAAATTATCAAAATGGACCTATCGGACCCTAAGGATCAAGCATTCTTTCAGGGTGCCCAGAAGTTCCTGGTTTTTGTCATGATCATACTGGAAGCTTTGCCTCAGCTTCTTGGGGGTTATATCCAGCCTGATCCCGGGCTAGCTGCTACTCTTGGTGTAGGCCTGGGAGTTGTTACCTTTATGCTACTTATCCAGATCTTCATCGGAGGCGCATTGATCCTTTTCATGGATGAAGTTGTCTCTAAATGGGGTATCGGGTCAGGAGTCGGGCTTTTCATTGTTGCGGGAATCTCAGAGCAGATCGTCACAGGTCTGATTAACTGGCAGTTCGACAGTTCAGGAATTCCCATCGGAATAATTCCAAAATGGGTCTACATTTTCCAGAATGAAGGAATAGATTACCTCTTTTCAGGCGAAGGCCTGAGGTTCATGCTTATCCAGGGAGGAATTCTTGCACTCATAAGTACGGTACTTATTTTCCTGCTTGTCGTGTATGTCGAAAGTACGAGAATTGAAATTCCTCTGGCGCATAGTGCAGTAAGAGGGGCAAGAGGCCGCTTCCCTGTAAAACTTATATACTCTTCAGTCCTGCCGATGATTCTTGTAAGGGCTCTTCAGGCTAACGTCCAGATGGTAGGAATTATTCTTGCCGGGCGGGGGATTACAATACTTGGAGAGTTTAGCGGGTCACATCCTCTAAATGGAATTATGTATTATCTTTCTCCCATACACAGTCCATATGATTGGATTCCTTCTCTCGTCCAGTCTTCGTTTGCGGAATATGGGGTTGCTGCCCCTGCTATCTGGCAGATTGTGCTTCATGTTTTTGTTGATGCAACTATGCTTATTGGAGGTGGAATAATCTTTGCCCTTTTCTGGATAGAGACTACAGGTATGGGCGCTAAACCCACAGCTCAGAAGATTTTCAACTCAGGCATGCAGATCCCCGGTTTCAGGCGGAATATTAGCAGCATAGAAAAAGTCATGCAGCGATATATACCGAAAGTTACCGTGATAGGTGGAGCTTTCATAGGGATCCTTACCCTGGTTGCAAGCCTGCTTGGTACCATTGGAAGTGCCGGAGGTACAGGGCTGCTGCTTACTGTGAGCATCGTTTATCGTCTGTATGAGGACATAGCATCCGAACAGATGATGGAGATGCACCCGATGATTCGGTCCTTCTTTGGGGAGGAATAAGGCTATTTAATAAAAAAACAAGAGATAAGAACGGGATCTTCAAATGAATATTATATTATTCGGGCCTCCTGGTGCCGGAAAAGGCACCCAGGCCAAAAAATTGGTTGACTTTTATGGAATTCCGCAGATTTCCACAGGTGATATCCTGCGGGCAAATGTCAGGGAAGGAACCGAACTGGGCCTTGCGGCCAAGGCTTATATGGACAAAGGTGAACTTGTTCCTGATGAGGTGCTGATAGGGATAATTAAGAACCGCCTGGATTTAAATGACTGTCGTACTGGTTTTATCCTTGACGGTTATCCGAGGACTGCCCATCAGGCTGACGCCCTTTCAGTTATTCTAAACGAAATCTGCAAACCCATAGATGTTGTAATCAATCTGGAAGTGCCTGATGAAGTGCTTGTAGGCAGGATAAGCAAGCGCCTCATGTGCAAGTGCGGGGCAAGCTACCACACGATTTCCAATCCTCCGAGGAAAGATAATGTCTGTGATCTCTGCGGAGCTGAGGTTTTCCAACGCGCTGACGACAACGAGGAGGCTGTCAAGACACGTTTGAACGTTTACAAAAAACAAACTCAGCCTCTTATCGACTATTATGCGAAGCAAGGGATTCTGGTTACTCTTGATGGTACCAGGGACATAGATGAAGTTTTTGAAGACATTAAGGCAGTTCTTGTAAAATTCGCCTGAGCTTCATCTTTTCTTTTTTTTTCTTGTTTACTTTGCAGATATTTTTCGATTCTTTCATATCATTCAATAAAAAGTCTCTGCTTCTTTTTTTAATCAAATTCAAATATTTAATATTTAAATAATATGAGGCTGTTTATTTCAGCAATAGCTGATGTGGAGAATTTAGTTAACATGAATGACAGTTCAATCGATGAAATGCTTAACTGGATTATCAGCGTTGATCGCCGTTTGATTCTCATGGAGTCCATGAAAAGGCACACTTTCGTACGGGCTTCAGACGTTGCACACGAAGCTAGCCGATCCACGCAAAATATCAGTCACGCTTTAAAGGAGCTTGAGAGTAAAGAATTAATCCAGTGTATTACTCCTGATAAAACTACCTGGAAAAAGTATACTCTTACAGATGCAGGAAAAAAAGTTCTGGAAAAACTGGACGGGAAATATCTATAGAAGTTTTTTCTGCCTGACCTAGAAAGCTCCCGCTAAGTCTGAGGTCAGGATCCTAAAGATACAACTTATGTAAATTTTACCTGATATTTCAGGCAGGCGCTTCCTTTGTCAAAATATAAGCAACCATCTCAGGATTAAGTTTGCTTTCCCTTGAGACCTTTTCTTCGATTCTCTCCGCAGGTGTACCCTCGGATTTCAGTTCCCTTATTTTATCAATTACTGATGAAGGTATACTGTAATACTCGTTGATGTCTTTTCTATGTCCCCAAACATCCCCTTCTATGAGTTGAATTCTCTGCATCTCAAGGAACATCTCTATGGATTTTGAAACCGTACGCCTATAAGATTTAGGCAATTGAATTACCTCAATTTTCGGGCAAGTCTCTACCAGTGCAAAAATATCCTTGTTAGAAGGCCTGAACGCCAGGTGAACTACACGCTCATTAGGATTAAGAGTGAATATTTCCTCTCTGGAACTAACAACTCTAATTTTCATGATTTACCCCACTATAAAGTTCTTTTGCGTTTTTCCTTAATTATAAAGTACTGATACTTGCTATAAATATTTATCTACCCGCTGTTTTATTTTTCAGTCAGTTTTCAGGGCTTTTAGGCCCGTAAAAATCATATAGCTCGAAAAAAAACGGAAAAATGCAAAATCTCACTCATTGAAACGAGAAGATAAAATTGAATAAAAAAATAATTTTATTTTTTCCTTAAAAATAAGCTTATTTTCACATTAAATAATTGCTTATGGAAGCACTTTAATGGACTCCGAGGGTCAGGCAAAGGGATGTTTTGCCGAGTCTTTCTTAGCCAGAGCATCTTCGACTGTTGGTTTGCTTTCCACCGCGCGTGTTATGGCAAGCTTTGTCGCTTCATAATTATATTCGTACACTTTATCTTTATCTTTTGCGTCCCATTCGATAAAAACCGAAACTATTATGAAGATATCATCGGCCTGTTCTTTAGGAATAATGCCGATAGCTACGGAATCCATGACTGCTTTTGCAATTGCAGCCTGAGCAGGACCGAACATCAGTGCAGCTTGTGCCACATTTTTTATTGTTACTTTATTTACAATCAGTGTTACAGGTTTTGGCTGGACATTGGGTTCAAGGACTGCAAGAAGCGGAGTGTGCCCCTGCCTGGGCATTGCAAGGGAAGTCATAAATGCTGTTTCTACCGGTCCTCCTCTCGGACCGATAACAAGGTCAATATGAGCAATTTCAGGGCCGGAACCTACGAGAGCTTCTCCTACCATACTTTTCAGAATATTTTTTACCATATTAAACACCTTACCTTTTACTGATATTAAACTGTAATACTTACTCGCATAAATAAATAAGTTATCGGTGCATCACAGTTATTCAAAAAACCGGAGTCATCTCAGGAAAAAATACAGGAATAAGGATTGTGCTTTCTTATTCCATCCCTGTATCTACGATTTTTATTGTATTTTTTCTCTTATCGCAAGTCCAATGAAAAGTATTACAGTTAAAAGGATAATCAACTTGATGGCATTTGAGTATAAGTGCCAGTCCGTACTAGTTCCGGTTTTCTGATCTTGATTGCTTTCTATATTGGGCTCGTGATATTGAATTGGTTTAGTTTTACTCATGTTCATATCAACTTGAGTTGAGTTCATCTCGTTTGTTTCGCCTGATGTGATTGCAAATGAAGAGAAGCCGGTGGTATTAGCCTGGAAATATATGTATTGTTCATCTTCTCCGGTTTTATTAGTTTTTTGGGGGTGCCACTCTCCATCTTCATACCTTTGCAAAACAACAGTATATACTTCAGTCTCATTTAAGCTGGTATTGGCTTTGTTGATTGTGAACCCAATTGAAGCATTTTCGATATTTTCCGGTGTTGCAAGGCCATTGTTTCCAACCCAGATGTTCACGTATTTATATACGTTCCCTATCGAGGTAGCAAGTGAGCCTGAACTCTAAGAACTGGAGCTGGAACTGTCACTAATGCTATCGCTATCACCATCCACGGTAATATAGTCGGGCATGGTAAGGACACTTTGTCCACTAGCAGTACTTGCTTGTAGAGATACGGAATAAGTGCCAGGTTCAGTATATGTGTAAGTGGGGTTCTGAGAAGTTGAGTTGTTCCCGTCCCCAAAATCCCAGTACCATGTGGTTGGGTTTCCCGTGCTGAGGTCTAAAAATTGAACCGTAAGTGGGGCTTGACCTGAGGTTATGCTGGCATTAAAATCGGCTATTACAGCGGAGATAGCAGAGACATTGATTGTTGAGCTGCTCACACTGGATCCAGCTGTATTGGTCGCCGTCAGAGTCACTGTATAATTTCCTGCCGAAGTATAGGTATGACTCGTGCTCTGGAAATTTGAAGTGCTGCCGTCTCCAAAGTTCCAGAGCCAGGAAGAGGGTGATCCTGTACTGGTATCTGTAAACGTTACTGTCAACGGTACAGTTCCTGAGGTCGGCGAAGCAGAAAACGACGCGACAGGAGATGTTACACTATTATTGACTTTGATGTAACTGGACTTTGTTGCGGTAGAACTTCCTGCTGTATTCTGCACCGTTAATTTAACCGTATATGTCCCTGGAGTTGTTGTAGGTATGCACAGGATTTTCAACGTATAATTTTGCCGTGCCATCTCCGAAGTCCCAGGTGCAGCTTTGTATTGCAGGATTACCAGTACTCAGGTCTGTAAAATAAACTGTTAGAGGGGCAACTCCTGATACCGGGATAGCTGAGAAGTCTGCAGTAGTTGAGTTTGTAGAAGGGGCTGCACTTACACAAGTTGCGGCCAGAGCTGAGAATGAAAAGAATAGAAATAAAGATAGTACAATTATTTTTTTCAATTCTAACACGTTTTTTTGAATGAACAAACTTTTTTCTGCCGCAAAAACCTTCTAATTTTCTGCAGATGTCAAAGACATTAATAAGTTAGAAAATGAAATTCTTGCTTGAGAGGATCAATGTTTTAACGAAATGTATAAATGTCAACTTTAATTATTATGTCAGGAGCAATTTGATTCTTAACTCGAGCTTTGCATATGGTAGTTTCTGTTTTTACGTAAAACTTACATCATTTGACAATCTATTGTTTAAAGCCTGAATGCTTTTTGTCTACTTAGATTTTTCATAGTCTTTTAGTGTATTAACCTGGTTTAATATTCTCTGATTTTGAGGAGTTCAGATTATTTCAACTGGATCCATTTAAGAATTCTTTTATATTATTTATCACATTAAATCATTTATATTATTTAAAAGAGCCCGCAACTTGTTTAGATATTTTACTGAAAATTCAAAATTTTTGGTTCATAAATTCTCATAATAAATAAGCGCAGGAAGCTAGAAATATATATTATATATTTTTATATATCTGTCTAAGCTTTTTACGTAAATTTATATATCAAGACCAGGTTATTTAAAGTACTCTAATTATAAAGGAGGTTGGTTGATTGGTAACATTTTTAGAAAAAATTAGTGAAAGAGCAAAGAAACTTAACAAAACAGTTGCTTTGCCTGAGACTACTGATATACGCACACTCCAGGCAGCTGCCAAGACTCTTGAAAGAGGTATTGCAAAAGTTGTCCTTGTCGGGAAAGAAGCCGATATCAAGGCACTTGCTGGGGATCTTGACCTCTCCAAAGCAAGAATCATAGACCCCACTACTTACGAGAAAAAAGATGAATACATTAATGCTTTTTATGAGTTGAGAAAGCACAAAGGTGTTACACTCGAAAGTGCAGCAGAAATTATGAAAGACTATGTTTACTTCGCCGTAATGATGGCTAAATTAGGTGAAGTTGATGGGGTAGTATCAGGTGCAATTCACTCTTCTTCAGACACCCTGAGACCTGCTGTCCAAATAGTAAAAACAGCTCCGGGATCAGCTCTCGCATCTGCTTTCTTCATCATTGCTGTACCTGACTGTCCATATGGATCCAATGGAACCTTCCTATTTGCAGACTCCGGTATGGTAGAAATGCCCAACCCGGAGGAAGTAGCAAATATTGCAGTCAGCTCTGCAAAAACCTTTGAATTGTTAGTTCAGGACACTCCACATGTAGCAATGCTTTCTTACTCTACAAAAGGAAGCGCTAAGAGCCCGCTGACAGAAGCGACAATAGCTGCAACAAAAATTGCACAGAAACTCGCTCCTGATGTAGCAATAGATGGTGAACTCCAGGTAGATGCAGCTATTGTTCCCAGCGTTGCTAAATCAAAAGCTCCTGGAAGTAACGTTGCTGGCAAAGCTAATGTCTTTATCTTCCCCGACCTGAATGCCGGAAATATCGCATATAAGATTGCCCAGAGACTCGCCAAAGCAGAAGCTTATGGTCCTATCACTCAGGGTCTGGCCAAGCCAATTAACGACCTGTCCAGAGGCTGCAGTGACGAAGACATTGTCGGTGCCGTGGCAATTACCTGTGTACAGGCAGCAGCACAAGACAATAAATAAGAACCATTTAGGAAGCGTTTTATTAACTTTCATACATACGTATTCTGCATTAAAAGCAGTGAATATGCATTGAAAGCAAAATTGAACTGGAGTTTTAACATGAAGGTACTTGTGATAAACGCAGGGAGTTCATCTCTCAAATATCAATTAGTTGATATGAGCAATGAATCGGCACTTGCAGTAGGTCTCTGCGAGAGGATAGGGATCAAGGATTCGATCATTACTCAGAAGAGATTCGATGGCAAGAAAGTGGAAAAGACTACTGACTTCCCAAACCACAAAATAGCTATGGAAGAGGTTGTAAAGTGTCTTACCGATCCGGAATTCGGTGCCATCAAGGATATGAGTGAAATAAATGCTGTAGGACACAGGGTTGTTCACGGCGGCGAGAAATTTACTTCTTCAGCTTTAATTACTGCAGATGTAGAAAAGTCTATAAGGGACTGTTTTGAGTTAGCTCCTCTCCACAACCCTCCAAACATGATGGGTATTACCGCCTGTGAAGAACTCATGCCTGGCATACCAATGGTTGCCGTTTTTGACACAGCTTTCCATATGACAATACCCAAGTATGCCTATATGTATGCTCTGCCATACAGCATGTATGAAAAGCATGGCATCAGGAAATATGGTTTCCACGGCACCTCTCACTTCTACGTTGCCAGAAGGGCTGCCGCTATGCTAGGAAAACCTGAAAAGGATGTCAAGGTCATCACCTGCCACCTCGGAAACGGTTCAAGCATTGCAGCTGTCAAAGGCGGCAAATCCGTTGAGACCACGATGGGCTTCACCCCGCTCGAAGGTGTTGCAATGGGTACCAGATGCGGTTCCATTGACCCTGCAGTCGTTCCCTTCATGATGGAGAAAGAAGGCCTCTCAACCAGGGATGTTGACACACTTATGAACAAAAAGTCAGGTGTGCTCGGAATCTCCGGGATCAGCAATGACTTCAGAGACCTGGACGAAGCAGCTTCCAAAGGCAGCGACAGAGCCGAACTCGCCCTTGAGGTTTTCGCATACAAGATCAAGAAAGTTATCGGTGAATATAATGCTGTCCTCAACGGCACAGATGCAGTAGTATTTACTGCAGGCATCGGAGAAAACAGCGCAAGCATCAGGAAGAGAATCCTCTCTGACCTTGACGGCATCGGCATAAAGATCGATGAGGAAAAGAACAAAATCAGGGGCCAAGAAATCGATATCTCAACTCCGGATTCAAAGATAAGGGTTCTTGTCATCCCAACCAATGAAGAACTTACCATTGCAAGGGACACAAAACAAATCTGTGAGACAGAAGCCAAGTTAAAAGCTCATATGTCAGTTTGAAGGTGGAGGAATTCTACCTTTTCCGAGTTTCGCTTCGGAAGCACGAGGTCCTTTTCAGCAGAGTTGCGACTCTGCAGTGCGCTGTCCTTTTCGCTGCGCTCAAGAGGACTATTATATAGAAACTCTTTTAACTTTTTTTCGCGCTTCCAGCGGCTTAAATTTTTTCATTTAAAGGGATAAGGTCT
>CAWFUY010000021.1:0-65917 GCA_963818955.1 uncultured Methanosarcinaceae archaeon | reverse complement strand
TTTAATAAACTTAATTCCCCCATCAACTTAAGAAAATTTAATACTTACTTAAAAAGTATAACAAAACAATATGATAGCATGAATAATATGAAAATATGTCGCTTTATTAAGTAGCTTTTATTTCAAGGAAGGATATAAAATCAGGGATTTAGAAAAATTGTAGCTCTAAAATTCAGAAAAAATGAAAAGTATTTTTATGGGATAGCGCGGATTTGAACCGCGGTCCAAGCGTCCCAAACGCTCGAGGATGGACCAAGCTACCCTACTATCCCACAGGGCAATCCCTCTCAAAGGGAGTAATCATTTAAATAGCTTTCGTTATAAAGGGCTTTGCACGTAAAGTCTAGAATTTTTTATCGACTTTCGTGCAGGTTGTTGACTTTACATGCAGAATAATAAATATAAGAGATTTTTAAATATTGTAAAGTTTTCGAATTTGATAATCTATTTATTTGTATATTAATTATGTTATTTTTGATTCTGTCAAGTCTACGGGTGTTGAGCAAAGTTCAGAAAGCTGTCAAAAATTGGGAGTTCGAATAGAATTGTAATTGTCTTCTGGAACTAAAGAATAGAGTGTGTGTTAGTTAGATGATGGCTAACGGACTTGATCTATTTCATAGGATTTTTTTATTGTATATGTTAATCTTAACAAACTCTATTTTTGTTGGGTTGATATGTTCTATAACTTTTAGACCTGTTTTTTATATAATGTACTTAATTCAGATAAGATGCTTTCATTTCTTATAGTAGTTGATAATCTTCAGGGTATGCTAATAGTACCGCTTTTTGGAGTTTTGGTTTTATTCTCAATAATTAGTATGTTAATAAATATCAGTAGTTTATTTCTGAAGATATTATGTTTTTAAATGGGTTACTACCAATTAGTATGAATTGGTAGTTTTTGGTAGTAATTGACATTGGAGTACTAACCATCATTTTTTACTCCTTTATACCTGTACATATAACTCCGGCCCCTTTTTATCATTTCAATGTAACCAAGCTTTGTAAGATATTGCATATCATTCCTTGCTGTATCGTAAGCCACGTTGTATTTACTTTTGATTTCAGTTATGGAAACGTATCTCTCAGGTTCTTTAAGCAGACTTTTGAGTATATCTGCCTGCCTAAGGTTCAGTTTCACAGAAGTTTCGATGATTTGCATGATCTCATGCTGCTCATGTTTTTTGAAAGCTATATAATTTTCAAAATCTTCAAGTGCCTTCTCTATCGCTGAGAGATTATAGTTTATGAAATATGTGAGGTCATTATAATCGGATTCAGTGAAGAGATAGGCCTTTGCATATTTTGTTTTGGAGTGCAGCAGTATCCTGGATATCGCATATACTCAAAGAGCCAGTAACCACGGTGAGCATATACCAATAGAATATGTACCTTGCACAGCGTCCATTACCATCGGTAAATGGATGGATGTAGCCTATAACCTACATTCGGCAGGTCGACGTAATGAATTTGACATTTTCACTGATAGCGTTTTTAAACATCATGTAAATTTGTATTATATTTCAAAATGGTTAACATATGACTCAAATCTCATGCCCTATACAAGCAACGAATCATTTTTGCAATGATATTTAGTGTGGAAGATTTAGGAGCTTTATCTAAAAAACGCTATCAGCAAAAATACTTACGGAAAATCAAGTCACCTGCCGAAAGCAGGCTATAAGGAAGTGTAGTATGATTCCCTTAATTAGCGGGTGGATGAAATCATCCTCGTCAATGAGAGATTTAAAAAAGATATTAAAAGTATAATAAATAAAGCTTAAAATTAAATATTATGTTGTTTCTCCCAAATCTCATCACGCACAAGTAAAGCCAAAAGGCTAAGTATCAAAATTAAAAAGATCACCATGCCTAAAACATACAAAAAAGACAGCTCAGGAGATGTTGGTAGTATGTTATTGTATGGTAACGAAGACATATTAATATGTACGATAAACGAAGGGAAATAATTATCTATATGCATTAAACTGAATAGAAAATATTCCAACACATCGCACATTAGATCTCTTATTTAACTTTAGAAAGAGAATTATTGTTCTAGTGAATTACATATTTCTACTGTCCTACCAATCCAATTAAGAGTTTTTAAGATTTTCAGACTTTTTGTGCAAATCACTTACTTTCTGAGTAGAAGTCATTTAAGTGCAAAGCCTTTAGAACTTGAGTCCATCATTTTCCTCTGCAAATCGGAATTCCACTAATCCACTTCTCGACCTTGATTCTCCCCGAATTTATTGTCCTTCACTCCATCGTTCATAAACATCGTTTTCTATTCCTAACAGATCAAGAGCTCTTCCTACCATAATATCAATCAGGTCTTCTATGGTCTTCGGCCTTGAGTAGAAGCCCGGACAGGCTGGGAGAATGCTTGCTCCTGCTTTTTTAGCTCGGACCATGTTCTCGAGATGTATTAGATTGAGAGGGGTTTCTCGGGTCATCAGGATAAGTTTTCTCTCTTCTTTCAGGCACACGTCTGCAGCCCTTGTAAGGAGGGTATTGGAAATCCCGTTTGCCACCGCACTCAAGGTTTTCATGCTGCAGGGAGCGATAACCATTCCGGCTGTCCTGTGAGATCCGCTGGCAATAGGAGCTGAGAAGTCGTTCTGGGAATAGTTCCAGGTTGTAAGTTTTTCCACATCGGAGGGTGTATAATCAGTCTCAATTTCCATTATCTGTTTTGCGGCATCAGTCAAAATAAGGTGAGTCTTAATTCTTTTTTCCGCCAATACTTCAAGAAGGCGGATCCCGTACTGAACCCCTGAGGCTCCGCTGATCCCTACCGTTATTTCCATTATACGTCTCTCCCTGTCAGGTCTGTCTTTTCGCAAAAAGCGATAAAATCTGCGATCATTTCCTCTGCAGCTGAAACTACATCTTTAATCTCTTCCAGGCTGATATTGTCCTGGTGAATGCCGACAACAAGTACTATTGTTTTCTTTGTAGCTTTGCTAACCTGTCTTGCACCGTTCAGGGCAAGCAGTTCCTCCCGGTGTCCGGGCATCGTTACCAATGAGGAACTTGCTCTCTGGCTTTTTTCGTCAAATTGGCCCACGCCGACAGCTCCAATATGTACCTCTCCACCCGTGAGGGTAAGCAGGTAATCATTGCCAATTGGCTTTGCATCTAGCGTAATTTCGATTCTGCCGACTCTGCGCTTAATCCGAAACAAAATTATCCCCCATTTCCGCGTTTTTCCAGGTATCTTTTCCGCTTTTTAGTCTTTCTGCAACTTCTTAGAGCTCAGTAAGTTTAAGGTCCGTCAGTTTAAACTGTTTTATGGATTTCTTAATATCGAAATAATCTCGTGCAGCCTTTTCCACAGCTTCACAATGTTCTTTCGGGCTGTATATTCCCATTCTCCAGTTGTCCATATGGGCTTCCTGCAAGGTGGAAACAAAATGTGAAGCTTCATTAAGAGGGGTCATTATGTGATCCGTCTTTATCATCGCCCTCATTTCTAACATTTCAGGTGTTTTTGGAATGTCTAGAAGCACGTACTGAGGATCTACACCTGCCAGCTCTGCAATCTCGTTTTCTGTCCTCTGAATTTTGTCGCGGTATTTGAGTACTCCTTTTCCGGTCTCTTTCAGCCCCATGTACATAGCCCGTTTGTAGAGTTTGCGGGCATCCAGCCTCCAGGCAAGTTCCTTTGCATTTCCTGTGGCCGATCTCATGGCTGCAACCAGGTCAATGTCATCCAGCTGCCGGAGCGAAAATGGGTCAATCTCCTGGTTTTCTATCATATACTCAACTGCTCTGGAACACATGGATTCCGCGATTCTGGTTACATGGTGATAGTACACAGAGGTATTCATCCAGAAGCGTGAGACCAGTAGAGATTCGGCAGCCTTTAACCCTCCATACTCGACAACAAGTCTGTCTTCGTGAAAATCCATCTTGTTTATCAGACGGTTGTAATCCACAACTCCGAAAGCAACACCAGTATAATGGGCATCCCGCACAAGATAATCCATTTTGTCCACATCAATCTCGCTGCTAACGATCTGCCCGATGGATGTTTCCCCTTTAACATGTTTTGCAATATTTCCCGGAGAAATCCCATATTTTTTCAACACTTCCCCTATTTCCCCTTTTCCAAGTAAGTCCTTTATATCTTCATGCCTGCGCCTTGTGAATTTATCAATAACATTTTCCGTAACGTGGGAAAAAGGTCCGTGCCCGATATCATGCAGAAGAGCTGTGGCTTTTATCTCTATTTTTTTATCCTCTTCAACCGAATCAAGATTTTTTATTAACAGCGAAGCAAGATGCATTGTCCCGAGAGAATGTTCAAAGCGAGTATGGTTCGCCCCGGGATAAACAAGATTTGAAAACCCAAGCTGTCTGACCCTCCTGAGGCGCTGCACCTGGGAAGTAGCCAGAGAGATCCAGAACAAAATCATCCAATTCAATGTAACCATGTACAGGATCAAGGACAACTTTCATTATTCTTTAGACAGATGTCATTATATATTGCTGTTACTATTACTTTGATTACTGATTTGATTCTGTAAATACTTTATACCGAAAATACTTTGATACTGCAAGATAATGTGATACCGGGAAAGTTCCCGGAACACTCTCAGGAAAAGGCTTACCATGATAGTATTTTCAGGCGGCACCGGAACTCCAAAACTTCTTGACGGACTTCGAGAAATCCTCCCATCAGAGGAGCTGACTGTTGTCGTAAACACTGCTGAAGACCTCTGGGTTTCAGGAAACCTCATCTGTCCTGACATTGATACCGTACTCTATTTACTCTCAGACCAGATAGACAGGAAAAAATGGTGGGGAATAGAGGACGACTCCTTTGTAACCTTTAACCGAATGCTGGAACTGGGAGTTACCGAAAACATGAAAATCGGGGACCTGGACCGGGCAACCCATATCATCCGCTCGAACCTCCTCCGAAACGGCGCCTCCCTCACGGAGGCAACTCTGAAACTTGCATCCATCTTTGGAGTCGAATCTAAGATCCTGCCCATGTCTGACGATCCGATCGCCACTTTTGTAGAAACCCCCGAAGGGACCATGCATTTCCAGGACTTCTGGATCGCAAAAGACGGAGAACCCGAAGTAACCGGAGTAGATATCCGAGGAGTCTCCGAAGCCTCAATTGCTCCAAAAGTACTCGAAGCCCTTAAAAACGACGATAAAGTCCTTATCGGCCCGAGCAACCCAATTACAAGCATAGGCCCAATCATCTCCCTGCCCGGAATGAAAGAAATCCTGAAAAATAAGACAGTAGTCGCAGTCAGCCCCATTATCGGCAATGCCCCCGTAAGCGGCCCTGCCGGAAAGCTTATGCAAGCCTGCGGCCTTGAAGTTTCTTCCATGGGAGTTGCCGAATTTTATCAGGATTTCCTGGATATTTTCGTTTTCGATGAAAGAGACCAGGCAGACGAATTCGCATTTGAGAAAATCGGATGCCGTGCCAACCGTGCTGATACACTTATGACTTCAACTCAAAAGAGTAAGGAATTAGCGGAGATTGTGGTTGGATTTTTTGATAATTTGGTTTGTCCTTAATTTTTTATTCCAATTTTTCCGGGTTCCTTCAAGTTTCTGTACAGATTTTTTATTACTCTTTTTTACCTCTTTTTTTACCTTCCCAGTCTTATTTGCTATTTTCTATTTATCTTTTTAATTTCTAATATCTTTCACTGTTAACCAAATTCGAAAGTTTTATGTACTATTTTAATAAATTTTTGTAACACTAAAAAACAATAAGCTATAATTACGTAACATTTATTCGAATTTAATTTTAATTAAATAACAATTAATATCTCTTGGAGTAGGTTAGATTTAATTGTTTAGAAAGAGGAGAATTCATGATTGGAAAAGACAATATATACACAAAGAAAATAAAAGTGAAACTCATAAGTTTTGTTTTCCTGACAGCGCTGGTTTTCGTCCTTAGTTCGTTTACCGGGACTGCAGCCGAATGTCAGAAACCGGATTCGATGGCTCAGGTCTTTAATGCCGCCGAAGCCAATCTTGGAAATCTTAGGCCAGAAAATACGTTAATCATAACTGATATTGGTTCTCCGGCAGAGTCTTATGTTTTCCTTGACAGTTTCTATTCGGAATTTTATGACAAGCACCTTAAATATACAAAGAATCTCCTTGTAGTACAGAATTCAAGGAATAGCCCTCTATGGTTTGCTTTTTTTGATAAATGCAGTGGAAAATGTACTTATATTGAGGTTTCATATGAAAACGGAAGTAAGATTAGCTACAAGGTAACTGAGAATATAAAATTCAGTGAGCTTTCGAAAAATCAGAAATCTATAACTGCCTGGAATGAAAAGGTAAATAAAACGGTATTTGACGGACGCGAGTTTGCAATTCTTACCATAGCCAATGGTTGGGCTACCGGAAATATGGATTATGAACTCATGCAGTGCCTGGAACTACATAATCACTTCTGTCCAGGAGTCTCCAGCGGTTACATTCTTGCTCACTGGATGGAAGAACATTATCCACTTAATAAAGGAGTGAGTTATACTGTTTTCGCCTGCCCCACCTGGTGCAAAGATGACGTTTTCGTAAAGCGTTGGGATGTATCCCCTGGAAAAGGAGGAATCTGGATTTCCTCACTCACAGATAACGAAACAGAAGCTCTTGGAGGAGCTCCCGCTGGAATCTTCGTGGTTACGGACAAAAACACTAAAACTATGAAGGCAGTAGTACTTGGGTTTAACTTTGATATCGTCAATGAAAATTGCGGAGCAAAAGCCGATGATCCTGCATGGGTTTCGAAATATTTGATGGACCTCTGGCTCATGGACAAAAATAACTGGGACACGGAGGGCCTTGTTTCGGTAATTTCAGTCGTTGACATTAATGAAGCCACCCTGAGTAAAATGAAATCAGGCGGATGCTAACCCTTACGTGGTTCTCGGGCTGCTCAATAAGACAGCGGCATAAATCTTTAGAAAATTGAACTCGTGAAATCGGAAATTGATCTGTAAGTTCAAGGCTAAACAGAAAAACTGAATTTCACGGCAGAAGCTTCTCTGAAGCTTCTTTTTACTTATTTCTCTTCCTTTTTTCCTCCAGTTTCAATTTTAAATTTTTAACACAAATTATCTCTCCAAAATTTTACTGAAAAAAGAAATAAATAATGAAGCTGTTATTCTAATGTATGTACTTTACCTAAAACTGGATGCTGATTGACCGTTTAAATGTGAGAAAGTAGATATAGGTGGTGACAGCCTCACAGCGGCGTTCAAGTCTGGGGACGCAGCGTTGGATGATCAAGTTATCCAGCTTCTCTTGGAAGTTCACTTTTAACCGTTGATTTTTGATTCAAATCAAAACGGAAGTAGGATGGGATTATTATGGGAGTTATGCTTCAAGCGTTTTACTGGGATTGTCCTGCATTGGAATCCTGCGAGCACAAGTGGTGGATTGAGATAAAGAAGCGCATTCCTGCGCTGCAAAAAGCCGGGTTCACAGCTTTATGGCTGCCGCCTGTCAGTAAGGCGGCCTGGTGGAAGTCCATGGGCTATGATCCGTACGATTACTATGACCTTGGCGAGTTCGACCAGAAGGGCGGTGTGCCGACGTGGTTTGGTACCAGGGACGAGCTGGTGGATCTGGTCCAGGCTGCACATGTCCATGAGATGCAGGTCTATGCCGATATGGTGTTCAACCACAACAGCGGGGGGGACGGCCAGGAAGAAAACGAGATCGATCACAAGATGCGCTGGACTCAATTTAATCCCATGAGCAATATATTTCCCCGCGATTGGAAATGTTTTCATCCGAGCCCTTACGAACAATGGGATCGCGAAACTTTCGGGGATATGTCCGACCTCTGCCACCGCAATCCCCTTGTTTATATGCAACTCATAGAGTATGCGAGGTGGATGCTCGAGAAAATAGGTTTTGATGGCTTCCGCTACGATATGGTCAAAGGTTATGGAGGCTGGATGATTCGCGCCATCCAGGAACTGCGCGCATTGAGAGGCGCTTATAGCTTCAAGCCGTATGGCGTCGGAGAAGATTGGGACAAAGCCCGTCCAATTGAGGAATGGCTCGATGAAGCCAACGCATGGTCTGACAATCCTGTTGCTGCCTTTGACTTCCCGCTCCGCGAACTGCTGCATGACCTGTGTGACCGTGACGGATTTAGCCTGCGTGAACTTGTACTGCAGCCGGGAATGCTTCTGTATGACCGGCCTTTCGAAACGGTTACCTTCGTTGAGAACCACGATATCGCACGTGATAATCCGATTATCCGCGACAAGATGCTTGCCTATGCGTACATTCTAACCCATGAGGGATATCCCTGCGTGTTCTGGCAGGACTATTTCAACTTTAACCTGGCACAGGAAGGAAATCATAGCGGCATTGACGCGCTGGTGCATGTCCACGAGAAATATGCCGGTGGACGGATGAATCTTCTCTACGTGGATGATGACCTCTACATCATGCAGCGTGAAGGATCTGGTGAGCAAAAAGGATTGGTACTTGTTTTGAACAACCGCAGCACCTGGAACGGTACGTGGATCCAGACCCACTGGATTGACACCCGGCTTTCTCCTGCAGCCTGGCGCGGAAGCAACGATCAAGGTGTGCCGGAGGATAAGTGGACGGATGAAAGCGGGTGGACTGAACTCTGGGCGCCGCCGCGCGGTTACGTTGTATATGTCCCACAGTAATTCAAACAATAATTCTGTGCTTTACACCTTTACTTTACCTTTACTTTACATTTTTAAAATGACTCATAGGAGTTTGTCCGGCAGGACCTCAGGTCCATCCTTAAATTTATTAATACTGATGTGTATTTATTATAATTCCCATGCTGCTATCAGCATGGATTAGAAAAACCAAAGTTATATATCGTACTTTGATTTTTCCTGAAGATATACCCTTCCTTGGATGTTTATATCTATCTGCATCTGTCTACAGATGGCAGAACGTCGTTACTCTGGATTGTGGATAACACTCAGACCATTAATGGAATCTGAAAAGACTTTTACTTCAGAATAATTCAGAATATCATTAAGTTAAAGGAAGTTAATGCTATGCTTGAAAAACTGCAAACCTCACTCATCAATTCTCCCGTGATCAAGCGAGGAGAATACAATTATTTCATCCATCCGATCTCTGATGGCGTACCATCCATTGACCCCCATCTGGTTGAGGAGATCGCCGAATATATTCTCAAGATTACCAATATTAAAGAAGTTGACACTATTCTTACGATAGAAGCTATGGGCATTCCCGTAGCGATTGCCCTGTCCCTGAAAACGGGAATTCCTTTGACTATTGTTAGGAAGCGGCCTTATTTCCTTGAAGGGGAAGTGGAACTTTCCCAGAGTACCGGGTATTCGAAGGGTGTCCTTTACATAAATGGGCTTAAAAGAGGGGACAGAGTAATTATCGTAGATGATGTAATCAGTACTGGTGGGACACTGCTGGCACTCGTAAAGGCATTAGTAAATATGGGTGTAGAGATCGAGGATATTATTTCAGTTATCGGGCGTGGAGAAGGCTGTTTAAAATTAAAAGAGCTCGGGGTTGAGCCTAAGATTCTCGTCACAATTGATGTGGGCGAGAAGGGTGTGGAGATTAAGGATGTCTACGGGGATCAGTGAAGCATTTGATTTACAACCTGATTATATTATCAGTGTGATAAGAGTATCAGAATCGAGGACTGTTGGCTTTCAGTTTCCTGAAGGGCTCAAAAGAAAAGGAGCTGAGCTTGCAAAGAAGGTTGAAGAAGCTACTGGTGCCGAGATCATTATTTCCGGAGACCCCTGCTTTGGGGCTTGCGACCTGGATAGGACCTTGCTGGAACATGTGGATATTTTTTTCCATTTTGGGCATGCGGAACTTAGGGATAAGAAAATCTCCAATAAGATTTATTTCATAGAAGCACGCTCTGCGGTTGACGTCCGTCCTGTTGTCGAGAAAGCAGTGCCCAAACTTAAGGGGCAGCGGGTTGGGCTGATTACTACTGTTCAGCACGTACATAAACTGCCTGATGCCTGTGCTGTGCTTAAGGCAGGGGGAAGGACCTGCGTAATCGGACGGGGAGATTTGAGGATTACATATCCGGGACAGGTGCTGGGCTGTAATTTTTCAGCAGCAAGAGCAGAAGAGTGTGATGAGTACCTTTATATCGGAAGCGGAGATTTCCATCCTTTGGGTGTGGCTCTTTCCACAAAAAAACGTGTTCTTGCAGCAGATCCTCTTTCCGGGGAACTTCGTGAGGTAGACCCTTCAAAAATTCTCCGCCAGCGAAGCGCGGTAATCGCAAAATCGCTGGATGCGAAAGTTTTCGGGATAATTGTCTCAAGCAAAAACGGACAGGAGTAGACTGGAACTGGCCTCAACCTTAAAAAAGTGTGCAAAAAAGCATGGCAAAGATGCATATTTGATCATGATCGATCTTGTGACTCCGGATCAGTTGCTCCAGTTCAAGGCAGATGCTTTTGTAAATACTGCCTGCCCCAGGCTTGCTATTGATGAGGTCGGACGCTTTCCTTCCCCTATGCTTACGCCTCAAGAGTTTGAGATTGTCCTTGGAGAACGAGAGTGGGAGAGGCTTGTACTGGATGAGATTACTGAAGAGCCGATGCAATGAAACAGAGAAAACTTGAAATGCTACTTGAAGAAATCGAGAGTTTTTCCGATCCTGAACTTGAGCTTGAACAGTACCAGACCCCTTCCCCTCTGGCTGCGGAAATTCTGCATTTTGCTTATATGCAGGGAGATCTTGATGATTCTGTTCAGGATCTGGGCTGCGGTACTGGAATCCTGGCAATAGGGGCAAAGTTTCTCGGAGCCGAAAAGGTTGTGGGTTACGATACGGACCCGAAGGCGCTTGAGATTGCAAGGAAAAATGCGAGAAAGCTTGGAACAGAGGTGGAATTCATACTCTCGGATGTTGCTGATATTAAGGAACATGTTAAAACTACGCTTATGAACCCTCCTTTCGGGTCAAGGGTAAAGGGAAGGGATAGGCCCTTTCTTTCGTCAGCATTAAGAACAAGTGATATTATATATTCAATCCATAATCGAGGAAGTCTCGCTTTTATCCAAAAGTTCATTAAGCCTGCGGTCATTACACACTCCTATGTTGCTAAGTTCCCTTTAAAACGAATTTTCGACTTTCACAAAAAGGAAAGAGAGGTTATTGAGGTAGAGATTTACAGGATCGCGGTTTCCGTGTATGACTCAAAGTTCAGTACTGCAACTTGAGGCGCATATACCTGGCGCTATATACAATTATATATCGCTATTATCAGATTTTGCTTTAGTGTTGACTTATAAATACATACTTATAAACGTACACTTTACAAATAATACAGTAATGCATCCACAGAACTCTGGGATGTGCTGGAAGCAGAAATGTTTGAGAATAAGAAAATGCTCGCTAATATGGAAATGAAGATCTATTTCCTCCAGAGGTTCGGGTGAATATTATTTAACAACATCTGGATCTCTTCAATCCAAATAAAATGTACGATTTGTTTAGAAGGTTTTGATTTCTGTCCATACTAACGATAATTAGAATGAGGGATCATGATTAGAATTCGAAAGAATAAGACAACTAGGAAAAAATTGACAGGTCCTAGTGAAGAGAAGCCAGTAGATGAAAAAAGAGTTCAAATCGGGGCTCAGGTGACCTCAGAAAGTAGAGATCAGCCACGAGACCAAAATAACAACGGTCAGCCAAAAGATCAACAGCCCCGTGAGCAATATAAAGGGCAGCCCAGGGATCAACCCCGCGAACCATATAAAGGACAATCGAGGGATCAACCCCGCGAACCATATAAAGGACAATCGAGGGATCAACCCCGCGAACCATATAAAGGACAATCGAGGGATCAACCCCGCGAACCATATAAAGGGCAATCGAGGGATCAACCCCGCGAACCATATAAAGGACAATCGAGGGATCAACCCCGCGAACCATATAAAGGGCAATTCAGGAATCAGTCCAGAGATCAATATAAAGGACAGTTTAGGGATCAGTCCAGAGGAGGAGATCAGAGTAAAAAAAGGAGGTTCCCTTATCCGAAGAAAACTCCCAGGGAGAGAACGGATATGTCTGACTCCGGGGGATATCACGAAGTAGAAAGAGCGGAGACAGATCTTGAAGCTGGAGGTTTCGTTCTCCCAGGGCAACTTGTAGGAACCACTGAAGAATTCAAAACCGGTTCTGGCACAATCATATCTGCCGGGGATATTTACTCTACTGTTACAGGCAAAGTATTCATTGATCGAAAAGCCAGAGTAATCTCAGTTAAACCAAACACTATCACTCCTAATTTCCTTAAAGTCGGGGATATCGTATATGGAATGATAATTGACATACGAGAATCAGGGGCAGCTGTCGAAATTGCAGGAATTGAAGGTAAAGAAAAGAGGGAAATAGTCAATTTAAGACTTGGGGACATCCATGTGTCAAATGTGAAGGATTCTTACGTCAAAAGACTTGCAGACGAATTCAGACCTTCTGATATAATCAGAGCCAGAGTTATTGACACGGAGAGGATGCGCCTTACTACGGCTGAAGATTCTCTTGGAGTTGTGAAGGCTTATTGCTCAAATTGTAGAGGGGAACTGGTACTCGAGGGGCAAAAGCTTAAATGCCCGATCTGCAATATGACTGAAACCCGTAAAATCTCAACGGAATACGGGAAAGGGATCTCTTAATTATTTCCCTTTTTTGAAAATTTTTACACAACTTAGGTCATTCACCATTCAAAGGTGATTATAAATGGAACTCGTTATATTATCTAAAACTGAAAATGAGCTTGAAGTTGAGCTCAAAGGCGAAACTCACACCCTTCTCAATTTGTTAAAAGACTTTCTCATCAAAGACGAAAGGGTAGAAGTAGCCTTTTATGATATTAAACATGTGAGCATAAGCGACCCGGTCTTTTACATCAAGACCGATGGTAGTAACCCTATTGAAGTATTGAAGGACGCGGCTTCTAAGATTGTCACCCAGTGCGATGAGTTTACTTATGTGTTTGACAAGGCGGAAAATGCCTGAAATAGCTAAGGAATGGTTGAAAAATAATTTCAAATTTTTCTTTTGGAATGATTTTATGATTCCATTTCCTAAAAACAACAAAGACATTATCGGCACATAAATACTTGAAATTAAATTTTAGTAATTCCTAAGTATCCTAAAAACGCGCATGACATCTTCTTTAACATTGAGGTATGAGAAAATGGTACTTGATGACTCGTCCCTTCGGAAATTTGGATTTGTTAAGCGGGAAACCCTGGGCAGTATAAACATTGATCCGCTTCAGACAGGTGGAACCTTGACAGATTCTGCGAAAAAGGCTCTTGTCGAATGGGGAGACGGGTATTCGGTCTGTGATTTCTGCGGAGGAGTGCTGGACCAGATTAAAAAGCCTCCAATATTTGATTTCGTGCATCAGGCCCTTCCTGAATTTCTTGGTTGTGACGAGGCAAGGGTTACAAATGGGGCCAGAGAGTCCAAGTTTGCTGTAATGCATTCCTTAGGAAAGACAGGTGATTGGATTGTACTTGACGGACTTGCGCATTATTCATCTTATGTCGCAGCCGAAAGAGCAGGGTTAAATGTAAAAGTCGTGCCGCACTTGGGAAGCCCAGACTACTCACTGGACCCTGAAGGATATGGTAGGGCAATCGAAGAGCTTATTAAAGAAAGTGGGAAACCTCCTGTTCTTGCTTTAATTACATATCCCGATGGAAGCTATGGAAACTTGCCTGATGCGAAAAAGATAGCATCCGTCTGCCATGAGTATGATGTGCCACTCCTCCTGAATGGAGCATACGCAGTCGGAAGAATGCCCGTTTCCGCAAAAGAAATAGGAGCCGATTTTATTGTTGGCAGCGGGCACAAATCGATGGCTGCATCAGGGCCGGTAGGAGTACTTGGAGTAAGTGAGGAATATGCTCCAATCGTGTTCAGGAAATCAAAATATAGTAAAGTAAAGGAAATTGAACTCCTCGGGTGTACAGCCAGGGGTGCAACTGTAATGACCCTTATTGCCTCTTTCCCGGATGTTGTAAAACGTGTCCGAAATTGGGATCTGGAAGTTGAAAATGCTCGGTGGTTCTCTTCAAGACTTGAAAACATGGGCTTTATTCAGAACGGGCAAAAACCTCATTCACATGATTTAATGTTCTTTGAGACGCCACGATTCTATGAAATTTCCGAGAAGGTCAAGAATGGAAGGTACTTCCTTTACAGAGAACTTAAAGAACGCAATATTCATGGCATAAAATCCGGGCTTACCAAATATTTCAAATTAAGTACTTTCGGGCTTGGACGGGAAAAAACAGTGTGTGTAGTAGATGCTTTCGAGGAAATCTTGAAAAAATACGAAAGTATTTAAGTCCGTTTATTAAATAGGATAGAACTCAGTTCATGAATAAATAAGGTTCTAATCCTTTTTTTCGACGTTAGCAGTCCACCAGTTAAAGACTTCTTCTCCACTCGTAATCCAGGCATTTTTACTAGAAGCATACTTCAGTAAGTTCTCATACATTTTGCGATACTGTTCTTCAACTAGCATATTGTTGTGCCAGAGGGTCGTCACTAAACCATTATACTGCTCGACCTTATCGATAAGTCTCTTAATTAGCTCCCAGGCTTTCTCAACGCCCAGGCGCATGTAATCTCGTAGCAAAGTTCGATCCATTATTACGAGAGGAAACTCAAGTATATCTATTTGCTTTTCAGTATTCAGATTATATGGCCTGAACGGATGACATAAACCATTTCTAAAGCCTGCACAATCCGAATACCCGAATGTTGCATCGTATTTGAATCCAGCTTTGCTCAGTAATTCCCAGGTATCCGGCACTTTAAACTTCAAATAGTGATTCCTGTACCCGATTACCTGTTTGCCGAGAACCTTCTCAAGCCTTTGCTTTTTTTCAACAATGTCCTCAAAGCTATTGTAAGATTTATGTCCTCCATGCAGACCGACCTCCCAACCATTGTCAGATATAAATCTTAACTCTTCTTTAAGATCCTCAATTTTGTAATTGAAGTCTTCCTCTCCGGGCTGTAAAGCCATAAAATAAAAGCTTGATTTTGCATTGTACTTAGCTTCCAGTGCCATTATATCTCTAAAATTCCAGAATAGGTTACATTGCTTGCTTATTCTCGAAAAAGGCATCTTCACAGCATTAGTTAAATCCCCACGAGCAAAAGCTTTAGCAGTTCCAAAGATTGGGTACAATTTATCCGGATAGGCGAAGTCAATATCATGCGTAAGGCATACAGCAAATTTTTTTCCTTCCGGGTACTCCGGAAGCAAACCGTTTTCTACCAGAAATCTGGAAACTTTAGGATCAAAAATATCTCTCTGATTACTCAAATAATAAGGAAATCTCTCGAACTGGTCAGAAAAAGCCGAATTATATTCTTCTTTTTTAGTAAAAAGGTCCCAGAGTTCCGCGTTTTGTTTAAGTGTTTCAATCATGGTTTTCGCCTTTTCAGGATATCATTTTCAAGGGTATGAGAGATTGAAATAATCTCTCAAACTAAAGCTATTATGTTTATAATAATACACATTCGTTTTATTACCCTTTTCGATACCCTCAAGCAAATCAGGTGTATTCTTTAATTCATTTGATAATCAAATGTTCATTTTTGTCTCCTCTTCCAATTCCCTTATACACGAATCCTTTACCGATAAACTCATCAGGTTCGATCACGTTTCGTCCGTCTACGATAACAGTATGCGATTTCCCTGTAAGCTCCTTTATCCTATCAGCCTTTAAATTCATGTATGCACTGTGTCCTGCAAGGATTATCACAGCGTCTGCACCCTTAACCACTTTTTCCAGATCATCGAGGATCTCAACTCCGGGATAATGTTCAACGTACGGGTCGTGCACTTCAATCATAGCTCCGGCTTTTAAGCAGAGGTCCCTGTACAGCTCTGAAGGAGTGTTCCTTGCATCGTCCGAATCCTTTATAAACGCCCAGCCGAGAAGAGCAACCTTTGAGCCTTTAATTTTCTTTCCTATTCTTTCAAGAGCTGCAGCAGTCAGGTTATACATGTGAACAGGCATGAAATCGTTTATTCTTCTTGCTAGCACGTATATTGAATCTGCACCTTCAGGATAATCCAGCTTTCCTCTCCCGATCTTGACACCTCTTTCCAGGTGATAGGTATCCTTGGTAAGGCAGTGGCCGCCTACTCCTGCACCAGGCCAGAGTATTGCTCTTGTAATGCCTTCTCCTTTTAAACTGTCCACTCCGGTCCTGACATCGTACACATTTATGCCCATGGCTTCACAATAGAGAGCAAGCTGGTTGATAGCTGCAATCTGGAGATCGCGGAAAGTGTTCTCTGCAGTTTTTGTGACCTCGGCTGCAGTTGCACTCATCGGGATCACTTTTCCGATAGTAAGTACTGGAGAATACAGCTCAACTGCGCGCCTGGTACTTGCCTCATTAATACCGCCTACGATGCGGTCATGCTCCCTGATATTTTTCAACAACCTTCCAACCATCACCCTTTCAGGAGCATGTGCAAGGGCAAAGTCTTCCCCGGCTTTAAGACCGGATTCCTCTTCCAGAATATTCTTTGCCATGCCTTCGGTGGTACCTGGTGTAATTGTGGACTCGAGAACAACAAGCATGCCTGGCCGAAGATATCTTCCTACATTTCTAATCGCATCAATAAGTGCGGAAAAATCCGGCTCCAGATCTTTCGGGTTTGCAAAAGGCGTCTGAATTGCAAGGGTGACTGCATCAAGTTCGGAGATCTTTGAGAAATCTGGAGTGCATTCGAACTTTCCACCCTTTACCACCTTGGCAAGCAGGTCATCAAGCCCCGGTTCCTCCCCTTTGAGAGGACATTCTCCCCTATTAATCATATCAATTTTATAACCTGAGCTTTTGGAGTTGCGCTGAAAACCAAAGACTTTATCAAAACATGGAGCATCTGCAAACAGGACAGCTGCAGGGATACCTACATAGCCCATCCCCAGGACACCTATTTTTTTTATCGGACCGCGTTCCTCGAGAAGTTTTTCTAATTTATTCATAGAGATCACTTTAAAAATTACCTTTAGATATTCCCATTTCCGGAAGATTTCCAGTCTTGAGCTTTCTCAAGATTTATTCCCGATGTTATTTTCCTACTTCAATTAACCTTTCTTCATTGTAAGACCTTATAGCTGCCATTGCTACTTCAAGGGCGTGTTTTCCATCCTCTCCGCAGGGTTTAGGTTCTTTACCCTTCGCAACACAGTCTACAAAATATTTGAGTTCATTCTTAAGGGGCTCACTCGGTTCAACTTTGGCTTTTCGGATCCATTCATTATCATGCAGCTGCACAGTCTGATTGATGTAGTCCAGATAGGCAACACCTTTAAGTCCGATTGCTGTCAGTTGTCTTACTTTGTGGGGGGTCAGCCAGTTTGTTTCCACAACTCCTGCAAAATTATGATCCATGCGCAGGATGATTGAGGCATGGTCTTCAAATGAATGTATGTCTGCACCTGCAATTGCATACACGCTGCTTATTTTCTTACCGTAAAGATATGAGATTACATCGATATCGTGAACCCCTATGTCCAGGATTACACCTACGTCCCTTATCCTCGGATTGTAAGGACCTACTCTTTTGGTAGAAATCGAAACTATCTTTCCCAGAGTGCCGGAATCTATGATTTCTTTGAGTTTTATGACTGCAGGGTTAAAACGCTCGATATGACCCACCATCAGGATCTTTCCCGCCTTTTTTGCAGCTCCTATCATTAACTCGGCATTTTCGGCAGTATCTGCAATCGGTTTTTCCACAAGTATATGTGCTCCCTTTTCAAGGGCGTCAAGTACGACCTGAGTATGCATTTTTGTGGGGACAACTACACTCACCGCATCAAGTCCCTCAGCTAGCATTTTCTTATAATCTGTAAATGGTTTTGTTCTGAACTGTGCAGCCATGGCTTCAACACGTTTCTGGTCTACATCAGAAATTCCGGCAAGCTCCACGCCCTCCATCTCACTGTAAATTCTTACGTGGTTCTGTCCCATAGCACCTGTGCCTATAACTCCTACTCTGATCAAAGGTCTCACTTCCTTTTTTAAAAATCAATAGCTGGAAACGAATTAAAATTTTAAATAAAATTCTCTTGTTGCTTCGACGATCTTTTGTATATCAGTTCCGGATAGTGCAGGATGTACGGGGAGAGAAAGGACCTCTTCTACTGCTTTTTCTGAAACCGGCAGAGAGTCTCTGTACCCAAGATCTATATAATAAGGTTGCTTGTGAATAGGTGTAGGATAGTGGACTCCGGTTCCTATGTCTTTATCTTTAAGAAAAGCTGCGAGTTGATCTCTTTTTTTAGCCCTAACTGTATATTGGTGGAAAACATGGGTACAACCAGCTTTCGTAATTGCTGGTACAAGTCCGGGTATGCCTTTAAGCCTCGCTGAAAGCATTTCTGCATTTCCCTGCCTGGCTTTTGTAAATTTATCCAATTTTCCAAGTTGTACAAGCCCGATCGCAGCTGCAATATCCGTCATTCGCAAATTGAAACCCAGCATTTCATGCAGGTAGCGGATCTTTGAGCCGTGTGCTCGAATCATCTTTGCCTTCTCTGCAATCTCTTTATCGTCTGTAGTAAGCATTCCGCCTTCACCTGTAGTCATATTCTTTGTCGGGTAAAAGCTAAATGCTCCAGTTCCAAAACTTCCCACCTTTTTTCCAAGGCATTCGGCGCCATGAGATTGACAGGCATCCTCAATCACAATAAGTTTATTATCTTCTGCAATTTCCATAATGGCTTTCATATCTGCAGGATGTCCGTACAAGTGGACCGGCATAATGGCTCTGGTTTTTGAAGTAATTTTTTCCTTGATTTTTTCCGGATCTATATTAAAAGTTTCTGGCTCGATGTCTGCAAATACAGGTTTTGCCCCGGTATACAGAATGCTGTTTGCAGTAGCAACAAAACTGAAAGGGGTCGTAATTACTTCATCTTCCTTTCCTATCCCATGAGCAAGAAGTGCTATATGCAGCGCTGCGGTACCAGAGTTTACAGCTGCTGAATATTCACTGCCAGTGTATTCGGAAAAAGCAAGTTCGAATTCTTCCACTTTCGGGCCTTGAGCAATCATACCTGAATTCAGGACCTCTGTAACTGCATCAATCTCTTCCTTGTCCAGCAGGGGCTTGGCAATTGGAATCATTTTCAGACCTCTTTAAAAACTTAGTAGAGATATTATATCACTTAATTTTGATTTTTTAATAGATTATATTCTATTCAACTCTTTTAAATCCTTTGGAAGTTCCCGTATGATGGCAGGCACGCCAATAGCAAGCTTCCAGGCAGGTACATTTTTCGTTACAAGTGCTCCTCCGGCAACCATTGCCCCTTCTCCGATCTCTACTTCCGGAAGCAGAGTAGCATTTGCACCTATGGATGCACCTTTTCTCAAAACAGGACCTTTCAATTCGTACTTTTTCCGAATTGGATACTTATCATTAGCCAAAACAGCACAAGGGCCGATAAAAACATTGTCTTCAATTACAACATTTGTTGGAATATAGACATTGCCTTGAATACTGACATTATTTCCTATCTTCACATGCCCGTCTATGATAACATTGGTTCCGATCAGGACATTGTCACCGATTTCCGTGTTTTCCCTGATCATCACATGATGCCCTGTTTTGAAGTTTTTTCCGGTCTTTACATTGGAAAATATAGTTGATCCGGCCCTTACAATTGAGTTAGGCCCTATGATGCAGCCCGGAAAATCAAAATCATCGATTTCTAGATTTTGTCTCAAAATTTCCATAAGGATCCTGTGCTCAGGGTATCCAAGAATTACATTTTCAAGTATTACTGTATCTTTCCCTATTACAGAGTTTCCGTAGACCTTAGAAGAATTATGAATTTTAAATTCAGTCGAGTTCATAC
The DNA here is from genome assembly GCA_963818955.1 of uncultured Methanosarcinaceae archaeon. Classification (GTDB taxonomy): domain Archaea; phylum Halobacteriota; class Methanosarcinia; order Methanosarcinales; family Methanosarcinaceae; genus Methanosarcina. The sequence goes on along the minus strand of CAWFUY010000021.1, from coordinate 45,976 downwards.
TCCCCCAATTTCGTTTCTATTCAACTGTTCAGGTTTACTTTAAAATAAAACTTTAGTCATTCTTTCGTTTAGCTTTACATTTTTACGTTCCGGATGATCACGCAAATCTATAATCTCGGGGCAAACCCCGGAGATAATTTCAATTTTATTCCAATACTCACTCCCATTGACTTTTGAAACTGTCTTAATTTTTAGCTGAATACACTTTATAATTATTTAAATTATTTGGTTCATTTCCCTATCGTTCGTTTAATCTCTATTTTGCGATAAAATTTGACATTTGTAACAATTCTCATCCATTCAGATTGAACAGTATAAAATTCTATTTTTACTTCAATAGTATTTAATAGTTCCAAATTATATAAGAAATTTGTAACTTATGAAGTATCCAGTTTCGAACCTTAGTACTGCTTTTTTGATTTGCGTTGGTTAAAAATAAGTAGTTGAAGCCATTCTTTTTCTTGCTTTCCTTAATTTTGGTTAATATCTTCTCTCCGAATTGTCAATAATATGAGAGGATTTTTATATCATATACACATTTGTCTCTCAAATCAGTGAATCAATTTAAGGAGTTATGTATACGCTTTCATGTTTAATCTCGTCAAGTTCGATCTTTCCAGGTGTGCTATCAATGACAACCATAACAGGTGTCCCTGATGGTTCAATAGTGGCTACGGTCGCTTTGCTCTTATTACTTCTACTCAGGGACATCCTTCCGGTGTCAAAGCGCTGGAACGATACTGTCAAGGATTTATTGAATATGGGAATTATCCCACTGCTATTTTCCTTTGGTGCAGCAATTATTTTCAAGTTTGTCATGCTTTTTTAACTCCCGAGTTCCGCTTCCCGAGTTCCGCTTCCCGAGTTCCGCTTCGGGAGCACGGTGTCCTTTTCGGTCGCTGCGCTCCCTCAAGAGGACTAATTTATTTTATTCAAAATTAATTTCTTAAAAAAGAGCTTTTGTTTTGTCATTGCTAAGAGGTAGTCAGGAACATTATTCCTCGGACTACACCTCTCAAGCAGCTGATTTATTCTCTTTTGTTTATGTCGTTTTTCTTCAGGAACCGAGAGTGGGGCAAAGAATTAGATGAGTAGGGGAATAACCCCAAAAAGAAAGATATTTATAAAGCCATGGATCAGTGCAGCTAATGGAAGGCTTTTTGTTCGGTAAAATAGGAATCCTATGAAGAAGCCTACGAAAGTTGCATAAAGGATTTCATATATGTTTCCGTATGCCGAATGCATAAATCCGAACAAAATGCTTGTGAATATAAGCCCACTAAAGTTACCGAACACCATCTGCAGCCGGTTCTGGAGGACTGATCTGAAAATTATTTCCTCTACAACGCCTACTAAAAAGATCATAATTACGCTGAGGGTCAAAAGGTTAATAATAGAAAGATCCGGAATCAGAGAATTAGTCCTGATTATCTGATATTCTCCTTCTGCTAGCAAAAGGCCGAGCAATACTGAAAGCGGAATATAGAGCCATAGTTTCTTGAAAGTTATTCCTAGCTGCGAGCGAGTAAATCCCTGTTGTGTAGCCGCAATGATTGCAGGTACTGCAAGGAGGCTGTAAATGAAAACAAGGGAATAAAGTGTCGTCTCATAGAAAACCGGAATCGAAAGATTTACCAGTCGCATTATCGGCAAAAGAATCAGTGCCTGGTAGATCTTCTGGATTTCCTCATTCTTTATAAACATTGCAGATAGGGAAAGCCCAATCAGAATTACGACATGTACTACCATTGATCCTATTTGCTGTCCTAAATACAACTGCAACTCTGCAAAGGCAATAGCTAAAGCCGGTATTACCAGGTAAAGCCATTCGTTTTTAATCTCATTTGTTTTTTTGCCAAAATTCTCTGATGTTTCCACTCTCAAACCCCCTTTACAACATTTGCCTTATTAATAGTAGTATTTGAAATGTTTGCCTTTGTAGCATTTGTTACATTTATCCAAAGGCGCAGGTCTTGATAGGGAATATTCTTTTCAGTATCATTAAAAAGCAGGAATTCAAGCTTCAAGTTCTTTCCCTCAATGGAAGGGGTTATCACAAGAGGCTCTTCAAGTGTAGTGTTATGTTCGAGCCTTATATTTTGCAGGTTCACCGGAAGAGGAAGGGATTGGTTCTCGAGCCTTACTTCCATTTTGTAGTTCATTGTTCTGTACTCATTGTTTCTTATCCCAATTATGTAGGTTCCGCTTTCTCCACTTACATATTCGGTAGTATAATTTTCAGCCATTTTCTGGGATCCGAGAACATAGAATGCCGTAAATGGCTCACTCGTATGGGGCACGAAAGTAACGTAACCGAAAGTTCCGATCAAGACAAGGAAAGAAATGACTAAAAATATCCTTAAAATGCCCTCAGTTTTTGATTCAGGTTTTCCAAGAGTCCCTTTAATTAAATTAAAAGCTGAATCTCTGAAAGAGATTTCAAATGCACTATCTTCTGTCAACCTTCTCCTGCTGAGATAAGCAAGCCCGGAAAAGAGCAGGGTAAATATAGAAAGGCTTGTAAGGAGGGGAACTTCTTTTATTCCCCAGGAAGTAAAATTAAGTCCAAGCCCTATTAAAGATACGATCACAACGCTCAATCCGATAGAAAGAGCAATTCTCTCCATACTCTCCAATCCAGTTTTATCTGGAAAAAGCATGGATATAAGGGCATATCCCGGAAGGAAAATTACCAGGGATAAACTAAGTACGGTGCGTATGAGACTCTCATTCAATAAAGGAATGAGAACGAAAATGTCTGTAAGAATTACAAGACCTGCTATGAATAGAAGGTCAGATGGAAACTTCTGGTTTCCGGCCATTTATTATTACTCCTAATAAAACGGTTTTAGTGTTTTTCTAGCTTCACAGTTCATCTTTTGAACTTGGCTTTAATGCCTATCCATGAAGGACGTTTGAAACTTAACCTTTGAACACTCGTTAATTAAAAGTGTTCTCTTATCAAATTATTTTCATCATTCAGTCTTTTGTTATACGATTACTTGTATGTAATTTCATATTTTGTATCCCATTTCCTGCCTGCTACATCAAATACCTTTCTTTTTTTTATTCCAGAAGAGAGTTTTCGACATTAAAAGCATTTTCTTTCTTTTTTTTTGAATAAAGTATATTTCTCGAATTAGAACTTAATTTTATGCTGAAGGAAAATGTTTTCAGCTTCTATGTCATTGCAATTTTTTCGTCACCATTTCCTCCTCAAGATGACAAATAAAAGCTTTCAGATTTTTATCTAGCTAAACAGACTTAATTAAGCCCTATTCGGCCCAAATAAAAAACTTTTCATTATCAGTGTAACTTACTAATTATTTTTTATGTCTAAATGCTTATATAGCTCGTCTATTAAAACAGATACAGATCTTGTAGTAGAATGCCGTGACCAAGTTATAAAGCATCATAATTCGTCCTTTTTGCATATAAGAGTACGAAAATCCCCCTAGCCGATGTCTGCAATACAGTTAAAGAATGCCCATTAAACCCTGTAAAAATCATGGAGCGACGACTCTGAAAAATATATTGTTTCGATGTAAATTTTTTAACGGCTCATTTATAAAAGGCCCCCATATGGAGACTTCTGAGTCTCATTGTAAGAGAGGTAGATGATCACATGACCTTTAGAATCGCAGCCATGCCTGCCTATAATGAAGCCCATGCCATTGCAGAAGTGATTAAGGGCTGCAAAAAATATGTAGACAAGGTAGTGGTTGTGGATGACGGAAGCACGGATAACACTGTCGATATTGCCGAATCCCTGGGCGCCTTTGTTGTCCGTCACGAGATCAATAAAGGATATGGTGCAGCTCTTAAGAACTGTTTTGAGACTGCACGCCAACTTGATGCAGATGCCATGGTCATAATCGACTCTGATGGCCAGCACGATCCGTCCGAGATCCCAAAGCTTCTTGAGCCTCTGAAAGATGGATTTGATCTTGTAATCGGCTCAAGATTTGTTAACGGTAACGGAAAAAATGTCCCAATTTACCGTAAGTTTGGAATGAAAGTGCTTGATATTGCAACTTATATCGCAGGAGGTCTCAATGTCACTGATTCCCAGAGTGGTTATCGAGCTTATGGGAGAAAAGCCATTGAGAACATTAATTTAAACGGCACCGATATGTCTGCCGGTTCTGAAATACTCATTCAAGCGAAAGATCATAAACTAAAATTCACTGAAGTTGAAATCCACTGCAGGTATGACCTTGAAAATTGTTCAAGTGAGAATCCTTTTATACATGGACCGAAAGTGCTTTTCCGAATTCTGAAAGATATGGAGTACAGACGGCCCCTATATTACTTTACTATCCCAGGCATGGTTATGGTTTCGATAGGCGTTCTTATGGGAATAAAGTTTTTACAGGATTATTATCTTGGAGGATACCTGCGATTCGGGCCTACACTCCTTATGGCTATGCTGACAATTATTGGAACCTTCATGGTATTTACTGGAATAATATTACATGCCGTATCAAGGATGATGGTTCTAAACGAGCATGTTCGAAAACAATAATATTCAATGGGGTTAATTTATATGGAATACCCTTTTATTTCCGTGGTAGTAGGTATTCGCAATGAGGAAAGATATATTGAGGAATGTATTGAGTCTCTTCTCAGCCTCGACTACCCTAAGGACTCATATGAGATAATTATCGTCGATGGAATGTCCACTGATAAAACCAAAGATATTGTGCAGAAATATCCTGTCAGGTTTTTTCTCAATAAAAGAAAGAATGTTGCTGCGGCAAGAAATCTGGGCTTGCAAAATTCCAGAGGTGATCTCGTCGCATTCACTGACGGAGACTGTAAGGTTGACCCTCAATGGTTGAAGATTCTTGTCCATGAAATGCAAAACGCCCCTGATAATGTGGTGTGTGTTGGAGGCCCTAATCTTATATTCGATACTGACCCTGTATTTGGCAGGGTCGTAGGATATTCCCAGGAAACTTTTTTGGGTTCTGGGGGCTCGGCTCAATCCAAAAATTCCACAAAAAAACATTATGTAAGCTCTCTTCCCAACTGCAATGCAATGTACAAAAAAAGCGCAATTATGGAAATCGGATGTTTTGATGAGAGATTTTTAATAGGTCAGGATGGAGACCTGAATTATAGAATAAGTAAGGCAGGCAGCAAGTTTTTGTATATCCCTGAGGCACAGGTTCTACATCACAGGAGAGGGACCTTTCAATCTTTTTCAGTGAGAATGTTTAAATATGGTATGTGGATGGCGGAACTTTTCAAAAAGCATGGCGAATTCGTCCGCTGGTATGCCTTTTTGCCTTCAATCGCTATTATTTTTGCAATAGTTTTACTTATTTCTTCGATTAAGTTTTTTATTCCTATAGTGCTTCTTCTTGCACTGATGATAATATATTTCATCCTGGTTCTAATAACTTCAATCCAGGTTACTTATAAGATGAGATCAAAATATGGACTTTTTGCCCTGTTCGTCATTCCTGTGCAACACATCACTTATGGGCTAGGATTCTTGTATAGTTTTGCAAGTTCCCTATCTCGCGCTAAATCTTAATCTCGTCGGTATTTAGTGCTTTTAGAGCAAAAAATTCTTAATAAATACCGTATTGACTTTAATACATTGGTTCTCGGACATAAAATTTGGATAATTTGTTTATTCAAATTTTAAACTTGTTTAGTAGGTTATGGAGATAGTATGTTTGAATTAAAAAAAGACACTGAAGTTAAATTGGATAGTAGTCGTTTAATGAGATTAATTTCTTTTTTATTTCCGATAACTATTATTCTCGCAGTAGCGTTTACGTTTATTTGGATGTACGCTGTCGGGAAATTTGGTTACGCACTTAGGGGAGTGTTTACAGGAGTTCCCGCAGTACTTGCCTGCCTATTTATTTTGTTTATATACAGAAAGAATGTGAGTCTGCATGATATAGATGTATTTCATTCACTGAAAATGAAGTCACTTACGTATTTATTTGGGATATTTTATATTGGTTCCATAGCAACACTACTTCTGTCTTTGGGAAACAGACCCTGGTACTATTTCATCTTTATTCTGCTGATATACCTATCACTTTTCTTGCAAATATTCTCTGAAAACGTCAGCCCGTCTATTATTCTTTTAGAGACTTTTTTAACAATGATTAACCTGATTTATAGCGTCACACTAAATTATGATTTGTATGTCGGGACTACGGATCTACTCCCTCATACTTTTTTTTCGGAACTTACTGCTTTCTACGGCCATACAATTTCTCCCTCTCTAAGTGATTATGCTTTCTTTCCGTTATATCACATACTTATTGCAGAAGCTTCCGAGCTCCTGAATATCAGCACAAGCACCTCACTGTTTGTCGTAACTGCACCAATTTATGCAATCACCTCGATTCTTATTTACTATCTTTTTAATTACATAACTAATAACAGGCAAATTTCCTTGCTTTCGTGCGTGCTATATTCAGTGAGTTATATTGTACTGTATTACGGAGTAAACGTAATTACCCGCACAATGGCGTTCATCGCCTTCGTCTTATTATTGTATTTGATTTATAGCGTTAATTTCAAGCAGGACAAAATTTCTTTTAAAATTCTTTCAGTGATCGTTGCTATCTTTTTAACTCTGGTTCATAATGTCTCTTTACCTCAGATAGTTTTACTGTTGATCGTGCTATTTGCTTCGGAATATATAATTGGAGGCCGTAGCTACATTAGCAAGCCTTTTTTTATATTTTTGAATGTTGCTTTTGTTGGATACTGGTTTTTTGTGGCATATTTGTTTGTTCAAAGAGGCCTTAGTCCCCGTTTACAGAGTCAGTTATGGGATTCCATGGTTTTAACCGCTGGGGGCGCAGAAGTAGTTCAGCAAAGTACGACTAGTTTAATAGGACTTATGGATAGGTCTATTTTTTTATTTTTTGCTTTAATTGGAATAGGTTTTCTCCTGAGAAACTATAGAAAAAACTATGCTTCTGTGTTAGGTTTATTCTCCTTCCTGACCTTAATACTCTATGTCCCTAATCCGCTCAACACTATCTATCAGCTAAATGTCCTTTTAAGATTCGACCGATTTATACTTCTTATAAGTCCTTTTATGGCTTTCGCAATGGGATATGGAATTTATGTATTCTGGAATTATGTATCCAAATACCTGCACATAAGAAGGGATTCATTCCTATTTATCGCCTTGCTATTCTCAATATTTGTCGTTTGTGCCTCTATATATAGTATAGGAGATTCTGATTTTCTGGGTCAAGATGCAAAGCACGAGTATTTCACTTCCGAGGAATTAAGTGGCTTTGAACATGTTCTTTACCATGCTCCAGTTAACTCCTCCATTTATACCGATTATTACACATCAAGATTCTTTTATCTCCCGGTAATGCCTCAGACCTCAACAGATATGATTATCTCGCCATATCGCAATTTCAGGATAGGCGACGTAAATAGACTCTCGCAATACAATGGTTATATAGTGCTCAGAACACAGGAATTTCTCAGGAGTGGCCTATATTTCGGCACTGAGGAAACTACTCTCAAAGAAACTCCCAATTATTTATATCAAAGTGTGCCTGAGAACGAGCTTAAACTTGAGACTAATACCGCAAATCTTAGTAAGGTATATTCAAATCCTGCAATGAATATTTTCATTCCACGTAGTGGGATTGTTCAACAAAATCTAACACAGTCCCGTCGACAAAATTATGGTGCTCCAAATTAAAATTTTAATTTGGAACACAATTCTCTATTTTTGTATGAATCTGAAAATTTCAATTTAAATGTTGAAAAAAATTTCATTTGGCAATATTAATATATTTAAAAATCTCTCCGATAAGCATGAGTGTCCAGTCTCTAAAACACGTGAAGAAATTTGAAGAAATTGATTATCTTAGAGGATTCGCTATTTTAGCAGTAATAGCTATTCACACTTCAGCAAGATTCACAGACATTACAAAAATAAATATATTATTATTAACAAACATAATTATAGATATTTTTTCACACTTTGCGGTTCCTTCTTTTCTATTTATATCGGGTTTTGTTCTTTCCCTCAAATATAAGGATTCATTTTCAAAAAAAATGTTTTACAAAAAAAGAGCTAAATCAATAATTCCCCCTTATATTATTTTTTCATTATTTTATATATTAATAGGCATAGTGTTTTATTTGAAAAGTGGTAATCTGAGCCATCTTCCTATAGCGAAAGTATCGTCCACTTTCTTTAGTGCGACCAGTTATTATCACGAATTTTTCGCTTTAATAGTTCAATGTTATATTTTCTACCCATTTCTCATAAAATCATATGAAAAGGTTGTAAATAATAATAAGACATTTATTTTTCTTTTATCAGTTTTGATCATACAACTAATCTGGATAACCATACGGGATAATGCTATGGCCTTTTTCACTTCAAGTACTTACTTTGACTCCGTGGCTTATTTGGAATCAATAGTAAGTATCATCCTAAATCGTGTGTTTCTTTCTCATATCTTTTACTTCATCATGGGAATACATGTATGCCGAAATTATGAATCTATGAAGGAAAAAGTGTCCAATTCTAAAAAGTGGATCATTTTGGCAATAATTGTCATAACAGGAGTAAATACGGCTTTATGGATTAACGGTATGCTTGAATACGGAGGCTATAACCGTATTCCAAGATCTTATTTTACGGTTTATGACCTTATTTGTCCAATATATTTCGTATTAACTATTCTGATACTCCTTTTAATAAGTGTGAACCTTTCAAATCTTGAAAGTAAGTATTCAAACTATTCTAAACCTATTTTTCTTATTGGCAAATATTCTTTTGGAATCTTTTTGATCCATCCGCTATTTATGGCAGTTCTTTTGACGTTAATATTTCCGCATCTCAGAATGGATTTTAACCAAATAATATTCTATCCTGCTTTGTTTATACTTACACTTATACCGAGTTATTTCAGTATTTATCTGATATCTTATCTGCCTTACAGTGAGATGATAATAGGAAGCAAAAGAATTGAGACGAGACCACTTAAATAAATCACCAATGTTCAATTGGTATTTCATTTAAGCTGGGTTCAAAACCCAGCCTGGCAAAGGGACTCATAGTTTAGCAACACTGAGTATGGTTTTCTGTAAAAACTGAAAAGTTTTTTATTCTCAAACCCCAAAGTATAGAATTAATACTTTCTACGTAATACTATTTTGGGGAGAATAAAATGACTGAAATGGGTACAACAGCAGAAGATGTAGTTCCGTATTCTATCTCGAATATCGAGAGATGCATGTGTCCTCAGTGCCCGGTACAGGCTGGCAGTTCATGTGCACAGGAAAAAATCGGGAACCTGAAAAATGAAATGAATAATTTCACGGGAAATGAAATCCCGGAAGCACAAAAAGTCCCTGGAGTCTACTGTTCGTCAGGTGAGGCTACCTGCACGGACCTGGACCCTAACGAACAATGCATGTGTAAGACCTGCTCTGTCTGGACAGAGTATTGTCTGGAGAGGAGAATACCAATGATGTATTTCTGCAACAATGGTAAATCAGGCAGTTCATCCATAATAGGCTAATATGTTTTAAAAAAGAAGACTGATTATTTTATTTTAATTGGGAAATGTTTTTTATCCCATAATCTTTTTTATAATTCACCGCATATATTAGAAGTTATCTATTCTTAAACAAATTAGTTATAAAAGCGACGCCCAGGGCAGGATTTGAACCTGCGCTCTCCCAAAGAAGAAACGGTTTTCGAGACCGTCGCCCTACCGCTAGACTACCTGGGCATTTGTAATTAAAAAGAAAATTTCCAGTTTGTTTGACTTTCATTATGCAGGGTTAATTGAATGGGTTTTCTTTCTTATATATCTTATTATCCACAACCTATCTATTGAACATATCAACCTATCTCTTAAACATACTTACTATCAAATCATTTCGTCTGAGAAAACTTATTTCCCCACTTTGAATGATTATTGTATTCCTAATCATTTTTATTTATTATGCCTTTATTTTATTTTTTAGCCATTTCATCCTCTCCAGTTTCTTTTTCATATTGATAAAAAGAGATAGTATTATAAATCTTTAGTACTATATATGGTAAATAGTAATTACTTAGAGAGATAGCAGAGAATCCTATATTTTTATAGATACTCTACAAAAGCTTATATAGTAGGTTGTTTCAATGCATCTCCGTATTATGTTATTAAGAAGATTTGCCTCCCCATTTCTACGGTAACTTTGTCTTAATTGGGTAGTCTTCTTTTAACCCAGTAAAAGCTAATGAGAATAGAGTACAAAATTTAATATGGAATATGTACGATCTAATCAGATTTCTACTATTTTGGACGGATCTGAAGAAGAGTAAAGTCCAGATCACACGTGATATCAATGGAGCGTAACTTTCCCATTCGGTGTGCAAGTTTTGATAGGTTAGTTATGGATGAAGTTGAAGGGACTCGGATAGAAATTTCGGGCATGCCTGACCTTAGCGATCCCTGTCTGTATACAGACCGCGAATACAGCTGGCTCCAATTCAATGATAGGGTATTGGAAGAGGCGTTTGATGAGCGTAATCCCTTACTTGAAAGAGTTAAATTCCTTTCCATCTTCGGCAGTAATCTCGATGAATTCTTTATGGTCAGGGTCTCTGGAGTTCAGAAGAGAATAATAGAAGGAATGAAGGAGGAACAGACCGATGAACTGGCTCAGCAGCAGCTTCAAATAATCCAGGAAGAACTTCTCAAACAGCTCCCTCTTGCTGATAGATGCTGGAACAAAATTCTGGAGCCTGCATTAAGAGAAAAAGGAATCAAAGTCCTGAACTATTTTGAACTTTCCGGCGCAGAACGAGAACAGCTCAGAGATTACTTCGAGAGAAATATTTTCCCATTACTCACACCTCTAGGCTTCGATTCAGGGCATCCTTTCCCCCATATTTCAAACCTGAGCCTTAACCTGGCAGTACTTATTGATGATCCGGATTATGGGGAGCGTTTTGCCAGAGTCAAAATCCCGCCGATATTCACAAGGTTAATCGTAGTTCTTGAAGACTGGTCAGGAAAGAATAAGCTCCAATTTTGAGGAACTGACAGCAGGACGTTTTGTGTGGCTAGAGCAGCTTATTGCTGCAAATCTGGACCTTCTGTTTCCTGGACAGCGAATCCTGGGAGCTTATCCGTTCAGAATCACACGAGATGCGGATCTTGGATTTGATGAAGATGGGGACAAAGACCTACTTACCGCTGTAAAACAGAGAGTCGGAAGAAACTACTTTGGGCCAGCTGTTAGACTCGAAATTGATTATACAATGCCCCCCAGGGTAACTGAGATCCTCCTTAAGAACCTGGATATAACTCCGTCCTTAATGTTTGCGTCGGCGGCTCCCCTCGGCCTTTCCAGTTTAATGAAGCTTACTCAGATTTCCCGTTCTGAACTTAAATATGAGCCATTCAAACCCACAAAACATCCTAAGTTAACTGGCAAAAAAAATATTTTTGAAGTACTGAAAAACCGAGATATAATGCTCTATCATCCTTATGATAGTTTCGAATCAGTAATTGATTTTATAGAAAAAGCTGCTGAGGACCCAGACGTCCTGGCAATCAAAATGGCATTGTACAGGGTAGACGATAATTCCAGGATAATTCAGGCTCTGATGAAAGCTGCAGATCGAAGAAAACAGGTTGCTGTCCTGGTTGAACTTAAAGCTCGTTTTGATGAAGAGAACAATATAGGCTGGGCAAAAGAACTTGAACATAAAGGTGTTTATGTGGCCTACGGCTTTCCCGGGCGCAAGGTTCATGCTAAAATGTGTCTCGTAGTCAGGGCCGAAAAAGAGGAAATAAGGTATTATGTGCACATGAGCACAGGTAACTATAATGCATCCACTGCGAAGATATATACCGACTTAGGTTACCTGACAAGTGACCAGTTCATAGGCAAAGATATCTCTGACCTTTTTAATGCCCTTACTGGATATTCAAGAAAAGATCACTACATCAAGCTTCTTGTAGCTCCCCAGACCCTCAGGCACCAGGTGCTGGAGCGAATCAGGCGTGAAATCGACCTTCACAAAAAATTTGGAGATGGGCATCTGATCTTCAAGATGAATTCTCTTGTGGATTATCAGTGCATCAGGGAGCTATATAGGGCTTCTCGCGCTGGAGTGAAGGTTGACCTCATTGTCCGGGGTGTCTGCTGCCTAAGACCCGGGATCTATGGACTAAGCGAAAACATAAGAGTTATCTCGATAATAGGCCGTTTTCTGGAGCATGCCCGAGTATACTATTTCAAAAATGGTGGAAAAGAAGAAGTCTTTATGGGCAGCGCCGATCTTATGCCGCGCAATCTGGATAACAGGGTTGAACTCCTCTTTCCGGTATCATCCGAGTATATCCCTATCGTAAGGGAGGTTATTCTGGGAGTCCAACTTAAAGATAACTTAAAAGCGCGCCTGCTGCTTCCTAACGGAAGGACAGAAAGAATATATACGCCGCCTGAAGAAGAAGAACTGAATTCCCAGATGTGGATGCTTGAAAATACAGGAAGTTGGGATTTAAATTCTCGAAAAGGCTGAAAAGGGAATTTATTTTTTTATTCTTGTCAATTTCTCTTTTTCCTCTTTCTTTTATTTTTCACTTTTTAGCTTCAAAGTTCAGAGTTTTAAATTCTGCTTTTACCTTTTAAGAGAAAAAAGTAGAGTAAAGATCTGAGTAATAAATATCAAATAGAATAAAAATATGATAGGTATTGTGAGATTTATTTTAATACTCTTGACTCCTTCTAGAAAAACGAAAAATAAGGCGTGCAGGTGGTAAGTTAATGGAACCTGAGAAAAACTCCGAAGGCAGGGTTGTCGCGTTTATAGATATCGGGACTAACTCAATCCGGCTTCTTCTTGTCCGGATTAATCCCAACGGATCTTATCTGCCCCTTACCAAGCAGAAAGGAACAGTCCGGCTTGGTGATAAGGAATTCATAGATAGAATTCTGCAACCAAAGGCAATAGAGCGTGCAGTTGTTGTCTGTAAAAAATTCATGGAACTTGCCAGAGCTTATCGGGCAGAAGAAGTCATAGCAGTAGCTACCTCTGCAACGCGGGACGCAAGTAATAAGGTCCAGCTTCTCGAAATGTTGAAAAAAGAGGCAAATCTTGAAGTCTGCACGATTTCCGGAACAGAAGAAGCCCGGCTGATCTACCTTGGTGTATCCAGCGAACTTCGCCTAGGGTACTTGCAAGCTCTGTTCATTGACATTGGAGGTGGGAGTACCGAAGTTTCGGTAGGGGACCAGAGGCATTGTTACTTCCTTGATTCTCTGAACCTTGGAGCCGTCCGTTTGACAAACATGTTCCTTCAGAATGAGACCGAAACAGTTTCTGAGGAACAGTATGAGCAAATCAAAGACTATGTCCGGCACAAGTCTGCATATGTTATAAAGGAGCTATCCAAATACAGAGTAAGCTGCGCAATTGGAAGCTCAGGAACGATAGAAAACCTTGCCAGGATTGCTTTTGTTTACCAGCACAGGACAGAACGTGAAAGCTTTGAGAAGTTGGAGTTTGAAGCTCTCAAGAAAATTGTCCGGGCTATGTGCACCCTGCCTCTTGAAGAACGACGCAACTTCCCGGGTATCAATGCCCAGAGAGCGGATATAATAATCTCCGGGGCTGCAATTATCGAGACCTTTATGGAGGAATTGGGGCTCTCGGAAATTAAAGTCAGTAAATTAGGTCTGAGAGAAGGGCTGCTCGTTGATTACATTTCAAAAAGCGAATTTTCCTATATGATCACTCAGATGTCTGTAAGAAAACGCAGCATTATGCAACTTGGGCTTACCTGTAATTTCGATGAAGAACATGCCCATATTGTCACCAGGCTGGCTCTGGAACTCTTTGACAGCCTTCAAGCACTGGAAATCTATGAATTCAGGGAAGGAGAAAGGGAGCTTCTTGAGTATGGTTCTACCTTGCATGACATCGGCATGTTCCTATCGTATGACACTCACCAGTCCCATGCTTATCACCTGATCAGGGAAAGCAACCTTCCAGGCTTTCAACCTGAAGAAATCGAGATAATTGCAAACCTTGCATATTTTCACAGGAAAAACACCCCAAAAAAGAAACATCCAAACCTCATCGAGCTAAGTAAAAGCGCAGTAAAAAGCATCAAAGTATTGAGTGCCCTTCTCCGCATAGCAGAGGGCCTTGACCGTTCCCATGCCGGCATTGTTTCTCACATCCGACTCTACATTGCCTCTGCAGACAGTTTGGTGCTTGAGATACATGCCAAGAGAGAGTGTCAGCTCGAGATCTGGGAGGTAGAGAAACAGACGAATTATTTCAAGAAAATTTTTGAGTATATCCTTCAACCCAAAGTTCTAATAGAACAGAGCTTAGAGGCTTCTTCAGTCCTTGAGGGACAAGCAGGACTTGAGGGAACACATGATTGAAATATATAAAGAATTGAGATAGATCATCTTATTTATTGTTAAACCTTATTTTAAATTTTGTTCCACCCTTTCTTTCCAGCTCCAGATGACCATCTATCTGGTCTACGAGGACTCTAATTAGCTGGAGCCCCATAGAATCGGTATTTTCAAAATCTATTTCTTCCGGAATTCCGGGACCGTTATCGGCTACTATTAAAGTATACTGTAAATGTCTTTCATTCTTGCTTCTATTTGTTCCCAGATCTGCAGATTTTTCATTCATTTCCCCATTCACTTTTTCATGGTTTTCATTTCTATAAAGGTTTACAATGATTTCCCCTTCTTTTTGGTTTGAAAAAGCGTATTTAAGGGAATTTGAAATTATTTCATTTACTACAATCCCAAGAGGAATTGCTGTTTCCATACCTAAGTAGACCTGCTCAAGATTCAGCTTCAAGTTAGTGTTTTCGTTTTTGACGGTGTATGAATTAAGGAGATTTTCAGTCAATTTCTGCAAATAATTGGCGAAATCCAGCACAGACATATCTCTCGATTTATATAACTCCTCATGAATCAGAGCCATACAGATAACACGGTTCTGGCTTTCTTTAAAGGCTTTCAGAATCTCCTTGCTCTGTATGGCTTCCTTTTCATTGAATCTTTCTGCCTGCAGATCAAGAAGTGAAGAAATCACCTGAAGGTTATTTTTTATCCGGTGGTGAATTTCTTTAATTCGAGCTTCTTCCTGTTTTTTTAAGGTTTCTTCAATTATTTTGCGCCCGGTGATATCATGAATCCAACCTTGAAATTTTACATTTTTTCCAGAGCTATCTGAAATTTTTCTAATTCTTTCTCTTACCCACCTTATTTTCCCGTCTTTTCTCAGTATTCTATATTCAGTCTCCTCAGATGCTTCCGGGTTCGATATGATACATTCTGTTTTCTTATGGGCTACTGACAAACCGTTAGGCACAATAATATCTGCCCACTTTACACTATCGGAAAGAAAATCTTTTTTAGTGTAACCTGTGATTTCTTCAACAGAACCATCCATAAATATAGGTAAAAGCTCTTTATCCAACTGGAATAAAATTCCACTAAAATTTTGCATAAAGGAAAAATAGTTCTCTTGAGATCCGTATGGATCTTCTATTACTTCTTCTTTTTCAAGAGCATCTTTTTTCACCCCAAACAGGTTGTAAATGAGATTTTGCTCGTTTACAAGAAAAGTTGTTTCTTGTTTCATCACATCCTCTCTTTGAGTAAGTTTTCGGGAGAGTCTACTGTAAGGTTCTTCATAATCAATTTCTACTACAGCCAGATATATCATACATAAGGAAAGTAATTTAATGAAGTGTCCCATGGCACTTGGGAATTCATCCAGATGACTGTAGAAAATAAAGGGCACTTCTCCGCAAATTGCCAGAAAAATAGCTATTACAAGCAGGCTAAAGACTTTTTCTCCGAACATGTGTTTTTTTGCGTACAGAAGAACAAGAGAGCAAAAGAATAAAAATACGACTACGTATCCAGTTAACTCTTCAAAAAAAGTAAATCCGGCGCCTTCGACATAGCAACTTGGAAATATTTTCAAATAAGTTACAGAAATTAAAATACACGCTGTAATTACAGCATATATAGTTAATACCTTCCGTGCGAACCTGGAGTTTTTCAGAAAAACCGAATCACTCATTTCATTATTTTTACTTTCTATCAAAAAAAGTGGAGCTATCAAAAAAGAAATGCCTTCTATGAATCGTGCAATTACCCAGAATTGAATAGAAGGATTCAAGTCAAGTTCCGGAAGTGCCTCTATTCCACTAAATAGCAGAGCGTGTAGAAGATCAAAGCTTGCTACAAAAAAACATGAAATCCCTATCAAAACTAGATATTTGTTAAATATTACACGTCTGGATTTCCATATTATGAAAAAGGCAGTGTAGGATGCAACCACACCGAATAATTCCACCAAGCTGTGGAAAAGAAGATAACGTTTGAAACTAAGTATACAAAGGAAAGCAATTATTATTGCCCAGATGATTGAATTATCTGGATCTGAACTAAATATTTCTTTTCCGTTTTCTAGTTTAATATATCTCATTGAATATATCATTTGGTTCATTCTATATTAAATTTTTTATTATGTATGCGGTCGCTTAATGTTGATAGTGAATTCGAATTTAAATGTTCAGAAAAGAAAAAGCAATTTACAGGAAACATCCGAAGAACGACAAAAAACCAGAAACTGGAAGCAGATACTTAAATACGATAAAATACAATTATAGCAGGCATTATATAAAAAGAAATTAAATCTGACGGTGAAGCCCAGAAGATATGAACTACCGTTTATTAGTTCCAACTTCAGATACCTCTGTAGCGAAAGATTTTAAATTGTTTATTTTTAATCAAGAAAAAGCAGATTAACTATAGAAAGGTGTGATTCCACAAATAATTCCACTTTTGAACCTTCAGGAAGGTATACTTTTGAACCTGGGAACCTTTAGAACCGCAATCGT
Source organism: uncultured Methanosarcinaceae archaeon (assembly GCA_963818955.1). Taxonomy (GTDB): domain Archaea; phylum Halobacteriota; class Methanosarcinia; order Methanosarcinales; family Methanosarcinaceae; genus Methanosarcina. The sequence continues at coordinate 29,060 of CAWFUY010000021.1, read as the reverse complement.
ATTCTTCTTAATGCTCATTACAACAGTATTTCTAGTCCGTATATACTGGACAGATATTATAACTACTCTGGGAGAAAGTCTAGAAATTATTGGTCAGGTCAGAATACGTTACTTTTTTCTGGCATTCTTAGCATACCTTCTAAGCGTATACTTATTCGCAGTCGGATTAATGATATGGATCTTCAGAGCAAATGTTTCTTCAACTCTCTATCGTGTAAGGAATCACTGGAGACAGCTTCATAAATCCTTCGTTGCTGTTCTTCTATTATCCTCTGGAGTCTGGGTACTAATGTAATACGCCTTAAGCTGATTGCTTTAGCCCTTGACCTTCCTCGGCTTCCGCAAGTAGCTTCGTCTTTCTTGAACGTGTTATCTCCTTTGGGCTAAGTAGCTTGATCGGATTTTTATATATATTTTATTATGGAGGGTTTAAGATATGGAAAAGCGTAAAGTTGCACTGATCAGTGACTGGTATTTTCCGAAAGTAGGAGGAATCGAATATTCCATGCATGCCCTTGCTAAGACCCTCGCCATGCATGGCCACGAAGTAAGTATCATTACAAGGAGCTATCCGGGCATTCCTGAAAATTGCGTTAAAGACGGAGTTTCGATTATAAGGATAAAAAGTAGACCTCTTCCCGGACAGAGTCGTTTTCTCATGCCCAAAGCATATAAGCAGCTCTATTATCTTTTGAAAAAAGGAAATTATGAGATTGTCAACTGCCATGGGCTGGATTCTCCTATAGGAATATCTGCTCTTGTCGCATCTCACAGACTTAAAATACCCGTGGTAATTACCAATCATTCCCTGGTAGGACAGCCTATTTATGGCCCTCTTCTGTATCTGCTAGGCAAGATATTTTTGAAAAGTGCGGACGCTGTAATCGCTGTCAGTTCAGCAGTTGAAAAAGATACCAGGCTAATGACATCAAAACCTATTTACCGGATTTTTAACGGAATTGATTCAGAGGATATTGCCAGTAGAGTCCCTTTTCCTTTCGACCCTGAAGGAAAAATTATAATCATCACAGTAGCCCGTATGACAAAAAAGAAAGGAGTCCAGAATATTGTTCATATCGCTCCTGACCTTCTTGAGAAGTATGAAAATTTAATGTTTGTAATGATAGGAGATGGCCCACTAAAACAAAAACTGGAAAAAATGGTAGAAGAAAAAGGGCTATCAGGAAATTTTTACTTTACAGGGAAAATTCCTAGAGAGCGAGTAATGGGATATCTGGAACATGCGGACATATTTGCTCTACCCTCCATTGATGAGGCATTCGGAATTGCGATCCTTGAAGCGATTTCAAAAAATGTCCCTGTTGTGGCAATGAATCATGGTGGAGTCTCGGACATCATCAAGAACGGCGTAAGCGGTTATCTTGCTGACGATCTTACAGAATTTTCTTCCGATCTTCAGAAACTAATTGAAAATCCGGTTCTACGAACTAAACTCGCCCAGAATGCGATCAAGGAACTTCCTAATTACGACTGGGAAAAAATATATGAGCAGACCAGCCAGGTATATACAAAGGTCATTTATGAAAAATATCACACTAACAATTGATGTTGAAGAAGATTGTCCACCCATGCTAACAAGTACAAGGGGAATGGAAGAAGGACTGCCGAAATTACTGGACCTTTTCGAAGAAGAAGATGTAAAAGCTACCTTCTTCGTAACAGGCATGATGGCCGAACAATATCCGGACCTGGTTCGCAGGATTCCTGAAGATGGACATGAGCTCGGCTGCCACGGATATACCCATGCCCGTTTTGACCGAATGGGAACGGAAGAAGCAAGAATTGCCCTTCAGCAAGCAGGAAAAGTCCTGAGGAAGTTTTCGAAAAGGCTGGTCTCCTTCAGGGCTCCGAACCTGCAGTTTCCGGCAAAATATCTGGAACTCCTTAAAGAAGAGGGCTTTCTGTACGATTCCTCTCTTGCAGCATATAAACCCCCTTTTCCCCGAAGCAGCGTTAAAGGTGGAATTATCAGGATTCCTGCTACGATTACGTCTTCCTTTCTCAGACTACCCCCACACCTTTTCGTCCCACTGCTCAGGCGAATAAAGTGCTCCGGTGATTTTTATTCATCCATGGGAATATATAGACATGTCTGCAACATCTGTGCGCCTGGATTGTAAATTCAATACCGGGGAAAAAGCCCTTCAAAACCTTAAAACCGTGATCCGCACTTCAAAAAATGAAAACTGTCACTTTTTAACTATGGAAGAAAGAGCATCCCTTGAGAAATTATGAGCATTGAAACTGGGTTTATGCACATATAATTATCCTACGTATTCTGGTTTTACATCTGAGGCTTTATTTTGGCCTAAATATATTAAGAATTAGACCGTAAAAAGTATAGTTATAAGACTTACGCACACTGAGTCTATATAAACTTAATATCATGAAATTAATTATTTAATATGAGAATTATAAAATTGATTAAAATCATTTCAATAAACTCATCCGAATATACTGACTTTGTCACTGTGAAGAAGGATACCTGATCGTAGATATTTTTATTGGCAATGAATATAATCGACGTATAATTTATATCCTTAACTCTGCATCACTTAGGGAATGTTTGACTATACATAGTCGTTAGACATTGATCTTGAAAAGTACCATAATCGCCATATGAGAAATATGACTTTTTGAGTTATCGATAGCATGAGGCTTAAGTTTATATGATTATTCCCTACCGATACGGAGTTAAGATTATATAATATAAAATATATATTATTTTTAGTTTTTTTCTCTCCGCCCCCATAATTAGTTTTTCTTAACTTTCATGTAGATCAAGTTAGAAAAATAAAATCAAAGTTAACACTGAGAAGACACGTTAGTCACTAAACTTCTTAACGAAGAAAGAAAGGTGGTTTAATGAATAAAATTAACTGTGTCCTCATTTTGGGCGGAAACGTAAATGGTTATTCAATAGTTCAAGAGTTGTACGAAAAGAAAGTAAGAGAAATAATTCTTTTTGCTTATTCAAGAGAGCTAGCTTCATATAGCAATAAAATAAAAAAATTTGTGCTTATTGATAGAACCCCAGAAAGTCTTTATCAGAACATTGAAAAGCTCCATAGAAAGTATGAAAAAATAATTGTTTTTCCGACTGATGACTTACAGTTGGAAAACCTACATATGCTCCACGATAAAATCAGCTCTTTCTGTTTTTTGCCCTTTAATCCGGAAAATCTGCATTCCTGCCTTGATAAACATATTCAGTATTCTTATTGTGAGAAACTGGGTATCCCCTATCCTAAAACAAAATATATTCAGGAAAAAAAAGATCTGAGAAATATTGAACTCATTCAATTTCCTATCCTGCTGAAGCCCAGCAAGAGAGATGACCTGAAAAAAAAGGTTTTCAGGAATATGAAGATAGACAGTCTCGAAGACCTGAATAAAGTCAAGAAGGAAATAGAGAATCGTTTGGACTCTGGGATAAAATTTCTGGCTTCAGAAATTATTCCTGGTGATGACGATTGCATATATGCCTATGTCGCCTACAGGGATATGAATGGAAAAATCCTGAATGAATGGGCAGGAAGGAAATTGGCTCAATATCCAGATAGTTTCGGAGTATTTTCAAGTGCTTCAAATGAGGCCCCAGAGGAAGTGAAGATACTGGGAAGAAAAATTCTTGACAATATGGATATAAAAGGGATTGCACAACCCGAATTTAAATATGATTCCAGGGACAAAAAATACAAGCTTATGGAGATAAATCTACGTTCAATGATGTGGCACAGAATGGGTAATCTATCGGGAGTTAATCTGCATTATTCTCAGTACCTTGATGCAATCGGAGAAAAAGTAAGTTCTCAGGTTCAGATAAAGAATAAAGACATCCATTTTACCTATCTCAAATATGAAATAATAAACCTAATACAGCGCAAGAAATATCTCCGGACATTTATAAGAAACCTTAAGGAATCCGATAGGACTTATATTGCTGTCTATGATAGACAGGACATAAAACCGTTTTTGAAGGATTGCATGGATATGGCTACCGGAGCTATCGGTAATTTCTTGAGAGTTCTGAGAATGAGATTAACCTGCAAACAAATAGTTTGTTTCTTTAAACTTCGATTTCTGAGAATTAACTGCATTTCGGACCGTGCGGAAGACCTTTAGAACTTTTGATGATAAAGAGTTATGGTTTTTTAACAAGCTTAAATAAAAGGTCTGATCTTCCTTTTTCGAAAGTTTTTTTGTAATTTATGTTAGAGGTGTCTGTAAAGCATGCCTAAAAATCTACAGAACAAAGTAAGATTGTTCGTAAAAGGCTTTTATTGAGAAGAAAAGGTGTTGTATATCCATAATAATTGCACGTTTTCAGGCGTCAATTTCACAGGAAGAGCCCAACTAGAGCCTTACTGCAGGCTAACAGGAGATCCTGAGATTACAATTGGAGATAACTTTTACATTTAAAGAATGAGTTTCGGAACTGTGAATTTCGGAACTTAGAATTTCGGAACTTAAATAGATTTGAACTATTGAAAGTTCAAAAGGGCTTAAATACCATATTGTTAATGAGTTGGATCAAACGTAATCGATATTTTTTAACATTATTTCAGAAGTTTTTCAGTTATGAATCTCAAAACAAAGCTTTTCAAGGTTATTTGATGTCATACCAAAAGTTTGCAAGAGATGTTGGCTTTATTGGGATAGTTCAGGTACTTACAAGCCTCGGTTCTTTTTTTCTGCTTCCAATAATTACAAAAAGCCTTGGACCATATTATTATGGTCTCTGGGCTCAGATCAATATCACCATATCTTTGATCACTCCCTTTGCACTTATGGGTCTGGCAATGAGCCTTGTCCGATTTTTATCTTCCGAGAAGAAGAATGAGGTAATTAAAGAAGCTGTCTATTCCATTCTTTTTTTTGTGACCATGACTGGACTTCTGGCCTCTTTGTTACTGTACTCGTTTGCAGAGCATCTCGCTATATTTATTTTCAATGATCCAGAGGCGACTTATTTCATCAAAGCAGGTTCCCTTTTGATTCTCTTGAATGTGATCGAACCTGTGTCTCTTTACTATTTCAGAGTAGTTAGGCAGATTAAGAAATTTTCTTACTTTACCATTTTTGAAGCGTTTGGAAAACTACTTTTAATTCTTGCATTTCTTAAAATGGGATATGGGCTCCTCGGAGTGATTGCAGCCACATTATTAGTGCAGAGCATAGTTATTTTAATTGCTTTTCTGATGATTATATCACAAATAGGATTTGTTATCCCCAAATTTACATATTTAAAGGAATATCTGCAATTTTCTCTGCCTCTAACCCCCAATTCCCTCATAAGATGGGTTACGGAATCAAGTGACAGATATTTGGTTACTTACTTTCTTGGTCTCGAAAGCGTAGGCATATATTCAGCAGCCTGTTCCATTGGTAGCCTTATACAGCTTTTCGTAAGTCCTCTTCAGCTTATTCTTCTTCCGGAATTATCAAAACTGTTTGATGAAAATAAAATGGACAAAGTAATAATTTATGTGTCTTATTCTCTGCGATATTTCCTTTTTATCTCCATTCCTGCAGTATTTGGACTTTCAGCTCTTGCAAAGACATTGCTTGGGATCTTTACTACAGAAGACTTTATTTCGGGATGGGTTGTTGTCCCTATAATCGCTTTTTCCGGCCTTCTGGCAGGAGTTTATCAAATTTTTGTCAACACATTATTAATTGTCAAAAAAACGAAAACACAAACTTATCTCAATTTTGCTGCTGCAGTTTCAAATGTATTGATCAACCTGTTCCTCATACCATCGATAGGTATCGTCGGTGCTGCTCTTTCAACCTTATTCTCATACTTCTTTATGGCTATTCTCTGTATATATATCTCTCTAAAATACTTTAAGTATGAATTCTATTTTCATGATATCTTAAAAAGCATTTTGTCTTCAATGGCTATGTACTTCTTTATTTCTCATTTTGAGATTTTAAGCATCGCTGAGCTTATAGAAATAGTAGCATTGGGAGTGCTAATTTATTTATTTATGATGCTTTTATTGAGGGGGTTCAGCGACCACGAGCTTTCTTTAATAAAGAAACTTATTTTGAGTCAAGAATGACCATATCAAAACATTGGGATCTAAACAGTTGACTGTTTTATGCTACTGATTTTCCGGTTCAACTTTAGAGATTATCTACAGTAAATTAATCAGTAATCTCAATAAGTTTGAGATAGCTTAATTTCGTCTTTTGCCATTTTACAAACAAATTTAATTGAATAGAGTTTAATCCTCACCAGAGTAAAACATGGAGAAAATAGCAATAGTCAGAAATGACAAAGGATACGTAGGTCAATATATAACAAGCAGGCTAGCTCATTCGTTACAGCGCAATACCACAGTGATCCATGCATGGGACGCATTTCCTCAAGATGTTGAAAAATGGGCGTTGCAAGAAAACATTAAAGGGATAATACTAACAGGAAGTCTCAATTCAGTGAATGATAAGTGCAAATGGATAGAGGAAGAATTGAGTTTCATTGGAGATGCAATTAATCAAGAAATTCCGATTCTGGGGATATGCTTCGGACATCAGCTATTAGGAAAATACTTTGGAGTTAATATTGAGAGAAAGGTATTCAAAGGCGGCTTAATAGAAATAGAGCTAGTACAAAACGATATTCTTTTTAAAGGAATCACAAATTTTATGGTACCTGTATCACATGGCGAACACGTATCCGAAATACCAAAAAATTTTGATTTGCTTGCAACGTCAGATTATTGTAAGATACAGGCTATGAAACACAAAGATTTGGCTGTTTATGGTTTACAATTTCACCCATGCTACGATGAAGATGCCAAAAAAATTAAAGAACTTGAGATAACAGATGAGAATTACGGAGAACACGAAGGTCGTAAGGTTCTAAATAATTTTATAAATTTAATATGTGAAGCCTAATCCTCAATTTAAAGAGTTTTGCAGATGAAATATTCAAGAAAGTAAAAAAAGTAGCTTTAAATAGTATATGAGTATAATTGCATATACTCATATACAAGTGGTGATGTCTGCGGACCTTGTTTATATACTTAAGGCGTTGGCCGATGAAAATAGAATAAGAATACTGAATCTTTTAAGAAACGGTGAATTATGTGTATGTGATATTGAAGCTGTTCTGGGCATTAAACAATCAAACACTTCAAGGCACCTGAACAGGCTGAAAGTTGCAGAGATAATTGCTTTCGAGAAGAAATCACAATGGGTATACTATCGATTAAAGGACGAGACTTTCGTAAAATTTCCTTTTCTTTCAATAATTATGAATGACGAAGTGGATAAAATAGATATTTGTAAAAAAGATATGGAACTGCTGGAGAAGATCAAAGCAAGTGGCAGATGCTGCGATTGAATTAGAAAAAATTAGATTTACAAAACAGAGAGGTGTTCTATCTGGAAGACTCCGTCGTATCTAAATTATCGTTCCTGAATCGTTATTTAACCCTGTGGATATTTCTGGCTATGTTTGTGGGCGTAGGCATTGGATTTGTCTATCCCGGCTTTGCAGGCTTTTTAAAGAGTTTATCGATTGGTACGACATCGATACCGATTGCCATCGGTTTAATTGTTATGATGTATCCTCCTCTTGCACGGATAAAATATGAGGAATTAGGCAAAGTATTCAGGAATCACAAGGTATTAGGTTTGTCTCTGCTGCAAAATTGGATCATTGGGCCCGTTTTGATGTTTATACTTGCGATTGTGTTTTTAAGAGACTATCCCGAATACATGGTAGGCGTCATTCTAATCGGTCTGGCCAGATGTATAGCTATGGTAATTGTTTGGAACACACTGGCAGATGGAGATAACGAATATGCTGCAGCTCTTGTTGCTTTTAACTCCATTTTTCAGTTAGTCTTTTTCTCCATTTTTGCTTACTTCTTTATAACTGTGCTTCCTGAATGGCTGGGGTTGAGTGGTATGGTAATAAATGTGTCAATAGGAGAGGTTGCTCAAAGTGTTGCTATCTACCTGGGAATTCCTTTTGTTGCTGGCTTCTTAACCCGTTATTTTTTACGTCCCTCAAAAGGAACAGAATGGTATGATAGAAGATTCATTCCTACAATAGGCCCTATCTCACTTTATGCTCTACTATTTACTATTGTTGTGATGTTCTCGTTAAAAGGAGAATATATTGTTACCCTGCCTTTGGATGTAATAAGAATTGCAATCCCCCTCTTAGTATATTTCATAATTATGTTCACTGTCTCCTTCTTTACCGCTATGAAAATAGGGGTAAATTACGGACAGACAACGTCCCTTTCTTTTAGTGCAGCAAGTAATAATTTCGAACTGGCAATTGCAGTCGCGATAGCAGTTTTCGGCATTGACTCCGGGCAGGCATTTGCAGCAGTTGTAGGTCCTCTAATTGAAGTGCCAGTTATGATCGGACTTGTTAATGTAGCACTTTACTGGAGAAAGAAATACTTTAAAAGAGGCTACGGTTCAGCTTGAGAAATAGACAGCAAAAAATAACAGCAAAAGAGTTTTCACAGCTCTGGTTTAGAACTGGCTAACTGCATTTAAGTGGAGCTATATCCTTTGTGCTTGAGGATTTATCTCCTACTTATCTTTTTGTTGCCTATTTTTGATTGAATAAAACCAGATGGCCACTTGCTCCATAGTATAAAAGAACGCCGAAATATTAATTCTTTTCTTTGCAAAGTAACCAAAAAAGGAGTATTTTTAGCATGCAATACAGCCTTGGGATTGATGCAGGAGGCACATACACCGATGCGGTGCTTATAAGGGATACTGACGGTGCCATTGTTGACTCAAATAAGGCACTTACTACCTATCCGGACCTCCATCCCGGCATCAAAAACGTAATAGACGGCCTGAATCCTGAATACCTGAAAAACATAAAGTTAGTTTCGGTTTCCACAACTCTTTCCACCAACACAATCCTCGAAGGGACCGGATTTCCAGTAGCCCTGATCCTTATTGGGGATCATCCTTTTGAAAAAGAACTACCCACAAAGCACGTGCTTTTCGTATCAGGTGGACACGATCATAACGGAGAAGAAGAAGCTCCTCTTGACCTGAATACTATTGAGAAATTTGCCTTGAGCGTGAAGGACAAGGTTTCAGCTTTTGCCATTTCTTCCTATTTCAGTACGAGAAACCCCGAACATGAACTGAGAGTAAAGGACCGGATCCTTAAACTTACAGGCCTGCCTGCTGTTTGCGGGCATGAGCTTTCTCAGGAACTTGGAGCTTACGAAAGGGCAGTCACAGCTTTTCTCAATGCTCAGCTCATCCCCATAACAAGACAGTTCGTCGAATCCATAATCAAGGATATGGAAGCACGGGGAATTAATGCCAGGCTCCTTATGCTCAAATGTGATGGCTCTGTGGTAGGAATCAAAGATGCCCTGGAAAGACCCATCGAAACGATCTTTTCGGGCCCTGCAGCAAGTCTTGTCGGAGCTTCTTATCTCTCAGGACTTGAGACTTGCGCCGTAATCGATGTTGGCGGGACGAGCACAGATATTTCTTCTATCTGTATGGGGGTACCTGACCTGAGCGGTGAAGGTGCAGTCGTAGGCGGCTGGAAGACCAGGGTCAAAGCTATTAGGATGGAAACAACAGCCACGGGAGGAGACAGCCATATCTGGACTGTGAATAGGGAACTCTTTCTCGGTCCCCGGCGAGTTATGCCCCTTGCTGTAGCTGCAGTGCAGTATCCGGGCTTTTTCAGTAACCTAAAAAGAACTTCCACGCCTGCTAGAGAGAATCTTTGCGAAAATATTCAGCCAACAAAGTTTTTTGTCAGATCAGGCTATCCGGCTGGGGAATTGAGCAAGGCAGAAGCTGAAGTACTCGAAGTTATCGGAGAAGAACCAATCTCAGTGCCTGAAATTACAGTACTGATTCGAAAAGACTGCCAATCACAAACCCTTGATTCTCTTATCAAAAAACGCCTTGTTCAAGCAATTGGTTTTACTCCTACCGATGCCCTGCACGTGTTAGGAGAATATACAGCCTGGAACGAAGAAGCTTCCCGCATAGGAGCGGAAAGACTTTCCAGACTCATGCGCATGACACCGGTGGAGTTCTGCACTGCTGTAAAAAAGAGAGTTGCACGAAACATGGCACTTCACCTGCTTTCGTATATCCTGGAAGGGGTGCCGGAAGCAGCTATTGCAAAAGTCCTTGACGGGAGCTATCCTGCAAAATTCAAATTGGAAGTTCCGGTCGTTTTGCTCGGAGGCCCGGTCCGGGCTCACAGGAAAGAACTGGAGAGCTTTGTTGATGCCGAAATCCTGATTCCCGAACATGCAGAAGTAGGAAACGCTGTCGGTGCCCTGGTAGGGAGAGGAATTAAAAGAGTGGAAATCCTGATAAGTCCAGCAAGCCTAATGTCTCCGGATAATGGATTTCCTGGTTTTTGCTCCAGGCAGCAGGCTAAGATTTGATGTTTATGACAGAGGCCCTGGCTGCAGCAATTGAATTTGGGAAAAAGCTTGTTGAGGATTACATGAAAGATTGCGGCCTTAGCGGAAATCAGGTTGAGACCTCAATTGAGAAAAAGACGATCTCTCCTGATGGCTGGAACCACCCTCCAATGGAAACAAGCCTTCTGGTTATGGGAGTCGGGATGAGGGAAAGATCTGCCTGAAGCAAATCCTTCAGGCATTACTATTTTATCATTGTCTTGAGTGAAAGACTTTTATGACGAATTATTGTGCGCGTTGCGACCCATATTGGAAAGTGACTAATAATTAACGAGAAGAGCAGCTCCAAGCGCTCCTGTGACTTGTGGGTCAGGTGGCACATAGAGTGATATACCTAATTCTTTTTCAAGAGCTACCTTTATACCTGCGTTTTTTGCCACGCCACCAACAAAAGCTACATTTTGTTTCAATCCTACCTGCCGAGCCATGACAGCAACTCTCCTTGCTACACTTTCGATGAGTCCTGCTGCGATGTCCTCTCTCGTAAATCCTCTCGCCCTGAGTGATATAGCTTCGGTCTCGGCAAAGACAGTACACATACTTGTTATACTGGCTGGTTTTTTTGAACTTAGTGCCAGGAGCCCAAATTCCTCTATAGGCACTTCAAGTGCTCTTGCAGTATATTCCAGGAACTTGCCTGTGCCTGCTGCACACTTATCGTTCATCAGAAAATCTTTTACCTTACCGTCACTTACAGATATTACCTTGCTATCCTGACCTCCGATGTCTATAATTCCGCTGACATCTGGATACAGGTGATAAACCCCCCTGGAATGTGCAGTAATCTCGCTGATAGCTTTATCGGCAAATTTTATACTGTTCCTGCCATATCCTGTTGCATACACGCCATTAATGTCATCTTTATCAACTCCGGCAATGGCGACAACGTTTCTATATGCCTTTTCTGCAGCTGATAAGAAATCGAATTCCGTTGGTATTACAACTTGGGAAAAGATATGACCGCTGTTGAAAAGGACAGCTTTTGTAGTTGCAGATCCTGAATCAATTCCCACTGAAATCATGAAAGCATCTCCATGAAAGCATCTACACGCAGGCCTATCTGTTCCACATCCGAGTCGCCATAATCCGTTTCGATTGCAAGTATAGGTACTCCTTCCTTCTTCAAAGCCTGCTGTACCTTATATTTCTCTATATTATAACCATGGCAGAATTGCAGGGTATAGTACACAACGCCATCGACTTTAAACTCCTTTGCAAGATCCAGTATATTCTCTATACGCCTGTCATTCGGACTCATACAGGAACAGGGTATTTTGATGTAGCGTTCTGCTAGAGCAGTCATAGGATCCTTATTTTCATCGACCATATCCCAGAAAGATCTCGTGCCAGTACAGCTTTCCTCCACAACAATAACGCCGCCTTTGCTCTCTATGATCTCAGGCACTTTGGTGTTGCCTCCTGCCATCGGGCAGCCTGAGACCATAATCCTGGGCTTGCGTGTCCCTTCTGCTTTAACTTGCTTTGCTTCGTCGATTAGCATTCGAAGGGATTTTTTAAATTCTTCTGGCGATAGGAAATACTGCTTTTGCATGACCTTCAGCACATCGACACCGTTGAATGGTTGAGTGTCCGTTTTCCGCAGGTCATAGAGCTTGTGAATCAGCTGTCTTGTCTCGTTCAATGACTTTATTTCTTTCTTTAATTTCTCACCTGTGATCGTATTGCTTGTCAGCTTTTCCATGCTAACCTTAAATTTATTGAGTTCTCCAAGGAAGTAGTTTAGCGCCTCAGGACTATCTGGTCTCTGTGGGAGGTCAATAACATAGGTTGGAACATAATCTCCCAATAATTCATACATTTTTTTCTTACTATCACAGGTGTTCTCGGCGACGACCAGATCTACCATGCTGAACTGAGAGCAGGATTTTACGCCCGAGCAACCGTTATTAACGATCGAGCCAAAAGAAGATTTAACAAGCGGACAGATATTTCGTGGTAAATATTGTTCCGCTATAGATACAGTATCATTCTTGCCTCCGCAGAGTATGACACGATCAGCACCTGCCGCAAAGATGATCTCATCAGGTACGAAAAGACATAAAGTACCAATTATCTTCTTTCCAGCTTTTCTTTCCTCTGCTATCTGGCAAATTCGTGCATTATATGAATTTTTGATCTGGTCAAGGCTGTTAAACTGTTTCATTTTCTCAAGACCAATATGTGTGATGAGTAGATTAAATCCTTTTCAATTACTGAAAAACAACTTCGATTTTCCGCAGTTTTAAGGAAATTTTAACTAAAAAATGACTAAAGTTACCGCGTTTGTATAGGGTAATGAGACAAAATGCCTAAGCATGTTGTTTTTATCTAAACTCTACTTCAGGTCGGAAAAATTAATGTGTGTAATCAATAATCTTTACAGCATCGCCAAGTTTCCTGACAATAGCTTCTTTCATTTCTTGTGCATGAGGACACGGGAAGCCTATAGGAGTACCCTTAAATATGCAGGATGCCAGAACAATCGTATCAGCTCCTCTTTTAACCATCTCCGCTGTTCGAGTCACTGCTTCTTTGCCAGGGCAACCGCCACAAGTATTGAGACCTATTATTTCGATATCCTCTGTAATCCCTTCAAAAGCTAGTTTCTTTTCTCTCATCACTTTAAAACAAGCTGTGCCGGGGCACATATCTTCCGTTTGCAGACATCTGATTAAGCCGACTTTCAAAAGCATTCTCCTTTACATTTTTTTACAATACTAATTATCATTTGTGCCGTATAAACGCTTTCATGTAATAAATCAACATTTTTTTGCAGCGATGGCTACAAAAGCTCCCTTGCCATGACCATCTTTAAAGGGCTCTACAGCACTAATCTGTCCCAGACTTTTGAACACGGTCTGACGGATGAGAAGATGGCAAAAATCCAAACTTCTTAGCCAATTCAAAACCTGGTCTGAAGAGTAGAAATTAGCAGATTTATAGAATTTGCTTGTTATCTTTTTTCTTTCATAGTCTTTGCCAAGAGGACTATTCCTGTCGTTCATCCCAATGATAATATGGCCCCCTGGCTTAAGAACTCTCTTTGTCTCTTCCAGAGCACGAAGAGGATTCTCCAGGAAACATATCGTGGTTACCATTAACACGAAATCGAAAGATTCATCATTGAAAGGAAGCGCTTCAGCCCTTGCTTCATAAACATCGATGCCTCTTTTTCGTGCTATGTCTGCCATTGCTTTAGCAGGCTCTACTCCAATCCGTATGCCCAGCTGAGTTGCGAATCTTCCCGTTCCAACCCCAATCTCTAAGCCTGTACCTTTTCTGGGAATAAGATCTTTTAAGGCCAGAACTTCAGATTCATAGACCATCTTGTTATCGTCAAACCATTTGTCATACTCTTGTGCATGCTTTCCAAAAATTTCTATGCCACTCATAGCGTCTCGCTTTTTTGATATGATTCAAAAACCCATTGCGTTCTTAAAAAGTGTTGAATTCGAGATCACTCTGACTTCAAGATTTCAAGTGTTTTCTCAAGAACTTCGGAAACTTCGTTTTCCTTGAGGTCTTTATCTTTTGTCTTTTTAATCCCTAATTCGGAGATGATAATGTGACTGTCTACTTTGAAGCCTGCAAGTTCGAGAGTTTTGCTCGCGCAGTTCACAGGGCAGCCATCAATTGCAATTATCCTGTCGGAAGCTTCGGCAGATTTCATAAGTCCGGAAGCTCGGGCTCCGATCCCGACAGTGCACATAAGGTTTCCAATGCCCCTTTTATCGAGTTCAATTGCGATTTTGTTAGAGAGCTGTCCTACATTTGAAGCCCCAACACATGGAAAGATTGCATTATTTGAGCCACAACAATTGCATTTTGCGTCTTCTGCCATTATTATTCTCTCCTCGGTAATTTATTTTTTACTACTGTTTATATGCTTGAAGATAATTGTTCTTCCCCTTATTCAGTGATCCATTTTTTAATTTCTTTTTCATCGGGGACTTTACCCGCGATTTTTACGTCGCCATCAACAACAACGGCAGGGGTAATCATAACTCCATATTTCATTATCGTCTCAATATCCTCTACTTTAACGACTTCGGCTTTAACACCAGTATTTTTCAATACTTTTTCAACAACTTCCTTTGTTTTATTGCATTTTGAGCAACCTGTTCCAAGAATTTCTATTTTCATATTTTAACCTCGTATCCTTCTTTAATTCTTGTCCTTTCTCTGTATTAGGTTTCTATTATTCTTACACTTTTTATTATTCTTACACTTTTTTCAAATTCATGATATCCTGGTGTTTACTTTTACAGAATCATGTTGAAAAGATATCCAGTAAAGATTATTGATAGTGTAACGATTAGTACAAAAGCTCCTATGAGCTCGTTTTTAAGCACCTTTTTCAGGATTATTATTTCTGGAAGGGAAATTGCATTAACTGCCATGAGAAAAGCTAGAGCAGTCCCTACAGGAAGCCCTTTTCCAATCAAGCTTTCTACAACAGGAATCATAGCCATAACGTTAGAGTAGAGGGGCACCCCTATAAGAACTGCAATTGGGACGGCAAACGGGTTGTCTTTACCCGCATATTTTGCCAGGATACCTTCGGGTGCATATCCATGGAAGATGCCTCCTAAAGTGACTCCAATTATCACATATATCCAGACTTTTCCCACGATATCTTTAACGCTGTCATAAGCGTTAGCAGCTCGTTCCTTTATGTTTAGGTCTTCAGGCTTTTTGGTCTGATCGCCTACTTTAATCTTATAAACGAAATCAGCTACGTATTTTTCCATTTTTAGGAGACCTATAATATATCCACCAAAAACGCCAAGCAAAGTGCCTGAGATTACATAAATCAAAGTTGCTTTAAAACCAATTGTAGCCCAGAGAGCAGCAACTGCTGCTTCGTTTACCAGGGGGGAGGTAATTAAGAAGGAAAAAGTCACTCCTAGAGGAACTCCAGCTTCCACGAAGCCTATGAAGATTGGAACGGACGAACAAGAACAAAAAGGGGTGACTATTCCTATCAGTGAGGCCAATAGATGGTAGTGAAGTCCTTTTTTCCCTCCAAGCACTCGCCTGGTTTTTTCGGGGGTTATATAGGTCCTAATATAGGAAACGACAAAGATCATGAAGGCCAACAGGATGAAGATTTTCATCACATCATAGACGACGAAGTTGACGCTTGCTCCAAGGCGTGTTTCAGGTGCTATTCCAAACACCTCATATGTCAGTTTGTCAGCAACCCATTGAAGAGGATAGAACAAGTCAACCATTTTAGAACCTCTATTGATGTTTTTTCACCCAGAGTTATGCATAACATGCACTTTCACTACTTTGGGCAACATTTGTTATTCAATATATCAATATATATTGATATTGGCTTTATGGGATATAAGGTTAACGATAAAGATTGAATCCGGTTCTGTTTAATTGGGGAAGCATTATTACTTCTAAACATAAAAAAGCTTTAAGAGATTCTCCTCATTACCAACCTTAAATAAACCAGGCTGGAAAAAAGCGTATTTTAACTAGAGGAGCGAGATCATTAAATTATTCTTTAAGAACTTCCAGAATCTTCCTGATTCTGTCATTTTCTATTGAATAAAGTCTCATATTTCCCTCTTTTCTTACTTTAACTATCCCCCAATCTTGTAATTTTGCCAGGTGCATAGAAGTATTTGACTGAGTCTTACCAATTATTTCCGGAATCTCACAGGCACATAATTCCCCCCTGTGGCCATATTTCCCCTCTTTGCATTCACTTTCGGCTTCAAGAAGTGCCTTGATAATCATATACCTTGTATCTTCGCTTAAAGCTTTGAAAAGCTGTATACTTTCTTCATCATTCATATCAATAATCATTGATTTATCTCTGATTTAAGAAGGTATATATACCTTTCCAGGGCTAAAATTGGATATATTTCTCGTACAAATGAACCTCGAAGCCCACTACTGCAATAGCTCAGATTAAAGAGTAAAACCTACAGATGTTCCTGATTAACTGTATATCTTGGCTCTTAAGTGATGTACATTTCTCCAATGTTTTCTCTCCTACCATGAACTTATGGCAAAACTGTAACAGCCCTGTTCCTGGCTTTTCCAACTTATCCTTTCTTTATTTTTGACACTACATTTTGAGTTACCAATTTTTCGTATTTTCTCCAGGTGTTTTCATCTATCTCGGGCATCGATACAGTATAAGCTTCACTTCTCGCATGAGTAATGCAGGAGTCGATGGCTTTCTGAATAGTGAGAGGATCTTTATTTCCGACCAGATCTAGTACTTTTATCTCCCTGAGGAAACGAGAAATTGCAGTCATTGGAATTTCATTCAAATAGGGCAAAGAAGACTTGGAACCGATTATTTTCCGCAAGCCTCCCATTGTAGAAACTCCATTTTCGGCAAGAGAAATCATAGATTGGCCTGCAAGATGCTCACTTTCCTCACCGCAGACGATAAGGCAATTTATGTTCGGATTTGCAAGCACATTGACGATTACTTTTTCGATCCCGAAATTTTCCGTAAAACAGGTCCCACAAATTGCAAAGTTCTTGAGGTTCCAGGCTCTATAGTCAGAGGCAAGCGTTACTACAGCTACGCTTGAGTTTACATCTTCAGTTATATAATCACCTGAAGTTACAGGCCAGTCCATAAAATCGCTCCTATTGTTAACTCATTGTTAAAACAGATAACTAATTGCTACTTTTCTTATTTCAGACTACTTTTTGGAATCAATTATTCTTGATACCCTTATTCAAGGTTTTTAAAACTTGGGGCTCAAATAACATTTGCATTGATTTGGGAATAGTAAATTAAGGAAGATAGGAACTAAAAAAACACGCTATCGGAAGAAAAGATTCAGAAAATAGTCCAAAAGATAATGAAGAAGACTTACTGTATCACTGCAAAGCATCAAAACGTGAGCAAAAGGCGCGTTGGATATTTCACCAGAAAACACCAACCCTATATCAATGGACGATCAAACTATAGGAGTTACAAAATGGAAGATTTTAAAAATTATTTTAAGAACGACATTTTCATTGTAAATGTAGGAATAGAATTGCTAGAAATCTCTCCCGGATATGCAAAAGCCAGGTTGGAAGTAAAAGAAAAGCACCTTAACGCTTTGAAAACAGTGCAAGGAGGTGTATTATTTACCCTCGCTGATATTGCTTTTGCTGCAGCAATAAATGCACATGGAAATTCTGCAGTTCTTATCAATGCAAATATGTCTTTCGTAAAAGCTGCTACTAAAGGCACTCTGATAGCTGAAGCTAAAGAAACGTCGATAAACCCAAAAATTGCTACATATAATGTGGATATAACTGACGATAACGGAGATATTATAGCAATATTTCAGGGAATGGGTTACAGGAAAAAAACTTTGAATGATTTTTCCAGCACTTAAATTAAATCTATCTAAAAAATCAAAGACATTATGCACCCTTTTAGTAAGTGAATGATTACGTTCAGATAGCAAGACTTTCAGATAGTCTTTTATCAATTTTCAAGAGTATATTCTAGAGATTAAATATGGAACTAAAAAACAAAATTGAGTTCATAATAAAGAACACTGTGGCAAACCCAGGTACCAAGACCCATTATCGAGAGCCTCTCATCGGTTTTGCTTCCACTGACGACCCGATTTTCATTGAAATTAAACATTTTGTCGGTCCGCATCAATTGCATCCAAAAGAAATCTTTCCCGAAGCAAAAACAGTAGTTGCTTTCTTCTTGCCGTTTGAAAAGGAGCTTGTGAAACAAAATTTGAAATCGGATGTAGTAAAGGACTCAATTCAGGCCAGTGTAGATACCTCTTACCTTATCAGAGAAATTAACGAAAAAATCAAAACGGAGCTGGAAAAAGATGGTATCACTGCAATTGTACCTAAAGTTATTTTCGATTATAAGAATAGTGGTTTTAATGTATCGTGGTCTCACAAGAGCGCCGCTTATGCCGCCGGACTTGGCACTTTCGGATTCAACCAAATGTTGATTACACAGGCTGGATGTGCAGGTCGAATTGGATCGATTCTGGTTTCCGCCGAAATTCTTCCTACTCCACGCCCGAAAGAAGAATTCTGCAGACATAAAAAAGGAGAGCAATGCCTTGTCTGTATGGAAAGGTGTCAATCAGGCGCTCTTAGTCTAAGTGGGTTTGATAAAGAAAAATGCTTCATGAGACTTCACGAAGAAGAAAAAGCTTATCCTGAACTTAATCAGCATGGTTGTGGGAAATGTGCCACTGGCCCATGTACTCTAGATCCGTCTGAATTTGACTATATCGAGAATCCGTGAATCACAATTTTCTTTAAGCTTTGGCAGGTTTCATAAATTGGAGGCTCGATTTATCTCTGCTTGAATTCCACAATAGCTGTTACTGAGTACATTATCTCTAACTTCTGATTTTAAGAGTGTCTGAATATCACTAGACTTGGACACGACAAAAACATCTTCATTTCCCGAATGTCCCGGAGATCCAGTCTTTTATCTCATCTCTGACTCGTCGGAAGACTTTGAGTTTCTCTTCCTCCGATCCCACAGCCGCGGCAGGATCCTCAAAACTGTAGTGAATTACTTCTCGTGCTTTGGTTAACTTGGTAGGACGCTCCAGGTTCGTAATGACGATGGGGCAGGCTGCTTTAGCATTGTCGCATACGGTGATTGCCACATCAAATATTATATCTTGAAACTCCTGGGGAGTCTTGGAGTACTGACTGGAGATATCGATGCCAATCTCCTTCATGGCTATAACTGCGAGAGGATTAACACTTGTAGCTTTGATGCCAGCACTGTATGCCTCATATCGGTCTCCGTACATAGCTCTTAAAAGGCCTTCAGCCATCTGGGATCTGGCTGAGTTGTGGGTGCAAAGAAAGAGAACCTTATTTTTTCCCTGTAATCCTGTATCTTTTTCCATATCTACATATTTAGGCAGAAAATATATTAGTATTGCGTTTATACCCTTATTTTTCGATTTTAAATCTGGTTAGATATTAATTCAGATCTGACTCTCAAATTCATTCTAACATGCAAAATTCATATAAAATGCACTTTACTTCAAATATTTTTAATCCTGGTGTCACTGCAATAATAGTTACAACTAATTCATAGCTTCCAATAATCTCTCCTCTGATGCGAAATTTTACCGATCTCCACTACAGGGTGGCTTTTCTGCACTTCCACCGCAGCAAGAACCAGCTTCTCCTCCACAGCCACACTCGCCACTATCCATACTTTTACCTCTGATTGCTGCGCTGATCATTGCCCATGCACAACCAACACCACTCTGGACTTCTATTGCCTGGACTGGGCAATTTAGAACACATGCACCACATTCCATACATGCAGATGGCTGAATAAGTTCAATGTGTTCTTTTCCTTCGGCAAAGACCCCATGTGGACAGACCTGCGTGCAGCGCAGGCAGTTGATGCACCTATCGGGATGATACTTGAGTGTGTTCTCAATATAAGAATCAAACATTTAGACCACCTTCGTGAACTCGATTATTCCCAGCATAATTGAAAGTATAATTCCGGAAACTGCCATAAGTGCCATGATAGGTACATATCGGAAAATCTCTTTTTTGACGCCAGTCCTTGAAGTAAAGGTCGTACATCCTGTGAAATTAAGGGCTAAGTATGCTGTCAAGGATGGCATAATCAAAAGCAAAACTATCGGTACCAGAAGATTTGCCCAAAAAGGAACTGCAGAATTTGTTGCATAGAAAATTGCGAAAGGAATAGCAACAATCCCTCCCAGAATTAACCCTTTTGTACTGAAGTCGTGCGTAGGTATAAACGGAAGTAGAACCGGGAAGAGTACGGTTCCTGCAAGCGCTGTTGTGATCGCAGCGAGAGCTGCAAGAGGGCCTGCAAGGAAATAAAGAATAATAGTAGCAGCGATCGTCGGAAATATTACATGGATAAGCTCCACAGGGGTGAGCACGAGCCGATCTTTCATTGGGAATTGAACCCTACGCATCTCTGGCGTTGCCTTTCGTGTTTTGATATATTCGGGAAGGTCACTGGCACGGACAGGACCATATTCCACCGAAAAACCGGACCGACGTTTTACTTCATGTGCTGAAATTCCCGGAGCGGAGAGCTGTGGCAGGATAAGAGAGCGGTGCCGAACAACATTGGAAAGCCCCGAAGATGCTATGCGGCGCACAAGTTCTGCTGTCCCAAATGTACCTTTACCGGCAGCGCACCAGACATTAATACCCTTTGTATCCAGGACAAGAATATAACAATCAGTGCCAGCAAGTGCGGTGCGAACTGCATCAAAACTCAGCGTGTAGTTTGCCGAGACAAAAACCATCGAATCCGATGTCGGGTTTCCGAGCTTATAGAGACCAGGCTGTACGATATGTCCCATCCGGTTCATACCCCACCGGGCAAGGAAGTGATCGAACCGGTTGGCTAATGTGAATGTACTGGTGGTCGTACGAATCTCAGGAGTGGGAGTACTTTTGAGAGTAGGGATCGCAGCAAACCTTGAAATCTTTTCAGTTGAACAGCTGCATGGCTGTGTATCCGGTTTTGGTGTACATGAGCACGATGAACCCGATGAACCAGCAGTCTCATTATCATTTATGTGACCAGCAGTCTTATTATTGTCCATGTGACTTCACTCCTTTATCTCATTTCTTCATTCATTGTCTTTCATCAACGGATCAAGCACGTCTTTTACCATTCCGTTGAGGGTCTCGACCTTTAAGAGAGCGAGGCAGCAGATGCTCCCTTCCTTTTCCCAACTGATCAAAGCGAGCTTACTACCGGTATTGATACCAGCTTTTTCCCGCACATCTTTCGGAAGTACCATCTGTCCTCTTTCATCAACACTAAGAACTGCCTCAACCTTACATCCGGAACTCGGGCTACATCCGCAGTGTGACCCCTCAGAGCTACAAACTTCATTAATGATCTTCTTTTTAGTCATGTAAATCCTCTAAATAATATGAGATTTCCAAATATTTATTCTTTTCTTAGTTATCAGAAAAATCAAAAAAATCAGATATAACCCAAATGTTTGCTAATTTAAGTAATTGACAGAGATCTTTAATCCTGTACATATTATCACCTTAGGCCGGCAGCATCTATTAGCCATATGGATACATTGAGCACCTCTGAACAAAAAGAATAACTCCTCCGACAAAACATCAAACTAAATAACTTAATCGGGCAAGGCATCAATGTATAATATATCCAACGAATATAATAAAAAATACCTATACATTACTCAATCATTTGTTGTCGAATAAGGGATCTAATTTTTGATATTTTGAGAATAGCCATTTAAAAGGGAATAGCATTGATACCTGCTTTTTATAATCTCGATAATTGTCCCCAAACTCAGCAATAAGTTTTCGCTCTTCAAGAACTGTCCCTATAAATATGTAAACTGTAAAGATTATATCCACAATCAACGTTGAGATATACATATCACTATTAATTACCCAAATAAAGATAATTGTAGCCAAATACCAGGGATGTCTTGTTAAGCTAAGAATTCCTGAAGTTTCTATATTTCCATTTTCGGATAAAGTGGAACGTGATTTTCCCGATATAATCTGCCTGATGCCAAAAAATTCAAGCATATCATATTTTAATGCACCTGAAACGAAAATTAATAATGCTGTGGCCCCAAGTATTAATCGGGGCACTAACAAAAAGCCATCCCAACGAAATATAACCTGTCCTCGAAGGCTTTCACCGTAATGAAGTACTGCAATCAGTGTAGTAAGAGCAACAAAATTAAAAAAAAGACGATAAAACCGATATTTACTTCCAAGTTTCTCTTTGAGATGATCAGTAACGACTAATGAAATCATGCCACTATGAATCGTACACCATGCGCAACACAATATGATTAAAAGAATGTAGCCCATTTCACCCTCTCCATTCTTTTGATGATTTCCAATTTAAAAGCATTATAGCAGTCGTTTTGCATCTATCTATTTCTTGTTCCTCTGATTAATTCAATGATCTCAATACATAAAATACAGAATATCGAATATCAATGAAACTTGATATCAATAAAAGACCTGATAAAGCCATCACCGTGCCCAGTTTCGTTAGCTTACAGTCAATAATACAAAGATAAAAGTATCACTATTAAGGTTATAACAACCATGGAATCGGGAACAACGAAACACAATGAATCAGCGCCTTCTCAGGCAAATGAAACCGAAAAAACATCTGGAAGAAGGAAAAATACCCTCGTTTTCGCCTGTTCTGGTCTTTCGAACACCGGAAAACTGACCATGCTGGCAGCGTCTGCTCTCGCTTTCAGGAGACCGGATATGTACAGGGCTGCAGCTGCTCAAAAAGGAGTCGATGATGTTGAGGATGCAGTATCAGAGGGCTTTAGAATTCTCGCCCTTGACGGCTGTACGGATCGCTGTGCTACAAAAAAACTTGGTGAAGCAGGAATGCAGGCTGATATCTACATGATGATTACAGAACTTGGAATTGAAAAAACAAGACCCTCGGATGTGAAGCCGGAATACATCGAAACAATAATACGTGCAATACAAGAAGCCTGAATTAAATCACTATCAACTTTATTCATATAAGTTACTTTAATATCAAAACTCAACTAAGAACAGTTTTCAGATTTCTCTGCATTGCGTTCTCTTTTTAGTCTTTACACAGGTAGTGTCACTATCGTATCGGTCCAACTCTAGCAAAATAATAGATTTACCTTGAATCGATAAACTGGGACGTTATATCAATCTTTCTTGATATTGAGCTTTTGGGTTTTTATGATGTAAACTCATTGTTATTAATGTGAATTGTCCTAATTATAATATTTGATTCATGAAAAAGGCAATCTTAAGCCTTTAAAGGATCAGAGGGCTCAGAATTGTGTTCCGATAGTTTGTAGGTGATTCTAATGCCGGGAAATCCGAATGAAATAAAGCTTGTGAACAATGCTATGGCTAATGCCACCAGACGGAAGATAATGAACTTCCTGGCTGATGGCGACAAAAGTACCGAAGAAATTGCGGGAGCAGTTGGAAAAGCAATGCTCGACTTTCATCTCAATGTTCTGCAACAGGCAAGTCTGATAGAAACCGAAGATAACAATGTAAAACTAAGCGAATATGGCAAAAATTTCCTGAAGGACAAGTCAGAAAAAAGCGCTGAAAAGACTGCGGATCTCTCTCAGGCAAAGCCGGTAGAAATTGTAGAGATCAGGCAGCTTTTACCCTGTATAGCTGACTCGTCAAAGTTCAGAGTCATTGCAAATGTAGCTCCTCCTCTGGGTGGCACTCTGAAGATTTTTGAGCCACTTTTTTCCAGGGGCAGATATTCGGATAGGATAAATGCTCTGATAACTCAAAAAGGTGAAGTCATTACAACTATTTACGGCAATGGAAAAGTCACCATGACGATGATCAAAAACGAGGCCGAAGCCAGTGAAGTTCTAGAAACTCTCAGAAGCACTATCAATGAGGCTATTGTAAAAGGAATCACCCCCGCCCCCAGGGAAAAAGTCAGGGTTGAAGCCATGGAGCTTTATAAATACCTGCCCCAGACTAATTGCGGGAAATGCGATGAACAGGGCTGTTATACTTTCGCTATAAAACTCATGAGCGGGGAGGCTACACTGGAGAAGTGCACACCCCTCAAAGAGCCGGAAAATACAATTAAACTGGAGCAACTGCAAGTTTTGACAGCATATATTTGATTCATCTTAATAAAGCGCAACTCGTTAAACCGGAAGCACTACTGAAGGAACTGCCTGACTAAGTAAGGAAATGGGTAAATTCTGGCTTTTTCATTTTCCCTTTGACAGTTTGTGCTTCAAAATCTCTATCAGGTGTAACATATGTCAGTAGATGTGAATGAGACAAAGCTGGTGAATTTCGCTATGGCCAATAAGGCCAGAAGAAAAATAATTAACTTCCTCGCAAACTGCGATAGAGGTTTTGAGGAAATCGAAGGGATAACAGGAAAAGAAACTCTTGAATTCCATCTTAAGATTTTGCAAGAGGCAGGTCTTATTGAATTAGAAGAAACAAACGTCAAATTAAGTGAAGATGGCAAAAACTTCCTGAAAGGTAAGAAAGAAAACGCTACTGAGGAAATTAAAGATTTTTCTCAAGCAAAAACTGTGGAGATCGCAGAAATCAGGCAACTTTTACCCTGTATAGCAGACTCCTCAAAATTTAGGGTGATAGCAAATATGACTCCGCCTTTGGGTGGGGTCTTGAAAATCCTTGAGCCTATCTTTCCCAGAGGTAATTATTCGGATATAAAAGATAGCCTGATAGTTAAAAGAGGAGAAATCATTACAACTATTTTTGGCAGGGGAAAAGTCAGCATGAGAATGGTTAAAAATGAGAATGAAGCTAGAGAAGAGCTTGAAAACCTGAGGAACACTATCAACGAAGCTATTTTAAAAGGAGTTGTCCCCGCTCCAAGGGAAAAGGCTAGGGTTGAACTCATGGATATCTACAAATTTCTGCCACAGACCAACTGTGGTAAATGTGGCGAACAGGGCTGTTACAGCTTTGCCATAAAGCTCATGGCTGGTCAGGTCACCTTGGAGAAGTGTACACTTCTTAAAGAACCGAAGTATGCATATAACGAGGAGCAACTGCAATTTCTTGCTGTATATGTTTGAACTGCTGTTACTTAATCACAAATTGTTCGGAGGAAGCTTTGAAGACGCTGACAATAATACTTACTGATGGTCCTTACATCTCAGAGTATGCCGAGATAGCCTGGAAGCTTGCCGAAAACGCACTTAAACACTATCATGTGAATATTTTCCTGTACTTAGATGCGGTGCATATTCCTAAAAAAGGACAGAATCCATCCTTCTTTGCCAATGCCGGGGGAGTTATTCTCCGGACTTGCGGAGAAAGGAGCGTTAATCAGAGCCTGTGCAAGATGTGCTGCTGCAAGAGGCTACGTTCCAGAAGAAGAGATTATAGAAGAAACTAATTGTAAAGATCACTTCCCTGGAATCAGAATTACCAGCCTGTATGAATTATCGGAAATGTTGAGTAAAAGTGACAAAGTAATCTCACTCTCAAGATAAGGCATAACTACGACTCTATATTCAGGAGGTTCAGGTTCAATGAGATCAGTTTTCTATCTACTGGACACAGCCCCATATGGCAGTGAAAAAGCTCTTTGGAGCACTTAATGCCGGCTGTAGTAAGCCTTAATGGGATGAGTGTAACTCTCGGCCTTTATGGAGACGGCGTTTATCTTGCAGCATCTGATCAGGACAGCAGAAAGCTTGGAGTACCTAATCTTTCGGATATACTCTACGCATATGGGGAACTAAAAGTGATTGTGCACGAGCCTTCGCTGGTTGAGAGGGGCCTTTTTGGAAAAACCTTAATAGAAACCTTAGAACTGACAGACGAAGAGGATTTCATAGAAGAAATGGAAAAATCGGAATGTATTGTCCTTCTTTATGTGGTATATAATGAACGATAATGAAGAGGAGTGATAGTGAAGTAATGAATGCAAAAGAGGAAAAATCGGATGTATTTTTGCTTACAAAGCCTCCCTTAAGTCCAAGAGCGGATTTATGCCTCAAAATGATCGCTCGCTCAAGACATGCGAAAATATACCTTGCAGGGGATGGAGTCTATCACCTTCTTGCCGGAATACAGGAATTACCAGGATGCAAAGTATTAGCCTGTCGAGAAGACCTTGAAGCCAGAGCTGTGTGAAGCAAGACGAGGCAATGGAAAAAGAAAAATTTGAAATTCCAGAGAACTTCTACGCCGTTTTTATAGATGATCTAATGGAACACTGCGAGAATACATACACATTTTAAGAAATCGGGTTATTGCAGAAATCAATATCAGGAGATCAAAGATGAAAGATGAAAAGATAAGAAATAAAATAGAAAAAATACCCGATAAAGAGACTCTAGAGCAAGAACAAGATAAAATAGCCTCAATAGGTGAAACTTTGGAAGAAGCAGATCCTGAAAAGAAACCACAGGACGATGAAGAAGACCTTCTATACACACATAAAACTGAGAGTAGAGGAGGCAGCATACAATGGAATTCTGCATTTTGCAGAAAAACCGGCCGCTGAGGTTTTTGAGTAAAATATCCAAACAAGTAAATTACCCTTAACTGAATCAAACATCTAAACTGAAAGAAAAATCCAAATGGTAAATCTATAAATGGTTAATCGGAGGAATTATTTGTCATTCTTAAACGAAATACTACCTGAAACTGCGGAAGCTTATGGACAGGTAAGAAAATCAATTTTCAAAGATAGTGACCTCGTGATCTTAAATCCAAGGAACTAATCGCTATCGCTTGCTCCGTCCTCATGCGCTGCCAGTTCTGCGTCGATACGCATTCACAGAGGGCAGTCGCTGCCGGTGCCACAAAAGAAGAAATAGCAGAAGCCATTGCCGTTGCAATGTTTATTGCAGCCGGTACACAGATAGGATGGACTAATATATATAACGAAAATATATACGACAAAATTTTCAACAAAAAGGACGAAACGGAAGCCGCAAAAGATGCTGCAAAAAATGATAGCTGCTGCTGCTGTTGCGACGGTGGAGAAAAAGCTCCAGGTGGTTCATTCCAAATCTTTTCCCGATATTGCATCTCTCCCAGCTAATCCTATTCTAACTCTTTTTTGTTTTGTATCTGCGATATGATTTTCAAAACACTTCCAAATTCAGGATTTAACCTGTAAAACCGCCACTTTGAGACGCTATAAGCTTCGATAATTCCACAATTTTTCAAAATCGTCAAATGATGAGAAACCAGGTTCTGCCTCTCACCGTTAACTTAAATATCAGTTCACAGACGCAATGATCTCTTTGAGAGAGAAAATAAGCGATTTTCAATCTAATAGGATGGCCGAGGGCACTAAATACGTCACTGGCTTTTTTAATGTCGTTGTCCAGAAAAGTCTATTTCCTGAAGCATGTGATCTTCCCATTCCTGTTTTTTTCCGGAATCCACAGGACAGCAATAACTCATAAATGAAAGAACCTGGGCTCTCTAAATAAGAGTTTTCATGCTTGAACGTGCCACCAAAGGAGAAATACACAAAATAAGAAGCACTTTCTGTGAAATAAATATAAATAAGTTAGAAAGCGTTTATTTATTTAAGGAGGAGTGGAGAAATGGACCTTTGACTTCAGGTCAAATGATACAATATTGGCACCAATAGTTTTCACATTATGGTATATGTTTTGTTGTTCTTCGTCGCTTGCGCTAAAGCTGTCTATTCAACATCCCTATATTTTAACCTGTTAAATTCTGAACCAATTAATCTGGCAATTAGTAATATGCTGGCAACATCTCTAGTTATAGGCGTTCCTCTGGGGTTAGTCGTTTATTTTTATTTGAAAAAGAATAAAAAAGGTGTTACAAAAATAAGTACATAAGCGACTGTACCCTTTGTTGTAAATTTTTAAACATCACGCTACCTTGTTGCTACCTTGTATATTTTTTAACCATGCTTTTAATTCGGTTCAAAAAATATATGCTGTTCCCTGTTTTGACCCTTTCACTTTATAATATTTATAAATTAATATTCGAATAAAGTGAAACTTTTTCATTATAAAGCAGATTGAAGTCAGTGATATATATAAACGATAAATATATAAATCTAAAAGTATAATAGAACTATGCCATGTGAACTCCACCTCTCTGTGATATGATGTGTGGTTACCACCTAAGAGCATCTTATCACAGGTGGAGATTGCATCTTGAATAAAAAAACGAAGATTTTATTTGACGCTTTTCTTTACTCTATCTGTACATCAACCAATTTTTCTAAAGGCTGCTGATATGGTACTGTAACTTTAAGCACACCATTTGAATACTTTGCAGTTGCCTTTCCAGGTTCTACCGGACAGGCGATTGAATAACTGTCCAGGTAAGTAACTCCTTCTTTATTAGCCGCTACATAAAAGCTATTTGCATCTAATTTAAATGAAATATCTTTTTTTTCGACTCCGGGAAGAATAACTTCAATTTGAAGATTTTCGTAGTTATCATCCGGATATGTACTGATAACTGGTGATAGTCTCAAGGTTTCAGCCATTATATACCCCCAAATATAGTCGCTGCATAGCTTATTTATACATTTGTATTCGATTAAGGAATCTTTTAACGTAAAAAGTGACACCTTTCGTTCCATAACCTCAGACAGCTGTCGATTTTCGTAACTAATTCATTATATTTGCATCATTAACAAAATTTTTATATAGAAGGTTTCCTAACTTTATAACATGGAAAATTTATACCCCTGTCTTTTTTGTGAAGCAGTATTTGTTCATCCGGCACATACAAGGGATCACATTAGAGATTGTCACTCCAGGAATGAGAGGATAAATATCACTCATCATAAGGAAATAGATTCATAGTTAAATCATATCCAGGTTGTTACTTTGTGGGTCGAATAAACACGAAAGGTGATCACATAGGATCACTTAGGGTAATACATTCCAAACCAATTAGCTCAAAGTCAATCACTTGACACTTAAGTCAACAATAAATATTCGAAAAGATTCAAAACTATTTTTCCAAAAAATCATTAAGCTTAAGTTGTCTAGGCTGTAGGATTTTTGTTTCCAGTAGCTTCATATAATCTCCTGAGAG
>CAWFUY010000020.1:0-47593 GCA_963818955.1 uncultured Methanosarcinaceae archaeon | reverse complement strand
TTATATCATTTGAGCAAAAACACCATTAAATATCATGTCTCCAAAGATAAATTACTTCAAGCTACTTGCTTCGGTGCTGCTCTGCCAGTTTGCAGGAGCAGCTGGATCAGTATTCACGGCGTCATCTCTTACGGATTGGTACTCTCTACTTGAAAAGCCGGTTTTCAACCCCCCTTCATGGGTCTTTTTTCCTGTCTGGACTTTGCTCTACACGCTTATGGGGATCTCTTTATATATCGTATGGGAAAAAGGGTTGCATGATAGAAAAGTAAAAATTGGCTTACTTATTTTTGGAATACAGCTAGTACTGAATATTTTCTGGTCTTTTCTGTTTTTTGGTTTAAGGTCTCCTTACTATGGTTTTGTTGAAATTATCTTTCTCTGGCTTGCTATTTTACTGACAATAGTGCAGTTTAGAAAGATCTCAAAAACAGCTTCTTACCTGTTAATACCCTATATCTTATGGGTCAGTTTTGCAGCTCTGCTTAACTACAACTTATGGACTCTGAATATGTGACGACATAAGAGGCATTCTCAATCGAGGCATTCTTAATCATAAGGCGCCACAGCCACAGCCTCGTCCAAGGAGGGTTGAGATTCTGTGCTTCAGATATTTCATGTCATCTTCTGACATTTTATCTAGTTCGGCTTTATGCTCTTTTTCGATATGGTCAAATATTGTTTTTTCAATCTCGTCCTTATCACTACCAGCAGCCATAAAATCACAATTGAAACCCAGATCACGGCATTTAACTATTTTCATAAAGTGTCCTCTATTTAAGTAAACTGGTAAAAATCGTTCAAATTAATCAATAAATATTATAAAATTGGATAAGATATAAAACTGAGCTCCCTAATATTTTTTAGTTTATTTTCAAACCTTGATATTTAAATTTCCAAAGACATTTAGGTAAGAGAATCTTGCGCAAGAATATAGAAAAATGGTATACTTGAATTCAATTTTTTTGAATTATCATTGACGTTTCTGAGAAAGTTCCAAAATATAAACTTTTCCTGTACTATTATGTCTTTCAATTAAAGCAAAAGTAAAGAGATTTTTTTAAAAAAGCAAAGAAGCGGAGTTATTCCACATGTATTTCTGAGATAAGTATGGAATTAATCAAATACAATGAAATCCAAAGTGTCCAAAACGAAAAACAAAGAGCGGTTATGATGTTAGTTTAGAAGTTTAATTTCCTATTTATATAAACCCTCTGAGATACAACTACTTGTGTAAAACTATCAAGATATTTGTTCAAACTTAATGGTTTCAACAAAGAAAGTTCTAATAAATAGCTACTCAAATGGGGAAAATTAAAGTGGTGGAGTAAATTTTACTCAGTAAGGGAAGGGGTTGATTTACTAGTGGCCGAAAACGTCATAGAAGTAAATAATCTTGAATATAACTACGGTGACCTAAAAGCTGTAGACAATATCAGTTTCACCGTGAGAAGAGGTGAGATTTTCTCATTTCTCGGTCCAAATGGAGCAGGTAAGAGTACGGTAATAAATGTTCTTACCACACTTCGCAAAATCCAGAAGGGTGCAGCTAAGGTCAATGGGTACGATGTTGCAAAACAATCTAAAGAGGTTAGGAAGTCCATAGGCATCGTTTTTCAAATGATGTGCCTTGATTATGAAATGACTGTACGTGAGAATCTTGAGTATCATGGCAAAATATACTCAATGCCAAAGGAAGAAAGAAAGAAAAGAATAGACGAACTCATTAAACTGACTGAATTGGAATCTAAAAGGAATGTCCTGGTAAAAGACTTAAGCGGGGGCATGAAGCGAAGGCTTGAACTTGCAAGGGGCCTAATGACAAAACCTGCAGTCCTCTTTCTGGACGAGCCAACGGTGGGCTTTGATATTCAAACAAGATTGAGAATGTGGGAATATTTGAGGAATATCAAAAAGCAAGGTACCACCATTTTCCTGACTACTCATTATATGGAAGAAGCTGACCAGCTCAGCGACACGATCAGCATAATTGATCACGGTAAAATTATTACAACCGGGACAGGTATTGAATTAAAAAATCAAATAGGTAAAGACATCATTTATCTTGAGACCAGCGACAATAAAGGCGCTGCAAATATTTTAAGGACACTTGAATCAGTAAAAGGCATAAATGAAGATACCGAATTCCTGAGATTAATGATCGGGGTTGATGCCACTCATATATTACCGAAAATTATGGACCTGATGAGACAAGAAGGAATAGAGATATCAGCAGTGAACATTAAAAAGCCCTCAATGGATGATGTTTTTGTTCACTATACCGGACATGGTTTAAGGGAAGGGGGAACAGAAGATGAACATAACGAGAGCGAGACTGCGGAGGCACTTACATGAGTTTTGCATTCCATGCAATTTACTGGAGAGAAATGGTGAAATTTTTCAGATTTAAATCTGTGCTCTTCAGTTCCTTAATCCAACCCGTCATGTGGCTTGCATTTTTTGGGGTTGCAATGTCAAAAAGTTTTGATAGAATAACTATGATGCTCCCTCCCATCCCTGGTGTCCCTACTGTCGATTATCTCTCTTATATGGGAGCCGGAATAATTGCTATGGATGTATTATTTGCAAGTCTTTTTGGGGGGACAACTCTCCTATTCGATAAAAAATACAGCCTCTTGAAAGAAACTCTTGCAAGTCCCATCGCACGTATTAATATTATCATTGGTGTCGGACTTTCTGCCATGACAAAAGCTTTCATTCAAGCAGGTATTATTATTGTATTTGGGAGGTTTATCGGGATGAATTTCTTCAAAGGCTATGATCCGATTCAAACTCTTGTATCTGCTATAGGAATCTTTGTACTGGTTGGAATTTTCACCCTGGGATTTCTCTTCCTTTCAGGATCGATAGCGATTACTGTTGAGCAGCCCGAAGGAATGCAATCCATTCTAACTCTGCTAAGCATGCCTCTATTCTTTGTAAGTAATGCTCTATATCCCGTAGATTCATTTCCCGACATTCTCAAGTTCCTGTCGATATTTAACCCATTGACACTTCTGGCAAATGGAATCCGGTATTTTGCATTAGGTGATAATTTCTCTGTGATGGGGGGCCACTATATTTATACAACGGCTGATATAATAATGTCCTTTGCAGGTCTCATTATATTTGCTCTTGCAATGCTATCCATTGTAATCTGGAGGTTTAATAAAGTAAACGTCTAATATTTTTGAAAGTAAGTAAAGCCCTCGAGCTTTACTCTTTTTCTAAAAGTAATAGTTCTTTTCTAAAAATAATATTCCTTGCTTATTTTGCAAGGTTGTAGTTCTGGTTTACGATTTTAAGGGCGCAGTAATTACCGCACATAGTACATGCATCGGTATCTTCTGGTGCTCTGCTTTTCCGAACTTCTCTTGCATGTTCGGGATCGATTGCAAGGGAGTACATCTTTTCCCAGTTGAGATCTCTTCTGGCTCTTCCCATGTCAAGGTCTCGCTGTTTTGCCCGGTCAGGGTACTTTACCATATCTCCTACGTGAGCTGCAATCCTGGAGGTCTTGACCCCGGTGATGACATCTTCAAGATTTGGAAGGGCGAGGTGCTCTGCAGGAGTCACGTAGCATAGGAAGTCACAACCATAAGATGCAGATACGGAAGCTCCTATTGCGGTTACAATGTGGTCGTAGCCGGGTGCGATGTCGGTTACAAGCGGACCGAGCATGTAGAAGGGTTTGTGACCGCTCATTTCCTTCATAAGTTTTACGTTGGTTGCGATCTGGTCGAGTGGGACATGGCCAGGACCTTCGACAATAACCTGAAGACCCTGCTGATGCGCTTTTTCAGCCAATTCGGAGTTGATAATGAGTTCCTGGATTTGAGCGCGGTCGGTTGCATCGTGAACTGCACCTGCACGCATTCCGTTTCCTGTTGAGAGGACGACTTCGTGTTCTTTGAGAATTTCAACGAGATAATCGAAGTTTGCATAGAGTGGATTTTCCTTTTCGTTATGGAGCATCCAGGAAGTCATGAAAGCCCCACCACGAGAACAGAGACCGCCATATCTGCCATGTGCTTTAAGCCTATCCATAGTAATATTGTTGATCCCTGTGTGGATTGCCATAAAGTTGGTTCCGAGCTTTGCCTGATCTTCAGTTGCCTTGAAAAGCTCGTCTTCTGTCATATGCACAATTGAGCCGTACTTTCTTGCAGCTTCGATGAAAGCCTGGTAAAGGGGCACGGAACCTACAGAAAGAGAGATACTGTCAATTACCTTCTTCCGGATTGCGAGGAAATCTCCGCCAGTCCCTAGCTCCATAAGTGTGTCTGCACCTGCGGCTTCTGCAGCCTGGGCTTTCTTGATTTCCATATCCACATCGACAATGTCTGAGGATACACCGATGGACGCATTAACCTTAGTAAAGAGTCCTTCGCCTATACCGCAGATCTTTACCTCTCTGTAAGGTGAAGTTGGAATAACGATTCTTCCGGCTGCAATACCCCGGCGGATAAATTCAGGATCAAGTCCTTCGTTCTTTGCAACTATCTTCATCTCGTCCGTGATTATTCCTTTTTGAGCATCTTCCACAATTGTCATATTTAGTACCTCAAGCTTTCATTTTCGGTAAGATTCCATGCGATAATTAAGAGTAAATTAGGATTGTGAAGTTAGATCATAAAGGAAATTAATTATATATAACACTATTTAAAAAATTAACTTTAACCTTAATCAATTTTACTTTACTAAGCTATGCATTTATATTTTAAAAATAGGTTCGACCAATAGGATAAACTTAGATAAGCAAATCTAAAGTGATTTTGAGCAGTAATCAAATAAAGTTGTTTTAAGAAAATCTATTAAGGTTTTTTGAGTTGAGATATATAAATAAAAGTTGTATGAAAACTGAATATTATAAGTAAAATACAAGCAAAAATGCAAAAAAATAACGGAAAAAACAGGATATTCTCCCAAAATCCAAAAGAGATCCAACTTTCTTATTAATGATAGTGATATTTCTGTAGATATTTTAATCAAGTAAATTTCTACTCAAGTGAATTTTCACTCCAGTATATTTTTACCTTAATTATAAATTCCCACTTTCTACATCTATTTTTTTCCTTGAATTAAATTTATTGTTTGCCTGTGCAGGGTTACCATGAGATCGCTTAGCATGCCGAAGATAAACATCTGCAGACCGAATATAATAAAGAGGGCTGTGAGGACCGAAAGAGGAACGCGTGTGATTCCATGGGACCACTCGATAATAACAAAAGCTCCGGTAAATAGGCCTGCCAGAATGAATAATGAACCTATCGCACCAAAATAAAACATAGGGTTATGAACTTTTGCGAGCTTGTAGATTGTAGAGCCAATCTTGAATCCGTCTTTCAGAGGGTTTAGTTTGGTTAAACCCTTCTCGCTTCTTGGAAGATAAATAACCGGAATCTCTTCGACTCTCTGTCCTTTCAGGACACACTCCACAGAAATTTCGGTTTCAATCTCAAAGCCTGTTTTATTTAGCTCCAGTTCCCTTACGCTCTGTAGAGTAAAGGCCCTATAGCCTGAGAGAATATCATTCAAATGAGTTCCGTACACAAAGTCAAAAAATGAATTTATCAGATGATTGCCTAAAAGGTTTAGCTTTGTAAAAGCCCCTGGAGAATATTTTTCAAGCCTGTTACCTATAACATGGTCAGCTCTGCCTTTCAGAATAGGTTCTATAATCGCTGGAGCATCTCGGGCAAGATATGTCCCGTCTCCGTCAACCATTATAATAAAGGGCTCCTCTATAAGTCTGAAAGCCTGGATCATAGCCTGGCCTTTACCTTTCCCGGTTTGCGTTACCACTCTTGCGCCTTCGGACTCAGCAATTTTTCCCGTACCGTCCTTACTGTTACCGTCAATGACAAAAATGTTAGAAAAGCCTTCTTTTTTGAAATCCTTGATAAGCTGCCCTATTGTTGCAGCTTCGTTCAGGGTGGGAATAAGAATACAAATTTCTGCACTGTTCACATTCACACATATCCTTTGCCGGAACTTCTACTCACTTCGCAGAATCCGTTTTACAATAAAATTCCGTCAACCTTCTCTTTCCTGAAAAAGAGCCCAAGGATAATATAATTTAATTGATAAAGAAGAGGGTTTTTTATAAGAGCCCCATGTTGTCGAGCTGCTGGCGGACGACTTCGACTCCTCTTTCACAATCCTCAGGGGACTTTCCACCTGTAACGACAAGTTTTCCGGAACTGAAGATCAAGACAACTACCTTGGGCTCATCAATCCTGTACACAAGGCCAGGGAACTGCTCCGGTTCATATTCGATGTTTTCGAGTCCGAGCCCTATTGCAATAGCATTGAGATTAAGGATAGTATGCAGATCTGCTGAAGCAACAATATTCTGGACAGTAATCTCCGGATTGTCTACAGTTTTAATACCTATGCCATTCAGCTTTTTAGCCATATTACCTATAACTGTATGCACATCATTAACATTTTTTGCACCTGTGCAGACAACTTTTCCAGATGTAAATACAAGGAATGCAGCTTTGGGATCCGAAACCCTGTAAACGAGTCCGGGAAACTTCTGCTTGTTATATTCAGCTCCCTCAAACTCAGATTCGATAACAGTTAAATCGAATTCCTCAGCGAGTTTGGTTGATGCAACCACGTTTTCGATCTTGATACTAGATTCGCTCATTGTCAACCCTCAAGATATAAAGCAAAAGTAATATTCTCTTACGGTATATAAAGCTATAGTTAAATGCTCCGCATACTATATAAATGCTTTATATATAGGTTATAAACACAACAGAAAACCTTAAATTTAGGGCGCCAGTTTGATCGAAAAAATCAAGGCCGAATGTATCAGCGGCATGGGTTTTCAGATGCTTATTCCTCTAGCTTTTTTAATCCTTTGAGAATAGCATCATACTTCTCACAGACCCTCTGAAGAAGATCTCCTTCCACATTACGGTGGGTAGGTATCAGGATTTGAGCTCCTTTATCTATCCTTACTCCACTTTTCGAAACTCCATAATCCGGAGCAACAAGAAAACCTTCTGAAGAAATCCCCAGAGAGAGGTCATTTACGATCCTTGAGACCATTTCAGTTGCAGGCTTTACTTTTTGCTCAATAAGCACAGCGTCTGAAATATATCTCTCTTTTGTTTCCTTTATATTCTTAAGTGTAATTTCAACTGTTTTAGGATCTACATCATCCGGAAGTTCTTCCGCTATTAAGGAAACTGCCTCGGCAATGTCCTCAAAAGTTGTCGAGTGAATTTCTAGAACTTCTCCGTCACAATACTGCCGTACTGTATCGATATAACCGGCCGAAATAATAAGCACGTCAACTTCAAGCAAGCGGGAGACTTCTTCTTTTGAAGGTGAGTATGCATTTACAACCAGGTAATCTTTGATCCCGCACATACTTAGAAGAGACTCGCACATCGGGGTCACGCCAATTGTTTTCTTTCGTAACCACAGGTCGATCTCACTTTGTCTGCCCTGTGACTTCAGAAGTTCAAGGATTTTTTCCTTTATAGCTCTCGGATCATTTCTTTTAAGTCCGAAATAATCAGCAAAAAGAGATGTAGTGGATAGCTGCCTGCTCCTCCCACAGGGTACGGACTCCACAAATCCTCGCTCTATCAAGTCCTTAATGTGTTCATAGGCCCCACTGCCTCTCATTTCAATAAGGTCTGACTGGAGAAGAGGCTGGTGATAGGCTATTATTGAAAGAGTACGAAGTTTCGGGGCTGAGAGCTCTTTTGGAGCAATTTCTCGCATAAGTTCGGAGTATTCGGGCTTGACCTGCATGACATAACGATCTCCTAGATCGATTATCTCAAGGCCGCACCTTCTTGAAGAGTAAGCCCCCATGAGTTCCTGTACTACCTTAAGAACGGATTTTTTGGGCTTCTCTGTTATTTTTGCAAGCTTCTCAAGACTTACTGCCCTTCCCGCAGCAAAAAGCGCCGCCTCGATAATTTCTAGCTCACTCATAAGTTTCACTCCAAAAAAGAATAAGGCTATTATTCAGTCAAATTACCAGTAGGAACTATGTCCCGGGTAATATTTTCTCAGGTTCCGAAGAGCTTATAATTTGATCTCCTGAGAATTCATCTTTTACTTCCTGCCTCATATTGTGAAAAATTGGATGGTTATTCTCTGTGGAAAAGCCGGATTCTTCTCCTGGATATATATATAGTTCCCCAAAAAGCTTATTCTGATAAAGCCAGATTTTCCTGTTTGAAGCAAGAAAAAGCAGAGAGAGATAATCCATTATCCGGTCTTCACTTGCCTCAAAAAAACTGGATAGAGTAACTAATGGCTGATTCTTAAATAATTCTTCAAGCCTGGCCCAGATGAGTGCCAGCCGCGAGCTAATAGTTTCTTCGTGTGCAATTCCCAGGAGGTCTCCGGTTGTAAGCTGCGGACCTGAGAAAATATCGTGTTCCCCTGCAACCTGACGAGCTTTCTTCTTTTCATTTTTTCTGGAAAATGTATTTTCGGCTTTTTTTAGTTCAAGAATAAGTTCATTGAGAGTAACCGGTCGGGTAGAAACCCGCCGGACCGGGAGTTTTGGGATAGGGAATTCAGCAGGTTCGGGTAAGTCCAGTTCATCAAAAAAATCAGAATAAAGTTCAACATCTTCTTCCTTCTCTATCCCAAAGATTCCCGATGATTTCATGCGCAGAAGGACTGCAGAATAAAGCAGTGTTCTTGAGGAAATTCTCAGGTCCATTTTCTTAAGCTCTGTCACTCTTCCCAGGAAGCTGTCAGTTAGCTGCATAATATCGATATCCCATGGATCGATCTTACCCGCCTTGGCAAGTTCAACCAGTATTCCCAGGGGCTCATATGTCTCGAATTCCGAAATGTTAAACTTGTCCCAATCAATTCCCATACATGAAAGAGTATATGGCAGTCCATTCAATTCAGATTCTGAAAAAACAGATTCATTGTCCTTTGATTCGCGAGAACTGCGAGCCTGAAATCCAGGGACCTCGAGCACTACTCCGATATTGTCAACTAGTTCAGCCATTGAGCTTCACTCCGGTAATGCTCGTGATATTATTTTCCTGCATTGTGACACCTATTATCCGGCTTGCAGCTTCGATCATAGGTTTTCTTAAGGAGACGACTATAAACTGTACTTTTGAGCCTGAGGATTTAACCCGCCTTGAGACCCTTTCCACGTTCCAGCCGTCCAGAAACATATCAATCTCATCAAATGCATAAAATGGAGCAGGACGGTATTGTTGAATAGCAAAAATGAAAGCAAGAGCTGTAAGGCTTTTTTCTCCTCCGGACATGGCCTCTATCCGCTGGAGGGTCTTTTCCTTAGGCTGGGCCCGAAGTATTAGACCCCCTGCGAAAGGATCATCAGGATGTTCAAGTAGAAGCTCACCCAACCCATCGGAAAGTTCGTGGAAAATATCTTTAAAATTGGCATTAATACCTATATAGGCTTCCATAAAGGATTCTCGTTTCAGCTGCTCATACTGATCGATGCGCTCAAGAAGTTGTTCCCTCTCAGTAAATAAGGTATCCCGTTTAACCTGCAGATCTGAAAACCTGAGTTCTACTTCGTTATACTCGTCAATTGCTCTCATATTTACGGGCTCAAGTCTTTTTAGGGCTTCTTCGATTGCCTGTATTCGCATGTAAACCGTTTCGTAATTCGGAACCTCAGCAGTTTCCTCTATACCTCTTCTCCGGACTTCTTCTTCGAAATGCTTTTCCTGGTCAAAAAGGGCGCTTTTTGTAGCGTTGAGGGTAAGCACCTGCTGTTTTGCCTTTTCCAGGGTAGTTGTAGCAACATTTACCCGGCGTTTTACTGCCCCATGTTCGGCCTGAACACTTTCTCTTTCTTTTTGAAGCTCCACGAGTTCATCAGAAAGCTGGATTTCCCGGTTTTTCTTTTCCTCAAGCTTTTCTTCAAGTTCTTTTATCTTTATCTTCAAGGACCCTACCTTTTGCAGCCTGGATGCTTTCTTTTCCTCAATATCCCTTATAAGCTCCTTTGCATCGGCAATATTCTTTTCAGCATACTCTTTTTCAAGCTGTAGGGCATTCAAGCTTGCTTCGGTATCCCGGATTCTGCCCTCAAGCCGTCGGCTTTCCTGGTCGACAAATTCCAACTTTTTGTTGATTTCCGGTAGAGGTGAGTCTGCAAGTTTTTTCTCGATTTCGGAAATTTGTGTTTCAAGTCCGGATATTACTTCTTCTTTTTCGGCTTTTTCCGAAATAGCTTTATCCATCTCAGTCCTGAGTGCTATCCTTGAATCTTCAATTGCTTTGAGGTCTGCCTGTTTAGCCTCAAGAAGTTCTGCTAATTTTGCTTCCCTGCCTGCTATTTCTTCAAGCTGGTGCTCTTTTCGCGAGATCGTAGCCTCAGAATCCCGGATTTTCCGGCTCAATTCGAACAGGTGACTTTCAATACTGTCCTGCTTCCCTATAGCCGCAGTTCGGCTGGCATCTAAAGAACTTATCTCATTTGCAAGCTCAATAAGTTTATCTTTCTCTGCAGCTGCAAAATAAATTCCTGATTTTGAAGAGATGGAACCTCCGACCATTGCGCCGCTTTTTTCCAGGAGTTCACCTTCAAGTGTAACCATTCTCGCTTTTCCAATAAGACGACGGGCGCTGCCCA
This sequence comes from uncultured Methanosarcinaceae archaeon, assembly GCA_963818955.1. GTDB lineage: Archaea > Halobacteriota > Methanosarcinia > Methanosarcinales > Methanosarcinaceae > Methanosarcina. The sequence goes on along the minus strand of CAWFUY010000020.1, from coordinate 36,978 downwards.
GGTCTTTCATTACCAGTGTATCCTGAAAAACATACCAGAAAGCCGGCTCAAAATCAGAATCAAATTCTATAAGATCAATTGCATAACCAATCACTCCATTCTCGTAGCTAAGGTTTCCAAGCCGTCTGGAGTCTTTCATTTTGTTAAGAGGAAGGAAGGTAGCCCGCCCCCCTTTCCTACGCTTCAAATACTCGATTGCTTCGGCAGCATCGGTATCAGTATCTACAACAATTGCCTGCATCCGGTTCCCAGCGGCAATTTCCAGAGCTGTTGCATACTGCCTGTCCACTTTTCCTAATTGAGCAATCGTTCCATGGATCCCAAAGAGATCTTCCTGCCGTGCAGCCCCGATTACCATTTCGACAGCCTTGGAATATCCCCCTCCCTGCTCAGAGGCCCTAATTCTTGCCTCCGTAATAGCATATTCTTGCTGGAGACCATGAAGCTTGCTTTCGATTTTCCGGATATCTTCCTTAATCCTGGAGTGGCTGCTCTCGATATCATCACGGTCTCGGATAAGGGATTCTAAATTTTCTGAAAGTTTCTCAATTTCATATCTGACAGAAAGTGTGTCACTGTCAGAAGTTGTAACTGCTGCTTCTGCGTCTCGGATCTGGTTTTCGATCTCCCGGAGTTCCGATGACTTTCTCCGGAGGGCATCAAGAAGCCGATCTTCTGTTCTGATAAGCTCATTTTTCTCATTTTTAATATCCTCAAGCGTCTTTCTGGCAGCCATGAGCTCATCCCTTGACACTGCAAATTTTGCGTCAACGTCTGCTATCTTGCTCTGGAGCAATATGCGCTCCGTCTTTCGATCTGAGAGTTCGGAGGAAATGCTATCTTTTCTCAGGTTTTCGGCTTCGATTTTCTCTTCCAGTTCCCTGATTTTGCCCTTGGTGGTATCTATTTCCACAAAGGCTTTCCTGCGCCGCATATCAGCGTCTTCAAGTTCGGATTCCGAAAGCTCAATACTATCTACACAGCGCGAAATCTCTCCTTTAAACTCTTCTATTTCCCGCTTGACCTGGAGCTGTTCATCTTCACCTTTTTTCCGGATTTCAAGGGAAAGTCTTTCCAGAGCATCTTCAAAGGACTGCAATTCCTGAAGTCTATCTTTCAGTAGAACCTGAACTTTCTCAAGATGCTCTTCCTTTCCTGAAAGCTCCTTATCGATATTTTTTAGTTCGGTTCTGGCATCCTTGAGTTTGGATAACAGAATATAGCCTTCAAATCTGGTTTTTTCAGCCTTGAGAGCCTGGTACTTTAAGGCCTGGTCACGTTCCCCTTCAAGTTTCTTGAGCTGGGTTCGTACTTCTTCCAGAATTATATCTACGCGTTCTATCTGCTGCCTGACAATTTCCAGTTCTCCGAGAGCTTTTTGCTTTCGGTCGTCAAATTCCGCAACCCCTGCAATTTCATCAATAATTCTTCGCCTATCCAGAGAAGTCATTGAGATGATCTGAGTAACATCTCCCTGCATGACAACATTGTAACCTTCTGGCGTTATACCGGCTTTAGCAAGCTGGAAATGTATCTCTCCAAGAGTAACAGCTTTTCCATTAAAATAAAAGTAGCTGTTGTACCCGGTTTTAGTCAGCCGAACCTTTCTTGAGATCTCAACCTCGTCAAGTTCCAGAGGCAATTTGCGGTCAGTATTGTCAAAACGAATAGTTACCTGGGCAAAATCAGGCTTTTTTGCCTCATCGCCATTATATATGAGGTCAGTAAGTTTCTCAGCCCGAAGAGTTCTCGAACTGGTAAGCCCCAACGAAAAGAGAATCCCATCTATGATGTTTGACTTTCCACTTCCATTCGGACCAGAGATAGTGGTAAAGTCATTATAAAAGGAAATTTTTACTTTTTTTCCGAATGACTTGAAGTTGACGAATTCTAGCTCTTTTATATACACAGAAGACCTCTGCATTCGCGTTTTTGAGGGATTTTCGTATCCTCTTCGCATTCAAGGAAAAATTTTCTACCAAAAAAAATTACAATAATTTTATCGCACAATTTTAAAGTTGAATGGGTTTTATGCGTATGTTTTTCAAACGTTGTTAAATTCTTGAATGTGCGTCATATATGAAAAATTTACTTTTTACCCTACTATTTGAAAAGGATATGGCTTTTCTGTTTTTTTAGCTAATGTGTCCTGGAACTCTTCCGGCAGCAGGTGATTATTTCTGCGTCTTCGTGTTCTCTTTTGTCCACGGACTCCTCAATTATATGTTTTTTTGAGACTTTTTCAGCAATTATATATTCACACTTATGGTCATCTGCAGATTTTGTTCTTACAGAGTCTGCCTTTAAAGGAACAGGTGGTCTCAAAGCAGGTTGTCTGGGTGAAGATTGTCTTAAGGATTCCATTCTCATCGGTTGCTGTTGGGGTATACTTCCTCTAAACCGTCTTTTATCTCCACTCTCGGCAATAATATACTCACATTTTGCTTCAGTTTCTGCATCATCAAGTTCTTCTGGCTCAATTTCTCTAAACTTCAGATTTACTTTTGCACCGGTACCTGGCAGTGAGGCAGGGGCTTCTCTGAATTCAATCATTTCATATGTTGCAGGAGTTTCTTTTCGGAGTTCAGGAGTATGCTTCGGTTTTTTAGAAAGGGGGGGCAGGTCCAAAGGGTCTTCATGGGGGATAAAGGAAAAAGCAGGAGTTGGTGCCTGGAGAGTATTTTTCATTTCTTCAAGTTTCTTTGTTAAATTTTCGATCTCAGTTTCCAGTTTTCTTATAATGGTTTTCTGGTCAAGCAATTCCCGAATAAGCCCGTCCTGAACCCCAGCGATTTCTTTCAGTCGTCGATCAGCTGTCTCAAGGTCGTTTCTGGGAGCCTTGAATTCCGTTCTCAGTTCATTAAGAATTGAAGCCTTAAGGAAAGAAGGATTAGGAATTCCCATTAGTTCTGTCCGGATTTCCGAAAGTACGGTGTCCTTTAAAGATTCCTGATCCGAAAAGCTTTCCATTTCAGCGCGCAACTCATTGATAACCGAAACCTTAATTGATTTCTTGAGGGTATCGAGCTCCTCATAACTAATTGACAGCCGCCTTTTAGGGGTATTGTGCACGTCCCTCTGTCCAGTTCTCATAAAATCCCTCTTGATAACTCGGGTCCGATTTCCTGATTACCTGCACTTTTTCATAGCAGGCACATCAGCACAGTCTAATAATTTGACCAATCAGACAAGTTTAAACAGTGTGTACACTACATGTAATCTTGCTTTATATATATATGGTAATCGATACTTCTATTTCATCCTTATATAGCTCGAATTCCAGTTTTATTGCTCTAAATAATAAAGTAAGATCTAGTTTATAAATATTTTTGAAAATGATTATTAAAAATTACCTGAAATAAGAAAGGAAAAAGAAAAACAGTGTAAATCTGAAAATTACTAAAAACTACCTTTTTACTGCAAAATATGGGTTTTTAGGAGAGAAATCTTTACGAAATAAAGGCATGAAATCCAAAATTGACTCAAAATAAGATGAGTTAAGTGGGTTTTGGATTTCATTCAGGGGTATGAAGTTAAGAAAGTGTTAGTTAATGGACGGAAAAGGATTCTCGATATCGAATAATACGTTCTCCCTCGATTGAATTTTGGAGGACGTGCAGTCCATTTCCACTGCATTTTCATGAACTATAGAGCCATGTGTTCCGGTGCTTTCAAGGAAAAAATGAACCTCTTCAATTTCAGGCTCCCGGAAATGATCCATTTCCAGAATATCCATAATAACACTTAACACGTTTTTGTGTAAGTGATTTGTAATTCGGGTCATTGCGATAAACACGATATGCTAAATATAAATATTTTGCGGTAAATATAAACCAAAAAAACTAAGAAGGACAAAAAACTCAGAGGAAAGCAGGCCCGAAGATTCGAATCAGAATACCAACAACAAGTGCCAGGATCGCAGTGAAAATTACTATCGAGACCGTATCTTTCATTCCAAGCTCGTGCTTCAGTACAGCAATCGTTGCAATGCATGGCATATAAATGGTTGTGATTACTGCAAACTGGTACATCTGGACAGGTGTCATTACGGCTGCGAAGTTGGCTGTGCCTGCAAGAACAGCCAGGATCTGGAGAGCCATTTCTTTTCGGAGAATCCCAAACACAAGAGCTGTTGCAGCAAATGCAGGAAGGCCCAGAATGCCAACAGATATAGGTTCTACAAAATTCTGGAAGATCGAAAGCAGGCCCAGTGAATCAACAATCCCGAGAAACGCACTTCCTAACAGCAGAAGTGGAAAAGCAATGAATACAAACTCCCTACTTTTCATCCAGGTTTTCGTGAGGGTAGATTTGAGTTCCGGCCTTCTGAGGGGGGTCATTTCCATTATAAAACCGCTTCTCTGACCTGGAAGACTTTTTCCGAGGACCCAGCCCATGGAGGCAATGATAAAGATCTCCAATATGTAAATTGAAACCGCCGGCCAGAAGCCAACAAAAGTCCCCACAAGCCCCAGGATGATAACTGTCCTGGCCGAACAAGGAATAAGAGATATAAGAAGGGAAGCTATCCGCTTTTCCCGCCGTGTTCCAAGAGCATGTACTGCCATAATTGCTGGGACATTACAGCCAAAACCAAGAACAAGAGGAATCACAGCTCTCCCGTGAAGTCCAAGTTTATGAGTCAGGTTGTCCAGAAGAAAAGCCGCTCTGGTCAAATAGCCCGAATCTTCGAATATTGAAAGGATTGCATAGAATACTGCAATGTAAGGGATTGCTATTGCAAATCCGGCTTCCACTCCCCTGAGGGAATACAGGATGACGTTTCTTGGAAGGGGGGACATACCTGCAGTTATATTTTCTATAGGCAGTAGTATATGAGGCTCAAACAGGTCGTTTACAATCCAGTTCTCAAGGAAGCCCCCTACTCGGAAAACAAGGAGAAAAGTTAGAAGCAGGGCAGATATAAGTACAAAGATCCCGAAATATGGTGAGGTGAGCACTGAATCTATCCTTTCCCTTATACTCTTTTCGGGCTCAAACCTCGTGACCACGCTGTCTACGATATATCCGGCTTCCCCATAGAGGTCTCTTGCAATTGTATCCGGGACTGAAATTCCATGTTCCAGCTCAAGATTCTGCCTTAGCTTCCGGGCTGAAGAGAGAACAGCATTAGCCTCAGGCGGCATACAGCATAGCTCTACAAACTCTGCATCATTCAAAAGCGCTGCAGTCTTTACGCCTGGCAAAAGTTGTGGGAATGAATGGTCCAGCTTGGATAAAGCTTCCTGAATCCAGTGGCTGTATTCTATTCGGTGGTGTTTCTGGGTTTTTTCCTTCTCTGCAAGGGCTACGAGTACTACCTCATCGAGCCCGACTCCCCAGATTGCAACCGTTGGGACTACTGGCAGACCGAGCAGTTCAAAAAGTTTGTCTATATCGACAAGGATCCCTAGATCTGCAGCCAGATCGACCTGGTTTAAGGCGATGACCATAGGAATTTCAAGTTCTAAAAGCTGCAAGGTAAGGTATAGATTCCTTTCAAGCCTGCTCGCATCCAGGACATTTATGATTATGTCCGGTTTATCCTGAATCAGAAATTTCTTGGTGACTTTCTCATCTTCATTTGTAATCCCAAGGGAATAAATTCCAGGCAGGTCAACTACATCGATGGTTTCCCCCCGAGCCTTAACGATTCCTCTTTTAAGAGCAACTGTGGTGCCGGGGTAGTTTGAAACCTCAACACCTACGCCAGTGAGCCGGCTGAAAAAAACACTTTTTCCGACGCTTGGATTGCCTATGAAGGCAATTGTCATTTCAGAGGAAGGTTTATCGTTACTTGAGTTTACAGATGTAGAGCCTAAGCTAGAAATTAAAATCACATCCACATTTATTTTGCTCTGTATTTATTATATGCCTGCTCAATTTCGACTCTACATTCGGTTATTACTTGGAGTAATAAAAATTTTCTTTGCAATATCTCTTCCGAGAGCAACTTCCGATCCCATTGCTATAACCGAAATACAGCCTTGCTTTTGCTTACGCCTGACTTCAAGATCTTCTCCGATCAGGATACCGAGGGAGTTTAGACGCTCCTTTGTTTCCCGGGGGAGGGCCACTCGGGCCACTTTGCCGATACTTCCTTCTTCCATCTCATCAAGAGGAACGAATCCGTTCTCTCGATTGATGTTGTTTTTATCTATATTGATCGAGTGTCCGTCAGGGCAGTATTCGGGACGACCCATAAATTCATAAATCTTCTCAAGTACCGGGTCAGATACTGCATGCTCTAGCTCGCAGGCTTCTTTATGAGCTTCCTTCCTATCAAAACCAAGGATATCAACCAGAAAAGTTTCGAGCACCTGGTGTTTCCTTTTTATTCTGATGGCTTCATCAGTCCCCTTTTCTGTCAATTCGACCCCCTGATAAGGCGTATACTCCACAAGTCCGGAGGAATTTAGTTTTTTCACCATTTCCGTCACGCTAGGTGGGGATACATTAAGTTCTTCAGATATCTGTTTAGTTTTTGCCGGGCTCCGATTCTTTGTAATAAGGTAAAAGATAGTTTCAAGATATTCTTCGAGCCGATCTGTATTCATTAATACCGTCCCGCCAGCAAGGGCTGGCCTCAGACCACATAATTAGGTCAACCTAAAAATATAACTTCTTGAATAAATAATTTTTGCTATTTTGGGCTTTGTAAGAAAAATGCCTTTTGCAAGAAAAAGATAAGCTACTTGATAAATCTGGTAATTTTGGGAAGCAAAAACAGCATTTTAGTTATACCGAGTCTACAAATTTTTTTCAAGTTAATTATTATCTATCAAAGTTACAAGCTCAGGATCTAAACTCCTAACAAAAAAATAGAGTATCGGATTATATTCTTAAAATAAATCTAATAAGATTCGGCAAATCTATTCCTAAAAAATAACTTAAGATTATGGTAACAATAATCAATCCAATCACGTAAAATATTTCCTTCCTGGACATCTTTAAACCTCTTTTTAGCCTATTACATAATGTTATACTCTATCAATCAATAGAAGGAGTCCTGTCAAAAAAGCTTTCGACTTATATGTTTTTCTAAAGATAAGCTTGTAGGATTGTATCATAATAATAACCTTCTGAAAGAAAAAGAATGAAAAAGTAGGATTTTTCTGGCTCTTCGTCGTTTTGTGTGGATATCATATTAAAAACCAATGCGGTCATGAGTTGAAAATCTTCTTACCCATAGAGAATGGCGCAGAGCCTTTTTTCTTGCAAAGCTGCTTTTTTGATAGAATAATAAAAAGTAGCAGGAAAGGATAGAAAAGAGTGAGAAAAGATAGAAAAAGTAAGTAGAAATCAGAGATGTGGAAAGAAATAGGAAAGGAAGAAAGTCTTGGAAAAAATAAGTTCCTGAAAATCTCAGGAATCAATTGACTTTAGTACTGCAATTTCATTACAGTCCGGAAATTTGGGACACCTCAAGCAACCAGTCCAGATTTTCCGGGGAAGGCTGTTTTTATCTACAATTTCAAAGCCCAGAGTCGCGAAAAACTCAGGCACATAAGTAAGGGCAAAGACTTCCTTCATACCAAGCTGTCGGGCATCCTCAAGACAGGCAGATACAAGCTTTGAGCCGATTCCTTTTCTTGAGCATACGGGTTTTACGGCAAGGGCAAGTATCTCTGCCAGGTCTATCCAGACAACGTGAAGGGCACAACAGCCTACGACTTCACCATCAGTCTCATATACATAGTAATCCCTGATGCTCTCATACATCTCACTCAAGGAACGGGCAAGCATGAGCTCATCCTTGGAATAAGAACTGATAATTTGTTTCATTACAACTACATCAGTTACCCTGGCTTTTCGAATCAATTTTTATTTCCTCTGAACTTGAATTTGATTTTCATTAACGTTTTTAGAACTATTGTTCTGAACATGTGCCTTCTATCATAGTTATAAGATGCGAGACCATTCCTTTCATATAAGAAATTTCTCGATATTTATTAAGATTTTTCCGGATTAAACGAACTTGCCTACTTTTTCTGAACATTCAGTTAATTCTTAAGCCGGTAAACGAGAATAATCTCTTATCAGGATAGTGCAGAAAAAGTTAAAAAAGATTAGCGGGCGCGAAGGGATTTGAACCCCCGATTTACAGCTTAGGAGGCTGCCGCCATATCCGGGCTAGGCCACGCGCCCACAAGACAATTTCTAACGGAAACAGTCATTCAACTGTCTGCAGAACCTGTATTTCCGGAAGGCATCCTTTATAGCAGCATTAGACCTATATCTAATTATCGCTCTGAACCTCGTAGAAGCCGCCCGAAAACAAGATAGCTTATTTGGAAAGCTTTAAATCTAATGTAAACCATCCGTCTGTATCAGGTTGACAATACTCTCTAATCAGGTTAACAATACCCTTTATTAGATGGACATTCCTGTTAAATATCCTTATATTTAGCGGGCTATTTAACCGACGGATAAGAAGATTAAGAGTAATTAGTGTTCCTTAAAAATAAAAATGACAGAGGAAGAAGTGTGCAATTAAAACAGAGTAAGTCCTATTCATCCCAATCTCCCGAACTGAGAATGATGGTATTTGCATCCCTATTTGCAGCTCTTACTGCCGCAGGCGCTTATATACAAATTCCTATTCCTTTTTCTCCCGTACCTGTCACACTTCAGGTATTCTTTGTCTTGCTTGCCGGTTGCATCCTGAAAAGCAAATGGGGAAGCCTTAGTATGATAGTATACTCTCTTCTTGGCATTGCAGGGCTTCCTGTCTTTGCAGGAGGCAGTTCCGGGATAGGAGTGCTTCTTGGGCCTACTGGCGGGTACATAATCGGTTTCATCCTGGCTGCTTACATTATAGGAAAACTATCCGAGAAAACTGAAAAATCTACCAGATCTCCTCTGCTAGTCAATACTCTTAACATGAGCGCAGGAATTTTTGTTATTTATTTATGTGGAGTTCTTCAGTTGATGATAGTGGCACAGATCGGGCTCGGAGTAGCTTTAACTCTTGGTGCTATCCCTTTTCTGCCAGGAGAGATCGTAAAAACAGCGGTAGCTACATATATTGTTTCAAATTATGAACTATAACATTCAATTTAAATTTTTTCTGTTCAGATAAATATGATCAAGCTTGAAAAAGTAAGTTACAGTTATCCTGATGGAACCCCTGCACTAGAAAATATAAATCTGGTGATTAGCAAAGGGGAATTTGTAGCGATAATCGGGAAAAATGGCAGTGGTAAGTCCACGCTTGCTCTGCATTTCAACGGGCTTCTCAGACCTCAGAAAGGCAAGGTAACGCTGAGGGGTATGGATACCCATGATTCTTTTAAACTCCCTCAAATTCGGCAGGTGGTGGGTATCGTATTTCAGAACCCTGAGACCCAGTTTGTTGGTAGGACCGTTGAAGAAGACCTGGCTTTCGGCCTGGAAAACCTTTGCCTTCCTACTGCAGAAATCCGCAGGCGTATTGATGTGATCCTTGCCGATACAGGGCTTGAAAAATACAGATATCGCTCCCCAAAAACTCTGAGCGGGGGACAAAGACAATGTGCGGCAATAGCAGGGGTTCTTGCAATGGAACCCGAATGCTTGGTTTTTGATGAAGTAACTTCAATGCTTGATCCGAATTCCGGAGCAGCTATTTTAGAACGTATTAAAAAACTCCAGAGAAATGGAAAAACTATAGTTTATATCACTCATAATCTCGAAGAGCTTTATGCTGCAGATAGGATTATTGTGATGGAAAAAGGAAAGATAATGCTTGAAGGGAAACCTGAAAGCATTTTTTCGGATCCTGTGTTTCAGAAGCTTGGATTTAGTCTACCTTCCATGCTTGAGCTTGCAGCCCGTTTGAAAACTTGCGGAATTGAAATTCCCTGGGATAAAATCTCTTCACCCCATAGCTTTGCAGAGGAGATATGTCAATTATTCTTGAAAACGTAAATTTTTCCTACTACAGGAATACTCCACTTGAGACCTCTGCATTAAAAGAGATTAACATGAAGATAGAGAAAGGGGAGTTTATAGGAATTTTGGGAGAAAAGGGTGCAGGCAAATCAACCCTTCTAAAAATGTTTAACGGACTGGTAATTCCCGATACAGGATCTGTGAGGGTGGATGGTCATAACCCTTCGTCAAGAGAGGCAAGACATAAGGTAGGCATGGTATTTCAACAGCCAGCAGATCAGCTATTTTGCAGGACTATATACGACGAAATAGCATTCGGCCCTCTTAACTTCGGGTACTCGAAAAAAGAAACAAAAGAAAGGGTTCTTGAGGCTCTTGAAGCTGTTTCTCTTGACAGGGCAATGCTTTACAAAAACCCATTCCGGCTTAGTGGAGGGGAAATGCAACGTGTAGCGCTCGCAAGCGCTCTTGCTCTCAAGCCGGATTATCTCGTACTGGACGAGCCCATAACAGGGCTTGACCCAATTGGGAAAAGAGAGATCCTTGAGACTTTAAAAAAGATAAACGATTTGGGAACTGCAGTTATAGTAGTAACTCATAACTTAAAAGGATTTTTTCCCCTGCTTCAAAAAATAGTGCTTGTAAAGGAGGGAGAGATAGCTTTCCAGGGAAGCAGAGACGATTATCTCAAAACCGGTTGTGGTCCTCTTCCACCCATTGCATCCATTATGCGGGAACTCAAAGACAGGGGCTTGCCAGTCAATCCTGCCTTATTTACTTTGGAAGATGCTTTTGAAGAGATACTGAGAGTGAAATCAATAATTGAAAGTGGTCGTGAAAATAAATAACCGAGAATGATCACGATAAAAATTGCAAGTTATCACGATAAAAATTGTGAACAATCACAAAAAATGAAAAAATGGTGAGAATATGCATGAACCAGTCTTCAGTTATGTGCCCGGAATTTCACCCATCCACAAGCTGGATCCCAGGACCAAAATTATAGTATTAATGCTACTTGGGATACTGGCTTTCAGGATTGAGAATTTTTTGGGAATAGGGGCTCTATTCATGCTTTTCTTCTTCTTTGCTCTACTCTCACGTTTACCAATGAGTATACTCTTCAGGGCAGTCAGTCCTATGATACTTTTTATTACCTTTATATTTCTTACACAACTCTTCTTTTCAGGAGGAGAACCCTTTGCTTCATTCTGGATCCTAAAGCCGAGTATGGAAGGATTGGAGAATGGGCTCAGTTTTGCTGCTCGATTCACACTTCTTTTGCTTTTCGCAGCCCTTCTGACAGCCAGTACCGATCCTTCCGCAATCACATGCGGAGTTGAAAAAATGCTCAGACCTTTGCCTCTTCGCTGGCTGGGGATAAGTTCCTTTGATCTTGCTACAATGATGAACATCTCTATAGCCTTTATTCCCCTCCTATTTGAGAGAGTTGAGCGGACGAAAGCCGCTCAGGCTGCAAGAGGAATGGATTTTGTAAGAAATCCTTTCCGCTCGGTTCCTGCCCTCGCAATTCCTTTGCTGTGGGGGATAATAAGAGATGCGGAAGAACTGGCGCTTGCAATGGAAAGTAGGGGATATCAAGGAAAAAGCAGAACCTCCATACACGAGCTTTACATGAAAAAAAGCGACTGGATAACACTTATTATCGCATTACTTTTTTTCATATTCATGCTGTTAATTCAAAATGCCTCTGCCTTGCCTGGGTATGATTAGCAAAATAACAATGGTCGCTCTTTTAATAGTCCCGATATGTAATGAAAAAAGTACCATTGTGGGGACCTGAAAGACCACCATAATGCTAAAATCCTCAGGAATAGAATAATGAATATGCAAGATAATTCAAACTTTCAAGAAAAAAAGGAAGTTAAGAAAGTTAAAGGCAGTTACTTTGAAGTTCCAGGAGTCCCTATATCAGATGTTAAAGGGGAATCGGATACGAAAAAAGCTCAAGGAAGTTTTTTTGAATTTCCGGGTACCCCGAAGTCTGATTTTAAGGGGGAATCAGGAATAAAATCTGAGGAAAAGGTCGAAGAAAAAAAGGCAAGTGGAGATTCAGCTGCTCTCGAAAGAAAAGAGCCGAAAGAAAGCGATTTCAAAGCTCCGGGGGAGCTTGAAACTGGCTATACGGAAAAATCATGGGCCAAACCTGAAGAAGATATGGCCGGAAAAGAAACCGGAAAAGAGGTCCAACTACAGGAAAGAAAGGAACCGAGTGCTAAAGAATTTACAGCTCCGGGAGAACTTGAAACCGGCTATACTGAAAAATCATGGGCCAAACCAGAGAAAAGCATGGAAGAAACAACCACTGCAAAAACAGAAGAAGTCAAATCCGAGACTATAGAACATACTACAGAAACAAAATATCAGGATACTAAAGAAAAAGAAGCCAGAGATAGAGAAACCAGAGAAAGAGAAGCTAGAGAAAAAGAATAAGAGAAAAAGAAGCATAGAGAAAAAGAAGAGAAGCACACCGTATACACCATGGAAAAACGCCTAACAAAGAGTATGACTGACCGTAAGCTATTTGGAGTCTGTGGCGGGCTAGGAGAGTACTTTGGAATCGACCCGACTCTAGTAAGGCTTGCTTTTGTGCTCCTGGGAATATTACACGGGATAGGGCTAATACTATACATTATCCTGGCCATAATTATGCCTTCGGAAAAGAATGTCGAGATGGTTACCACACAGGAAGTAAGACTGTATTTAGTTTAAAAAAATGCAGACAAGGACTGACAGCAGCCAGATGTAAAACATATCTTTACACATCTGGCTTACATCTTAATGGCTTTCGGATTTCAGACGAAAGTTGTAGAATGCGACCCTTTCATATGAACTATCCCTACGCTAAACAGGCTGTCCGACAATTCAATTTCGGGATAAAAAAGGTAACGAAAAGAAAGCATTTATAACCTTTAAATCGAAAAAAAAGCATTAAGTCCAGTTTGAAACTTACTGATTTCTTAGTTAAACCGTGTAACTCCTGTGTTTTATTTAAAAAGAAGTTCAGAACTGAGTTGATGCTGTTTTATTTTTTCTGTTACTATGAACTTCAGAGTAAATTCTATCCCGTTATCTCTTTTCAATTTAAATTCCCCATCTAACTGGTCTACAAGAGAAGCTACTAGCTGAAGCCCAAGAGTATCAAGATTGTCAAAATCGAGATTTTCAGGTATACCTATCCCATTATCTGAAACGGTTAGAGTAAAACTGGTACTTTTACATTCTCCGTTTTCGCCTTCATCTATATCTTTTTCTCTGTAGAGTTTAATTCTAATTTCTCCCCTGTCCCTCCCTTTAAATGCATGCTTTAGGGAGTTGGTAACAAGTTCATTAATGATTATTCCCAAAGGGACTGCAGTATCCATGCCAAGGAAGACATTCCCTTCCAGGTCCATTTTCAAGCTGAGACCGGGATTTCCTAGCCTGTATGTTAGGAACAGATTTTCAGTGAGGTCCTCAATGTATGAAGATAAATCAAGTGTGTCGACCTCTCCATCTTTATAGAGCTTTTCGTGGATTAGAGCCATGGAAATAACCCTGTCCTGACTTTCCCTGAAGGCATCAAGAACTTCCGAATCTCTTATATTCGATTTTCCTTTGAGTTTATCAGCCTGAAGATCGAGTAGTGATGAAATTACCTGAAGATTATTCTTGATTCTATGATGGATTTCCTTCTTACGAGCAATTTCGATATTCGCTAGAGCATCTTCGGCTTCTTTTCGTTTGGTGATGTCAGTTAGCATGCTCATTGCGCCAATAAACTTGCCATCCTTGTCAAAAAGCGACTTGGCATTTACAAATGCCCAAAGGGATGAACCATCTTTACGTTTCAGTTTCAATTCGAAACTCTCACTAATTCCCTGCCATCTCTTTTTCAGATTCAGTTTGAATCTAGCCCTGGCTTCTTCATCAAGGAAATCCCATATGGATCTGCCGATGCCTTCTTCCAGAGTGTATCCGAGCAAATCAGTTATTTTCTTATTAGCGTAAGTGATTGTGGCTTTATCGTCAACAATAAGTATACCTTCATTCGCTGTCTCTACAATATTCCGATACTTTTCCTCACTTTCACGAAGTTTTTCTTCTACTCTTTTTCTTTCGGTTACATCTCTGGAAATGAACGAAACAGCTGTCAGCTTTCCATGAATATCAAAAACTGGGGAAAGAGTAATTGAAACATTTATTAGATTTCCATCCTTTTTGAACCTCGTAGTCTCATATTGGTGGATCTTTTCTCCCTGCTTAATCTTTTCAATCAATTTTATCGTTTCTTTCTCTAAATTGGGTGGGGCCAAGGTGGATACACACTTCTCCAAGATCTCTTCTACCGAGTAACTATAAACCTGCTCTGCTCCGTGATTCCAGCTGGTAATAGTACCGTTAAGGGACATCGTTCCAATGGCATCGTTTGATGACTCCACAACATTCGCCAGGATTTGAATTTTCTCTTCGGCTTTTTTACGATCAGTAATATCCTGAACAATTCCCTTCATTCGGACAAGGGTATTCTTCTCATCAAAAATAGCTTCATTTTCTGCATGTATTGTGCGTTCTTCCCCACTCGCAAGAGTTATATGAAAATCAATGCATAAGGGTTCGCCATTCATAGCTTTTTTAACGGCATTATCTACGTATTCTCGGTCATCGGGATTTATATAGTTCAGCAATTCATCATAAGTTGCGCCTGGTCTTTGTGGGTTACGTCCAAAAATACGAAACAGCTCGTTAGACCAATATAGTCCACCAGTCGTAACATTCCATTCCCAATTCCCAATATGAGACATACTTTGAGCTTCAGAAAGGCTTTTTTCGATTTCTTTCAACGACTTATACGCGGCTTCAAGTTCAGCTGTGCGTTCTTTAACTTTTTCTTCCAAAATGTCATGAGCTTTTTTCAGAGTTTCCTCTACTTTTTTGTGCTCGGTGATGTCACGCGAGATGTGGATACATCCGATGAGGTTTCCTTCTGAATCATGTAGTGGTGAGACGCTTACGATGAAGTCCCCCCCCAATCGATCTTCGCGGTATTCTATTGTACGCTCAAGGCCTTCCTTGAGTAAAATCTTGTACGGGCAATAAGTTGGAGGTTCGTTCGTCCCATGAATAACTCTATAACAGGTTAATCCTATGCATTTTTCCGGTGCCAGATTCAACTTTGCCGTAAGTGCTCTGTTTACACGAACAATCCTGTATTCATTGTCAAGTATTGCTATCAAATCCGGTACAATATCAAGAGTTTGTTCCCAATTTTTTGTAACTTGAATAACTGCTTTTTCAGCTTCCCTGCGCCTGGAGCTTTCTATGCGCTTCCATTTCCCTTCTCTTTTGATCAAGGCCAGTTGATGGTTTACGACCAGATCGATGATCTCGGCCGGATCATGTCTTTCGAGAGAATAAGTGCATAGAGCTATCATCTGGAAATTGTCGATGACGTTGTCCGTATGTCTCTTATACTCAACAAAATTATTCCAGTCTTCTTTTTCCAGCCAGAAAGTATTCCCACTCAATCTCATGCCGTCGTAACCTTTGTCTGAGGCATGAATAAGCTTTTCGACCCAGCCATTTAGGATTCTCTTCGAATTGAAAACCCCTTCTGCAATAAACCAGTCAGAGTAAGGGATGATTTCGATTTGCTCTTTCTCCAGATAAACATTAAGATCAGGTATAGCCCCTCTCAGGGCGTCTTTTGCAGCCTCTACTCCGAGAGGATATGATGTGACCCAAAGACATAACTCGTTATTTTCCAATCCTGCCTTAAAGTAAGGAATGAGAATGTCCGTTAAATCTTCTTTTGTATTATAGAACTGGCAGATGTGCGTACCCCAGGGGACATATCCGACAATATCAATTCCAGAATTCCTCAGGTTTCCTCTCATATCGCATTTCTCCAGGTTTGATACACTAAGATAAAATCAGCTACTCCTCGGATTTTTGAGACTGGACCCATCAGAAATTCTTTGCGCTTTCGAGAGCTCTTTCCTTATTAATACAGAAAAATAAATGAATTTAATACTCATTCAGATCCAGTAAGTAATCTGTTAGCGTTGAGCAAGACTGCTTTGTGATTTATTTCTATTAATATCGTGTTTAAACCCTTCCAATTCGTATTGTTGCAACCTAGCTTAATCGAGAATAATATTTTAGCTTATGAATATGAGTTTGGCATAAAACCTAAGTTTTTCTCCTAGATAAAAATATCGTTGAGTCTCTTAATAAAAAAATAACTATCATTTTTATAAAAAAATTTTGAATATTTAATTTGTTTAACTTAATTAATTTACATATATTTTATTATTGATATTGAAAAAAGATTATGTTTTGTCAAAATGAAACCAAAAACTTTTTAATAAAATAGTTTTTTCAAAAAAGTAGGGATAAAACAGCAGATGCTTATCTGAATTATTAAATCGGCTAATCAAAAGTCAAGATAAAATAGCGGGCTCGAAGGGATTTGAACCCCCGACGTCTGGGTTAGAAGCCCAGCGCTATATCCTGGCTAAGCCACGAGCCCTATTTCATTTCCTAATGCGGCATACGAAATAAGCGTTTTAAGATAAAAACTTTTTGCATGGATATATTATTCTAAAAAATAAACAATTTTAGAATGATTGTTTGAAAGCGGAATTATAATATATATTCAGTACCTATCCGCATATTTAATGTTTTAAATAAGCATTTGCCAATATGGATACTTCTTTTAAGGCTCTGAATTCAATAAAGAATCCCACGACTTAAAATTGTCAAAGAATGGGAATGTTAAAGTAATCCATGATCTCCGTACACTGGAGATTTCGTTAAATATAAAAATATCAAGGAAACAGGTACACTCTACAAGGTAGAGAAAATGAAAAGGATTGTGCACAAATGAGTGAGCTGCTGATTTACTTAGATGGGAAATTCGTTCCCAAATCCGAAGCTAAGGTTTCGGTCTATGACCACGGTTTCCTTTATGGGGACGGTGTTTTTGAAGGTATAAGAGCATACAACGGGCGTGTCTTTAAATTAAAGGAGCACGTTGACAGGCTTTACGATTCTGCAAAGGCAATTGCAATGGATATCCCCCTTACTAAAGAAGAGATGACCGAGGTAATCCTTGAGACCCTGAGGAAAAACAATCTTACGGACGCTTACATCCGTCCGATAGTTTCAAGGGGAGTAGGAGATTTAGGGCTTGACCCCCGCAAGTGCGAAAAACCCTGCGTGATTTGTATAGCTCAGGGTTGGGGGGCCATGTACGGAGACCTTTACGAAGTTGGGCTTACCGGAGTCACCGTTGGTATCAGGAGAAATGCCCCTGATGCTTTGTCCCCCAATATCAAGTCCATGAATTACTTGAATAATAT
This sequence comes from uncultured Methanosarcinaceae archaeon, assembly GCA_963818955.1. Taxonomy (GTDB): domain Archaea; phylum Halobacteriota; class Methanosarcinia; order Methanosarcinales; family Methanosarcinaceae; genus Methanosarcina. Next base: position 19,741 of record CAWFUY010000020.1, on the reverse strand, counting down.
CCTGGCAAAGATTGAGGCAAACGAAAAAGGAGGAGATGAAGCCATTTTCCTGGACTCGTGCGGTTTCGTGTGTGAAGGTTCCGGAGACAATATCTTTGTTATCAAGAACGACAAGGTCTACACCCCCTTTACGATCAGCAACCTGAAAGGAATAACGAGGGCAGCAGCAATCGAACTTCTTGACGAGATGGGATACAAAACAATCGAAACAAATCTCGGCCTGTTTGACCTGTACACAGCAGACGAAATATTCGTCACCGGCACTGCCGCTGAATCCGCTCCCCTTACCAAACTTGACGGAAGAATCATAGGCACAGGCAAACCCGGACCTCTGACAAAGAAAATGGTTGAAGCCTTTGATGTAATAACCAAGAGCACAGGTACGCCCATTTATAAGTAAAAGCAGGTCTGCAAGAGAAAGAAATATAAAATAAATTAATATAAGAAAATCAAGTGGGACTTCCCTTTGATTCATTTTTGATAATAATTCCCTTCAAACTCTATTTTTTGATGATTCCTTGTTTGATTATGCTTTTCTTTGCTTATTCTCGTTTTAATTGTCAAACAAGGAATTTACACCTGTAAATTTACTTATTTTCTAATAACAGTATCTATCAGTGCAATCAAACATTTATCCTATGAATGAATAAAAAGAAGGCGAACCACAACTCGATTAGTAAATGAGGTATTATGAAACGAAAAGAATTTCGGAAACTCGTCTCTATGGATAAAGCGCGGGAAATAATAAACAACCTGCAGGTTAACCCCAAAAAAGAAAGTCTGATTCTTGAGAATTCCCACGGAAAAATCCTCGGAGAGGACATCGTTGCCGAAATTAATGTTCCTCCATTTTCAAGGGCTGTAATGGACGGCTATGCCTTAAGGGCTGAAGATACGTACGCAAGTGGTGAAAACGGGCCAGTGAGACTCAAAAAGCTTGGGAATATTCCGGCAGGTTCAAGCCCAAGATTCGTAGTTTCGGCAGGAGAAACTGTAGAAATCGCAACTGGAGCCCCGATCCCGGAGGGAGCGGATTCTGTAGTTATGGTTGAGTATAGCTCGGAAGAAAACGGAACCGTGCTGATTTACAACCCGGTAACAATCGGGGAAAATATCATGAAAGCAGGTTCAGATATCCGGAAAGGGGAACGTGTGCTCAGAAAAGGAAAGAAAATAGGGACCAGGGAAATAGGGGTTCTTGCTTCGGTCGGAAAAAAGGAGGCCCCTGTCTATAAGCTGCAGATTGGGATAATTTCAACAGGTGACGAACTTGTGCAGCCCGGAAAAAAGCTGAGTACCGGGCAGGTATATGATGTCAATTCCTTTACACTATACGCCGGAATCAAGGAATTGGGGGCTTCTCCTTTGCTTTACGGGGTTGTAGAGGACAACGAACCTGTTATGAAAAAGCTACTTGAAACCGCAGCTTCGGAGTGTGACCTTATCCTGGCGTCCGGCAGTACGTCAGCCGGAGCCGGAGATATAATGTACCATTTAATAGATGAGATAGGCGTAACTCTTGCCCATGGTATAAACATCAAACCCGGCAAGCCTGTTGTTATTGGCATAATAAAGGATATCCCTATTATCGGGCTGCCCGGAAATCCCACAGCAGCGTTAATGATTTTTAACGAATTCGTAGCCCCGTTTATCCGGAAAGCCCTCGGAACCCATTCGGGACTCAAAAAAACAGAAAATGGAATTATGGGTACTGATTTCCGTTCCGAAGGAAGACAACAACTCCTTCCCGTCGGTCTGATCCGGGGAAGGGTGTATCCTGCCGATAAAGGTTCAGGCGCGATAACGTCTCTTTCCGGAGCAGACGGCTTCATCGGAATTCCTTCCAGTGCCGAATTTATTGAAGCAGGGACTCCCGTAGATGTGACCCTTTTCGGAGAACTCGAAAAGCCTGACCTGCTGATAACGGGCGGCTCCTGCCCCGGTATCGACTTGCTTGAAGACCTCAGTCGACTTCGCTTCAGGACACTCTTCAACAGCTCAAGCGGGGGTTTCAGTGCAATTGCCGCAAAAACTGCAGACATTGCAGGTGTGAATATGCCTTATCTGTCTTCCGGATGCTCCGATGGACAGCCGGGCATCGAATATAACGTCACGACAATCGAGCGTATGGGGCTCTCAGGTATTGTACTCGTGAAAGGATACAGAAGGGACGTAGGGCTTATAGTCCGGCAAAACAGCACGATTTCAGGACTTTCGGACCTTCCGGGCAAGCGCCTGATAAACCGGAACCTCGGTTCGGGCACAAGAGCTCTGCTTGACCTGAAAATTGCTGCTCTTGCAGCTGAAAAAGGAATCAGCAAAAAGGAACTCACCGATTTAATACCCGGATATTCCTCCGGAGCAAAATCCGGGGTTGCAGTCTGTGAATCGATTATTTCCGGAAAAGCCGATGTAGGAGTAGGAATCAGAAACTGTGCGGACAGGATTAATCTGAAATTCATAAAATTTGCCGAAGAAGAGTATGATTTCCTGATTAGAAGCGAATTACTGGACATCCAGGAAGTAAAGAAGTTTTTGGAAACCTTAAATTCAAAAGAATTCGCTTCAAAGCTTCCGAAGGGGTTAAAGGTCTATGAGAGAACAGGAAAAGTAATTTTATTTGAGTAAAGCTTTCCTTATGAGATATTTTTGTAGAACTATCGGTATGCTGTATCGCAAATTTAAATTTACAAAACTTTCATTACACTGCCGTGAAACACGTTATTGCCAAAATTACAAGCTGAACTTTGTGAAAACCCTAAAATAAATGACTAAAAATTTTATAATGTTTTTATTGTAATTTTAAAACAGATGTGATCGAAAATGTGAAACTGGGATCATTAAAACATTATGTAAAAACGAGTTCAAATTCATTTTTATTTATACCTATATTTGCTTTTTGGGCATTATAAAAACAAGAAAAATTCATTATACTATTGAACTAATGTTAGTTTATTGAGATAAATATTTATAGTAAGTTTAACGTATTATATATCATGGCAAAAACGTAAAAATATGAAAAAGTATAAAGTTGGAAAAGAAAAGAATGAAAATTCGAGTAATTAGTTCTAGAGAGGAAATCTTTACACTAAACCCTAATGAACGCATTGTACACCTGGCTTTCAGACCATCTAACAAAGATATCTTTGGACTGGTTGAAACCTGCCCAAAGATTGAGGTAATTCAGTTACCTAAATCTTACATGGCCACGGTTTCAAAGTCAATCGAGATGTTCCTTGAGATGCAGAAAATTCAGCTTCTCGAAGGAGATGTATGGGGTCACAGGAAGGATTTAAACGAATATTACACCGTTCCATCTTCAGTGATTGAAAACATAAAAGAAATGAAACTTGAAGGTAAATTTGCTGAGGATATTGAGGCAAAAATTTCAAGGGAGAGAAAGCTCAACCCTAAGATGATCGCTTATATCCTAACCAAGGAGAATCCGGCTTGAATAGTGTGGGATGAGAAACTTAATTAATGAAGGGTAAATTCGCTAAAATTTGGCAGATTAATATGCTGGCAGAATAGATTAACGAGTTAGAAAAAAGAAACTTTCGAGCACGGGCGTGTTTTCTCAACAACTGCCCATATCAATTTTTATTGTTGTTAAATTTAATATGTCGCGCCTCCTTTTTTTGATTATTCCACTGATATTTGTTATTGTGTCTAAAAGTTATAGTAGGTCACAACGCTTTCGGATAGGATCAAAGTCAAAATTATCATCGGTTATTTCTGCTATCGACTGCCCTATTATTCCGTACCCTCCACATTACTCACAATTATATACACTCCATTCTTTCTAATCATCGTTTTATTGTTTTTGTGAGCCATGTACACCTTTGATAATCCTATAACCGTTGTCTTTTTTAAACCAGCGCTTTGAGCGACATCTGAATACAATGCACCTGTGAGCGTTTCGAATGGTCGAAACTTCCTTATTTTGTCTTTTGCGGATTCACTCAAAGGCAAGTTTTCGAGCTCAGCGCCGTTCAACACTTCCTGGTATGCAAGAAGAATACTTCTTATTTTAAACTCCCCCATTCTGTTAGTCTTTTCTTTATATCTCTAAGTTCATGGTCTATAAATGAAAGGCTTTGATAGTGCTTAAGATATGTTATAGGATAATGTCCTTGCCTGGAATACATTTCAATCTCCGGGATTCCAATTTTTATCATCCAGCTTTCTATGGTGTTTCTTGGGATTTTATCTCCTGATAGATATCAGAAATGCTGAAAATTTATCCTAGTCCCCATCAACTACACAGAACCCGTACGCAATCTTTTGGAAACATCAAATACACGAAATATTAATAGTTTAAATTAATAATAAATATTGAACTTGTTCATATTTTATTATATAACGTTTATATTGTGGAGACTGGTAATATGGGACTGCTAAGTGATTTTAAAGAGTTTCTTTATGAGTACAAGGTAATTCCATTAGCAATTGCTTTGATAATGGGTATTGCTTCCACAGCTTTTGTAAAATCCTTTGTAGATAACATAGTGATGCCGATCGTCACACCTTTTATACCAGGTGGAGCTTGGGAGACTGCAACGCTTGCAATTGGACCCATAGTACTTCGTTGGGGTGCATTTTTGGGTGAGTTAATAAACTTTATTGTCATTGCATTTGTAGTCTTTCTAGTTGCGAAAATGGTGCTAAAAGAAGAAAAAGTGGAAAAAAGGTGAAGCTGTGTTCCAATGTTTCTTTGACCTGAAAAACTTAGTTACACCAGTAGAGTGACAAACATCTGCATCATCTATATTTTGCAGTTACACTCTCTTATGACCATTCTTTACACCTCTTGATTAAGCTTTCTGCCTTCTTTTCAATAATTCAGCATATAAATCTTTTCGCATTAATTTTGCAATTTCCTCTTCATTTTTATCTTGGGGTTTATATTGAGTTAAAGCGTTGTAAAGGACATTTATTTCTCTTGTAGTGTATCTCGTAAAATCATAAATCATTATTCCCATGTGGATCACCATGTAATGAAAGATGAGAATGAGTGGTAGCAGATTTCTGCTACCTAGCTTTACTAAGTTTCGTGCATTAGAAAATGTTAAAGCAAAACTCTTTGAGATTTAGTTATACCTGTTTTTCCCAAAATAATTTTGCATTTTAAAGTCATCAAACAATAATTTCTTGATTCAGAGTTTTTGTTTTAAAACCTGTATATACATTGTAAATACCTACTTTTGCAGGCTGTTATTAAATATGAGCGTTTATTTATAAAATGTTCGTATTTTAAGCAAAAAATCACTTATTTTACTATCAATTTTAATGAATTCTTCAAAAAAAACGAACTTCTTAATATTTTGTTTGTATATCTCTTTCAGGAATTATGGATTCGTTACCGCTGATGGGACAAAAGTTCTCACAGTTGCAGAATATGATCGGTTCGTTAATTTCATTCCTGCAAAAGTTACCCTCGTAATATTAGCGCGGCGGTTCAACTTTTTTGTCAGCGACCACCCGATGTCTGCCCACTTCGTGAGCATTCGGGCGTTGAGGGAAGTTTTTAGTGTTCCTCATCCAAGTTATAACAGTTTTTGGATAGGTTCTAAGGTATAGATATTTTTACCTTCAAAATTTCCTTAGGAGCTACAAAAAACAGAATGATTTAGAGTCTATAGGATCATTTTATTTGCTGTATTTTCTTTCTTTGCTTTTTAATACTCCTTGACTTTTTTCTTAGTTTAGAATTTAAGTTCATTCCAATTAATTTAAGCTCCTACTCGACACGTTTTTAAAATGACTATATTCTATCGATATGATTTTATAATAAAAATTATAATTATATTTTGTTCATTAAGATTTTGGATTTTTTTGCAAAAAAATACTGCATATCTTTAAACTATAAAAATAATAATTGTAGTAAAAAACATGGAAATAAAATTGATAGTTGCAATTGCTCTGATCATCTCAGCTTCTTTAATGGTCGCAAAGTTATCGTCGGAAATCGGCAAAGGGCAGTTCAAGGAAGGCACATATATCCATATTGACAGCATCGAAATGGCTTTTTATAAAACTGATGCGAACGTAGATATAGAATATCACCTAAGTCCCTTCGCGCAAGCATATATTTTCTTCTTTGGGAGCAAGAACCTGGAACCCAAGATTCGGGAGATTTGTGCTGAATTTAATGTGGCAAAGATTCAAAAAATAGGACTTAATAACGCTTCACTAACTTTAACAAACACTTCCAAACTAAATGGCCAGTATTACTTGCATGATTCCATCAAATTCGGGATTTCACCTGATATACTTACAATTTTTTTCCCCGATGGCAATAGTAGAATCTATAGAAACCCATTATCTGTCCCTTATTTATTTTATTCTCAATAAAAGAATCGAATACTGCTTTTAAGAGCGGGTGTGAATTCAGGAATTCAAGTATATTATCACTCCAAAAGAAGGAGCTCCTCAGAATGATTTCGGATTGAAACTAATCTTTTTTCAGAAACCTAGTTTCCAAAAAATATATCCCCCTCTATTCATTGATTTAACAAAGACGTTGAAGATAGAGATCGCTGAACAAAAGGGGTAGTAATGAAGCTAACAGGTCAAACCGCCCTCATAACCGGAGGGAGCAAAGGGATTGGAAGGGCTATCTGCCTTGCTCTGGCAAGAGAAGGGGCAAATATTGTTTTTGCAGCAAGGGACGAGGGAAGAATCGGAGAGACTATGGAAGAATTGAAAGAAATGAGCGGCAGAGCACTTGCTGTTCGAGCTGATGTACGTTATGAAGAGGATGTTAAGAGGCTGATTTCAAAAGCTGCAGATGAATTTGGCGGACTTGACATCCTTGTCAACAATGCAGGAGTGGCATACAGAAAACCGTTGGTAGAAACCACTCTGGATGAATACGATAAGATCATGGACACTAACTTAAAAGGTATCTTTCTCTGCACAAAATATGCGACTCCTTATATTAGAAACAGCAAGAACGGAAAAATCGTCAATATATCCTCTGGAGCCGGATTGCATGGGATTCCTGAGCTTTCCATATACTGTGCCTCAAAATCTGGAGTAATAAGCATAACCCAATCAATCGCCTCCGAATTGGAAGGTGAGATCAAAGTTTATGCCATCTGCCCCGGAGGTGTTGACACTGATATGTACAGAACACTCTTTGGGCATAAACCTCAACTCAAACCCGAGCATATTGCAAGAAAGGTACTGGAACTTGTTTCTCCCGATTCAAATGTAGCATCCGGGAAAATAATCGAAGTGTATTCACCTCCAATCCCTCATTTCTGAGACAGATATGGCAGATATAATCGTCCGTAAAAGATAGCGTCTATAAAAGACACGTCCGTAAAAGATTGCTGTATTAAGTACTTTAAAACCGAATAGAGCTCGGATATTGAAAAAAAAGAATATAGTAGATGTGATTGATGAGATCTTGATAAGTCCTACTTTTAAAAAACTTAGAATGAATTCTCAGTCGCTAAATGAGAATTCATTATCAATAAAGTTCTTTATCCGCAATTTACAATTTTATTGTTATGGATTTTTACGTTACTTTCCGATGTATGTTCGCGTACTATGGCAGGGTAAGGTAAATCATGGAAATAGTTACCGTAAACATCTATATTTTTGAGGGTATCTTCCAGTTCCAAACCTCCATATCCCCCACCTGTGGAGGTACATTCGTTATTTGCAAACACTCCGTTGGTAACATAATCGAATCGAGTAGATGAATTACGTTCGGTTATAGAATTTGCAGTTCTTGACCGTAATGCCCACTACATCGAAAGCACATATCCCATCATGTCCGCATTTGATAACAGTTACTCCATCTACTACTACATTTTTACATCTTGCAATACGCATCGCATCATTACATCCATTTCGGAAAGTAACATTTTTAATTGTTAATCCGGTGCATCCGATTAACGTTGCCATATTAAAATGGTTTGCTCCGAGACGGACGCCGGAATAGCAATCTGACTGGCTGCCATCGATGGTTATACTTCTAATGACAACATTTGAGGCTTTATTCCCGGAAATCATAAGCATACCTTTTTGGGAACTGCCCCAGGGTGTCAAGCCTTTACGAAGTTTAATTACTGCACCGGATGTTCCTTCAAGGACGGTATTGCTGCCTATCTTAATAGAGTCCCCTATAGAATATGTGAATGGACCTACAAGGCGGACAGTATAGCCAGAACTTTTGGCAGCAACGGCAAGAGCCTGGTTAATCTGGATGTGATCGTCTTTTCCATCACAATTAAAGTCTCCTTTTCCGTTTCCGGAAACAGTTATTACTTTACTCGAACCTCCCATTACAGCAGGTACGGTTGTTAAAATAAGGCAAGTTGCCAGGAATAGGGCTCCTAGCTGTCTTTTTAGCATCGTATCACCTCTGGGTTGGATTTTTATAGAATTTTAGCATAATCAAAATTTTAACGTTGAGTGGACAAATGTACGGATCTCATCTTACAATAGCCTTGATATCTGGCCATTGGAATGCCGGATACGAGGAGCTTCAGAGGGTTTTACACTCAAAATCAGTTATTGACCTGCACTTTATCCTTTGGGTCAATAGCTCCTATTTTTAAATCATGGTTTTCGGTAAGTCAACTTTGTTTTAAAAGTTCTTATTAACTGTGTATTAAAGTTAATAGTTGACATTTAATGTTTATGTAGTATTATTATAAAAAATTTTTGTTTTTTTATGTATAATAAAGACATTTAAACATCTGGAAAATAAATTTAAACTTATCAGTTAGTTTATACAAAAATTTTAATTTTTTAATAGTATGTCTATCAAATATATTTTCAAATTCGGATATTAAATTCCTATTTTGATTTGAAAATAGTAACTTGTTCCTAATAAAAGAAGAATCGTCAAAGATATCTTTTAATAAGCTTTAAATATTATTATACTAATTAAGAAATATAAATGAACTGAAATCTTATATTATTGGACGGAACAAAATCATTCCATAAGTATATATATTGCATTTAACTATTCAGGATAAAATACCCAGATACGGATCTTTTTTGTATCGAAAAAGATTTATTGAGGCCGTTTGGATGCAGTTTCAGTTTTCAAATAGTATGAAAATCATTTCTTCAGTCCCGAAGTTGGCAGGTTCCAGATGAGCAGTATACAGGAGCAAATACAGGAAGTCGAAGACGAAATCCGGAAGACGGTGTACAACAAGGCAACTTCCCACCACATAGGCAGGTTAAAAGCCAAGATAGCTCGCCTGCGAGACGAGGTGGAAAAGAAAGCCTCGGCAAAGGGTGGAGGGGAAGGGTATTCGGTTAGAAAATCGGGAGATGGAACTGTGACCCTTGTGGGTTTTCCATCAGTAGGAAAATCCACGCTTTTGAACAAACTCACGGACGCTAAGTCCGCAGTGGCCTCATATGAATTTACCACTGTTACAGTTGTACCGGGAGTGCTGGAGCATAAAGGAGCGACAATTCAGTTCCTGGACGTACCAGGGCTTGTTAAAGGTGCTTCTTCCGGACGTGGGCGCGGAAAAGAGGTCATTTCAGTAATCCGGAACTCAGATATGGTTATTTTTTTGCTCGATGTCTTCCAGCCCAAACATTACGAAGTACTCATGGATGAGCTTTACCAGGCTGGAATCCGCGTGGATGAAGAGCCTCCTGATGTGGTCATAAAGAAAAAAGACAGGGGCGGAATAGAGATTAATTCGACTGTCGAGCTGGACCTTGACGAGGATACTATCAAGGCGGTCCTGGATGAATATAAGATTCATAATGCCAATATACTTATAAGAGAAAATATTACAGTTGATCAGCTTATTGATATTGTGCTAAATAATCGGAGTTATGTCAGATCTCTAATAGCTGTTAATAAGGTTGACCTTGCCTATCCGCAGCTCATAGAAGAATGCAGGGAAATATACCCAAATTCAATTTTCATTTCAGCTCATGAAGGTTTCAATATTGAGACCCTAAAAGATGCTATTTACGACCGCCTGGGTTTCATTCGTGTCTATTTGAAACCTCAAGGCCAGCCCGCAGATATGGAAGAGCCTCTGATAGTGATGAGTGGAACCAATATAGGTCAGATATGTGACCGCCTGCACCGAGATTTTCGCAGAAAATTCCGCTATGCTCATATATGGGGCGACTCTGCAAAACATCCCGGGCAAAGGGTAGGCATCGACCACAAAATGCAGGATGAAGATATCCTTACGGTTATCATTCAAAAATAAACTGAAGTCAATTCTCGTAATTAAAGGGGTATTGGGAAGCGAAAAGATAACAAAAAACCTCCGCATCCCTTGCTATTTTTGAATAAAGACTCTAAGATCTTTTTAATTATTACCGGAATCCTGTCTCAATCATATCACTCAAAAGCCTGTACCGCTTCAGATGGATCTGAGAAAACGCTCTGCTCCCTGTTATCTTCGGAGTTCATGGAGCTCTTAGCCTCAACTTCTTCCTCAAATTCGGCTGCACACTCAGCAGGACTCTTTCGGCGAGCACTTTCAGGCAATTTACAGGAAATATCGATCTTTTCTGTAATTCCGAGACCATACCTTTCCTTTGCAGCTTCAAGAATTCTTGCAAGCATCCCGGAATAGGAAATCCCGTCATATGCTGCCATTTTTGCTAGATGCCCATCCCAGCACCAGCCCGGATTTGGGTTAACTTCAAGCAACTTTGGCCTGCCTTCGGCATCAAGCCTCCAGTCGAAACGAGCATAGTCCCGACATCCCAGTCTGCTGAATAGAGTAAGGCAGCACTGCAAAATCTCATTTCTGGTAGTTTCAGGGATATCTGCAGGTACGGATTTGATTTTCCAGTATGGAGAATCCGGGAACCATTTTGCCTCATAACCGCAGATTCTTGGGAGTTCTGCAGGAACAGCGGAGTAATCTTCTTCATTAATCGGCAATATAGTACATACAGGAGGATTTCCGATAATACCGACACTGAGGTCTTTTCCCGGAAGAAACTCCTCCAGCAGGACAGGCTTATCCGCACCTATTATTTCCCATGTTTTCTTTATGATCTCCCGGAGTTCCTCCAGGTTATTAGCAATGCTTTTTTGGGTTATCCCAAAACTCGAATCTCCAGAGTTAGGTTTCACGAGCAGGGGAAAAGAAAGTGAGAGCTTTGAGAGGTCAGATCTACCAATGACAAGCATACCTTTTGCAACCGGAATTTGCATTTCCCTGGCAACTCCCCTTATGATGGACTTATCATAACAGAAGGCAAGGCACTGTGGGTTTCCTCCGGTATACGGGATATTTAGTTGTTCAAGCAGAGCCGGAATATGAAGTTCTTTCGTTGGGTCGTTGCAGAAGCCTTCATCACATAGGTTAAATACAAGGTCAATTTTTCCGGATTTTTTCTTAAGATCGTCAAGTAGGGTCTCATGCCTGTCTAAAAAAGTAAATTTCATAAAGGGAATCTCTGCAAGTGCCTTTTTCATTGCATCAAGGGTGTGGAAATCATCATCATCAAATACACAGGCAGGCTTGACCTCATCTTTCCTTCTCGGGTCCCCGAGCAGGACTGCAACATTAAGGTATTTTCTATTTTCGACTGACTGAAGAGTAGACGACCAGGCTTTTTCAACAGAAGCCGAGAGCATAATCCTCTGCTCCATCATGCCCGGATCCTGAGTACCCAAGGACACCGAGCTGAAGGTCGTATGAAATGTGGGACTACAAAACCCTGAAGTTGTAAGCAATTCAAAAAGACTTTCCTTATTGTACAATCTCTCGGCATAAAACTGGTCCGCAATTATCCCCTTGTCGATACGGCTTATTACTTCCCTGCAAATTAGCCGCTCGCCATCCGAGGAGAGAGCCCTTTCCCTGCAAACAAAATATCTTCTGTCGAGCCATTCCCAGGATCGGGGTTGGAAATTTTTTTTAGTGTGATCTCCGTCCGAAGTGTCGATAAAAACCTTGCCGCCAGGCTTAAGAACTCTGAAGATTTCTTCGATGACTTTTCTGTCGTCAAAAGTGGAGTCAAAGTAACCAAAGCTGTTGCCGAGGATCGTGATTATATCAAAAGTATCACAGGGATAAGGAAGCTTTCTTGCATCGCCTTCTCGAAACCTTACCTGCAAGTTTTCTTTTTGTGCCCTAGTTCTGGCTTTCCTGATAAGGTACTGTGATCTATCATACCCTTCCACATTTGAGAACCCCCGTCTTGCCAGCTCAATTACATGTCTTCCCTGTCCGCAGCACAGATCAAGAATTTTATCTTCGGGAGCCAGCCCCAGGATGGAGGCAATGAGATCTATCTCTTTCCTGGTTAGTTCCATATCATCCAGAAGGTCTGCATCTGTCTTAAGATATAGAGAGTTAAAAAGAGTCTGCCACCAGTCGGACCGAACATGAACTTCAAGATCTTCAACAGGTCCGAGAGTTTTACTCTGTACGGTGCATTTGGCGCGCTTGCGCTTGTTATTTGCGTCTAAGGTGTTCTGGGTCATGATTTTATATCTTCCAGAAAAAAGTTTATGTGCTAGAAGTATATCATTTTTTCGGAGGGTTTAGGGAAAATTTATCGTTATTAAGATTGAAATGCAGATAAAATATATAATAGCATCAAAAGCAGTAATAAGAGCTCCAATTTTAAAGAAATCGTAAAATGAAAGAGTTTGACCTTCTTTTTCTGCATTCTGGATAATAATAACATTGCTAGCCGCTCCGAGAATTAACAGATTTCCCGCAATTGTGCTTCCTGCCGCAAGTGCCATTAATTGACCATGAGAGACAGAATTACCCATTACAGGCAGATAAAGCGCAACAAAAGGGACATTCGAAATTAGTTGGCTTAGTACTATACTCAGGGTTAAAATCATTGAAATGGAGCTCAATTGTGGAGACAATTTGACAAGCAAATTTTGACATGTTCCGGATATCCATACGCTTTCCATCAGCACGAACATAGAGATGAAAAAAACTAAAGTTGTCCAGTCGATATTTTTTAGAATTTTTTTTCTCTTTCTACTGAGCAATATTGGTGACGCGGAAAGAAGGGCTATCCAGCTTAGATTGAAATTCCAGGCAGGCAAAAATTCCACCAGAAAAACTTTGCAGATTATAAGAGTAAGCAGAATGAAAAGGGCTATTTTCGAAACTCCGGCAAGCTCAGTATCAGTAACCTGTTCTTCGGAATGAACCTCAATCGATTTTCTGAATTCTTCTCTATAAAAATGTTTAAGCACAGCATAAGCGACAATAAGACAGATAAGAGTTGGAAAGGCAAGCCAGCATAAGAAAGTTAAAAACGGAGTCTTAAGATTTCCTTCAATTGCTATTAGAAGATTCTGAGGGTTTCCGATTGGGCTCATAACACTTCCTGTGGTTACGCCAAAAGCCAGGGCAAAAAGCATAAGTTTTGAAGAAACCCCAAATTTTCGGGAAAACTGCAAAACAAGCGGTGTTCCCATAATAGCCACGGTGTCATTCATAAGGACAGCAGACAAAAGCCCTGTGGAGAAGAGTACCAGCAAGACAAGTTCATCTATATTCCTTGCCCTTGAAACCACTTTGCCCCCCAACCAGGCCAGATATCCACTCCTGTTCAGTGCTTCTCCTACACAAAAGGCTCCGAAGAGGAAGATAATCACATCAATGTTAACCGCCCGAAATGCTTCTTCGGGAGAAATCTCCCCTAATAGCAGGACCAATAAAGCTCCAATTGTCATGACCTGCCATATCTGCAATCTTAAAGACCCAACCTGCCTGAGAGCTGTAAGCAAAAAGACACCCAGAAGGATAAGTACAGGGGGGTCGGGTAAAGATGTAAGATAAAATATAGATCCTGCTGCCATTTAACTCATAACCTGGAAATATAAAATTTAAAAAGTGATATTTATATAAGTATAAAACTCCAGCGCTTAGGGTTCGATAAAAAAGCAAATTAAGTTACGGGAAAGAATGGATGTAATGCAAGGATTTATTCCTACTCTATTTGAGGTAATGTCCAATGATTATACGTAATCCTACAACTATAAAGGAACCTTCTCAGATTGCAAGATATTTATGCACTATTTTTATTTTTTTAACAATTTATCTATCTTTTTAGAATAGGTGACTAAACGTAACAAAGATAAGGATCAATTTTACTTTCGGATTTATATATTAACTAGTATTATTACTGATCATTATTCCCCTATTATTAATGCAGATTCTGGATGTTTTAACCAAATAAAGTTAAAATTGATCTAATCTTCATTAATTTTGAGATAAAGAGTCTTATAAACTTTCATAATGATTTCTTCAGACGATAGCGAAGCCTATGGAATTTGGTAAGAAAAAAAATAGATTACTCGAGAATTGACTTGTTTAATTCCTGAGGATAAAAAAAGGGAAGTTATTCAATAATTCACAAACACAAAATTCACAAAAACAATGAAGATTCCCCACACAACAAAATAGTTAGAAACGTTGAAAACCAACGACTAATTCCCCCATATAAAAAGCTAAAATATCGACATGCGTTAAACTGAACCTATTATTAACGAACTATAGTTGTTAATTTTCTCAAAGGTTCTAAATCTATTAAAAGAGAGGATTAATATGGCAAGGTGTAGAGTTATTTACCTGTCTATTGTTTTAGGACTTATATTAATACTATCCGTTATCCCAGCATTTGCAGATATAAACGACATCAACGAGACGAGTTCTAACCCCCAAACTACCGATAGCACTATTGGACTCCTGGAAAGTGAAATAACACTGAATATGAATTTTCTTACATCCATGTTGCAAATGCTTGATCTCAATTTGAATCTTATTAGCAAAACCCTGGATGACCATATCGAAGAATATCCGTTCCTTGCGCCTACAAAAGAAGGGGCGGATGAGGGCGTAAAAGACGTTGATTCCATACTTGCTGCCTTTGGCGTGAGTCCTGTGAGCCTGAATGATACAAATGTTACAAATGTTACACCAAATTCTTTGAACATAACTTTGTCACAGATAGATGCTTCTCTCCAAAGCCCGGATGGAATGATCGAAGATGCGAATTCAACCATGGGAAAATCTAATCTTACAACACCAATGATCAAGAATATGTTCGTAAGCATAAAAACGATGAATGAACTCATTAATCAATTTTAAAGACATAGGACATGGGTCGGAGTACATAAAAATGAGATTAACGATAGAATAGATGCCTTAAAGTTGGAATGAGTATGTTACTGTTAAGAAAACAGTTAACATAAACCAATATTTATTAATTTAATTTAGCCCTATCAGCTGTTACAAGATAAACCACACTCTCACATATATTGCAGCAGTGATCAGCAATCCTTTCAATATATCTAATCAAGAATAATAAATATGTAGCTTTAGAAATGATGTTCTTATCTTCAGCCATCGCTTCTATCAATTCAACCCAGATTGTATAAAATAGCTTATCGACTTCATTGTCCCTGGCAGCCGTCGATCTTGCAAGTTCAATATCTTGATATTTGAAAGCCTTAATGGAATTTTCAAGCATATATTCTGCAATTTCTGCCATTTTTATTATATCCGTAAGAGGCTTTACATGCTCACTTTCGATTTTTCCGGGGATTTTGGCGATGTTGATCGACAACCCCACAATTCTTTTAAGATCTGCTGAGATCTTAAGAGAAGATACTACAAGACGCAGGTCACTGGCTATGGGCTGCTGGAGTGCGAGCAAATCAAGAATAGAAACCTCAATATCTTCTTCAAATTTATCCACTTCAGTCTCAAGATCAAGCGTTTTTTTAGCAAGCGTTGTATTGAGATCTACAATAGAAACCATTGAATCTCTAAATATCAGGTCAGTCATTTTTCCAAAAGATAGCACAGAATCCTTCAGAAAGTCCAGCTGTCTCAGATACCGTTCTCGAGCCATTTTTTAATCACCCAAATCTACCGGTAATATAATCCTCAGTGCTTTTTTCTCGAGGATTGTGGAAAATCTGCCTTGTCTCACCGAATTCAACCAGGTCTCCGTTCAGGAAAAATCCCGTATAATCCGATATCCTGGCTGCTTGTTGCATATTATGTGTTACAATTACTATGGTGTAGTCCTTTTTAAGGTTCATAATCAGATCTTCAATCCTTGAAGTAGAAATAGGATCAAGAGCGCTACAGGGTTCATCCAAAAGAATAATTTTAGGTTTTACTGCCAGAGTCCTGGCAATACATAGTCTCTGCTGCTGCCCTCCACTAAGGGAGAGAGCAGGAGACTTGAGCCGATCTGAAGTTTCATTCCAGAGAGCAGCCGAACGAAGAGCGCCCTCTACAATCCCATTCAGATCTACTTTACTTGCACCGTGTAAGCGCGGTCCATATGCTATATTGTCATAAATGGACATCGGAAAAGGATTAGGTTTCTGGAAAACCATTCCCACCTGCTTCCTGAGGTCAACAACATCCACGTTTGCTTCGTAAATATTCTTATCTTCAATAAAAACACTACCTTCGATTCTGCAGCTTTTAATAAGATCGTTCATCCTGTTTAAGCAGCGAATGAAAGTTGATTTCCCACAGCCTGAAGGACCTATAAGAGCAGTTACGCTATTCTTAGGGATATCTATAGATATATTCTTAAGGGCCTGCTTTTCTCCGTACCAGAGATTAAGATTTTCAGCTTTTATATGGGACTGAGCCATATATTGGAGTTGAGCTATGTTTTGTACAGTTTTAGCCATCTATTAACCTCAATTTCATCTGTGTTAAGCTGGCAAAAGCAAATAGATTGATTTTATAAAAATATACAGATATATATCTGTATATATTAAATTAGATTTTTAATTTGTTCCTATAATGCCTGCGGATTAAAACCGCTAATATATTTAAGCTCAGCACTATCATCAACAGAACCAGAGCGGTTCCGTACTGGATAGGGCGTGTCTTTTCTATGTTTGTTCCGGCAGTAGCAAGTACGAATAAGTGGTAGGGGAGAGCCATAAACTGTGAGTAAACCGAGTTAGGCAGTCTTGGCAGGAAATAAGCAGCGCCAGTGAGAAGTATAGGAGCTGTCTCACCCGAAACCCTGCCTATGCTCAATATTGTACCGGTAATAATCCCTGGAATGGCTGCAGGGAGCACCACATGCCTGATGGTCTGCCATTTACTGATACCGAGTGCAAGAGAGGATTCCCGATACTCATACGGAACTGCAATCAAAGCTTCCTCAGTGGAGCGAATAATTACCGGAATAATCAGAAGAGAAAGCGTAAGGGATGCTGCAAGCAAAGAAGGGCCAAAACCAAAGTAATTAACAAAAAGAGCCATCCCGAAAAGACCGAATACTACCGATGGAGTTCCTGCAAGATTGTTGATCGCCATTTCAATAAGCCACGTTGTACGGCTTTCTCCTGCATATTCGTTAAGGTAGATAGCTACCATAATTCCCAGAGGAAGGGCTACAGCCATCGACCCGATGATAAGGAGCATAGTACCCACAATTGCAGGATAGATACCTCCTTGCGTCATCATTCGTTTGGGCATTTCGGTAAGGAATTCTATGCTGATTACACTATATCCGTTATAAATAATGTAACCCAGAATGATTACTACAAATCCGGCAACAGCCATTGCTGCAAGCCTGAGCAGTGTAAATGCTATTTTTTCGCTCGTTCTTGCGTTCAATCCCATGCTCAGTCCACCCTGAACCTGAAAGGAGTTATATTCTTTTTCATTTAATTCAGTATTCGACCCCATTCTCAGTCCACCTTAAACCTGTAGCGTTTCTTGATCGAATCGGCAATCAGGTTAATCAAGAGAGTTATAACGAAGAGCACTGTTCCGACTGCAAAGAGGGCATGAAAGTGTGTGCTTCCTTGAGGAACCTCTCCCATCTCAAGCGCAATTGTCGCAGTCATTGTCCTCACAGGGTCCAGAAAACCTCCTGGGAAGGAAGGGATTATTGCGGAATTCCCGGTGACCATCATAAGGGTCATAGTCTCACCTATTGCCCTTCCGATACCGAGGATCACAGCCGCAGAGATTCCGGAAATAGCTGCAGGGACTATTACTTTATACATAGTCTGCCACCTTGTAGCTCCAAGAGCAAGCGAACCTTGCTTTATAGTGCTTGGGACTGAACTGATTGCATCCTCTGAAATGGTTATAATCGTGGGAAGAGCCATAATGCCAAGTATAATGGAGCCAGTAATGGCTGTCTGTCCAGTAGGGAGATTAAGACTATGCTGTACTATCGGAACCAGCACGACAAGTCCGAAAAAACCAAAGACGACGGAAGGAATTCCTGCCAGAATCTCAATAAAAGGTTTCATTAAGTCTGCAACCTTTGGGTGTGCTATCTCGGAGATATATGTGCACAAGCGACACCTAAAGGCACGGAAAAAATAATTGATCCGGCAGTAACTATAAGTGAACCGAAAAAAAGAGGTAATAATCCGAACTGTCTGTTCTCTGCTGTTGGATACCAGAACTTACCGGTAAGAAAGTCCGCAAGAGAAGTATCGTTAAAGAGCAGTAAACTATCCCTGAATAAAAAAATACATATAAGGAAAAGAATAACGACCGTAAGGACGCTAAATGAGAAGAGCGTCGTTTCGATCGCTTTTTCCTTAATTTTCCTGTTTAACATGTTTTTCCTTGAGTACTCTTTTGAGCCTGATCTATCCGTTGAACTTTACTTCTTTAATGGGATGTATCCGACTTCTTTAACAACACTCTGTCCTTTTTCGCTCAACACAAAGTCAGTGAACTCCTTTATAAGACCGGTTGGTTCTCCATTTGTATAGAATAAGAGAGCTCTCGAGAGCGGATATGCACCACTGCTAATTGTCTCTGCAGTCGGAGCTACGGAGCCGTTTCCTTTGTCCAGGCTTAAGGCCCTTGGTAGTTTTATCAAGATATGCAAAACCGATGTATCCGATTGCATTAGGGTTCTGAGCGACCTCACTGACTATTCCGCCGGTAGCAGATTGGGCGAGAACGTCAGGCCGATATTTGTCCCCATTCATAGCCATCGTCTGGAAGTCCTTATAAGTTCCAGAACTGCTGTCTCTGGAAATAGCTACTATCGGCTTATCCTGACCACCTACATCCTTCCAGTTACTTATGTTTCCGTTATAGATATTGCGCACCTGATCAAAAGTTAGATTAGAAACAGGATTTGCAGGATTTACAACCACTGTAATGCCGTCGTAGGCAATGGTCTTAGCAACAGGATTGATTCCGTTCTTCTTTGCGTTTTGGGTCTCATTGTCATTAATTTCTCTGGATGCGGTAGCAATGTCTACCTGTCCGTCAATGAGTGCTGCAATCCCTACACCAGACCCGCCTCCGGTAACTGATACACCCTTATCGGAACTCTCATTCATAAAATCTTCAGCTTCAGCCTGCGCAAGAGGCAGAACAGTGTCAGAACCTTTAACAGATATGCTCTGTTCATTGGCAGAGGCAGTGCTCTGAGGAGTTTCGTTAGCTGCAGCAGTTTCCTTTGCTGGAGCTGCCCCGGTTGAGGTATTCTCTGCAGAGGCAGGACCTTCATTATTTTTCCCAGTACATCCAATTCCTAGAAACACAAGTCCAATTACAACTAAAACCAGGACTGTGTAAGTTTTTAATTTATTTGCCATGTCAAAGACACTCCTAAAATAAATATAACTAGGTCAAAAATCCACAGATATTTAAACTTGTAACCCGTTCAGTACTAGTAAATAAGGAAGATATATAAAGATTCTCGATATATCCTATTGAGAAATAAATAGAGAATAGATCCATATGAGAAATAAATTAACAATATATTAACCATACAA
>CAWFUY010000019.1:0-36642 GCA_963818955.1 uncultured Methanosarcinaceae archaeon | reverse complement strand
AGTCCGAATTTTAATACTTCTTCATTTTGAGCAATTTCATCACAGTTAGAGGTTAAGACGTATACCGTATGACCTGATTTTGTTTGCTGCTCTTTCAGATTGTGGACAACATACGGTCTCCCCCGATCATGGGATAGTATTTCTTTGTAAGGTGTAAGATTCTCATATAATTCCCGGATGTGAACAAAAACAAAGTCTGTTTATCTTTAAATGTTATTCATTTCTATATATAGTAAAAAAAGCTGTTCGGAGATAGCATCCCAGCTATACATTTTAATTTTTTTACCCATAAAAACAGTCATCTCAGCACAACTTTTGTTATTTCCAAGTAGTTTATTTATTCCATCTGCGATTTCTTTACTTCCAAGTTTAACTACAACACCATCCTCTCCATCATTTACAAGTCCCTGCGCTGCATTGTATTTTTCCCTTACAGTTACCACCGGCACACCACAAGCAAATGCCTCGATAACAACCATCCCGAAACCTTCCCTGCTTGATGGCAATACAAGAGCTCTGGAAGCCTTAATTTTTCCTATAAGTGCTTCATATTTCTGGAAACCTGCAAATTTGACATTTGCACAAATATCCAACTTCTTTGCAAGTTCCATTAGCGATGCCTTTTCAGGCCCGTCACCTACAATGCAGCATTTTATATCCGGAAATTCAGTTTTAAGAAGAGATACTGCTTTAAGAAGTGTATCTACGTTTTTTTCCTTAATGAACCTCCCGGCAAAAATAACGTCATAAATTTTTCCATTAAAACCGTGAGGAGTCAGGCAGTCTGCAGAAAGCTGGCTGCCTTCCGGTTCAATCCTGGAGATGAGCTCGATATCTACCCCATTTGGAACAACAGTAATATTTTTTTCAGAAATACCCAGTAACTCAAGTCTATTTTTTGTCCAATCCGAAACTACAACATTTTTTCCTGAGATTTTAGAAACCGCTTTTTCAATTACTTTTCCAAAGAAACCTGCCTTTCCCATATATTCATACCAGTAGTCCCCCCATACCTCGTGCCAGGTGAACACAGAGGGGGTCTGTCTAAGTAGTGAAACTGCTTTTACGGAAAAAATGGAAAAATATGGGAAAACACTCACATCGATGAGGTCGAACCTTTCTCGTAAAAGAGCAGGAAATAGTTTTGAAGCAAAAATAAGGGCTTCAGCAATCGAACGTCTTCCGTTTACATAAAGATCGCGAGCTTCGCATACGCCGTGAAGGGTCAGATTTTCATACTTAATAATATCTTCCCCTTCCCACCATTTAACCCCGAAAACATGCACCTCGTGCCCCCTGGCAGAGAGCCGCTTCCCTAACTCATAATTACGCATCTCTGCACCTCCTTTAACCCATGGATAAATAGCGTCGTATACGAAAGCGATTTTCATTTTACCACTCTTACGAGTCTGTATCGACTTCCAGAAGCATGACACTTACAAAGATTGCAGAAAACATAAGCTGGAGTCCCACTGCAGCAAGCACCATTGAAATTACTGCAGACTCGATTTCTTTGAGAGAACCGTATCCGGAACTGATCCAGGTATAGGCAACTCTCAGCCCGAGAATTACCCCAAGCCCAAGAATGAGCCTGCAAACAGTTCCCTTTCAGGGAAGTGGAACGGTAAGCAGCACCTTACCTAATGAATTGTTCCTGTAAATCCCATGAATAAGACCATATGTTTTCATGTAGACTCCAGTAGCAAGTATCTGGCCGCCTATAATCAATAGCATACTTCCCAAAATAAATGAATGTAATCGATTGTATGCGGCACTTTCTGTGAAAAGAAGGGAGGTTGTTATCAATAAACCCAATATAAATACAAAAGCACCGGGGAGGTAGAGAAATTAAAAACGGGCTGGTAGAGCATCATAAAACGTACATGTCTCCAGCCATCGTGGAAAGAACGCAGTTTTGAGGGGGCTATGCGCGAATAATAAGTTATAGGAACCTCTTTTATTCTCTCAACCCACTTCTTGCCGCTTCGATTACCATTTCGGATGCTAATTCCATACCGTGGGTTTTTAGATTCATCTTTTCAAGAGCTTCCTTTGTAAAAGCCCTTATTCCACAATGAGCATCCGAAATATCTGTTTTGAACAGGAAATTAAGCATTCCGGTTAATAGAGGATTACCTAATGTACTGGTGAAGCCAGGGCATAGCTCCTTTTTAATATGACCCTTTATTCTGGTCCCTATCACAAAATCTGCTTCTCCTGACATAAGAGGATTTAAAAATTTCTCGAGTTCAAGCAGATCATATGTATCATCCGCATCTGAAATAACAATGTAATCTCCTTTTGCTTCAGCCAATCCTTTTAAATAGGCGTTTCCATACCCCTTTATCGGGCCTATCACTTTAGCACCCATAGATGCGGCGATTTCAGGGGTTCTATCCGAGGAGTTATCGGAAATTATAATCTCCCCTTCTATACCGTATTTTTTTATTATAGACTGAGCTTTTTTGATGCAAATTTGGATGGTTTCTTCTTCATTCATAGAGGGCATTACGATAGAAAGAAAGGGCATAAACAGCTTATACAGCATATTTATTTATAACTATTTTGATATATTTCGTTATTTAATTTGCAGGTCAATTAACTAAATGTGGTTAGAGAACTAATATCTGCCAACAAGATTTATAAGTATCAGAAGACTATTTTTAAGAAGGGATTATGGGATTATTGGCAATAAAGGAGGGATCAAATGGTTAAAGTTAACATTATTTTCCATAGCATTCACGGGCATATTTACAAGATGGCAGAAGCCGCAGCTGCCGGAGCAAGAGAAAGTAGAGGGAGTTGAAGTGGGAATATATCAGGTACCTGAGACCCTATCTAATGAGGTAATTGAGAAAATGGGAGCAGTTGAGACAAAAAAGCTTTTTGCCCATGTACCTGTGCTTTCACGTGATATGTATAAAGACGTACTCGCTGGCGCAGATGCATTGATATTCGGAACTCCTACTCGCTATGGGATGATGACTGCTGAGATGCGTACGGTCCTGGACGGCCTTGGTGGATTGTGGAGCCAGGACGCCTTTGTCGGAATAGTAGGCAGTGTATTCACTTCCAGCGCAACACAGCATGGAGGCCAGGAATCCACAATCCTTTCATTTCATGTCAGTTTGCTTCATCTTGGAATGATTATTGTCGGGCTTCCATATTCCGAAAAGCGACAAACAAGGATGGATGAAATTACGGGTGGCAGTCCGTACGGGGCATCAACAATTGCAGGAGGAGATGGAAGTCGCCAGCCCTCAGAAAACGAACTTGCAATGGCCCGCTATCAGGGCAGGCATGTAGCTCAAATTGCTAAAAAACTTGCTAGTAAATAGAAACTCACTGAAATAGAAACAGTGGAAAACACTTCCTTTTGTAAGGGCATTCTCCTTATTTTTTATTTATAGTGCGTAGTTTAGAATTCAGCTATAAGGCTTGGGGATACAATTCCTCTGGATTCGAATCCATTCCGAGCAACTATCAGGCATGCCAACGTACAGTAGATAGCTTTTTCCTCAGCTATTTTAAGAACCAAGAACTTTTTCCCGCAAATGGGGCATATTTTTTCTACGTAAGCCATAATAAAAACTCATTCAATGTTCATAAGTAATTTAATTAAAATTCCCGTTTTTTAAGCATTTATGAAAATAACACATGAAATATAAACTTTCTTATCAATACTTAAAATTATTAAGAATCTCAAAATATTAGAATTAAACTTATTGATTTTTTTGTAAAGATTAAGTTATAACTAAAACAAAAAAATGGTAGTGTTGCAAAATTTCTGTAAAATTAGCTCTGTCCTTTATGCACAGGTTTTACAATAAAACCTATGCATAAAAAATGGGTAAATATAACCATAATTTTTCTTTTCACATAGGTTTTATGCGAATGTGTGTGCCAACATAGTCTTAAAATGTTTGTATTTTTCATAAGAAATTAGGCAAAATACCTTAGCAAAAGGGGGTAATATCCATGAAATACCAACATTATATCTATAAAGGTTCGTATATCAAAGCATCCTACTAAATTAGATTTTTACAAAATGTACAGGTTTAATCGTAAGACTTATGCATTTTTCAAATTCAGCTTAAACATGTCTCATTATTAAATACGCGAAATAATTTTAGGGATGCAAAATAGCCTTTCCTTTACTGATTATGAAATTAAAGACATAGAAAAGAGGCTCATAGAATGGGGAATTCTTAGAAGGAGAATTTGAAAAAGTGTGATTCTTATTTGAAATCGCAACTAAAGGAGAATATAAATTTAAGAAATCAATCCCTTCTATAAACAGGAACCACAATGCAGGAAGAAAAATTAACGACCCCAGTTACTGAGGAAGAGAGACACCAAACAATAAGCATATTGGAGCCTGAGGAAAATTCGGATACTGCAAACTCAATTGAATTTATAAAAGATAGGAAATACTGGATAATTTTAGTTGCAGTAGTTCTAGCAACTCTAGTTATGCTGTATCTAATTCTATATTATATACCAAGTAATTATATAAACAATGTAATGTCAAGCTACAATAATAATTCAACATTAGCAGGCATATATGTTACAATAGCTAGCAACCTATTAATTGCATTTGTTACTTTTTTGTACGTTTTACTAACAGCATCTTTAGTCATACAATCCAGAGAAGCAATAACAAAATCTAATGAATCAATTGAACAATCAAAAAAAGAACAACAAATAAGGGACATCGAAAACCGGCTTGAGAAATTTTATTTGCCGGCAATCGATATAATAAAAGAAAACAAACATGAACCTTATAATGTTTATAGTGGATATCGAGAAAATATCGGATCAGCAAAAGATCCCGAGTATAAAAAAAGCAAAGGATTCAACAATATCAAGCAATATAGATACTTGGCAAAAGCAGGAACATTAGAGAAATTTGAATCAATTTTAGAAACTGAAGGCTCATTAAGATATGGGGACACTTTTAGAAAGGAAATCGAACTATTGAATAAATCACTGGAAAATGATATAAAGGACTATACAGAAAAACTAAAAGATTTAAAAAAATGAGTTGAATCATTAACCTAAAAACCTGAATATATTGCAAACTGACTGCAGCAGAAAGGAAATACTAAGCTTAAAGCTCCAAAAATACGAACTTTTTATGTATAAAGGTTCGTATCTCGAATCCTGTAAAACTAGATTTTTTGTTTAGAATCACTCAAATCTCGCTGTTTTAATAAATCATATGTTCTGTTAATGTTAAGTAGTTTAATTCAATATTTCGTAATAAATCTCTTTTTATATATTAGATCTGAGCATCCTTATATAGTTCCTGAATATTAGGAAACATTATAAAATGTTTTGATGACTTACTCGATTCTCATTTTTTGAAGCAATAACAATTTGCCATGTATGGAAAATAATACAATCTAGCAAGCGAGAGAAGCAACAATGACTGAAGAAAATAAATCTGAGGGAAAAGTTACCGGCGATTCGGGAGTAGTTGCCGGAGGAAATGTGATTTTTGGAAATATTAATGGCCAGTTTGCAGCAGGTTCAAATATAACTCAACACCAAATTCAATTGATAAGCTCACATGATCTTAAAGAACTTAGAGAAAGCCTCCTTGAGTTTCAGAACGAAATTCGTAGACTTGGGCTTGATCCCGATTACCAGAGTAGTGTTAATGGAGACATAAGTAAAGCTGTAATAGAGGCTAAAAAAGAGAAACCCGAACCATCAAAAATCAGACAATATTTTGAAGCAGCCATTCAAACAATAAAAGACGCAGGAGACGCAATATCAAGCATTTCGGAGCTTTATGAGCCTGCTAAAAAGATAGCTACATTATTAGGAATTGCAGCTTCGTTTTTAATTTAAATAGGCTGAGGTCGGATATCCAATGAGTGAACAGCCTCTGAACAGCAAAAATGTAATGGGCGGGCTAGGACTAACGGCGGGGGGTAATGTCTCCATAGGTGATACTTCAGGTCAGGTAGCCTTTGGAAAAGATATCTATCAAATTATGATAAAAGAGCCTTCAGGAGAAACTCTGGTAAAATTGATAGCTTATCTGGAACAGGAGAGAAATAAAGAAGAAAATCTCAAAATTTTAAGCAGCTATAATCCTTCTGTTCTTCTATATTTTGATCCTAGAGTAAAAGAATTTGTTACCACAAACAGAGTGGAAGAATTAAGTCAAGCTCTCGTATATCTTCAGGATCACAGGCTTTTACTTTTTACTGGAATAGGCGGAGTTGGAAAGACTATTCTTGCAAGAGCCCTCATTTATATAAGGCCAGCTAATGTACCTACTCCTTTTTGGTTTGATTTTAGGATGAATCAGAGTGCCAAACTAGGAGATATTCTAGAAAAACTTGCAGCTTATATGAATTGTTCAGATCTTGCAATATTCAAAGAGGAAAAACGAGAGCCAGATATAAATGATATCAATAAACTCACTGACAAATTGGAAGTAAGGAATCCAGTATGGATTATTTTTGACAATCTGGAAACCATACTCGACGACGTTTATTTTAAAGACGAAAATATGGATCTGTTTTTTACTTGTTTGCGTAACAGTACTCACGAGGCAAAAATCATAACAACAAGTAGAATATTCCCAAAGTTAAAAAATGGGGAATGTTTAATTGACATAATAGAAGGAGATAGACAAGACATCAAGGGTTTAAAGACCAATTTTGCGGTTGATTATCTTGTCAAAAATGGACTTGGGGACTTAGAACCAGGTAAATTAGTAGAACTGGCAACAGGAGTGGATGGTCATCCTCTGGCACTGCAACTGTTGATAGCTCTCGTTAGAAAAATTGGAGTATCTGATACGTTAAAGGATTTGACTCGATACAAAAATCTAAAAGAAGATACTATCAAGAAGACCAGACGATTATTCGATAAATTGGCAGGGGATGAAAAAGAGCTACTGGAGCGCATATCAGTCTATCGCCAAGCTGAGACCATGGATGCGATTGAAGTTATGTTTACAGACAAAACACCAATAGAAGCGGTAGACAAACTAATTGATAAGTCACTATTAGAGACTGACCATAAGGGCAAATATTGGCTCCATCCTTTAGTTCAAGAATTTTCATATGAGGATCTGAAGAACAAAAAAGAAGCTCATCTGATTGCTTTTAATTATTATAAATCTCTGGATCTCCCCGAAAACCCCACCAAAAAAGAAGATCTTCAGCCGGCAATCGAAGCCCATTACCACGCTTGCGAAGCGGGAGAATATGATCTGGCAGTAGATATCATGTGGGAATTTAATCTACCTAATCTTCTGGATCTCTGGGGAAATCCAAGAACACTAATCGAAATTTATGAAAAACTGTTGCCAAAAGATCATTTTAAAGGTGAACCAATTCTTAAGAACAAACAGGCTCATGGAGCTGTTCTTGGCAATCTGGGGAATGCATACAGTGTCTGGGCGATGCTAAAAAAGCCATTGATTATTACGAGCAGGCCTTGAAAATTGCAAGAGAAATAGGTGATAGACGGGGAGAAGGAGCTCGATCTTGGAAATCTGGGATTAGCATACAGTGATCTGGGCGATGCTAAAAAAGCAATTGATTATTACGAGCAGGCCTTGAAAATTGATCGAGAAATAGGTGATAGACGGGGAGAAGGTGCAGATCTTGGCAATCTGGGGAACGCATACAGTAATCTGGGCGATGCTGAAAAAAGCAATTGATTATTACGAGCAGGCCTTGAAAATTGCAAGAGAAATAGGTGATATACGGGGCGAAGGAAATTGGCTTGGAAATCTGGGGTTAGCATACAGTGATCTGGGCGATGCTGAAAAAAGCAATTGATTATTACGAGCAGGCCTTGAAAATTGCATGAGAAATAGGTGATAGACGGGGAGAAGGTGCAACTCTTGGAAATCTGGGGATCGCATACAGTGATCTGGGCGAGCTAAAAAAGCCATTGATTATTACGAGCAGGCCTTGAAAATTGCAAGAGAAATAGGTGATATACGGAGACGAAGGAATTTAGCTTGGCAATCTGGGGAATGCATACAATGATCTGGGCGATGCTAAAAAAGCAATTGATTATTACGAGCAGGCCTTGAAAATTGCAAGAGAAATAGGTGATAGACGGGGAGAAGGTGCAGATCTTGGCAATCTGGGGATACGCATACAGTGCATCTGGGCGATGCTAAAAAAGCAATTGATTATTACGAGCAGGCCTTGAAAATTGCAAGAGAAATAGGTGATATACGGGGACGAAGGAGCTTGTCTTGGCAATCTGGGGAACGCATACAGTGCTCTGGGCGATGCTAAAAAAGCAATTGATTATTACGAGCAGGCCTTGAAAATTGCAAGAGAAATAGGTGATAGACGCAACGAAGGAATTGGCTTGGAAATCTGGGGTTAGCATACAGTGCTCTGGGCGATGCTAAAAAAGCAATTGAGTTTTTAAAGGGGTCACTTGCTATTGGAAAGCAATTGAAGATCCAAGGATAATTAACTTTTGTGAGCAAGAATTGAAAGAACTTGAAGAATTTAATGAATGAACTCCCAATTGACAGATGAGATTCAAAACTTGTCATAATCCGTTCTTTATAAAAGGAACTTATATTTTTCATTTTGATAACACTTCGTCATGCTAAAAATCGATATCTATAGACCCCGCTGAAAAGTGCCTATATGTTTCTCATAGTTTTTTTGCATTTAATGCGGGGTTATCGAAGGAAACAAGCATATTCCTATATAGTATGTAACAATTGAGAAAACAAACACATAGGCAATTGTGGAAAATTCTGCATAGAAATGGTAATTTTCATTATAATAATCGGACGATAAAACAAAAATCACGTTTTTAGTATTACGACTTTTAATAAAGTTATGTCAGTTCTGCATACTGGAAGTAATTTGTAATTTTTCAGAAAATCTGTAACTTTTAGAATATGCATAGATTTTACCTTAAAACCTATTCAACAATATAAGTTAGAATTTACATAACTTTCGTGACACTACTGACACTACCCACAAGAGAATGCAATTATTATGCACTGTACCTTTCCGAGGAGACATGCAAAAATACCCATCATCAGAACTTAATTTAATCTACAATTCTCGGGGCAATCTTTCAAGTTCCTTCAATATCTGCTCACAAAAGTTAATCATCCTCGGATCTTCAATCAGACTTTCCAATAGCAAGGGATTCCTTCAAAAACTCAATTGCTTTTTTCGGCTCTCCCAGATCACTGTATGCTAACCCCAAATTTCCTAGGTGATTTCCTTCTCCTCGCCTGTCCCCGATTTCTCTTGCAATTTTCAAGGCCTGCTCGTAATATTCAATTGCTTTTCTCGGCTCTCCCAGATCACTGTATGCGTTCCCCAGATTTCCAAGATGATTTCCTTCTCCGCGTCTATCACCTATTTCTCTTGAAATTTTCAAAGCCTGCTCGTAATATTCAATTGCTTTTTTAGGCTCTCCCAGATCACTGTATGCGTTCCCCAGATTTCCAAGGTAATTTCCTTCTCCGCGTCTATCACCTATTTCTCTTGAAATTTTCAAGGCCTGTTCGTAATATTCAATTGCTTTTTTAGGCTCGCCCAGATTACTGTATGCTAATCCCCAGATTTCCAAGACTGACTTCCTTCTCCGCGTCTATCACCTATTTCTCTTGCAATTTTCAATGCCTGCTCGTAATATTCAATTGCTTTTTTAGGCTCTCCCAGATCACTGTATGCGTTCCCCAGATTTCCAAGATGATTTCCTTCTCCGCGTCTATCACCTATTTCTCTTGCAATTTTCAAGGCCTGTTCGTAATATTCAATTGCTTTTTTAGGCTCGCCCAGATCACTGTATGCGTTCCCCAGATTTCCAAGATGATTTCCTTCTCCGCGTCTATCACCTATTTCTCTTGCAATTTTCAATGCCTGCTCGTAATATTCAATTGCTTTTTTCGGCTCTCCCAGATCACTGTATGCTTTCCCCAGATTTCCAAGCTGATTTCCTTCTCCGCGTCTATCACCTATTTCTCTTGCAATTTTCAAGGCCTGCTCGTAATATTCAATTGCTTTTTTGGCTCGCCCAGATCACTGTATGCTGATCCCCAGATTTCCAAGACTAATTCCTTCTCCGCGTCTGTCACCTATTTCTCTTGCAATTTTCAATGCCTGCTCGTAATATTCAATTGCTTTTTTCGGCTCTCCCAGATCACTGTATGCTTCCCCAGATTTCCAAGAACAGCTCCATGAGTCTGTTTGTCTTTAAGAATTGGTTCACCTTTAAAATGATCTTTTGGTAACAATTTTTCATAAATTTCGATTAGTGTTCTTGGATTTCCCCAAAGATCAAGAAGATTATGCAGATTAAATTTCCATATGATATCTGCTGCCAGATCATATTCTTCTGCTTCACAAGCGTGGTAATGGGCTTCGATTGCCGGCTGAAGATCTTCTTTTTTGGTTGGATTTTCGGGAAGATGCAGAGAAAGATAATAATTTAAGCAAGCATATGAGCTTCTTTTTTGTTTTTCAGATCCTCATATGAAAATTCTTGAACTAAAGGATGAAGCCAATAATTTCCATTATGGTCAGTTTCGAGTAGGGACTTATCTATGAGTTTCTTAATAGCATTTTTTGGAGTATTTTCGGTAAACATTTCCTTGAGACCTTTCCATTTAACAGGCTCACGATAGACCGAAATGCGCTCAAGTAGTTCTTTTTCGTCCCCTGCCAGTTTATCGAATAATTTTCTCGCCTTTTTGATTGTATCCTCTTTTTCTTCCTGATATATGCTCAGATCATTAAGGATGTCAGCTGCTCCATATTTTTTTACAAGCTCTACAAGTAGCTTCAGAGCGAGAGGATGACCATCCACACCTGTAGCCAGTTTCTCCAGATTTTCGGTGTTCCAACTTTGTCAAGCCCGTTACTGGCAAGATAATCAACTGCAAAATCTGTTCTCAAACCGTTAAGATGCTGTTTTTCCTCATCATCATCCACATCGATAAGGCTTTCTCCATTTTCAAGTATGGGCAGTATCCGGCTTGTTATAATGACTTTTGCGTTGTGAGTGTTGTATCGCAAAGAAGAAAAGAGAAGCTCGATTCCTTTGTCAGCAAAATGTTGATCTTCAAGCACCATGCTCAGATCATCGAAAATAAGCCAGACCTCGCTTCTTCTATGAAGTTCGCCTGTGAGTCTGTCTACATCAGTTTTTCCAGGTTCTCTCTTTTCAGCTTTAAAAGATGCAATTTCTGGAGCATTCATGTAAGATGCGAGCTTTTCAAGGATATCTCCCAGTTTTGCGTCCTGATTATCGTAGAAGCTGAACCAGAAAGGTTCAGGGACATTTATGGGTCTGAGGTCTATAAGGGCTCTTGCAAGGGTGGATTTTCCCACACCTCCAACACCACTGATAAGTAAAATTCTATGGTTTTCGAGGTATGTAAGGGCTTTTCTTAACTCATCAGCCCGGTTTTCGGTAACGAATTTCTTTAGTTTTTCAGGATAATAAGGAAGTGCTGAAGGATTATAACGGCTCATTATTTCCTGATTTACTGCTTCTTTTCTTCTCTGATCCAGATATTCAATGATTTTGATTAGTTCGTCTCCAGAAGGAGTTTCAAAATTGAAAAAATTGTTGTAATTTCCTACTGCGAGTTGATCAATATTCTCCACATTGAGATTTATAGTAAGTTCAATTTCCCTTGCAAGGTTCGGGTCTCCTCTCAGCAATTTCAGGATTTCCTGTTGAAGCTCTTCCTTTGCTTTTGGATCTTCGGAGTTTTTGGATACTTCTCTAAGTGCTATTTCGAGAGACTCACTCATTTTCGGTCTTATTTTCTCCAACAGAGCTTTGCTCTGTCTCCAGATTTAGAGCCCAGTTTTTCAATGCCTTTCTCGAGAAGCATATCTTTGACTTTGTCTACTACAGCATCTTTTCCCGCATAGATGAAAGGTAGGGCAGGGACGAGAATATCTGTTGCTTGCTGAGCGAGGGCAGCCAGATCCATAAAACTCCTCTAATTCTTTTTTGGTATTGAAGGCAGGTAGGCAGTATGTTAAATCTTCTGTAAATTCTCTTCTCAATTATGCATAGGTTTTATGGTAAACTTATTTATTGTAAACATATCTGTGAATATCTAAAGAAATTAACCATCATCTGATTTCAAAGATAAAGCTGTTCATAAACCTTTGTGAATAATTATATTTTGACGTGTTTTAAAATATGAATCGACATTGCGATATTTAAAAGTATGATTCTGAATTATAGGGTCAAAATTACCAATTGCACTGCAAATGAAAAGAGAATTTAATATTCTTTCTTGATCAAGAAAAGAATATTTTTTTGAACTATACACTAAAGACTTAAACTCATCATAAGTAAATTCAGTCTTACCAATTTCCCCCAGTAGTTTTTTAGTCAAAGAGATTTCGGTCGTGGGTTTGAATCATTGAAAACCGAAAGCGTAAGAATCTCCCAATATATTCATCAAATACGTGGGGTGTACTCGCTTTTTCGTAATTGATCTATAATTGAGGGACACGACCCGAAAATCACACAAAACGATATCCAAATATAGCGACAGACAACCCTTCAAAAAATCTATCTATTTTTGATTCTGCTGGTTTTATCAGATTTTTAAATAATAGATCAAACACCTCAATAAAAGCTACTACAGCAACTAATGCAGTTGCTTTAGATTCATCTACGAAAGTCAATATCCCGAACACCTAAGTAACAAATAAATTTGATAGGCCAAAAATCATCTTTTCTAAAGATTGTCCTGAAAACAAAATAAGAAATCATAACTCCATAGGGGAAAAAAACAATGATAGCTTGTCCAAAATATTTGATCAAAATGTAAATAAATAGTAAAGAAACGAACCCACTATAAATGATTCTAATAATATATTTACCCATTTATACCTCATATTGTATATACTACCTATTTTATATTTACTTTTCTAAGTAATGTACAATGTCTTGAAAGTTCTATAAATTCTAAAAGCTCTATACCTTTTTTCTTTACCGCAAAAGCAGAATTTATCATTCTTTGTATGCACATGTTTTACCATAAAACCTGTGCATAATATACAGCGAATTTACAGAAGATTCATTATACTGCTCAAAAGAATAAGAATAAAACAAATTTTACAAATTTATAAAATTATTTTCAAGGTTTGAAGTTCATCTTCACAGAATCCATTGCTCATTTAAATATTTATCCAAACTGTTTAGATGCACTGTGCATGTGCCTCTAAGTAATATCATATAATCGTTTGAAATCAAGGGGTTTTGGGGGGATGAAACGCTCCAGAAAGTGCTAGAGACAAGTCATTCATGTTTTTAATTACAGCTTTTGTTATATAAGCAAATACAGCTAAAAGCGATATTATGTTATTTTCTTTTACTTTATTTTGAGGCCATTCCCCAAAGTCCAAAAAGTCAAATAAATTACGTCTTATGCCAAAACCTTCTTCAGAATAAGTGATAAAATTATTTGTGGTTCCGTTATGGTATATTCTATCTCGCATATCCGTTAATTCGTCGACTAAAAGTCCAGTGCTTGACTTATAATATATTTTAAGTTGTTGAGGCAAGTATGAATAATTTGATTTTATTTCATATGTTTCTTTGTAGAACATATCGTTAAAACTATTTGGTAATTCTTTTTTCATGTGATATATTACAAAATGTTTTATTAAAACCTGCAAAAGATCGTATAATGATCTAATCACTCCAAAAAAGTATTCAAACTCAGTTCTGATTAAGATCATTTTATATTTTTCAGGTTCAGTAGACATATATTTTAAAAAAATAAAATATTTTTCAAATATAGCACTCAAATTTAAAATATCATGTCCTATGTTGTCAATAGAAGTTTTTATGGAAGCATAAGAATAGTTACGAATAAAGAACGTCAAAAAAATCAATGGATAAGTCTTTCTCAGTGTCTATTTTTGATTTAGAGTAAGAGGCTCTCAAATTAGAACTTTGATTTAAAAACCTATTCATTTTTTCGTTATTGCCTTAGCACTTAAATTCATCTATATATTTATATAAAAATAGGTGAAAACATCTCGTTTTGTGAGTAAAACAAATATAGTGTACAAAGGAGTCCTCTTTGAGGACTCATTTGAAAACTATTCGAACAAAGAAAGTATTTCAATTTGCCAATTTCTACACTTTCTCTGCACAGAAGATATTGCGAAGTACGTTGAGCGCACTTACTATACCAACAAAGATTGGCATTTTAGGTATAATGTTTCCTCAATGATAAAGCTCTTCATTGTAAAATGTTTCCGATCTCTTTCGTATGATAAAACAATTTCTTCCTTAACAGAAGAAGAAGCTATTCTGCTATCTTTTTTTGATGAAGACGACCAGATAAAACTTCCTTCAGGTGGAACCCTTCATCATTTTGTGAAGTATAGGCTTGGGGAGGAAGGAATCAATGAAGTAATGATGCTGTTAGGTGAAAAAATCCTCAAACTCTCATCAGAAAAGGAAGCTAAGATCGATTCCACCCCACTTGAAGCTTCAAGATATGATGAAAATGCAGACTATCACCCACATTACGGGTGCAAGATGGATAAAGCACATATTACAATGGTTGGTACTCTTCCTGTTTTTATGACCCACACAAAAGGACTTGCTGGAGATCCTCAAGAACTTATCAAGCATATTGAAGCCCTAAAAAAGATGGATGCTAAGATCGAGTTATATTCTGCAGATGGAGGTTATGATTCTTTCGATGCCCATGCAGACATCTGGTATCACTTGAATGCAAGACCAATTATTTCTTACGCATCAAATGCTGTGATCAACAAGGAAGGAGAAAATGAGAGAATCGATCACTGGGTTAACAAAAATTGGAAGATTGGAGGAGACGTCCACGCACCAATGGAAGACAAACTCAAATTTCTGTATGAAATTGGAAGAAGAGAACAAGTCGGAATGTATCTCAGGAACCAAAACATTTTAGATGAGTTATTCCAAGCTCTGTACAAAAAGAGATCTGAATGTGAAAAGATACATGGACATATTAAGCAAGTAGTTAAATTCGACATCAGAAGGACGAGGAATGACAGTAAGAAGCTCTATTCGCTCCTAAATTTCGTAGCTTATCAACTATTAGTGCTCGCAGAATTACAGAATAAGGTTGAAAAAAGAAACTCATTTGGAAAGTACTTCTAAACGCTATTTTAAGTAAAGAATAGTAAAATGGTAGCGGAAGCTATCTAAAAAAATGAATTTTTTGGATTGTGAGGATGGATTCATAGCTCCAAAAACAAATTTTATTCGAAATTAATGCTTCTTTTGGCGCGAACTGATATTTTGAGCCGATTGATCTTTCTTTGAGAAGTGCTTGTCAAATTAGAATGCCGATTTTTGGAGCTAATTTGAGAAGGTCTTGAAGGTTAGCCCCATTAAGATTAGCTTTTATAAGGTTAGCACTTTTAAGATTAGCACTTTTAAGGTTAGCACCTTTAAGGTTAGCACTTATAAGTTTAGCCCCTTCAAGGTTTGCTCCTTCTAATTTAGCCTCTTTAAGTTTAGCCCCTTCAAGGTTAGCTCCTCCTAATTTAGCCTCTCTAAGGTCAGACTCCTTAAGTTTAGCTTCCTGTATGTTAGCGTCTCGTAGGTTAGCCCTTTGAAGGTTAGCCCCATTAAGATTAGCTTTTATAAGGTTAGCTTCTTGAAGATTAGCCTCTTGAAGATTAACCGATTTGATAATTCGTCTCCTGGAGGTTAGCTCCCTGGAGGTTAGCTCCCTGGAGGTTAGCCTTTTCAAGGTCAGCTCCTTGAAGGTTAGCTTCTTGAAGGTTAGCCCCTTAAGATTAGCTTTTTCAAGGTCAGCTCCTTGAAGGTTAGCCCCTATAAGGTTAGCGCCTTGAAGATTAGCCTTTTCAAGTTTTGCATCTATAAGATCAGTTCCTTGGTAAATTAGCCTCTTGTAGATTAGTCTCTTGTATGTCAGCTCCATAAAGTGAGGTCCCTTGAAGTTTCGCCATTTCAAGGTCAGCTCCTTGCAGATTAGCTCCTTGTAAGTTTGCTCCTCTGAGATTTGCTTTTTCAAAGTTAACTCCTTGTAGGTCAGCTCCCTGAAAATTAGCCCCTTGTAAGTTAGCCTCTTGAAAGTCAGCCTCTTTAAAATTCGCTCTTCGAAAGTCTTTTCTCTTAGAATGTACTCATTGTAATTTAATCTGACCTGGACGTAAATAAACATTCGCACTTATAATTGATCTACTTTGAACTTTTTTATTTAATTTAAAATATTAATAAATAAAATTAAACAACTTTCATATAAGTTGCACAGTTTAACTGAAAAATTAATATCTTTAAGACTACAAATTTCCTGATATCTACTCAAACTACATCCATATTAATTGAAGAAAAAATTAACATATAACGGGAAGGAAATATTAAAAGAGGGTAAATATCTGGAGAGAGAACCATGAAGCCGAAGATAAACTCTACCAGTTTCGGTTCGATTACGGTCAAAGAGAAGAACTTTGAAAATGACATCCTTATCCGCATGAATGGGCAAATAGAAAAGCGCAGGAAGAAACTTTCGAAAAAAGTCTATGGCACATCCCATAAAATCTCGCTTGCAGAGGCGAAATACATCTATGAAAAGGGAGCAGAGAAGATAATTATAGGAACTGGCCAGACAGGTTATGTTGAGCTCTCAAAAAAAGCGAGGAAATTTTTCGAGGAGAAGAATCTCAAGGCAAGACTCCTTCGCACTCCGAAAGCGATCAAACTATGGAACAAGAGCAAGGGAAAGCTCATAGCAATGTTTCATGTGACCTGCTGAAATTAGAGAGTACCCGTCCTTTTAAAAGGCTGGAGAAGTGTCTTTAGTTAAGAAATTTTTCTCGTCTGATTGTATCGATTTCAAAGCAAAAATAAGTTCCAAGTTTTGCGCATGGAAATTAGCATTTATACGGATTTGAAGTATGCAAGATGGTTACAATTTTTATTATTCAGTAATCAAAGTTATTATTTTATTTACAAAATTTTTCATTTCATTTCTTTCTAAAATTGAAACTTCAAAATCTTGAGGTCTTGCAGTGTTAGTAAAAACTTCAAACTGAGTAGTAAAGCTGTTAAGTAACAATATTGATGCAGGTACACCATAAATGACCAGCGAATCAAAAGAATGAATCAGCACTGCACAAAGTAAGAGGAAAATTCCGAAAATAAATCTCTTATGATGAACTTTAGTTTTACAACCTACGGACGATATTGATTTCACCGGGTGGACTATTTCGTATTTCCCTGCCGGAATAACCCATAAAACGGTGCTCGGTATTTGGCCTGTTAATTTCTTATTCGTTAAACAAAATCTTGATTTACGCCAGAAGAAGACAATATTCTTGGTGAACACAACGTCTTCTATTTTTTTCTCATTTTTTCCAGACATAGTGTCCACATAATTCCCTTTATTTTTGGGTTTAACAAGAAGGCTTTTGATTAAGTCAACTAATTTCGAGAAAAAAGAATTCATAACGCCTCAATTTCCTTAGAAGTACATAATAACATTTCATTTGTCTGGAGTCGTGGATTTGTTTCAAGCGTTTCTATGAATTCACGCACTTCCGGCCCTCTTATCAGGATATATCGGTTTCCTACACCCTTTTCAATAAATTTTGCATCTACCGAACTGCAAACAAACCTGACAATATCATATTTTTCGAGAGCAGATTCCTTCTTTTTAACTAGCTGGTCGATAGAGTTAGATATGCCGATTTCATACTCAAAAACTATAGTTTTGCCGTTAATTTTCGCCTCTACATCCACCCCCTTATCATGGTTTATACGAATATCCTCATAACCGTACTGACAGAGAAGCCCGGCCAACTGTACCACACTGCTGTAATGGTCGAGGGTTTGTTTGCCTGAGCTAGAAATACTTAACAGACCTTTCTCATCAATCATTCCAGCCGGCAGATACGCCGTCATATAACCGGATTCTGCAATCCTCTGTACTTTATGTTTCACATAGCCTTCATTAACAAGATAAGAAAGGTCGCCAACAGTCCAGTCTGAAAAGATTATCTTCTGTTCATCAACAAGCCATTGGAGATCCGGAAAAACCAGATAATCGCTATCTTTTGGCAGTTTTTTATTTTTATATTTTCCTTTGATTACAGCCATCTCCAGGGCAGTCGGTTCAAATCTTATAGGTATTCTCTGGCTTTTTACAATCAGAAGACCTTCGCCTACTTCGGAGTTGACCAAAATATCAGCTTCTTCTTCCGTGAGGCTGAAATAATCTTTTACGTCGTCTATTGAATTTTCAAGATTAGCCCCCAACACGATATTGATAAACATGTTAGTTTTGTACTCTTCCTTAACCTTATTTTTGGCGAAATCACTGGGTTGATGGGTTGAGAGCCATAGGAATACCCTGTGTGAACGCCCTTGTGTAAGCGTTTTCAACATGGACAGGGAAAGTTCGGGATTTCGCAGGTAAACTGCAGCCTCATCTACTGCTATAATCGTTTCTTTTTCATTGTCCGTGGAAAACCTGCTTCCTATCATTCCTGTAACTAAGACATTCATGGCATCTTGAATGAGCTCAGGAACATCGGACAGGTCAACTATTATAAAATCCTTGCTCAAATCCAGGTCTGTTGTTGGTTTATTAATATAGTTAAGTGAGCCTTTTTCACTGACATGATATGTTTTGTTAAAGAGGATTTCTGCGATTTTTTGTTTTATGCCCAGGTCCCTGTTTTTCAGATCTTTTTCCCAGATACTCCTTAAATCCTTCAAAACAGGAAACGGATTGTTCCAGGTCTCCGGACGGTCCCTGTGAATGCCTGCCTGTTCATATACCATATTAAGGGTTTCATCAAGGTAAGGCTCCATATCATTTGAAAATTCGGAACCGAACCAAACAGAACAAAATTTGATGAAAAGATCTTTATGCCTGTCATATGCTTTTGCATAAGCGTAGGGACTTTTACCCATGCTCTGGCTGTCGAAAAGGATCTGCAGCGGATTTATATTGCTCCCGGTTGGCCCTATATCTACAATACAGGCATCTTCCCCATAATAATCTGCTACAGCCCTATAATCTGTGCTTGTATCGGCCTTTGGGGTAGTGTAGACTATTCTCGAATTCAACATATCGTGCATTCTCATAAGGAGAACAAGGAATGAGAAAGTTTTTCCTGCTCCTGTAGAACCTAAAAATGTAAGATGTTTTGCAGGGAGAACATCAAGATCAATAAGTATCTCGTTGTTAGTTTTCAGGTCTTTGCCAAAATAAAGCCCTTTTTCATCAGTTCTGCTGTTCAGGTTTGTTGAGGTGCAAAGAACCGCTGCAGTATCACTCCGAACTTCGACCCAGGCTTTAGAATCGGATACCGGAAATGGAAGAGAAGATAAAAACATTTCCAGCATACGTCCGGCCGGGATGTGGACCTCTATAAGTTCGGATTTCAAAATTGAAATTATGTAGCTCTCGGCTGTGAAAACTTCCTTTTCTCCTCCCATGATTGTAATTATGAAAGAAGAATGAAAAGACCTCTGGGAGTTGAAATAAACCTGGCGGTAGTTTGCAACTACGTCCTCACCTTTGCACATTAGTGCAAGATCCATTGAGCCTCCGGGGTTTACCTGTCTTGCATGTTCCTGATTAACATTTACAGCAAACGATGTCCTTTGAAGGTTTTCTCGGGCTTCGTCATTAGGGATCTGAATAAGGCCGTGAGAGATCATTACTTTGCAGCCATCGAAACTAAGCTCCTGAATTCGTTCTATTGCTTTACTGGTCATATCCCTGGGATATCCTTCTCCGTTCTTTTTCGGAAGCCCCACAACAAGGCAACGCACATAGGTCCTCTGGTCAATAATCAAATTTGTGTCAAATACTTCTATACGGGAAGGCGAAATTAATTTACAGTAGGAATCCCACCAGATTTTATTTTCAACTTCTTCCTTTGATTTTCGGAATCTAAGTATTAACTCTCTTTTTTTAGCCTGCAATTTTCCCCATAAAGACAAACTATACCACCATCTCCGAAAACATCGTTCTATAAGCTTTTGCAATCTCATTTGGGTCTTCATAAATTCGAGGTTGTAATCTTGCCGCTCTCATATTCTTCAGAAGCCCCGGTACAACTGCTCCATACTGGATTTTTGCAGCTTCTAAATTTGGCTGTTCTCCCAGGCTTTGAAACGCATAATATTTCCATGAAATAACAGGGGTTCCATCTTCAGCAATTTTTGTATAAATCCCTGCTAAATGTTGATCGGTTGCCTTCTTCCCATTAGAATTATTGGAAACTTCCAGGAGATATTGTTGAATCGGTTTTCGAGGCTGCAGCCTGCTGCAGGCAATCGTTTTAAAGTGGGTATTTGCAGAAATTCCATTTACAACTTTTTCTATCTTCTTTTCATGGGCTGCACGTTCTTCATCCGAGATTCTTATCGGGTTTGTCTCCAATAAAATTCCCCATTTTTTACCTTTGAATTCGATAATACCACCTGCGTAAATCTTTACAATAGGCACTATCTTCTCTAGGAACTGAGCCGGGACTTCAAATTTGTTGATTACATGTTTTCCCCTAATAGTAGCCCAATTAAAACCGTATATAATGAGCTGTTTTTCAACTTTTTCAGAGGTGGAGAAATACTTTAACCATATAATAAGCCAGATTACGAGAATTAAAACCAGTACAGCCTGGAAAAGGCTACTTTGTACACTTCCGATCTGGAGAATAATAAATAGCGCAAACCCTACAAAAACCATCAAAATCCACGTAAAGGAGCTTGTGAAATCTAAATACGCGTCTTCCTGTATTTTTGTTATGGTTTTTGGAAGTTTCGGGGGGTCATAAGGGGTCCCGCTCATGAAGTTCCACCTGCCTTTATCAGTATTTTTCCACCTTTTTTAATTATTTTAAAGTCTCCGAAAAGGAAATACCAGCAAGTTAAAATTACAAATATTGTCAAACAAATGTACCCAAGTGGTTGAGCTATCGCTGGCATATTTTTTAACCCAAGAATTCCTACAGAGGTTGCAAAAACAGCAGCTGGCTGCAATGCCAGAACCCGGACTATCATTTCAGTAGTCTTCTGTGCAAATTCTCTTGTCGTTTCCGGAACCCAGAGTACGGCAATAACAGTGCAAACAATTGCAGCTGCCACGATAATGTAATATCTGATTATAAAAAAAATCATAATACAAAAATCACAGATAGCCATTCCCAGATAAGTTACAACATTGTCAGGACTTGGGGCAATGGAGTCCATTACGCCGAACATTGCATATTGGCTGAGCACTTCCGTTACTTTCAAGGCTCCTATAAAAATAAAGTTTGCAAACAAGCCGATGAAGCACATTGTAATACCTCCGACGAACCTGGAGGTTGACAGGTCCTTACTCCCAAAAACGCTTTCCGTTACTTTCATCCTGGCAAGATTTCGATTCATAAATTCTCCTAAGATGAAAAGAATTACGAAGAAAATTGCCAGATAACGATAATTTTTTGAGAGTTTTTTCACTTCCGGAGTATTATAAGGATCTGGAATCTGAGTGCTGAAATTAAATAAAGCCCCTTGAGGTGTGCTGAATTTTTCATTTATGTCTGTATTATTATTAAAAGCCCCGTACATACTGTCGGCTGCTATGATAAGTGCTTTTTGAATTCCTTTTGCTACCATGTCGGCGCCTGCATCCGTTGCACTGTAATCACTGGCTGATGCTCTGTTACATAACAGGAAGAGACAAATTAAAACATAAACAAATTTTACCATTTAGGAATCACTCTCTTTCCGTTCCTATAAATTGAAACAGCAAAAATCGAAAAGGTCCCTATGAAAGCCCACAGCTCGGGATTCAGGATTGAACTGCTTTCATCCGGAATCTCAACAAAAGTGTAATCCGTAACTTCAATTGAGTCATAGGGAGTAGTCACTGTTATATTCAATTTCCCGGGCCGGAACTTCCCTTTAATATAGAGCTGGTTGCCTGAACCTGATAGCTGATCTCCTTCAAACTTCCAGGTATTGACACTGGAAAAGTTGGTATATTCTACACCATTTGCTTTAGAGGTTTTCCAACCTATTAATTTAAAATGAGTGGCAGTTGAACTATCATACTGGAAATTTTCCTTTACGATTCCCGGGATATTGTTAAGATAGACGGTTGTATGAGGATTATATGAATTATTATAATAAGTAATGTTAGCCGAAGGATTGATTATCTTTGGAAACCGTACCGGAGCAGGAGAAGTGGCATCGAATGTCTCCGTTTCACTTTCCGTACTAATCCTAGGAACTGAAATACTGATCCCTTTTATTCGGATATCTGAGGATTTTTTGACATAATATGATGTTTTAACTGTGAGAAGAACAGTCAAATTGTTATTGTTTTCATCATAAGACAATTCGGAAGTCTGCCCGGCTCCCAGCAGTGCTGTGTTCCGTGTTTCATAATGAACTATTACATTATCCTTTGCACTTCCGTTGATGTATTCTATGCCATCTATTTCTGAAATGCCTTTGAAACCTTCAATTGAAAGAGTAGCTTCGGTAAATTTTCCTTTCTTCTGCCAATTCTCTCCATATTTCAACGGCTTAATCTGTTCATATACGGCTGTGGTTGTAAATTCCTGACTGAGAATATTAAATATCGAAATAAATTCGTGTGTGTCCGTGTCTGTTGTATTTTTTGATTCTGCCGGAGCAATTTGCCCTAAATCCATCGGAGGAACTTTTTCACAGGTCCAGGTTAAACCCGTCCAGGTCCAGCCGGAGGAACTCGTATGAGTTTTGGGATCCATCAAATCATTATTAGAAGAAGTAGTTCGATACAGGCCGCCATTTTGATTATTGAAAAAACAGTTGTTACTTACTGAGAGGTCCGCACCGACCAGATCAGCTATCCCATACCCTGTCCCGGACTGAGGTATTGCTTTATGGGGGATAGTATCCGTAATTATATTATCTTTTATTGTTGTACCCTGTCCTCCTTCTTGATTTCTGAAAGCATTGTTTCTGGCTCCGTCAAAGACGTTGTTATATACCTGTGTCCCTTTGATACCATCATTTACTATTCCACCGGTATACGGAATGTTATAACTCTGTCCGGTTTCGAAGAATAAATTGTGATGGATAAGTATATCCTGTTCATTTCCGGTCCCTTTCTCATACGAGATTAACCAGATCCCGGCCCCCCAGGTTCGGCTAAGGATATTGTTGCTAACCTCGATATCATTTACAATCCCTTTTGTGTCCTCGATCTGGATCCCGGGATTTCCCCCTAAACTATCCAATTGAGCATCTACTATATTGTCATGTAACCGCACATGCTGAGAGTTCCATATCCGAAGGGCACTATTCGTCCTGGTTGTTATACGGTTATTAAAGCATTCGATATTCTTACTGTCGATCCCGAAGAAGCCGTCGTGTCCGAGCCTGTAAACAAGATTATTGTAGAATTTGATGTTTGTACTTGTTTTAGTTCTCAGTCCGTCTCCCAGTCCATCGTGAAAAGTACAATTATAAACATTAACGGAATCGCAGTCAATCACATGCATACAGTTATAGAATCCCTTCCCATGTGAGGTTTCTGTATTCCCGTCACTGTTTGCATCAATTTCTACATTTCTTATTGTAACATTATGAACGCTGATTCCCGAAACAAGTGGTCTCCAGGCAGGCCATCCGGCATGATCCGGAATAGTAATTACAGTTCCGGGGTCCCCTTCCAGAATGCTGTTAGATTGAAGAATAATCGAATCGGTTAAAATATAGTTGCCAGTCTGAAGATGGACTATATTATCGTTTCTAAGTTTTAAATTAATTGAATTCTGATCGCCTGAAGCTCCTGCTGTTCCGGAACTTATGAAACAGATGAGAAAACAAACGGAATATATTTTGAAATGTTTTGACGGATCCGGAAAATTTGCAGGTGGTTTGCAGGCGGTGCTCAAACAATTTTTGTAGTCAAAAGTAGAAAAACCATAATTAATGCTTACACCATCCCGTCCAACTTGGGGATGACATACTGGAAAAGGAAAACCAAGCCGAGAATTACTATAATACATTCCACAAACCAACCCTTAATATTTTCCCGAGTATGCAAAACTTCGTTTGCTTTTGCACCCATCCTTGCGATATTTCCGGACATCCAGAGCACCAGAAGTGAAATAATAGCTACAACAATGGCTCCCCATTTTGCATAGCTCATCATGTCATTTGCAATGCCGGATGCAGGGCCTAAATTTTTCGCTACTGTACTAGCATCCTCTGCTAAAGCCGTACTGACTGTAAGCAGGATAAAACCTGCCTCTAATACAATTTTTTTCACTGTGCTCAACATACTAACATCTTCACAATAGATATGATCTTTTATCAATTCTACCATTTATTTAAACTTTATCATTTTTTCCTATGTATCAATATAGTGAGTCCAGTGAGATATATAGTTCAATACATAGAAATATACCTTAAATTTATTTGATCTACAATTTTAAAAAATTAAAGCTTTTCCATAACTGCCAACTTGATTTTCGTGATCAGAAGAATTATTGAAGTATTCTCGCAATTATATTAATTGACCGGACTTGCTTTTAAAATGAAAAAACTTTTTGGAGTAATGTAAAAAGTTTAGCCTGCCAGATAAATCTTCACTTAATCGATTTTTCCCAAATACACAAAGGTAAGTTTACATATTTTAAAATGTGTCGATATTTCAAAATATATTCTTATTTATATGTCCAAAAATTAAAACCGAGGATTCAGGTTTTATTATTTATGGGAGACATAGATGAGCCTTGAAAGCATTCTTCCGTACTAAATAACAAAGGAAGACGTGAAAAATGAATATGAGGTGGGCTTTAATCCCCTTATTCCTATTTTAAGCCCGAATTTCGCATCCAGATTATAAAAATCTATGATTTTTTTAACTTCGCTAATTTAAAGTTGATTTGAGATTTACCTCATAATGATGTCATATTTATTGGCTGCAGAAGAGAACAAAAGTCTGCAGCCTTAGCGATATTGGTTTTACTTATGGTAGAGAGGATGTCGGTTGGGTTCTAAAGTTCAGACACATAGCTATTGTAGATCATGGCTCACATACTATATGATCTGCAATCTTATTAGTAATGTCTGATATATTTATACTTTTTTCAATGGAACTAAATAGGAATAAGATAAAATAAGTATACTATAATGTTTTTCGAAGATGACAAGGTTATTATGCGT
This sequence comes from uncultured Methanosarcinaceae archaeon, assembly GCA_963818955.1. GTDB lineage: Archaea > Halobacteriota > Methanosarcinia > Methanosarcinales > Methanosarcinaceae > Methanosarcina. The sequence goes on along the minus strand of CAWFUY010000019.1, from coordinate 11,451 downwards.
CAGATGATTGTTTATCTGTTGGGTTTAGTGCGATCACGGTATTGGAATACCAGGCATTCTGGACATACCATGAAATTCCACCCAGGACATGGGTTATGCTTATCAGCATTACAATGGCAACTCCTACAAAGTAAATGTCGGAATTTGCAAGAAGACTCAATACGAAATATCCTGCAGCATAGTAGAAAAGCACCATTCCACAAAGATAAGGTATAACAATATCATGCCTGACGGCAAAGAGCAGGGTAGGGCTATATTCATACTCTGAGAATTGCCTCGTTACTCCCGGAAAAATGAAAAGTCAGGAAATAATCGGTGATCACGCCTATACAGAGGCAGAGAGGCAGCAGCTTATAGTTGTGAAAGATCGATTGTGAGTTCTGCGATTGTGCCTGCATGGTTTTTTATCCTGCCAAAAATGTCAAAAATTATCTCGAGCGCCGGCTCGGAAGTCGACTCATTCAGTGCAAACAATCTATTTTCGAAAATCTCCTCTTCTTTTAGTACATCGTTTGCAAGTTTGATATCCGAAAGGCGGAGAGAACTCACACTATTCTGGACAAATTGTCGAGCGAAGCGTCCGATCTCCAGCAGTTTTTCCACTTCTTCTTTTGAGAAGTCGATCCTGTTAAGATCACGTGCAATTTTTACTATAAGGTCCCCGACACTCTTCAAGCTCGCTTGCTGCAAGCCGATAGTAAAATGCTTCTATAAGACTCAAACGGTCATTTTTCGAAGCTTTCTTAAGGTGAAGCCTGGAGGTGAAGAGTTTTGAGATCAGGAAAAAAATTTTATCCACATCCTCGTCCCTTGCCATTATTTCCGTTATGGCTTCGGAATCCGCAGTCTGCAGGTTCTCCACAAGGTCATTGAACATAAGGAAAACCAGTGAAGATAACCTTTTAAACCCCGCTTCGATTGTAAATTCATCCGTATCAAGAATGTCCTGGATCAAAATTCTGGAAGTATCAGCTTCCACAATCTCATACCCTATCAAGATTTTACAGAGCTCTCGGATCTCGTTTTTAACTTCAATTTTATCTCTAAATCCGCTTATTTCAAGGAACTGGCAGCTACCCATAATATAAGCTGCCAATCATGTTTCTCTTAAGCTCATCCAGATCATCTTTCATAATTAATTTTTTGAGGGAGGTAGCTTTTCTTAACGTGGGCGGATTAATTACAAGAGAGCCGTCCTCCTGAATTGAAAGGCTAACTGATGAACCTGCTCTCATAAGTGATTCAATAACCCATTTCTTAGGAAGTGTTAGAATATAAGTAGATTTGCCGGTAACCTGAACTTTTCTTGTTTCCATATCGTTTCCTATCCACAAAAACATTTTTCCATAGAAGTAAAAATTAATAGATAGTTTCATGAAAAAATTTATCCTTCAGGATATTGGATAACCACATTTACAAGAAATTAGGACATAAAGATACATGACATATCTCCTGAACTTAACTTGGGATGAAAGAAGTTGTGTTAGTGGTTAATAAAGAGTTTATCCCCCATAAGGTTAGGATCTTAGGGGGGTTTCATAGAGAGCATGTCTTTTTGACAATGTCGTACAAGGCGTTGCTATGCATTGGATAAACGGAAATAATGATAGATATCATTTTCTAAATGTATTAATTTCGAAACATATAGAGACTCTATACCTGTGATGAGTCAAATGCTATTGAAAGTTGTAACACAGAGGGTATAGAAAAGTTGTTTCAGACATTAGTTAAAAAGTTCCACTGGAAGTCAAGTTATTTAGTTATATTATATTTTTAATGTAATTAATCATCAGCAAGACATTTTTCCATATTATGGAGTGGAAATAAAGGGGTAAGCCGATTTTCTCTTTTTTATGAAATTAATCTCTTTTTTTGTTTTTTACTATATATTTTGGAATCAATTAAATAAAAATTCCCTGAAAACAGCAATAGAGAAAATAATAGAATATATTCTAAAAGTTATAGGGTTTTGCAGGGGAGAAGTAGTTTTACCATGTGTCAAGACCACTGTAGTTATGTATATTCATCGGGTTGGTGTATAAAAGTTGGCATTACAGTATCTTTACTTTGCATTCTTGAGAAACAGGATATGCCATAGAAGCTGTGAGGTAATATCTTCAAGAAAACCGGACCAGAACTAAAAAATATAAATGTTTCATCCATTTTATCCATATTTTGTATAGTAAATATATTGTTAATTTATTTCTCATATGGATCTATTCTCTATTTATTTCTCAATAGGATATATCGAGAATCTTTATATATCTTCCTTATTTACTAGTACTGAACGGGTTACAAGTTTAATATCTGTGGATTTTTGACCTAGTTATATTTATTTTAGGAGTGTCTTTGACATGGCAAATAAATTAAAAACTTACACAGTCCTGGTTTTAGTTGTAATTGGACTTGTGTTTCTAGGAATTGGATGTACTGGGAAAAATAATGAAGGTCCTGCCCCTGCAGAGAATACCTCAACCGGGGCAGCTCCAGCAAAGGAAACGGCTGCAGCTAACGAAACTCCTCAGAGCACTGCCTCTGCCAATGAACAGAGCATATCTGTTAAAGGTTCTGACACTGTTCTGCCTCTTGCGCAGGCTGAAGCTGAAGAATTTATGAATGAGAGTTCCGAGAAGAGTATATCAGTTACCGGAGGCGGGTCTGGCGTAGGGATTGCAGCACTCATCGACGGACAGGTAGACATTGCTACCGCATCCAGAGAAATTAATGATAATGAGACCCAAAACGCTAAGAAGAACGGAATCAATCCTGTTGCTAAGACCATTGCCTACGACGGCATTACAGTGGTTGTAAATCCTGCAAATCCTGTTTCTAATCTAACTTTTGATCAGGTGCGCAATATCTACAACGGAAACATAAGTAACTGGAAGGATGTAGGTGGTCAGGATAAGCCGATAGTAGCTATTTCCAGAGACAGCAGTTCTGGAACTTATAAGGACTTCCAGACGATGGCTATGAATGGGGACAAATATCGGCCTGACGTTCTCGCCCAATCTGCTACCGGCGGAATAGTCAGTGAGGTTGCTCAGAACCCTAATGCAATCGGATACATCGGTTTTGCATATCTTGATAAAACAACCAAGGCCTTAAGCCTGGACAAAGGAAACGGCTCCGTAGCTCCGACTGTAGAGACAATTAGCAGTGGTGCATATCCGCTCTCGAGAGCTCTCTTATTCTATACAAATGGAGAACCAACTGGTCTCATAAAGGAGTTCACTGACTTTGTGTTGAGCGAAAAAGGACAGAGTGTTGTTAAAGAAGTCGGATACATCCCATTAAAGAAGTAAAGTTCAACGGATAGATCAGGCTCAAAAGAGTACTCAAGGAAAAACATGTTAAACAGGAAAATTAAGGAAAAAGCGATCGAAACGACGCTTTTCTCATTTAGCGTCCTTACGGTCGTCATTCTTTTCCTTATATGCATTTTTTTATTCAGGGATAGTTTACTGCTCTTTAACGATACTTCTCTTGCGGACTTTCTTACCGGTAAGTTCTGGTACCCAACAGCAGAGAACAGACAGTTCGGATTATTACCTCTTTTTTTCGGTTCACTTATAGTTACTGCCGGATCAATTATTTTTTCCGTGCCTTTAGGTATTGCTTGTGCTATATATATCTCCGAGATAGCACACCCAAAGGTTGCAGACTTAATGAAACCTTTTATTGAGATTCTGGCAGGAATTCCTTCCGTCGTCTTTGGTTTTTTCGGACTTGTCGTGCTGGTTCCGATAGTACAGCATAGTCTTTAATCTCCCTACTGGACAGACAGCCCTTACTGGCTCCATTATGCTAGGTATTATGGCTCTTCCCACGATTATAACCATTTCAGAGGATGCAATCAGTTCAGTCCCAAGCACTATCAAGCAAGGTTCGCTTGCTCTTGGAGCTACAAGGTGGCAGACTATGTATAAAGTAATAGTCCCTGCAGCTATTTCCGGAATCTCTGCGGCTGTGATCCTCGGTATCGGAAGGGCTATAGGTGAGACTATGACCCTTATGATGGTCACCGGGAATTCCGCAATAATCCCTTCCTTCCCAGGAGGTCTTCTGGACCCTGTGAGGACAATGACTGCGACAATTGCGCTTGAGATGGGAGAGGTTCCTCAAGGAAGCACACACTTTCATGCCCTCTTTGCAGTCGGAACAGTGCTCTTCGTTATAACTCTCTTGATTAACCTGATTGCCGATTCGATCAAGAAACGCTACAGGTTTAAGGTGGACTGAGAATGGGGTCGAATACTGAATTAAATGAAAAAGAATATAACTCCTTTAAGGTTCAGGGTGGATTGAGCATGAGATTGAACGCAAGAACGAGCGAAAAAATAGCATTTACACTGCTCAGGCTTGCAGCAATGGCTGTTGCCGGATTTGTAGTAATCATTCTGGGTTACATTATTTATAACGGATATAGTGTAATCAGCATAGAATTCCTTACCGAAATGCCCAAACGAATGATGACGCAAGGAGGTATCTATCCTGCAATTGTGGGTACTATGCTCCTTATCATCGGGTCGATGGCTGTAGCCCTTCCTCTGGGAATTATGGTAGCTATCTACCTTAACGAATATGCAGGAGAAAGCCGTACAACGTGGCTTATTGAAATGGCGATCAACAATCTTGCAGGAACTCCATCGGTAGTATTCGGTCTTTTCGGGATGGCTCTTTTTGTTAATTACTTTGGTTTTGGCCCTTCTTTGCTTGCAGCGTCCCTTACGCTTTCTCTTCTGATTATTCCGGTAATTATTCGCTCCACTGAGGAAGCCTTGATTGCAGTTCCGCATGAGTATCGGGAATCCTCTCTTGCACTCGGTATCAGTAAATGGCAGACCATCAGGCATGTGGTGCTCCCTGCAGCCATTCCAGGGATTATTACCGGTACAATATTGAGCATAGGCAGGGTTTCGGGTGAGACAGCTCCTATACTTCTCACTGGCGCTGCTTATTTCCTGCCAAGACTGCCTAACTCGGTTTACTCACAGTTTATGGCTCTCCCCTACCACTTATTCGTACTAGCTACTGCCGGAACAAACATAGAAAAGACACGCCCTATCCAGTACGGAACCGCCCTGGTTCTGTTGATGATAGTGCTGAGCTTAAATATATTAGCGGTTTTAATCCGCAGGCATTATAGGAACAAATTAAAAATCTAATTTAATATATACAGATATATATCTGTATATTTTTATAAAATCAATCTATTTGCTTTTGCCAGCTTAACACAGATGAAATTGAGGTTAATAGATGGCTAAAACTGTACAAAACATAGCTCAACTCCAATATATGGCTCAGTCCCATATAAAAGCTGAAAATCTTAATCTCTGGTACGGAGAAAAGCAGGCCCTTAAGAATATATCTATAGATATCCCTAAGAATAGCGTAACTGCTCTTATAGGTCCTTCAGGCTGTGGGAAATCAACTTTCATTCGCTGCTTAAACAGGATGAACGATCTTATTAAAAGCTGCAGAATCGAAGGTAGTGTTTTTATTGAAGATAAGAATATTTACGAAGCAAACGTGGATGTTGTTGACCTCAGGAAGCAGGTGGGAATGGTTTTCCAGAAACCTAATCCTTTTCCGATGTCCATTTATGACAATATAGCATATGGACCGCGCTTACACGGTGCAAGTAAAGTAGATCTGAATGGGATTGTAGAGGGCGCTCTTCGTTCGGCTGCTCTCTGGAATGAAACTTCAGATCGGCTCAAGTCTCCTGCTCTCTCCCTTAGTGGAGGGCAGCAGCAAAGACTATGTATTGCCAGGACTCTGGCAGTAAAACCTAAAATTATTCTTTTGGATGAACCCTGTAGCGCTCTTGATCCTATTTCTACTTCAAGGATTGAAGATCTGATTATGAACCTTAAAAAGGACTACACCATAGTAATTGTAACACATAATATGCAACAAGCAGCCAGGATATCGGATTATACGGGATTTTTCCTGAACGGAGACCTGAGTTGAATTCGGTGAGACAAGGCAGATTTTCCACAATCCTCGAGAAAAAAGCACTGAGGATTATATTACCGGTAGATTTGGGTGATTAAAAAATGGCTCGAGAACGGTATCTGAGACAGCTGGACTTTCTGAAGGATTCTGTGCTATCTTTTGGAAAAATGACTGACCTGATATTTAGAGATTCAATGGTTTCTATTGTAGATCTCAATACAACGCTTGCTAAAAAAACGCTTGATCTTGAGACTGAAGTGGATAAATTTGAAGAAGATATTGAGGTTTCTATTCTTGATTTACTCGCACTCCAGCAGCCCATAGCCAGTGACCTGCGTCTTGTAGTATCTTCTCTTAAGATCTCAGCAGATCTTAAAAGAATTGTGGGGTTGTCGATCAACATCGCCAAAATCCCCGGAAAAATCGAAAGTGAGCATGTAAAGCCTCTTACGGATATAATAAAAATGGCAGAAATTGCAGAATATATGCTTGAAAATTCCATTAAGGCTTTCAAATATCAAGATATTGAACTTGCAAGATCGACGGCTGCCAGGGACAATGAAGTCGATAAGCTATTTTATACAATCTGGGTTGAATTGATAGAAGCGATGGCTAAAGATACGAACATCATTTCTAAAGCTACATATTTACTATTCCTGATTAGATATATTGAAAGGATTGCTGATCACTGCTGCAATATATGTGAGAGTGTGGTTTATCTTGTAACAGCTGATAGGGCTAAATTAAATTAACAAATATTGGTTTATGTTAACTGTTGTCTTTAAAATTGATTAATGAGTTCATTCATCGTTTTTATGCTTACGAACATATTCTTGATCATTGGTGTTGTAAGATTAGATTCTCCCATGGTTGAATTCGCATCTTCGATCATTCCATCCGGGCTTTGGAGAGAAGCATCTATCTGTGACAAAGTTATGTTCAAAGAATTTGGTGTAACGTAAATTTGTATCATTCAGGCTCACAGGACTCACGCCAAAGGCAGCAAGTATGGAATCAACGTCTTTTACGCCCTCATCCGCCCCTTCTTTTGTAGGCGCAAGGAACGGATATTCTTCGAGATGGTCATCAAGGGTTTTGCTAATAAGATTCAAATTGAGATCAAGCATTTGCAACATGGATGTAAGAAAATTCATATTCAGTGTTATTTCACTTTTCAGGAGTCCAATAGTGCTATCGGTAGTTTGGGGGTTAGAACTTGTCTCGTTGATGTCGTTTAGATCTGCAAATGCTGGAATAACGGATAGTATAAGTATGAGTCCTAGAACAATAGACAGGTAAATAACTTTACACCTTGCCATATGAATCATCTCTTTTAATAAGATTTAGAACTTTGAGGAAATTAACAACTATAGTTCGTTAATAATAGGTTCAGTTTAACGCATGTCGATATTTTAGCTTTTTATATGGGGGATTAGTCGTTGGTTTTCAACGTTACTAATTATTTTATTCGAGAGGGAATCTTCATTGTGTTTGGTGAATTATTGCATAGCTTTCATTTTTTACCAAATTCCATAGGCTTCGCTATCGCCTGAAGAAATCATTATGAAGGTTATAAGACTCTTAATCTCAAAATTAAGGAAGATTAGATCAATTTTAACTTGATTTGGTTAAAATATCCACAATCTGCATTAATAATAGGGGAATAATGATCAGTAATAATACTAGTTAATATATAAATCCGAAAAGTAAAATTGATCCTTATCTTTGTTACTTTTTGTCACCTATTCTAAGAATGTAGACAGATTGCTCAAAAAATAAAAATATTGCGTAAAGATCTTGCAATCTGAGAAGGTTCCTTTATAGTTGTAGGATTACGTATAATCATTGGGCATTACCTCAAATGGAGGAAATATTGTATCAAAGTTTAAATATAACTTCTCTTGCCCTTTGAGATAAGTGTGCCACACAATTAAAATTAAGGTTTCAAATAGAGTAGGAATAAATCCTTGCATTACGTCCATTCTCTTCCCGTAACTTAATTTGCTTTTTTATCGAACCCTATAAGCGCTGGAGTTTTATACTTATATAAATATCACTTTTTAAATTTTAAATTTCCAGGTTATGAGTTAAATGGCAGCAGGATCTATATTTTATCTTACATCTTTACCCGACCCCCCTGTACTTATCCTTCTGGGTGTCTTTTTACTTACCGCTCTCAGGCAGGTTGGGTCTTTAAGATTTCAGATCTGGCAGGTCATGACAATCGGAGCTTTATTAGTCCTGCTATTAGGGGAGACTTCTCCCGAAGAAGCATTTCGGTCGGTTAACTTCGATGTGATTGTCTTCCTCTTCGGAGCCTTCTGCGTAGGAGAAGCACTGAACAGGAGTGGATATCTGGCCTGGTTGGGGGGCAAAGTGGTTTCAAGGGCAAGGAATATAGATGAACTTGTCTTGCTGGTACTCTTCTCCACAGGGCTTTTGTCTGCTGTCCTTATGAATGACACCGTGGCTATTATGGGAACACCGCTTGTTTTGCAGTTTTCCCGAAAATATGGGGTTTCTTCAAAGCTTATGCTTTTTGCCCTGGCTTTTGGCGTAACTACAGGAAGTGTTATGAGCCGAATCGGAAACCCTCAGAATCTTCTAATAGCAATTGAAGGAAATCTTAAGGCTCCTTTTTTAACTTTCTTATGCTGGCTTGCCTTTCCAACTCTTATCTGTCTTATTGTCGCTTATGCTGCGCTTAAACATTTTTTTAGAGAAGAATTCGGAAAATCGATCGAGGTCTCATTCCGAAGAACAGGTTACTGATACTGAGCTTGCAGGAGTTTCAAAAATAGCCATTTTCATTCTGCTTACTCTTATAATCTGCAAAGTTTTTCTGGTGGAATTTTTGCCTGCCTGGAATTTCAATCTAAGCTGGATAGCCCTCCTTTCCGCGTCACCAATATTGCTCAGTAGAAAGAGAAAAGAAATTCTAAAAAATATCGACTGGACAACTTTGGTTTTTTTCATCTCTATGTTCGTGCTGATGGAAAGCGTATGGATATCCGGAACATGTCAAAATTTGCTTGTCAAATTGTCTCCACAATTGAGCTCCATTTCAATGATTTTAACCCTGAGTATAGTACTAAGCCAACTAATTTCCAATGTCCCTTTTGTTGCGCTTTATCTGCCTGTAATGAGTAATTCTGTCTCCCATGGTCAATTAATGGCACTTGCAGCAGGAAGCACAATTGCGGGAAATCTGTTAATTCTCGGAGCGGCTAGTAATGTTATTATTATCCAGAATGCAGAAAAAGAAGGTCAAACTCTTTCATTTTACGATTTCTTCAAAATTGGAGCTCTTATTACTGCTTTTGATGCTATTATATATTTTATCTGCATTTCAATCTTAATAACGATAAATTTTCCCTAAACCCTCCGAAAAAATGATATACTTCTAGCACATAAACTTTTTTCTGGAAGATATGAAATCATGACCCAGAACACCTTAGACGCAAATAACAAGCGCAAGCGCGCCAAATGCACAGTACAGAGTAAAACTCTCGGACCTGTTGAAGATCTTGAAGTTCATGTTCGGTCCGACTGGTGGCAGACTCTTTTTAACTCTCTATATCTTAAGACAGATGCAGACCTTCTGGATGATATGGAACTAACCAGGAAAGAGATAGATCTCATTGCCTCCATCCTGGGACTGGCTCCCGAAGATAAAATTCTTGATCTGTGCTGCGGACAGGGAAGACATGTAATTGAGCTGGCAAGACAGGGGTTCTCAAATGTGGAAGGGTATGATAGATCACAGTACCTTATCAGGAAAGCCAGAACAAGGGCACAAAAAGAAAACTTGCAGGTAAGGTTTCGAGAAGGCGATGCAAGAAAGCTTCCTTATCCCTGTGATACTTTTGACATAGTCACGATCCTCGGCAACAGCTTTGGTTACTTTGACTCCACTTTTGATGACAGAAAAGTCATCGAAGAAATCTTCAGAGTTCTTAAGCCTGGCGGCAAGGTTTTTATCGACACTTCGGATGGAGATTACACTAAAAAAAATTTCCAACCCAGATCCTGGGAATGGCTCGACAGAAGATACTTTGTTTGCAGAGAAAGGGCGCTCTCCTCGGATGGCGAGCGGCTAATTTGCAGGGAAGTAATAAGCCGTATCGACAAGGGGATAATTGCGGACCAGTTTTATGCCGAGAGATTGTACAATAAGGAAAGTCTTTTTGAATTGCTTACAACTTCAGGGTGTTGTAGTCCCACATTTCATACGACCTTCAGCTCGGTGTCCTTGGGTACTCAGGATCCGGGCATGATGGAGCAGAGGATTATGCTTTCGGCTTCTGTTGAAAAAGCCTGGTCGTCTACTCTTCAGTCAGTCGAAAATAGAAAATATCTTAATGTTGCAGTCCTACTCGGGGACCCGAGAAGGAAAGATGAGGTCAAGCCTGCCTGTGTATTCGATGATGATGATTTCCATACCCTTGATGCAATGAAAAAGGCACTTGCAGAGATTCCCTCTATGAAATTTACTTTTTTAGACAGGCATGAGACCCTACTTGACGATCTTAAGAAAAAAGCCGGAAAAATTGACCTCGTATTTAACCTCTGTGATGAAGGTTTCTGCAACGATCCCACAAAAGAACTTCATATTCCGGCTTTGCTTGAACAACTAAATATCCCGTATACCGGAGGAAACCCACAGTGCCTTGCCTTCTGTTATGATAAGTCCATCATAAGGGGAATTGCCAGGGAAATGCAAATTCCGGTTGCAAAAGGTATGTTTGTCATTGGTAGATCTGACCTCTCAAAGCTCTCACTTTCTTTTCCCCTGCTCGTGAAACCTAATTCTGGAGATTCGAGTTTTGGGATAACCCAAAAAAGCATTGCTTACAACCTGGAGGAACTCCGGGAGATCATAAAGAAAAACATGGGAAATAATAGGTGCGGATAAGCCCGTCTTGCTGGAAGAGTTCCTTCCTGGAAAAGACCTGAGTGTCGGAATTATTGGAAATCCTCCCGCATATACCATACTGCCTATTACAGAAGAAGATTATTCTGCTGTTCCAGCGGAACTCCCAAGAATCTGCGGTTATGAGGCAAAATGGTTCCCGGATTCTCCGTACTGGAAAATCAAATCCATACCTGCAAATCTCCCTGAAACTACCCCGAAATGAGATTGTTCAATGCTGCCTTGCCCTATTCAGCAGATTGGGATGTCGGGACTATGCTCGTTTCGACTGGAGGCTTGACGCCGAAGGCAGGCCGAAGTTGCTTGAAGTTAACCCCAATCCGGGCTGGTGCTGGGATGGGCATCTAGCAAAAATGGCAGCATATGACGGAATTTCCTATTCCGGGATGCTTGCAGCGATTCTTGAAGCTGCAAAGGAAAGGTATGGTCTCGGAATTACAGAAAAGATCGATATTTCCTGTAAATTGCCTGAAAGTGCTCGCCGAAAGAGTCCTGCTGAGTGTGCAGCCGAATTTGAGGAAGAAGTTGAGGCGAGCTCCATGAACTCCGAAGATAAC
>CAWFUY010000018.1:0-72600 GCA_963818955.1 uncultured Methanosarcinaceae archaeon | reverse complement strand
AGAACATCTATAGTCAATAGGCTAAATACTGCAACTTTAGATGAGATAGGTCGTGCAGTAGTATGTGATTAATAATTTCATGATATATTCGAAACATTCCTTTCGCTTGCATTTATATATCCATATCATCGATTATCAACAACAGAAATCGAAATGAAATTGAAAGTGAAGTAAAGAAGCTTTGTTTAGATAATTTTGGAATAATATCAATCACTTACTGATGGACGACCTGAATATTGTAATATAAATAATATTATACATCATATTCTTCCAAAGGCACATACGTGGTTAAACGCTTTCATTGAACAAGCAATAGAGACTTTGCAATATGAATTCATAAATTTACAATACCATGCAACGTTTAATGATTTTCGGAAATTTCTTGTGATTACTAAAAATGGATACGAAAAACGTGAGAATTCCATCATTCAACTATCGAGTCCAGTGGAAATATGGAATTCTTCGGGAGTTTCATTGAGTATTACTGCAAGAGGTCTGTGGACATGAACGTTAGTCTATCAGATTCTTTTTTACATAACGTTTAGTAAATTGTCTTCTATTTTTTCGTCTCTGAAATATAATTTAATTTGTTTTGTACTATTTCATCGATCTTGGCGACGAATTTTTTTTCTTCCTCCGTCTCTGGAACATAGTTAAAGTTTTGGTATTTGATACTTGGTTTTGTATGCTTTCTATGCCCCTTACCATCTAAAGCAAAATAATCCATAACCAGGATGGTTTTATCATGCGGAAGTCTTATTTCTGAACCGTCCTTTGATATAAATATAAAATCATCTAGGTGTGATTGCATGCCAAGATCGAAGTTTTCTCGCCTAACCAAATTCAACTTTTCGCTTGTTCCATCTGTAAATATAATCTCAACATCGTAGTATTGTTTTTTCTGACCATTTTTTACCATTACTTATCATTCCTTATTCATCAACAAGAGTTACTCTCAATTTCTAAACGAAATCATTTATGAACATCATCATGTTATAAAAAAACGTCATTTATAATAAAATGTAAAATATTTAAGTATATTGTAATTTATCAAAGTTTAAATGTTATAATGATTGTAATGTAGGCAAAATGGAAAAAATAAATTAATTAGCCGTCCTTTTAGATGTCATGAATGATCAAAAAACGTTCCTATTTTATTCCATGATTAGAGGAAAGTATAGCACTACGGCCATGTACTGCAATCAAAAGGTCTTAAAGATTTACAGCTGCAGTGATCCAGCAAATGCATAAGTTTTGAGGTAAAACCTCTGTACTTTCTCCATTTTAACCGAAATTATGGAGCATTTTTAAATGAATTATTGAGAGAAATACAAACAAAAGAATAGCTACATTTTAGCATAGAACGTTGGGGTTTTGGCTAAATTTTGAAGAAAAATTACAGAAAAATACCCGAATAAAGGGAAAAAAACCCATCATATTAATAAAATGTTGGTAAATTAGTACTGTAAATTCTTCGTCTGCTAGCGAGATAATGTTCTTCTTAGGAAGACGAATGCTACTGATATGATGATGTTTATAGTATTAGCTGACAAAGACTTTGCAGAGCCATTCCGAATAATCTATTTATAAAATTGACTTCATCAAGAACACATCGATTTAGAGTATCAATCGGTCCTTTTTTTAAAATCGTAGGTGGAGGATAATGCAAACAATTGAGGTCGGTAAACCTTTTCCAGGGACGGAACCCATCCATGAAGGCGTAATCTTTGAATTTGAACAGTCTGGTGGTTTTCTAAGGATAGCCTGGACTTCCCCATCACAATTCGAAATGAAGCAATTCGCTGAAGGTAAGATCAAACTAGGTCTCGTGGAGATTGATGGTATCATCTTCATCCTGGTTAAATTCGGATCAATGAGCTGGATGGATGCCCCTTACCATGTCAAGTTTTTCCCTACATATGACATTGAGGACCTTAACGACATGAACAAAGGATATCTCATAAATTATGTTATGTTGGACGCAAAAACCAGAATCGTGAAAGTCTTGAAGCTCCTGGAAATGCCTCACGGAATGTCCCTGCAGTTCAAGGAACTTGTCACTAAGCAGCGTGAAACTTCAATTGAGGGGTATGATCGAAGGTTCTTCCAAATATACAAAAAGCACAGCACGAACGATCTCGTAAAGATGGCAAAAACATACGACCTGGTCAAAAAGGGTACTGTAAATTCTTCGTCTGCTAGCTAGATAATGTTCTTTTTAGGAAGGCAACTGCTAATGATATAATGATTTTTGTAATACTAGGCCGACGAAGACTTTACAAAGCCAAAATTACTATTTTTTTAAACTTACTAAAAGGCAAACAGTTTTAAAAAATTCTGTGAAAATATGATTTTTTCGACAACCCCTTAACTTGCTTACTAATTTAATATCATTAAAATTTCATTTATTAACATATAATTGGATAATATACAATATTTTGAATAATTTATTTAATATATGTACATTTCATGATTTAAATCAACAATGGAGTTCTTGTACATGGGATTATTTTGTCTCTTTTTTGGAAATGTAGCTACTTTTCAGACAGAATGTAAACATAAGAATACATGCACAAAATACAAAAATAATTCATTTACATGTACAAAAGAGATTGATAAAAGCTATTGTGGAAATTATAGAGGATTTCGATAAACCCCACTTTTTAGTATATAGTTTATTAAAGATTTTGAATAACTTCTTTGTCCTGTCCTGCTTTTTCAATTTCTGTTTTAATGTCTCCTGTTTTTGATAATTGTTTAATATAATTTAACTGTATTACATTGTAGAAAAATTATTAAACGTGGTGTTATCATAAATAATCATAATAAAAATAATTAACGGAGGTGGAAAAGATGTTAACAGCATTTAACTTTGTAGCTGACATAATTATTAAATTGTTTTCTGGTTTGATCGAGACCTTCAACTTAAGACTCTTTTCAAATCTTTTGTGCAATTTCTGAATCCAACAAATGCCTTTACCCATCGTTCCATACTTTCTCTGCTATAGTTTCCAATAAAGCCATTCCAGAACTGTCTAATTCTGCGTTCAATATCGCTGAATAATCGCTCGATTGCACTTCTTGGTCCGAAAGATACAACTGTATATCTTTTAAAACCAACTACACGAAGAGCCCACTGATACCATGAACCGCCGTCTATGAATATCCTCGGCAATCTCCCTTTACAGGTATCCCTAACTTTCTTGAGAAATGCTTTTGCTTCCAAACCACTTCTTCCAAACGATACCCATACAGCTAATACTTTCTCATCATCAATATCAACGGCACCCCAAATGAAAATAGTGACTCCGTTTATTTTTATTTCTTTTCATCCACTGCTATCCATTTTTTTCTCTTTTTCTCAATTGATTCCTCGAAAAGTTCCTTTCCTTTCTGATACCATTCACGGACTGCTTCGTAACTTGCACCTGCAAACATTCCGGCTTTTTCATAACTCAAGCCTGCATGATATAGAAGCATCCCTAAGGCTCTCATCTCATTGCTTTTCCTTTCGCGGGAAAAGATCTTTTTATCATCTAACCATTTCACTATTTGTTTTAACAAATCCATTTTTTATGACCTGTTTTATTTATGATGAGAATTGTTTCTCAAGAAGATAAATCCTTAAGTTGAAGGTCTCATAGCAGGCTATTGAAAGTGAGAATCCGGTTGTGTTGAGAGAATTTTATTCTCGCACTTTGAGGCTATAATTTTTTACCTTTCAACACCATTTTCTGGGTGATTAAAATGATAAATTCTCTAATTGTGAAGGTTTTCAATGATTTTGTAAAAAAGCCAGATTTTTTGCACCAGAACCGCAATGTTTATCCTGCCTTGTATTGACAAGTAAAACTCATTCCAGTTTTCCATTTTTTTATTTTCTAACCTGTTTTTTTATGAAAGTGCGTTTTTAGCTGCTTATGTAACTTATGGCAGCATGTCTGTGGACACTACACTTAATGGGTAATGTGTATCTGTTTCTTTCATGTGGAGAAGCCGTACAAATCACATACCTATGAGGTTATGGGAAAATTTTCTCCACCGAATCGGCTGCGTATTTACTCACCGTTTCAAGTGTGAGGGCATTGGCCTTGCAAATAGCGGTGTATAGATCCACGCTTGGCCGGCGGATGCGCGCCTGGGTAGCGGTATCCAGCCCCCACAATCCAAAGCGCTGCGACCAGCCGCGCTCCCATTCAAAGTTATCCACCAGGCTCCAGTGGAAATACCCTTTGATGGGCCAGTTGAACTGGATCGCCTTCCAGACCTGGTGTAGGTGCTCGACGATATAGCGCGGGCGCAGGAAATCATCGCCGTCCTCTACCCCATTTTCGGTGATGAGTATAGGCAGCTTGTAGCGCTGCGCCCAGCGCAATGTCTCGAACAGGCCCTCCGGCCAGTGCGCCAGGTAACCGGTGCCGCTCCGTACCGCATCCTGCGGATACGTCCGCCGGCTGAACAATTCATTCGGGTTGAACAGGTTAAAACTGACCAGGTCGCCCGTGTAATAATTTATTCCCAAAAAGTCCTGCGTGCCAGCCGCCTCCGGCACCCGGGCAGTTTTGAACACAAAGCGCAGCTTTCCATCGACTAACGTGTCCAGGAAAGAGGCGTTAAACGCCCTGGAAATCTGGCCGGCGATGACCTTATCCAGCGGGAACCAGTCGTGGCAGGGTTTCATATAGCGCATGTTGATCGCCGTGCCTACCTGCGACTTGCGCTGAATTGATTTAATCGCCCGGTAGGCCAGCCCATGCCCGCGGGCCAGGTTTGCCATCACGCGAAAAGCCGCTCCCATATCATTTTTGCCTGGCGGGAAACCGCCGCCCAGGTAGCCGCCATAGGCATATACATTCGGCTCGTTGATGGGGATCCAGTTAGCGCAGTACTCCTTCAGCGCATCCACCACCCGGCGCACGAATGCCTCGAACAGCGCCGGCGTCTCCGCGTTTTCCCAGCCGCCGCGCTCGCTCAACCACAACGGGTCGGTAAAGTGGTGCAGGGTGACAAAAGGGGTGATCCCCCGGTGGAACAACCCGCGCAGCATTTCGCGGTAGACATCCAACGCGTCCTCATTCCAGCGGTCCGGCGCAGGCTGGATCCGGCTCCATTCGAGCGACAGCCGGTGCGCATTTTGGCCGCCTTCTTTGGCCCGGTCGAAGTCATCTCGCCAGCGGCCCCGCCACCAATCACATGCCGCGCCGGATTTGTCACCGTTAAGGATCCGCCCGGGCTGGTTCTCCCAGGCAAACCAGTTATTGTTGGTGTTATTGCCTTCCACCTGGTGAGCGGCCGTGGCCGTTCCCCAGAAAAACCCGGGCGGGAAATGGTGGGTAGCTTGCGCCATGTTAACTGATCTCCGTGTAAGGGTATTATAGCAGAAATTATTGTTATAAATCCGTTATTTATTGAGTGTTACTCCAGGAGGTCTGTGGACACGAACCTTAGTACACCGGAATCAGTCCTGGGTTATCTCCTGAAATACACTCTCCGCCTTTGGGAGTAACTACGAAGGTATTTTCGATTCCTACCATCCCGATCTTATCGATTCCGTTTTTAGGTTCAAGAGCAAATACCATGCCTTCCTGAATAGGGTCATCAAATCCTTCTGCAATTACAGGTTTTTCATCGAATTGTAGCCCAACCCCATGACCGATGAATTTAACCTTACGGTTCCCAAAACCCATGAAGTTTTGTAAAAATTCTTCATCGAGGTTACTCATTATGGTGTTGTATATTTCTGAGGGAATAGCTCCGGGTTTTAGCATTTCTGCAGCTTCATTTTGTATGTCTACGCATTTATAGTGGATATCTATGGCATATTGGGGCAGGGAAGAGCCAAACATGTATGTTGTGGTTTTATCCGTGTTATAACCTTCAACTCCACACCCGGCATCGATGAATACAAGATCTCCTTTTCGCAATTTCCGATCACGGCTTCCGACGAGAGGCACTGCGGGACTCATCCCATAATATCCTCCGGGCCCGTTAAAATAAGATGGATAAATTGAACTTTCGCCAAAGCAGACATTTCCGAGGAACATTTCTACATCAAACATCCCAAAACGGCTCACTCCGTCGTGCCCTTCCTCGACCATTACTGAATAAATTTCCGTAGCAAGGTCTACTTCACTCATTCCTTCCCGTAGCATATCTGGCACAATGTCCTCAAGCACATGTTGATCGATCTTTCCAGCTTTTCTCGTCAGCTGCAGTTCATATTCGCTTTTTACTGCTCTGACAGCATAAATTTGAGCATCAACCGATTTAACATTCTTAAAAGGAAAGTATTTTTGAAATCTCTGGTATAAAGCCAGAGGGACTACTTCGGTTTCCAGATAAACTGTGTCAGGAAGCCTAATCATGCCTTTTGCAGCATCACGGAAGCTGCTCATGGGTTCTATCCTGGGAAACAACGATTCATCAAGAGCTCTTTCATAGCTGCGCCGTACCCAGAGCACTGCTTCTCCGTGCTTTGGTATAATCAGCATTCCGTCCTGCATCGTGCCAGTAAAATAATAAAGGTTTATTTTGCTAAAGATAACAGCTATCTCCCAATCATGGTTTGAAATATCCATTCGTGTTCTGAAAGCTCTCGTACGGTTTTCGAGTTCAGTTAAAGGTACCTTTTTAATCATACAATCCCTTTGAGAGGCTATCTTAAATTATTCCAGAAATCTTTCAGATGTTGAATCTTGCCAGTCAATATACGGGAATCAATCCCGGATTATCTCCAGTGATGCATTCTCCGCCTTTGGCAGTTACTATAAAGGTGTTTTCGATTCCCACCATCCCGATATTCTCTATTCCTCTCTTAGGTTCCAGGGCAAGTACCATTCCTTCCTGAAGAGGGTCATCAAATCCTTCGGCAATTATGGGAGTTTCGTCAATCTGTAACCCTATGCTATGACCCAGAAACTTGACTTTACGGTTCCCAAAACCCATAAAGTTTTTCAGAAATTCTTCATCAAGATTGTTCATTATATTATTGTATATTTCAGAGGGAATGGATCCGGGTTTTAACATCGCTGCAATTTCATTCTGTATGTCCACGCATTTATTGTGGATATCTACGGCATATTGGGGGAGGGGAGAGCCGAACATGTATGTCGTGGTCTTATCCGTATTATAACCTTCAACTCCGAAGCCTACATCA
This sequence comes from uncultured Methanosarcinaceae archaeon, assembly GCA_963818955.1. Lineage (GTDB taxonomy): Archaea > Halobacteriota > Methanosarcinia > Methanosarcinales > Methanosarcinaceae > Methanosarcina. Next base: position 65,444 of record CAWFUY010000018.1, on the reverse strand, counting down.
ACGAATACCATATCGCCCTTTCGTAATTTCCTTTCACGGCTCCCTATATCGGGCACTGCAGGGCTCATCCCGTAAAACCCTCCGGGCCCGTTAAAATAACATGGATAAATTGAGCTCTCACCAAAACAGATATTTCCGAGCAGCAAATCAGTCTCGAACATGCCAAAACGGCATACTCCGTCATGTCCCTCCTCAACCATCAGAGAAAACAGTTCTGCAGCCAGGTCTACCTCACTCATTCCTTCCCGGAGCATTTCAGGTACAATGTCTTCCAGCATATGCTGATGAAGCTTCCCGGCTTTTCTCATCAGCTGCAGCTCATATTCGCTTTTTACTGCTCTTACATTACAAATTTGAGCATCAACAGGTTTAACATTCTTAAAAGGGAAGTATTTTTGCAATCTCTGGTACATCGCCAGAGGGACTACTTCGGTCTCCAGATAAACCGTGTTTGGAAGCTCACCTGTACCTTTTGCGGCATCACGGTAACTGCTCATGGGTTCTATCCTGGGGAATAATGATTCGTCAAGAGCTCTTTCGTAGCTGCGCCGTACCCAGAGAACTGCTTCTCCGTGCTTTGGTATAATTAGCATTCCATCCTGCATCGTGCCTGTAAAATAATAGAGGTTTATTTTGCTAAATATAACGGCGATCTCCCAATCGGGATTTGAGATGTCCATTCTTGTTCTGAAAGCCCTCATGCGGCTTTCAAGTTCAGTTAAAGGTACCTTCTTAACCATGCGAATCCCTTTACAAGTTTATAGGATCATTAATGACATGCAACCTACACAGTGTTGAATGTAATTAAAACTTAATTAAGAATCAATCTTTGAAGGAGTTATTATGCCTGGAAAGTATGAAAGTCTTGTTAAAAAAGCTTCTGAGATGGGCCTTAAAGCGCATTTTCTGGATACGAATAATATTCCGATTGAAAACCGGATTGCCCTAAAATGCGCTTATGGTTGCAAGAGCTATGGAAAAACTTTGAGCTGCCCGCCGCATATCATGTCAATTGACGAGTTCAGGAAAGTGTTAGCTGAATACTCGAGTGCATTTCTCCTTGTGGATGAACACGATACTTCAGGAGTTACAGATATTCTTGAAGCCTGGTCAAAGTTCAGGAAGGAATCTTTTCAGAAGATGTTCGAGCTTGAGCAGGAAGCTTTCAGGGAAGGTTTTACTTTTTCTCATCTTCTAAGACCCGCCGCATGTAACGAATGCGAGGTTTGCAACCTTAAGAGTTGTGCTAAACCGGAAAGGAGACGTTTTGCACCTGAAGCCGTTGGAATTAACCTTCAAAAAGCGATGGAAAACGCCGAACTGGTGCTTGAGTTCTGCAAGCCTGGAAAAACCCTGTGTATTGGAATCTTGCTGATAGAGTAAATTCAAAATTTGTGAAGAATATTTCGAATAGTAAAGGTTATAAATGTCCGGACAAAACTCCTCAGTTTACAAATAAATAGTGCTTGTGCAATCGAACTATAAAAACAAGTATTATAAACTTTAAGTGTCTGAGTAAAATTTAAGCCCCAATGTTTTTACACTTGATTTCATATCTTATGTGCATTGTCCTCAAAAATTAGTTAATTTTCTCAGACTACGGAGAGGCTTCCATAAATATCTATACATGTAGTATAATATCTCACCTATTCTATTGTATAAATTGACGACAGAACTTATATTAACCCTCCGAGATATTTATGGGAGATATATAAAATAGGAGGTTTTTTTGATTGAATCATGATAAGTTAAAAATTGCTATACTGGGAGGAACCGGCAATATCGGAGAAGGTCTGATTCTCAGGCTGGCTCTTCAAAATCTTATGCCTGAGGGCATAAAGAACGAAATAATTATAGGTTCAAGATCTCGGGAAAGTGCAGAAGAAGCGGCAAAGCAAGCCTTAACGGATCTTGAGAGTTTCGGGTTCGATACATCCAAAATAACAATTACAGGAAATATTAATCATGAAGCTGCAAATGCAGCCGAACTAATTATTCTCACAATCCGTTTTGACTATGCTTTGCCTCTGCTGGACGAAGTCCGGGAAGCTCTTGAAAATAAAATTCTGATAACTCCTGTTGTTCCCATGGTAAAAGAGGGAAGCCTTTTCATTTACAAACCTCCTGTTGAAGGCTCGGCTGCTCTTGCTATTCAGGCAAAAGTCCCGCAGTCCACTAAAGTCGTTGCAGCTTTTCACAATGTTCCGGCAGGAAAACTAAAAGATGTTGTTAAGTGTAAAGCCGTTTACGACGCAATTATATGCAGCGATGATGCCGAAGCAAAGAAATTTGTCATGGAACTCACAAGGAATATGGGATGCCTTAAACCTCTGGACGGAGGGCCTCTTAAACTGTCAAACACTGCAGAGTCACTTACGCCTCTATTGATTAACCTTGCAAAACTCAATGGGCTTAAAGATCTTGGAATAAACTTTTCGTGATAGGACAAATTCAGGATAGATAAAATTCTTCATAGATAAAATTCTTTAATTTAACTTCTAATTTCACTTTTTTATTCGATAGCAATTGCGGTCAAATTGATCTAAATTGGTTTAGGTTAAGTATCATGACGTAATAAAGAATGATAAAGAAGAAATCTATCACAAATGTCTAAAAAGCCATATTCACCTGAAAATCTGAAATTCCAGTTTAAATTGCAGTTTTTCGGCCTGATAGGCTGTCTTTTAATTATTACTTCTCAACTGTACTTGCCTTTTCTGAAACTGATGAATTGACAAAACCAGACAGTGAATGGTATGAGTGAAAAACTAGTAGATATGTTGAAAAATGCAGGATTCGATGTGCTTTCCTGCATGCACTGCGGCACTTGCACAGGGAGCTGTCCGTCCGGACGGCATACGGGATTCAATACTCGCAGAGTTCTCAGAGATGCACGCAAAAACAGGGCGGAAGTCCTTTCGGACAATGACCTGTGGCTCTGTACTACATGCTACACCTGCCAGGAACGCTGCCCACGAGGGATTCCGATCACAGATGCGCTTCTTGAACTGAGGAGGTTGGCAGTTAAGGAAGGTTTCATACTGCCGGAACACAGGAAGGTCTCGGAACTGGTTATGGAGTGCGGACACGCGGTTCCTCTTGACGAAGAAACTAAGAAAAAAAGAGAAGAACTGGGGCTTGAGCCCATACCTGAGACTGTGCTGAAATATCCGGAAGCCCTCGAAGAAGTCAAAACTCTCCTCAAATGTTGTGGATTTGATCAATTAATAGCTGAAAAATAAGAAGGCAGATATATGACAAAATTATCGCTGTTTCTTGGATGTATTGTGCCTAACCGATATCCAGGCATTGAAAAGGCAACAAAACTCTGCCTGGAGAGACTTGGGGTGGATGTTAGCGACCTGCCGGGAGCTTCCTGTTGTCCTGCTCCGGGGTTATTTAAGTCTTTTGACAAGGCTACCTGGCTTGCCCTGGCCAGCCGAAATATAGTGCTTTCAGAAAGGATGGGAAGGGACATCCTGACAGTTTGTAACGGCTGTTATGGTTCTCTGGCGGATGCCAATATGGAGCTTAAGAGGGATCCTGAAACGAGGGCCCGCACGAACGACTGCTTGAAAGGAATAGGCATGGAGTATAAAGGTACTATAGAGGTCAGGCATATAATCGAATTCCTGTATAAGGAATTTGGGCCGGAGAAATTAAGAGATTATATTGCAAGGCCTCTTGACCTGAAGGTAGCCCTTCATTACGGTTGTCATCTGATAAAACCATCAAAAGAGAGAAATCTTGGAGAAACCGAGTGCCCGGTTTTCTTTGACAAACTTGTAGAAGCCACGGGCACAAAAAGCCTGGACTATACGGATAAAATGATGTGCTGTGGGGCAGGAGGAGGAGTACGCTCCGGGAATGCTGCACTATCCCTCGAGATGCTTGAGCATAAACTTTCCTGCATCCGGAAAGCAGGGGCGGATTGTATTGTCAATGCATGTCCGTTCTGCCATCTCCAATTTGATAGGGGACAACTCGCAGTCAATGAGAGATTCGGAACTGATTATTCAATTCCGGTGCTTCACTATTCCCAGCTCCTTGGCCTCGCACTTGGGTTTTCTCCGGATGAACTTGGGAATAGAACAGAATGCCGTCCAGAACATTGAATTTCTTGCAAAAATATATGAACTCAGTGCAGGTTTGAGATAGAGATTTTAAGACCTGAAGGAACCATCTTTATCTCTCTGTTTGCATGTACCAGAGACATTTCCTTTTCCATTTACACGTCTCACAAACATCTTCAATGTCGGATGCTGTGTTCAGTTTGGAGTTCACTAAACTGAATGCTTCGTGTGCCTCAATTACAGTTCCTTCTTCGATTTTTAACTTTTCCAAAACAGCAAGGTCCATATTCTTAATCCTGTGAGAATGGACCGATTTTTGAGTAGAACATTCCATCTTGCTGGGACAGGAGGTGCAAATAGCATCACAATCGGATACCAGCTTGATTGGTCTTGACGGAGATGCTTTGATATCTGAAATTATTATTCTCATATTGGTTATAAATGCAGGACTGTAACCATAGCCCTGAAAACCCTGAATACAGCAAAGGTGATGGGCTCTAATCTTCATGTATTTTGATTCTGTTTTGTAGTGAGATCCGGATGCGTGCGCAGATTTTTCAAGCATATTTTTCTCCGCAGTTTTACTTTAGAGGAAATCTACTTTATCTGTGATTTCATTCAATAATATCGATTTCTGAATCTCCGAACTGAGGCAATTCTTGATCCGGAATCGATATCGCAGGAGCTTCAGAGTATTTTACAAAAAGAATATCGTAGCCCGTTTTGAGTCCGATAATAATATTAAGGTCAGTTAAATCGCTGTTAAGAAGCATAGCTTGCGCAACAGGATTACAGGCAGCTTCAAATTCGGAGCCATCTGATTTTTTGATTCCGATACTGGCTTTTTCTATGCCGCAAACTTTGCAGCAAACAGAAAATACCTCAAAGAACCTTGAAAAAATATCATAGATTAGCTTTGCTTCTCTTTCATACTCCGCACAGAAAGCGATGCCTATTTTTCTGTATCCCAGTCTTTTTGCAAAAATTATTATTTCTTCTAACTTTGTCCTTTTCACACTTTCGGATTCAATCCAGGAAGCAACATGTATTCCTTTAAGGTTATCACCAGTGTATTCGAGTCCCGTTTTAATTACAGAACAGTTTTTGCCTGTCAGGCATTCCTTATTCCTGCATAAAGCGCACTGCAAACTTTTTCTCCGATTTTGACTTAATAAATACTACAATCATAAACAAACTATAAAGGTATAAATATTTCTATAAAAATTATGAAATTACTACTAGAGTATGTGATTTAAAGCAATTTAAAAGATCATTGGAAAAAAATTAAATGGCTAAATAGATAAAAAACTAAAAGTTTGATACGAATAAGGTAACTATATCAGTTAAGGGCATGGTCATTAATGCATATTATATATAATTCAAATACATGTATTACTGAAAAATGGAATTTTATAGGAAAACACGGAAATTCTGAACAGGCGGTAAAATGACAGATCAGATTCAACCAATCGAAAGCTTATTAAAAAAGCCCGAGGAACCGAAAATAGTAGTCAACCTCAGGCGTATCAAGCGTAAAATCATGATCATGAGCGGGAAAGGCGGAGTAGGAAAAAGTACAGTCGCTGCGAATCTAGCTACCGGGCTGGCCCTGCGTGGGTATAGAGTGGGGTTGCTGGACTGTGACATTCACGGTCCGACCATTCCCACTATCTTTGGATTAGAATCTGAAAGGCCGGCAATTAATGAAGAAGGTATACTACCAATTCAGGTTCTTCCCAATCTTTTACTGATGTCTGTGGGTTTTTTGCTTGAAAATAAAGATTCACCTATTATCTGGAGAGGGCCTGCAAAAATGGGGGCAATAAAGCAGTTTTTAGAAGGAGTTTACTGGGGAGAACTTGATTTCCTTATTATAGATCTTCCACCGGGAACAGGAGACGAACCACTGAGTGTTGCTCAATTAATTCCTAAATGTGACGGTTCGGTAATTGTTACGACCCCTCAGGACGTAGCTCTCATTAGCGTTAGAAAATCAATTAAATTTTCTGAAAAAATCAATGTACCTGTTATAGGCATTGTAGACAATATGCATGGGCTTATCTGTCCTCACTGTGACAAGTACATTGAGGTCTTTGGAACAGGAGGGGTGGAAAAAGCTGCAAAAGATTTTAATGTTCCTATCCTTGCCAGACTTCCCTTAGAGCCAAAAGTTGCGGAAATGGAAGATAAGGGAGAGGTTGTCAAGGGACTGCTGGAACATAGCACGGAATGGGAGAAGAACTTTGAGTATGTTATTAGTGCTGTGGAAAAAATCCTGGGGGAAAAGTAGGACGTATATCAAAGGTTCTGAAATCTCTATTTTCTCTCTACCTTTTACTTCTTATTCAAAAATCAAGAAATAGCATTATTATCTTAGGTCCTATTTCAATGATCAATATTAGTATTCGAAAAGAAAAGTTGTGTAAATTCCAAGTCATAATGTGTGCAAATAAATAATGCAAAAATTTTTTCAGAGGATAAAAGTTAAGTTAAAATAGTAAAAACTGTCAAAGTTAGTTAATTTTGGATTGCTATAAAGTTTTCCTTTGAAAACAACCATGTAATTATAGAGGTACGAAAAAAAAGAAATATGGTTGAAATAATTGTTAATGATTACGGAATTGGTATTAAAGCTGAAGATCAGCATAAACTTTTCAAACCGTTTAGCCAGATTGATTCTTTTTTTTCCAAAAGCTCTCAGGGAACCGGACTTGGTCTTTCATTAGTCAAACAGTTTGTCAAAATGCACAATGGATATGTCTGGTTCAGAAGTAATCCGGGAGAGGGAAGCACATTTGCTTTTACGATTCCAACAAAAACAGTTCAGCAAGATCTGAATTCGAATAATCACTAAAACAGTCCTGTAATCGATTTATATTGTGTAATCCGATTTCATCCATAGTAACTCATAAATGAGGAATTTCTTATCTTAATTTTGTGTAATTAATCACACAAAGTTTTTAGTATAACCTATTGCATTTTCCCACTTGTAAACATTATTATAAAGCCTCATCAATAGTATACACAGACAGAAAATTACTAATTCAGACGATACAAAGAATAAAAGAAAAATATTACGTTGAGATTATGAAAACATCAGTACTGTTTTTAATCCTGCTTGCAGCAGTGATCCTCTTAGCCAGTTACAATGAAAAAGTTCAAAGTCCGGAGGGCTTTGGGGGAGTTAAAGGATCGAATGTTGTTGAAGCGGGGACTCAGAATAACTCCTCTTCCTTTCAGGAAAATTATAATAATGATTCCGTCGTAGATGTGACTCAGCTGGAGCAAATAAACGCTTCTCTGCAAAAAGGTCCAGTCTTATTAAAGATTGGAGCGGAATGGTGCGGACCTTGCCGGGCTATGAAACCTATACTTAAGGATCTGGCAAAGGAATACGCAGGAAAAGCAACGATCATGTCTATTGATGTTGATCAAAGTCCTGATCTAGCTAATTATTTCGTAGTGAATGCTGTTCCTGATACCTCGGTGATTGTAGGTATTGAAAATAATGAATATGTTTACATGCGAGAGGACGGGAAAGTTAGTAAGGAAAGATTTCAGGCAAGAATCGTCGGACTCCGAAATAAACCGGAATTTGAGGAAATCCTGAACTTTGCACTCCAGACAGAAGATGTAAAGTCCAAATAAAGGAAGTATCTGATCATACTAGGAAGTATCTGATCACACTATTATCAATCAAACTTGAAACTGAACATAACTTTTAGAACCATGTCTGTTGAAGTTACCTTTCTGGCAGCATTTGGTGCAGGAATCATCAGTATCTTTTCTCCTTGTATCTTGCCCCTTTTGCCTGCAGTGCTGGCATCGTCCGCAGGAAAAGATCGATTCAGGCCTCTTGCAATAGTGATGGGGGTCATAATATCTTTCACTATAATGGGAATAATCTCCTCTGCCTTTGGAGCGGTCTTCCGTGCCCATGTAGACGAATTGAAAGTTCTGGCAGAGATATTGATCCTCTTAATGGGTTTTTCATTACTACTTGATAAAGGCCTATTTAACTCGTTTTCAAAGTTTCCCCTACTGGCAGGAATGAATAAGGAAGGCCCTGTATCAGGCTTTTTACTTGGGCTTTCACTTGGGGTGCTTTGGATTCCCTGCATCGGATCAATACTGGGCATGATTCTGACTAAAATCGCTCTGGATGCTACTAACGGCTCATTTGCTGACGGTGCAATCATTCTCTCATTTTATTCTTTAGGGTTTGCATTGCCAATGTTAGTGATCGCATATTCAGCCCAGGTTTCATCCTCAAAACTGAAGTTAATAACAAAATATGATGCAATCCTCAAAAAAGGAGCAGGAATAATTCTTATCCTTCTTGGATTATGGATGGTTTATCAAAATCATTTGCAACTATTATTTTATAGTTAAGCAACGAAAATTTAATTGCAAAAAAGCTGAGGTTGAAAGTCAGATCGTCTTAAATATGTTGTCCGATATTTCTTCCAATCTTGGCATGGCTTTCAAATGACGTGTACTAAATTGTTAAAATTCCAAGGATGGATTATACTGCTTAATTCGTCATTGAAACAGCACCGACTCCTACTTAGTGGTAGGGTCTGGGTATTGGATTTATTGATTCTAGTTTATCATCTGTGCCTGTCAGACGACACCAATCATTTGGGTGGAACTCAAAGTTTCCGATTGGCATTTCTCCTTTGAAAATATAAAATTTAACACTTTCCTTACTTTTTTTATCGTCGTCTTTCTTGTAACGTATCTTAATAATATTATCCGGTCGGACAGGAATTATGTCAAGATCAATAATTACTAAATCAAATATCCATTTCTCTGATTTTGGTAAAGGCTTCGATGTATACAATAGTTATCTTCCTAAAATTTTTTAGTTTAATTAGTTTACTCTTTATGTGTATTTAACTTTTTTCCTGATAAAAAGAAGAAAAGAAAGAATCAAATACTGAATATACTTTGTTTGTCGCGGGATTATAACTAAAGCTGGTCTTCTGAACTAGTTTTACATCCCTTAATTGGTCTCCATCCCTCTGCTTCTAATGCTTCCAGTACTGTGAAAACTCTTCTTTCTGTAGTTCCGGTTATTTCTGCAATCTCATCTATGGTTGCTTTAAGAATGGTTCCGTCATGTCCCGTGCTACACTGGACCAGCATTGAAGCTATCTGGTTGAATGTCTTTTTCGCTCCGTTAAAGCCGTTTGTCTTGCTATAGTCATCTATGATAGGTAAACTTAGGAACTCCCTTGCAAATTGTCTTGTTGTATCACTGATCTTTACCCCTTTATCTGGAGTCCATTCTAAAAAGTCAAGTTTGCAAGCCCTCAATTCCTGTATATACATTTTATCGTTCTGTTCTTCCATAATGTTTACCAACTCCCATGATATCTAATTACATTCAAATATATCTCAATTGCTATAATAAGTGTCCGAAATATGCGGCTTTCGATGTAGGACTATATGGAAATTAGTATTAATAAATAACGTTATACTCGAGAACTGCGTAATGCATTAAATGGACACAAGAAGCATAAAATGGACACAAGCATACGAAAATAATAAAGAGAAAGTTACATTTTGTGCATGAATAATATCATATTCCGGAGGGATCTCTATGGACTTTCTATCAAATTTAGTTGGTAAGGATAAAACCCATGAATTTTTTGATGCCTGCAAAATGGGACTAATAGAAAATGTAGAGCGGATTTTGAAAAGTGGCAAAGTTGACATAGATTCACGAGACCCTTATGGTGGCAGTACAGGTTTGATCTTTGCAACAAATTTCGGACATAAGGATATTGTTAAGCTGCTTATAAAAAGCGGTGCCAATTCCAACATTCAGGAAGAAAGTGGAGATACTGCTTTGATTGCGGCGATAAAGACAGATCGTGGGGATATTGTCGAAATACTTATAGAGGGTGGTGCGGATTTAAATATTCGAGGTCAAAATGGTGAAACCGCATTGAAAGTTGCAGTAAAATTAGGATATAGGAATGTTGTTGAGCTACTTATTGAAGGTAGTGCGGACCTTAATATTCAAGACCAGAATGGACAAACTGCACTGATTTCTGCAGCAACTCGGGGACATAAGGATATTGTTGAGCTTCTCATTAAAAGTGGTGCGGATCTTAATATCCATGACCAGAATGGACAGACTGCTTTGATCAGTGCAGCGAAGAAAGGTCATAAGAACATTGTTGAGTTCCTTATTAAAGGCGGTGCGGGTCTCAATATTCAGGACAAAAATGGCAACACTGCTTTGATGTATGCAGCAGATATGGGGCATCAAGGTGTTGCAAAATTGCTCATTGAGGCTGGAGCTGAACTTGACATTCAAAACCACAATGGTGAAACTGCATTGATGTTGTCGGCACAGTTAGGGCATGAGGATATTGTTGAGTTACTTATTAAGGGCGGTTCTAACCCTGATATTCGGGGTGAGAATGGAAATACAGCTTTGGAAATTGCCAAAGAAATGGCATTTGACAATATTGTTGATTTTTTGCAAGGGATAAATAATAAATGAAAATTGATTAAAAAGTGAAGAAACAGTAAGAAACAAAGTGAAAAAAGAGTAATTTAAATAAGAATCAGAGAAATAAGAGGAGTAGATTATTCCTCCTTCTCCTTCGCTATTGCCACAAGCTCATTTACGCAAGCAACAGCCATAGGGGTCCCACCTCTTGTTCCTACACAGCTTATTGAGGGAACAGAGATTTTAAGATCTCTAACTATCTCTTTTGATTCCGCTGCGTTTACAAAACCCACCGGAAGTCCGATGATAAGAGCCGGTCTAACTCCTTTTTCAATCAATTTGCAGACCATAATCAGAGCTGAAGGTGCATTTCCTATTGCTATAATACTTCCGTCAAGTTTATCTCTGGCGGCCAGGAAACCTGCTGATGTACGGGTTATTCCGTACTTGTTAGCGATTTCGGCATCCGGGTCTTCATCGAGCACACAGATAATTTCGGATTTATGTCCTGCTTTCGTTATCCCGGCTTTTACCATATTTATATCTACAAAAATCGGAGCGCCTCTCTTAATTGCTTCCACACCTGCAAGGACAGGATCATGCACAAAGCGCATTATATCAGCTACCGAAAGGTCTCCGGTAGCAATAACACAGCGCTGGCGGAAACGGTCTTCGAGAGTTTTGTTACCGATAAGCTCCTGTATCATTGTACGGCTTTTCATGTAGATTGCTTTTGCTTCCTCAGTTCTTGCCCCGGAATCATTGCAGATTTTCACCAGTTCAGGGTCAATGTCCACTGTAAGCTCTGTAAACTCCTTGAGATCCTCAAGGTTCATAGCCTTTCCATTAGCACTTTTTTCAGTAGTCATATTTCTTATGGTACCCCCTGGGAGTAATTATAAAGTCTTTCTTTTGAGAATTCCAGATCCTGGAATCTCCATTTCCTACCAGAATTGTCGTGCTCATATCTACCCAGTCTTCGTATTCCATAACTTTCCCGAGAGTTGTTACGATCCGGTCTTCACCTTCTCCCCTCAAAGCATTCTTTACAAGTCCTACGGGCACGGATTCGGCTTTATATTGGCGGATGATTTCTATAGCTCTTGAGAAATTAGATTGTCTTTTTCGACTTTTCGGGTTGTAAAGTGCGATTACAAAATCCGCTTCTGCTGCAAGGTTCAGGCGTTTTTCAATAATCTCCCATGGAGTAAGGAGGTCACTAAGGCTGATGACTGCAAAATCCGTAACAACTGGTGCTCCAAGTACACTAGCCCCGGCCAGAATTGCAGTGACTCCGGGAAGAATTTCTATATCAACCTCAAGGCCTTCATGTTCAGCAACTTCAAGTACGATACCTGCCATACCGTAAACATTTGTATCACCGCCGCTAATCATGACAACATTTGAGATTTTTGCAAGCTCTACAGCTTTTCTTGCTCTGTCAACTTCTTTACCCATATAGCTGCGAATTACTTCCTGAGCCTCCAGGAGACTTTCAATCTGGTCTAAATAAGTACTGTTTCCAAGGACATAATCTGCATTCAGGATAACATCCCTGGCTCTTACTGTCATCTGCTCCACAGATCCCGGGCCGATTCCCACGATGTAGAGTTTTCCTCCAGTTGCCTTATCTTGCGATAGCGATTGTGACTCTGCCATATACTTTCTTCCTGCAAATCAATTGTTTTTCTTCTGATAGAGCAAGAGCTGCAGGTTCTGCAACTCCTTTTAATCCGAAACGAGACGCTTTGGATGGAGAAGGGGGGTTATAACTGTTAAGCACTTCATCCGGCAAAAAATCAATTGGAATGCCGAGCATTTCTCCTGCTTCCAGCAGCCCTGGTTCACTTTCCTTAAGTTTCGCAGAAGCCAGAGACGTAATCGCAGCCAGCTCCAGGCCGCAATCATCCAGTGCATGTTTTACGGCTTCGATGACCTCTTCTTTTGTAACGCCTCTGCGAGTCCCTATTCCTATAATCATCCTTAATCGCTTCTATCTGTTATATTAAGTCTGTTGTCGCTTTTTTATCAGTACGGATACATCCTCGTCCACAATGACAACCCTGGGCCCCTTAACCTCAAGGATTTCAATGTCCTGATCAAGGAGTGCACAATTTACAGCTATAGTGGATTCCTTATTGAAAATCTCGCAACCTAATCCCTCAGCAATGCCTTCAACCGAAGGCTTGCCATGAACTTCCGTTGCTGTAGTAATTACAGGGACAGCTCCCAGTTCCGAAATCTGCCTGGCAAGCTCATTTGCTCCGTGATGTCCTCCGAGAAGTGGGATTGCGAAATTTAATTTTGAATCTACCACAACCACAGCAGGGTCCGACCACTTAGTATCCAGAAGAGGAGCAATTTCTCTGACTACGATGCCTGTGGCGAAAACCGCGATTATTGCACTGTAATTTGAAAAAATCCTTTCGAATATACCTTTTTCATAGATATACATGTCAGCTTTCAAATGGCCAGCTATCTTTGCTGCAACTTCCTTATTCCTTTCAAAGGTAATCACAGCGGTTCCTGCGCTACTCCGTATAGGTAGGACCTCCTGTAGTTCTTGGGGTCAACAACCCCTCCGATAATTATCATTGCCGATCGAGAGATTCCTGCACTCTTCACTTTGTCCGCTATATTTTCTACCGTTCCGGTTATTACTTCCTCATCTTCCCAGGAAGCATGGAAGACAACTGCAACGGGTGTATCTTTTGGACATTTGACTTTTTCCATGATCTCCTTTATTTTCTGAGTGCCCAGGAAGATAGCCATGGTCGTGTTGTAAGCAGATAGTTCGGGGATGAGGTCTTTTTCCAGAGTTTTTCCGGCAGGGCGTGTAATGATGAGAGTATCGGAAACACCGTTAAGAGTAAGTTGAGTACCAAGAGCCGCTGCACTTGCAAAAACGGACGAAACACCCGGAACTCTTTCAATTTCAATATCATATTTTCTAAGTTCTTCCATCTGCTCTACGACGGACCCGTAAAGTGAGGGATCCCCGCTATGTAATCGGACAACAAATTTCCCGGCGTCTACAGCATCAGCAATTATTTTAGTGGTCTCTTCCAGAGTTAGACCATAGCTATCTACTGTTTCTCCCTGTGTATATTCAAGAACCTCGGGGTTTACCAGTGAGCCAGCGTACATTACAAGATCAGCTTTTTCAAGCATCTCGCGTCCGAGCACTGTAATGAGTTTTGGGTTTCCTGGTCCCGCTCCTACAAAATAAACTTTTCTTTCCATCTGACCACTCCTTCTGTTATTTCTTGCCATAAATGATACTGAAATAGTTTCCTTTTTCCGGCATCTCATCTTTTCTGCGGATTATAGTCTCGTTTTCTGAGAAGAGTCGCTCCGCAAAAATAAATTCTTTGTATCCTTCAGCTTCAAGCTGTTCGACTATGATTTTAGGATGAGTGGCTTTAAGATGAATTTTATATCCTATTTCCGAACCATCGCTGACCTCAAAAGAACTCTCAACAGCAACATCGGTCCTGGCAGCAAAGGAAGTGATAGAGCTTATCCCGGGCACTGTTGCAATCTCAACATCAGGATAGTGCTTGCGCATAACTTTCTTGAGATGAGAAAACGTTGAAAAAAAATTTGGGTCCCCTATGAGCCCAAAGGCAACAGTTCCTTTTCTGGCCTCTTCCGCGACTCTATCAGCATTTTCTTTCCAGAGAGCGTTGAGGACTTCGATATCTCTTATCATTGGAAATTCCAGGATTTCCGCATCCGCATAGGGAGCTACAAGGTCTTTTGCAAGGCGGCCGGGTACATATACCTTATCGCTGTTTTTCAAAATATCTACTGCTTTCAGGGTTAAAAGTTCAGGGTCTCCGGGACCAAGTCCTACTCCTATTAACATTTTTATCGCTCCATAGGTTAGCAGAGTAAATTTAAAATAAACTCCGATTGAAATATAAACACAATCTACATCCTTCCGACAACGATGTATACCGGGTTTTCGGGTTTGAACATAGTTTCCCCGGCAAGTGGAACACCTCTTGACACCGACACCTGGACTACTTCAGCAAAAATTCCAAGTTTCTTCATAACTTCAATTGTCCGGACTACTGTCTCTATACGAACCGCGTTCACAACTATGCTACGCGTTTTTTTCTCAAACAGTATCTCAATCACTGAGTCGATATTTTTTGTCCCACCGACAAAAGCGCAGTCAATAGGATAAATAAATTCATTAGAGCTCAGGATCTCCGAAGCTTCTCCAGCTAATAGCGTGGCATTTGCGATATTGAAGTTCTTAAAGTTGGTTTCTGTAGCTCTCAGGGCTTCCTTGCGAGCATCTATTGCATAGATAATCAGATCTCTGGCAATCTTAGTAGCCTCAATAGACACTGATCCCGTCCCGCATCCAATGTCTGCAAACCGGTCTCCTTCCCGCAGTCCGAGTTTTGAGAGGGAAACTGCAATTATTTCGGGTTTTGTCGGGCCACCGCTAACGTTTTCTATTTCAGACATATTTTACCTCGGGATAAATATAAAGCATATAAATCAAAGCGAACAGGGCCAGAAAACTGACATCCTGATATACACATACTGTGAGTATACGCTTAGAAACAAAGCATATGTGAAGATTATTGCAAATCAAATTTTCAGATTGACCCGTTATAAATATAATTTGTTATAGATATACCTTATTATCGGTAAGAGAGAATTGATAGGAAAGTAAAGTTTATGTATGGGCAAACAGAATGAGGAAAAAGGAGCCTTTTGTCGATTATTAGTAACTTGCCAAAAAGTGAGATTTACTAAGTTTTCTGTAGTGAAACAAACCGTGTTTTGAAGAAAGACATTTTAACTATAACAGCATATAAAATAGCTTATCATTTCAAATGAAGTTAGCTGTCACTATGGAGAAAAACAATAAATGCTTCTCCAAAATGAATTTTTAACAGGAAGCTAAACTTCTTGATTATTATTAGCTCTCGAATTTAATATATTCAGAATTGGCTCTTCAATTTAATATTTTAAAATATATTTTTCACATGATCTTTATGTAAAGCCCGCATCCTCGACGCGAGGCCTCAGCCCGAAAAAAGGAGGAAATCTAAATGAAAATTTATGAATCTTATGAGGATCTGCCTAAACTGAAGCTGCCTTATGGAAACGAAGTATTCATAAGTGACAGTACTATCAGGGATGGCTCCCAGATGCCAGGGATCGTTTTGAGCAGGGAACACAAGCTTCAAATCTATGAATACCTGCACGAGATCGGGATTGAAAAACTCGAAGCTTTTGTATTCAATAAAAGAGACAGAGATGCTGTGGAGCAGATGTTGGATATAGGGTACGAGTGCCCTGAGATTACAGGCTGGGCAAGGGCTTCGAGGGCAGATATAGATAAGATTCTGGAGGTTGACGCGCTTAAAGAAACAGGTATCTTGATGTCTGTATCAGATACACATATTTTTTCCAAGATGCGACTCTCAGGTCGGCAAGAGGCTGAAGATAAATATCTGGATGCTCTTCAGTATGCTGTGGACCATGGACTGCGAACGCGGGCACATCTGGAAGACATGACGAGAGCTGATAATTATGGTTTTGTGTTCCCATTAGTAGAGAAGCTTATTGAAATTGATCCTGACTGTATAATCAGAGTCTGCGATACCGTCGGTTATGGAATGCCTTTTATGGATATTGACGAGCCTTATGGGATTCCTAGAATCGTTCAGTATCTTAAAAAGGATTTAGGTGTGAAAAATATAGAAACTCACATCCATGACGATTACGGGTTTGGCTCAGCAAGTTCTATTGCTGGTTATTGGCATGGGGCAAACTGGACCAGCGTAACTTTCCTTGGAATAGGAGAACGTGCAGGGAACAGTGAGATGGAAAAAATTCTGCTATTCCTTGTAGATAGGGTGGAAGGTTTCAATAAATACAATCTCGAATCCGTTACCCGCTTTGCAGAATTCATGGAAAAAGAGTTAGGACTCCGGGTTCCAAGAAATAAAGCTGTGGTTGGGAAAAATATTTTCGCTCACGAATCCGGAATTCATGCAGCTGGAGTTTTAAAAGATCCTTTTAATTATGAACCCTATCCCCCGGAACTCGTAGGTGGAAAGCGGTTCCTGCTTATAGGGGACTCGTCGGGTCTGGAAGTCATACGATATAAAGTTCAGGAAACTTTAAACGATCTCCTTGATGTTGAAGCCATAGTTGAGAAAGACGATAGCAGACTACTTAGGATTCAGAAAGAAATCCAGAAGCTCTATGATAATGAGGAAAGAGTTTCCTGTATTTCGGATGAAGAAATGCTTGCGTATGTGGAAAAGTATTTCCTATATGAACCTATTTGCAACCCGACCTATGCAGGTAGGGGAAAATTGAAGCATCGGGGAAGAATAGCAGAGCTTAATGAAGAAAAAAGTGACAAAAATAAGGAAAGAAAAACCAAGGAAATTTTCGATTTATAATTGAAGAAAGGAAGGTGCCTTAAATCTTAGGAAACCCTTCCTTTCTTAATTATTTTATTTATTTTATTTATTTAAGAATATCTACTGTATATTTTGCAATCTCGCCCGCCATCTGACTGAGGGTTGCGCTGCCTCCGAGATCATAAGTCACATATTTGCCTTCGGAAATAACTCGCTCCGTAGCTTTGAATATGGCTTCGGATTTCTCTTTTTCACCTAGATAATCAAGCATCCAGGCTCCTGCAAGTACGGTTGCAACAGGATTTACTTTATCCATACCTGCATACTTCGGAGCCGAACCGTGAGCTGGTTCAAACATTGCAAATGAATCACCAATGTTTGCGGAGTAGATAAGCCCGATACTGCCTACCAGGGCTGAGCACTCTTCGCTGATGACGTCCATAAAAAGGTTTGTGGAAAGGAGAATTTTTTTATTGAAGATCTGGGGGTTTTTAATCAGCTGCTGGGCAATGTTATCTATGTGATACGGCCAGATCTCGATTCCCGGATAATTTTGTCCTGCTTTTTCCACCTCTTCTAAGAAAGAGCCGCAGGTCAGCTTCAAGATATTGCTTTTATGTATGGGCACAACAGTGTCATAGCCTCGTCTCTTCGCTTCCTCAAAGGCATAAGTGGCAATTTTGCGGGATGCAGTACGCGTAATCTTCCGTATTGCGATGGAAACATCTTCAGTAAGCTGTATTTCTTCTCCAATGTAAAGTCCTTCTGTGCCTTCGCGCACACAGACCATTTCCACTTCTCCGAGGGGTGCGCTTGAATTAGGGAAAGTCTTGATTGGTCTGACGTTTGCATAGAGGTCGTATTTTCTCCTGATGGATACAGCTACACTTCTGGGGGATCCGATACCTCCGGGGGTGGTTGTCGGACCCTTAAAACAGGCATCTGAGCTGTCAAGGAGTTCCCAGGTTTCATTGGGGATCAAGGAGTTCCCTCCATGCTGCTCCCACCAGGTCGCTCCTGCCTCACACATCACAAATTCTATATCCGTGCCAGCTGCTTCTGTAACTTTAAGCATAGCATCTACAAGTTCTGGGCCTACCCCATCACCTTTAATTACTGCTGCGGTTTTAGTCATATTATCACCGGTTTCAAGGTTCGTGTTCAAAAGAGCCGTAGCGATTGAAAAGCTAAAAAGGGGACTTTTTGAAAATATAGTAAGAATGATTCAATCTTCCCGCGTACTAACGTAAGGCTACATATTTCAAGTTTTGGGTAATTAGTGTTAGTTAGTATGTCAAAAACAAATCAAATTAAGATATTCCATAAGTTTTCGAGGAATTGAAATGCCTGCACAAATTCCAATTACCGATAACCATATGCATATAGACCTCAGAGCCAGGGGGCTGGAAGCAGTAAAGGAATTTAAGAATGCCGGAGGAACACATATTGTTCTGGTCAGCAAACCCAGCTGGTCTCTCGGGGTAACTGTCAAAAAGCCTGAGGATTACTTCAGCGTCTTTGATGAAACAGTCGAAATTGCATCGAAAATTAAAGAAATCGGGGTTGGGGCCTTCCCGGTGCTCGGAGTTCACCCGGCGGAGATCTCAAAACTTACTGAGTATATGGAACTGCAAGAAGCTACGGAAATCATGAAGAGTGGCCTCGAGATTGCTGCAGGGTACGTGGAAAAAGGCCTTGCTGTAGGGATAAAGTCCGGACGCCCTCATTATCCTGTAGATCCGGAAATTTGGGCAGCATCGAATGATATTATGGAATACGCTTTTTCTCTGGGAAAAGAACAGGACTGTGCAGTTCAGCTTCATACGGAAAGCGTGGGGGAACCTGAGCTTAAGGATTTAGCCGAAAGGGCAAGACGAGCAGGAATAAAAATGCATAAGGTAGTCAAGCATTATTCCCCTCCCCTTGTAAGAGTCTGTGAAGAATTAGGTCTATTTCCCGGGGTTATATGCGTAAAAGGGGCGATTGAACAGGCGCTTGAAGAAGGGGCGCGTTTCATGATGGAGACGGATTATATCGACGATATTGATAGGCCGGGAGCAGTACTTGGTCCGAAAACAATTCCTAAAAGAACTCTAAAACTGATGGAGGCATATGGAGAAGAGCCCTTCTGGGCCATCCACAAAGATAATCCCGAAATGGTCTATGATATAGAAATCGAACTGATGTGAACTACCCCGACGCTAAAGCTGTGGGGCTTCCTACTTCATCCTTCTCTCTTTTGAGAACAAGTCCATAGGCTCTTCCCTGCGTTCCGCAGGTGTCAAATAGTTATTAGATTTTGGTCAAGGAGAGAAAACTTTTTGATATTAATTGCAGCGTTGATATCCCTATCATGCGGAGTCTTGCAATCGGGGCAAGTCCATTCTCTATCCTTTAATGTTAATTCTGAATTATGATAACCGCAGACGTTACAAAGTTTTGAAGAAGGCTCAAACTGTCCTATCCTCAGAATCGTTTTTCCGAACCATTGAGCTTTGTATTCTAACTTTGTTACAAAACTACTCCATGCAGAATCGCTAATAGCCTGTGCAAGACAGTGATTTTTCTGCATCCCTTTAACATTCAGAGTTTCCAGCGCAATAGCTTGGTTCTCGCTTATTAAGTTAGAAGAGATTTGATGCTGGAAATTATTTCTCTGATTGCTTATTTTTTCATGGATTTTTGAGAGTAGCTTTCTTGCTTTATCTCTACGTTTAGAACCTTTTATTTTTCTTGATACTCTCTTTTGCAAACATTTAAGCCTTTTAAGAGAATTTTTTAGGTATTTAGGGTTTTCAATCTTTTCTCCGGTTGAGAAAACTGCAAAATCCTTAATACCTACATCTATTCCTATTGTTGTTGATTCCGAATATTTCTGAGTATCAGGAAGTTCTTTTCCGTCATCTACAAGGATACTGATAAAGTATTTTCCAATACATGATCTTGAAATCGTTGCAGTTCTTAACGTACCTTCAAACTTTCTATGGAAGATAGTTTCAACCTTCCCGATTTTAGGGAGCTTCACGGTACTATTTTCAAAATCTACAGTATAGTGTTGAGGAACTGGAAATGATTGAATTAGGTTCTTTTTAGATTTGAACTTAGGAAAGCCGTTCTTCTCTCTGAAAAATCTGACAAATGCAGCATCTACATGTTTTGTCATACCTTGAAGGGATTGAGAATTAGTTTCTTTCAAAAAAGGTTTTTCAGCTTTCAGTATAGGGAGAAGCTTATCTAAGTCCATGTGGTTAATAGGTTTTCCTGTTTGTTCATAAGTCTTAATTTTCTGTTCCAAAGCCCAATTATAGACAAGCCTACAGCTGCCGATATGTTTATTGATTAAGGATTCTTGTTTTTTACTCGGTTTAATTCTGTACTTATAGGCTTTTAACATTAGTAGTTATATTAGCTTTACCCGCATATATAATTGTCAGGTAAATTTTAAAACGTATTTAAGTCGACGGCATTCATCCCAATGCTAAAGCCTTTGGGCTTTCTGCCTTAATAATGTAAATGCAGGTATTTTAATGATAAGAGGGAAAAATAAAGGAAGAACCTTCAGATCTGACTTCATTCTTCCTTGATGGGGAAACTTGCCGGGAATTATTTGTTGCTGCCGACTGAAGTTTGCAATTAAAGCATTCTTTCGTTAACGTTTGTTTTCATTGAAGTTTATTTTTTCTTGGGAGTTACTTTCGCTTGATTTTCACTATATCTCCAAGGGTAGTATCTTTCTTTAAATGAGAGGCTTCATGCCCTGATTTATCCACACGCTCTGTAAGTTTAATATTGAGGGCGTGTTCCAGTTTCTTTCTAACGGAATCCTCTGGCACGATTTCGCTGCGTTCTATCTTTTTGATCAGAGTTGCCTTTTCCTTGATATTTTCTGCCAGATCTTCCTGAGACCAGCCTTTTGCTTCTCTGGCATCCTTGATAATCTGAACATAGTTTTCCAGGAGTTCATCTTTCAGAATGTCAAAAAAATCCTTTTTTGGCCTCTTTTCAGTGTGTGCTACCGGACGAACTACGGGAGAAATTTTCCTTGAGACGGGAGTCCGCTTATCAACGGGTTTACCATACGGGGCACACTTCTGGCAGACCTGGAGTTCACTGCTATCGATTGTAATGCATAAAGGCTTTCCGTGAATTTCTGCACCACATATTTCGCATTGCATAATAATCACTTCGAAAACGCTATATACGGTATGAACTTAAATATTATTCGGAGCTCCATGACGGAAAGTACCAAAAGTAAGGATGAAAGCATGCGCAGTCACCTTGTTAAGTCCGGATCTGTGTATGACGGAATCGAGCCTGGAGAGCTGGGGGATTTGACTGAAAGCGTCCAGGACCGAATGAGGCAACTTGAGAGCCGCAACAGTTTTCTGGAAGAGCAGTGTAGCCAGATAGAGTCCGAAAAGCGCTATTTGGAAAACCAAAAGATCAAATATGAAAGGGAAATACGAAAGCTGCAGTCTGAATTAGATCGAATGAAGACCTCGCCGCTAATAATCGGTACGGTTATGGATGTAATTAAGAACGACAGGATTATCGTACGAAGTAGCAACGGGCCTCAGTTTCTCGTTAATGTCTCACAATACATAGATGAGAAAAAATTGCTGCCAGGGGCAAAGGTTGCCTTAAACCAGCATACACTTGCCATTGCTGAGGTTATTCCTTCGACGGAAGAACCTTTTGTAGCTGCGATGGAAGTTCTCGAAAGCATAGAAGTCGACTACGACCAGATAGGTGGTCTGGACGAGCAAATTCAGGAACTTCAGGAAGCAGTTGAACTTCCTCTTATTGAGCCTGAACGATTTGCACGCATCGGGATTGAACCTCCCAAGGGAGTACTTCTTTATGGACTTCCGGGGACAGGAAAAACTCTGCTTGCAAAAGCTGTGGCCCACAGGACCAATGCGACCTTTATAAGGGTTGTAGGCTCTGAACTTGTACAAAAGTATATTGGAGATGGTTCAAAACTTGTAAGGGAAATATTCGAGATGGCCCGAAAAAAAGCTCCGAGTATTCTCTTCATCGACGAACTGGATTCGATTGCTGCAAGACGTTTGAATGAGACTACCGGTGCTGACCGTGAGGTCCAGAGGACATTGATGCAGCTTCTTGCAGAGATGGATGGCTTTGACAAAAGGAAAAATATCCGGATTATTGCAGCAACAAATCGTCCGGATGTCCTCGACCCTGCAATTCTCAGGCCGGGTCGTTTTGACAGGCTAGTCCATGTTCCTATGCCCGGCATAGAAGCCAGACGAAAGATTCTGGAGATTCATTGTGAAAAAATGGCCCTTGCGGGAGACATTGACTTCCGGAAACTTTCAAAAATTACGGAAGGAATGAGTGGGGCAGATCTTAAAGCTATCGCCACCGAAGCAGGTATGTTCGCTGTCAGGAAAGATAAAGAATTTGTTGAGATGGAAGATTTCCTTGAAGCGGCAGGTAAGGTGTCAATGGCAGCAGATACGCAGAAAATGATGCCTGCTAGCCTTCCTGAAACCACCATGTTTGTGTAAATTTAAGTAAACCGTAAGAAGCCTGAAAGGGCTTCTTAACTAACAGTATCGACAAACTTTTTTTGCAAATCATACATAAAGGTACCTGTGAGTTTAAATTTTCATATCAAACGCGAGATAAGAATTCTGGGTATAGATGATTCTGCACTTTTGAATGAAAAAGTTATGATAGTGGGGACTGTTTTCAGAGGCGCGGACTGGATGGATGGAGTCCTTCGTTCGGATGTCACGAAGGATGGAGTTGACGCGACTGACATAATCATCAAAATGATTCTCAGGAGCAAACATTGTGGCCAGATAAGAGCAGTTATGCTCGATGGAATCACTTATGCCGGCTTCAACGTCGTCGACATAAATGAGATCTACGGGCAAACCGGAATTCCAGTAATTGTAGTCATGAGATCAAAGCCCGATTTTGAGAAAATCAAAGCTGCTCTCAAATATTTCCCAGATGGGGATGAGCGCTGGACAATAATACAAAAGGCTGGGAAAATAGAAGAGATAGCCGGGGAAAAAGAAAAAAGTTCCATATATGTCCAGAAAGCTGGGATAAATCTGGAAATTGTGCGTAAAATAATTCGACTTACTTCAATAAGAAGTAACATTCCTGAACCTTTAAGAGTTGCCCATTTAATTGCAACAGGCATCATTTTAGGTGAATCCAGAGGAAAGGCATAACCGTAGGTATATGAACGGAAATTCAGAGAAAAACTAAAATAAAAGGAAAAGTAAAAATACAGGAACGGCTTCAAAAATAAAAAATAAAATTTTTAAGTAATAAAATTAAAAAAGATAAAGCCTAAGGAAAAAAAGCAGATCCTAGGAACAACGAGGATCGAAGACCTGAGGCTAAAGAGGAAAACTATTAAATTGGAAATCGTATATGTGATGATTTAAATACTTATGTTCCCCTCTTAAAATAAATTTGTTCTTCAATTCATCAATTAAATCTACCCCTTTAAATGGAGGAAAACAGCAGCATGAGATCCATTGTGGAAGAAGCCCTTGCTCGATCTGCCCTGGAGGGACGCGCCAGGCGGGGAGACTATTCAGACTCAGATTACTCTAATTTCGATTCAGACACGGATGCAGAACTTGAGGAAATCCTCAGAAGCCTCAAAACAACCATCAAAGTAGTAGGTTGCGGAGGCGGAGGCTCGAACAGTATTCAGCGCATGATGGGTGAAGGTATTCAGGGGGCAGACCTTGTTGCCATAAACACTGATGCCCAACACCTTCTTCACATTCGCTCCGGCAAAAAGATCCTTATTGGGAGAAAGAAAACCCGCGGACTTGGAGCCGGCAGCCTCCCCCAGATAGGAGAAGATGCTGCAATCGAGAGCATTGATGAGCTTAACAGGGTTGTGGAAGGCTCTGATATGGTTTTCATCACTGCAGGTCTTGGTGGAGGAACCGGGACTGGATCGGCACCAATAGTTGCTGAGGCTGCAAGGGACGCAGGAGCCCTTACGATCGCAGTAGTAACTCTTCCATTTAGTGTGGAAGGCCATGTTCGAAGGACAAATGCCGAAGCAGGCCTTGAACGCCTCAGAGATGTAGCAGATACGGTAATAGTAGTCCCAAACGACAAATTAATCGAAGTAGTTCCGCGACTCCCGCTTCAAGCAGCGTTTAAAGTCTCAGATGAAGTCCTTATGAGAGCTGTAAAGGGCATAACTGAACTGATAACGAAACCCGGGCTTGTAAACCTCGATTTCGCTGATATCAGAACCGTAATGCAAAACGGTGGAGTTGCAATGATCGGGCTCGGTGAAGCCGATGGTGAAAACAAGGCTGTCGAATCAGTACAAAAAGCCTTACGCAGTCCGCTTCTGGACGTAGATATCTCAGGTGCTACCTCTGCTCTGGTAAATGTGGTAGGTGGTCCTGATATGACAATCTCCGAAGCTGAGAGTGTTGTTCAGGAAGTCTACAATCGGATAGACAGCAATGCACGCCTGATCTGGGGTGCCCAGATTGACCCTGAACTGGAACAGACTGTTCGTACTATGATTGTGGTTACAGGGGTGACGTCTGCTCAGATCTATGGTCAAGGAAACCATAAGAATATTACGTTTAAATATGGTATTGATTTTGTGGAATAATTAAGCACAATTAGAAAGGTCATATATTAAAACATTCGATTGGACGAAAAAATACTGTTTTCCCCTATTTAATGTAAGAGTCATGAATTAAAATGGATCCAATCGAAAACTATTTTTATACCAAATCTTTACCAGTGATATCTTCATATAATAGTAATTGATAATATAACCCGCTCGGTCCTTCCTCAAGGATAATTCCATTTTTTTGAGTAAAAAATAAAATTTGGAACACATATATAGGAAAAGCCGCAAGCGAAAATCTACAAAGTTAGATAAATAGGTTTAGAAAACCTGGATGTGATTTTATTGGTTGAATCCCCGTTGGAATCGAAAATAACTATAGAAAGTATTGGTCAGGTACTTAGGGCACACCTGAGGGTCCTGAAACTTACAAAAAAACCGTCCAGGGAAGAGTTCTTGACCATCGCGAAAGTTGCGGGTGTCGGCATTCTGGCTGTGGGAGCAATAGGGTTTGTTATATATGTATTGTTAACTATGTTGCCCCAGGCTTTCCTGAAGGCTTAAAGCTTTTTACCAGAAATGGGGTTTATTATACATTTATTGTTAACACATAACCCCAGTGGGTGGCCAAATGAGTGAGGATTCCCTTATATTTGTAATCAAAACCACTGCAAACCAGGAAAGATCGGTTGCGACAACTCTTGCAAGAATTGCCAAAAAGGAAAGACTGGACATAAGGGCAATTCTAGCTCCTGATGAGCTAAAAGGATACGTCCTTGTTGAGGCCCCCAGGCCTGGAATTGTGGAACTGGCAATTCAAACTATTCCCCATGCGCGGGCCCTTGTAAAGGGAAGCTCTTCAGTTTCTGAGATTGAGCACTTCCTTAAGCCTAAACCGATAGTAACCGGTATCAAGGAAGGAGCTATAATTGAGGTCACTTCAGGACCCTTCAAAGGGGAGAAAGCCCGGGTAAAAAGAGTCGATGAAGGGCACGAAGAAATTACCGTGGAACTCTTTGATGCTGTTGTTCCGATTCCGATTACTATTCGCGGCGATACTGTCAGGGTACTCAAAAAAGAAAATGACTAAATCTTATTATCGCATGAGGAATTACCGAAAAAGCTATGGATATCAGTGAAATAGCAAATAAATCACCATTAACCGGTGAATGTAAAGAGATCTGCAAACCTTATATTTATTGAAATCGGTGAAACTTAGATGACAAGTATTGTAGAAGCACTTGTTTCGGGAGGAAAAGCTAGTCCTGGACCACCATTAGGTCCGGCGCTTGGTCCACTCGGAATTAATATCAAAGAAGTTGTAGAAAAGATCAATGAAAAAACCAGGGACTATAATGGAATGCAGGTCCCTGTAAAAATAATAGTTGACGATAAGAAAAATGTAGAGATCGAAGTAGGCACGCCGCCGACTGCATCCCTGATCATGAAAGAGTTGGGGATACAAAAAGGATCCGGCAATGCGGGGAGCGAAGTTGTTGGAAATCTCAGTATCCAGCAGGTAATAACGATTGCCCACATGAAAAAGGAAGATGTGCTCTCCTACGATCTTAAATCAACAATGAAAGAGGTAATGGGCACCTGTGTCCCTATGGGTGTGAACGTTGAAGGCGTTAAGGCAAAGGACAGCCAGAAGGCACTCGATGAAGGCAAGTTCGATGATGCGCTTGTCGGTGAGAAATGGTAAGCCTTCCTTATCCTTTCTTTAAACCAGGTAAATATACCAATTACACACCAATAGTTTTAAATCGGATACCGCCAATAGCTCAGAAACCTTAAATACGGTTTTACCGAGGAATTAAAAAGTTATTAGCGGCTTGCTAATTGATTAATAGCATCCGAATTGGGAGCCCTAAAGCCAACCGTAGTAAGCCGAAAAGGCTGCTTGGACAGGTTAGATCCAACACTACGGGGAGGAACATGATGGTAGAAAAAACTGTACTGGAAGCTGTCAAGAAGGTACTTGAGGAATCTCCAAAGCGCAACTTTTCTGAAAGCGTAGATCTGGCGATTAACTTAAAAAATCTTGACATGAACCAACCGAAGAATAGAGTCGATGAAGAAGTAATTCTTCCGCGCGGGCTTGGAAAAGAACTGAAGATCGGTGTTTTTGCAAAAGGCGATGTGGGCCTGAAGGCAAAAGCTGCCGGTGCTGCATATGTTATTTCTGAAGTTGAGCTCGATGAACTGGCGGCTGACAAGAATAAAGCCCGGACTCTTGCAAACGAATGTGACCTTTTTATAGCAGAAACCCAGTTCATGCCGACAATCGGTAAGAACCTTGGTATTGTTCTCGGACCCAGAGGGAAAATGCCTATTCCGCTCTTGCCTAACAGAGATGTAGGTGAACTGATCCAGAGCAAGCAAAGTGCGGTCAGGCTCAGGTCAAAAGATAGGCTTACTTTCCATGTACCTATAGGCAGAAGAAATATGAATCCTGACGACCTTGCCGAGAACATTGAGACTATTGTAGCCAGGCTGGAACGTGTTCTGGATAAGGGCAAGCATAATCTCAGGTCAGTCTATGTCACGACAACAATGGGAAAATCAGAGAGGGTGATGTAAATGGCAGCAGAAGTGCATCACGCTGAACATGTCCCACAGTGGAAACAGGATGAGATCGATAACATTAAAAAACTCATCCAATCTCACAAAGTCTTTGCAATGGTAGGAATTGAGGGCATCATCGCAACCAAGATCCAGAAAATTCGCAGGGACCTTAAAGATGTTGCAGTGATAAAAGTTTCCAGGAACACCCTCATAGAGCGGGCCTTAAACCAGCTCGGAGAAAACGTTCCCGGGATGAACGACTACCTTGACAAACAGACTGCTCTTGTATTTACTAATGAAAGTCCCTTCAAGCTTTACAAAGCACTTGAACAGACAAAGACCCCATCTGCTATCAGAGGAGGGGCAATTGCTCCTGCAGACATAATGGTTCAGAAGGGGCCTACCAGTTTTCCGCCTGGTCCAATCCTGGGTGAACTCCAGAGCGCAGGGATACCCGCTTCAATAGAAGCCGGGAAAGTGGCGATTAGGGAAACAAAGGTTGTCTGCCAAGCTGGTCAGGCAGTCCCGCAGAAACTTGCAACCATGCTCTCAAAGCTGGAGATATACCCTCTTATTATAGGGCTTGATCTCAGAGCTGCCTACGACGAAGGGACTATTTACGAGCCTGAGCTCCTTGCGATTGATGAAAGCAAGTACCTCTCTGATATTATCAGAGCAGCTCAGAACGCTTTCAATCTGGCTATCAACTCTGCATACCCAACAAGTGCAACAATGGGCACTCTGCTGGCAAAAGCCTTTGCAGAAGCAAAGAACCTCGGTGTCAATGCAGTTATATTTGATACAGGAGTTATGGATTCTCTGCTGGCAAAAGCCTATGTTCAAATGACATCCGTTGCGTCCATAGCCGCAGATAAGGATGCAAATGCAGTAGATGATGAACTGAGGGAAGCTCTCGGGGCGCAAGCAAGCGCAGCCGCAGCCGCAGCCTCAGTAGCCGCACCAACCGAGAAAAAGGAAGAAGAAAAGGAAGAAGAAAAGGAAGAGGAAGAAGACACCTCTGAAGAAGACGGAATGGCCGGACTCGGCGCCCTCTTCGGATAAAAATTTCACGATAATAAAGTTAAGGTGATTAAAATGGAATATATATATGCAGCTCTCTTATTGCACAATGCTGGAAAACCAATTACTGAAGATGCAATCACTGCCGTTCTCAAGGCAGCAGGTATAGAAGTCAACGAATCCAGGGTAAAAGCCCTTGTTGCAGCCCTCGAAGGCGTCAACATCGAAGAAGCAATTTCAAAGGCCGCATTTGCAGCTCCTGCAGCCGCCGCAGCCCCTGCAGCCGCAGGTCCAGCAGCCGAAGCTCCAGCTCCTGAAGAAGTGGAAGAGGAAGAAGACACCTCTGAAGAAGACGGAATGGCCGGTCTCGGTGCTCTCTTCGGGTAATCGTATAAAAATTGATTTAGACACAAAGAATTTTATTCAACCCTTATTTTTATAAGGGTTTTTAAGCAGGTTTATACCTGCGTCTTCTGTTTTTCTAGTTATGGATCTATTTTGCCTGATGAAGTGCTTTCGTTAAGTAAGCTTCTTAAAAATGTAAAAAATAAAACCGACTGTTACTTTTTCTACAAACAGAATGTGAACTGATTTAGTTATTAGCAGGCCACGTACAATATGAAATTTGAATAAGTGTATATTTGCTGCAAAAAGGTTATAATAGAAAAGGCTAATGAATATTAAGTGTTCTTTTTAAAAATAATAGATAAGAGATTCTTATGTCCCGATTTGATCCCATTCTCGCTTCAAGGGCGCTCTGGCAAATTCGTGTCCGTAAGCGTCCTTTTATCCTTTCCCACGCAGTAAATGCGCGCTGTAATATGAGCTGTAGTTTTTGCGATTGCTGGAAGAAAACAGGAGAAGAACCGGAAAAAGAAGAGATATTCAAACTCCTCGATGATGCAAAGGAGTTTGGAGTTGGGGTATATAATGCCTGGACTGTGGAGCCCCTGCTCAGAAAAGATCTCCCCCAGATTATGGCTTACGCTAAAGAGCTCGGGATGATAACTTCGATGGTCACGAATGGAAAACTGCTCTACGAGAGGGCTGAGGAACTGGTAAACGTAGATTACCTTTCGGTTTCCGTGGACGGAATAAAGAGTTATAAGGAAATCCGGCACATGGACTTCGAAACCTTGTTAAAGGGTATAGAAAAAGCCATTGAGGTCAGGAAATTCCAGAACCTGAAGAACCCTATCCTTATGAACTGCGTACTTACGGGAAAAAACCTGGACGATATTGAAACTCTTATTTTGCTTGCAAAAAGTCTGAAAGTAAAAGTCTCCTTTGAGCCTGTCCACAGATTCCCTGGAATTAGCGAGATGGTCTGGAGCGATATCGGGATCCATGATCCTGAAAAGTTCCATAAAACAGTTGACCGCATAATCGAGCTTAAGGAGCAGAACTATCCGATCATTAATTCCAAGACCTACCTCAAGATGGTCAGAGACGGAGAAATGGAATACAAGTGCAGAGCCAGCGGAATCATTATGAGTGTGATCCACGACGGCACTCTGGAAACATGCCGCGCCCAAAACGAATCCCTCGGAAATGTGATGTGGGACGGTTTTGAAAGTGTATGGAAAAACGCAGAAGAGCGCAGGAAAGAAATCGTAAAGAACTGCAAAGGTTGTTTATTTTTCGGGTATGTAGAAAACAGTCTGATGCAGAGCCTTAATCCCGAGGTTTTGATGAATTACGAGTGGATGTAACACCCGAGTTCCGCTTCCCGAGTTCCGCTTCGGGAGCACGGTGTCCTTTTCGGTCGCTGCGCTCCCTCAAGAGGACTTAAAAACGGTTTGGGCATAAGTATTTTGAATAAAAAACAGGGTAACCGTACTACGTTACTTAACTTATTTTGTCACGTTTGCGAAGAAACGGCTTTTCCAGTAATGGCAGAAGGAATAACTGATCATATTGGAGTTTAAAGGAACTACTAATGTTTAAAGTTCCTGTTCAATGATTTGAGGACACGACCCATTTTCTTCTTCTGGATAAATTGACTCTACTTCTTTGAGATATTCAATTTCAGCAAACAATGAGAAGGCTTCAGCCAGGATCTGATTGCTTATTTGAGGTTTCAGGGTCTTAGATGCTCACTAAGAAAGATACTCTTTCGAAAACATTTTTACTGTCAGGATAAAATATGAGAGAAGGAGGGGGCCAATAACGATTCCTATAAGTCCGAAAAGGGGTATACCAATGACAATTCCGAGAAGAGACAGTAAAGGATGGAGTTCCCCTACTCTGTTCTGGATAACCGGCCTGAGGAAGTTATCAATCACACTGATAAATATCCCCACGGCAATGATAGCTATTCCGGCAGTATAGTCCTTCAGGAGAAGCTGGATGATAGCTGCGGGAATCCAGATTAAAGGCACTCCCAGAACAGGTAAAAATGAAAATATTGCTGCAAGGGCACCCCAGAGGAAAGCTCCCCGGATGTTAAAAATGAGGAAAGTAATTGTCAGAATCGCGCCCTGTAAAAGGGCTATAGCTCCGGTAGAGATAAGAGTTGTCCGGACAATTCTCCTGAATTCTTCAACGAGAGTGACGGTATTTTCTGCATTAAACGGGACTGCTGCATAGATTTTACGTACGAAATCCGATTCCTCTTCTGTTAAAAGATAATAAAGCAAAAAGAACATAATAAAGAGGCCTATCGCCTGCTCGCTCAAGCTCTGGATAGAACCCAGAATGAACTTACTTGTATAATTGAAGGTTTGAGAACCAATGTCCATTAATTTTTGCTCTAATGTTGATTGAAGATCCTCAATAGGAAGATCTAACTTTAAAAGATAAACAGTAAGAGATTGTCCTCCGGACTGAATAGATGCAATAATAGATGCCTGGTTAAGTAAAAGTTGTTGTATTTCTCCAATAATTATATTCAGAAGAAAATATAATGGAACCAGTACAACAAATATTGAAATAACAATTACTAAAACTGATGCAATTTGCCTATTAATTGGAGTTCTCCTTACCAAAAGGTGATACAAAGGTGCGAATATGATATAAAGAATAAAAGCCCCAAAAAAGTAATTTAAATACGGAAGCATGGCATATACAATAACCACAGTCAGGACAGTGATAATTAGCAGGGCTAGCGCCATTTTTACATTTTTTTCCATTAAACCCTAATTGGTTTTTCTATTATAAAATTATATAAGTCTAAGAGTTCCTCTTTGCCCACGCGAACTTAGAAATCTGGACTTAAAAAACCGGGTTTCATTCTCGATAATAACTAATTTAAGGGAATTAAAAAATACTTGGATTATATTAAGCATAGTTTTACGATAAAAGATAATCTTAAATGGTTTCTAACGAATATTTTATTAAAAATTTGTCAAATTTGACTTAAGGTGGGGTAGATGAAACTGAAAGCAGACGCTGTAGAATTATATTATAAAGAAAAGGGAACAGGCAGTCCTATTGTTTTTGTCCATGGCTGGATGGAAGACTATTCCATGTGGAATTCTCAGATTGATTATTTCTCCAAAAGCCACAGGGTAATCGCATATGACCAAAGAGGTCACGGCAGATCGGATAAACCCAAAAAGGACTATTCCGTAAAAACACTCTCAGATGACCTTTATAATTTTACACAAAAACTTAATGTCGGAAAGTTTACGCTTGTTGGACATTCCATGGGAGGCATGACTGCAATGATGTTTGCACTTGACCACCCGGAGCAGATCTCGAAATTGGTATTGGTCAGTACAAGTGCAAAAACTGCTACCTCAATGCGTGTGATGTTATGGGTCCTTATTCATGCCCTTCCATACAGTATTTTTGCTGACGGTTCTGTTGATTTCAAGTATTATAAACCTTCAAAGCAGATAAAAAATGAAGCAGTGGATAGGGCTTTGAGAACCCCTAAATATGCGGCTTGTGAAAGCCTCAGGGAATTCTGTTCTAACTATGACATCCAGGATAAAATTTCAAATATTAAGGTGCCGACGCTGATAATCGTCGGTGATAAGGATACTTCAACACCTGTAAGCATGAGCCGATATTTAAGAAAGCAGATTGAGTTTTCCAAGCTGGCGATAGTGCCAGACAGTAAACATATGCCCATGATTGAGCAGGCTGAGATGGTCAATGAAGTAATTAATGAGTTTCTTAGAGCCTATCCTTAAAGTGTTATAGTTTCAATGCAGAACCTCAAAAACTTCTCTCAACGCCTGAATGCTAACTTGTGAGCAGAAATCGGGCGGTATTTAAGGCTTTTAGTTTTATATTATAGTCATTTCAAAAATAAAAATGAAATTTAAGGCATTAATTAAAGTTCTAAAATTGGGGAAAAAGCTCTATGAATCTCTTAATTAAAGTTCAATAGCTTACTTTAATGAGATATAAGGTTAGCAAAATCTAATTTTTGAGACTCAGACTAATAGTTAATATTCAAAGCAAAATATAAAAGTTATGTGGTATTTGACGACTCCAAAAAATACATAATGGTTGCTTTAGAATGTAATTAATAGGTTTTAGCTCGTGGTTGCCCTTTTGTTGACTCCAAACGTTTGTAACCATAACTATACACCTGAACTGATGCCATAATGTTAACAAGGCAGCCACTTCAATCTCTTTTTATCCTTATAGACCTTTATTTTAGGGAAATTCGGAATTCCCAATTTAGTTTATTTTTATTTACAGGTGAGAAATTACATCTGACCATCGCTTCTTTAAACTGCTTATTTGTGATAAAGAAACCAACTGGTGTTTGTTCAAAAAAAGTTTTAAGCGTATAGCTAGTGTAATTTTTATTTGGTGTTTTTTGTGGGAGTATATTTAACATTATCCAATTATCCAGGGTTTTTTTTTCAATGTCGGTTAATTCGTATTCACTCATTTTACTCACCCATACCTTTTATAATTTACAATAAAGTGCCACTGAGCTGCGCCTTGATTTCCTTTACTTGTGACCCATACATTTGTTAAAAGACCTAAACTAATTCCTACAATGATGCCACCAATAAAAACAATAAGGTCTCCATCTGAAACATCTATTTGAGACACACTTACACCAAATGTGCTTTTAGTTTTTCTTCATGAAATAGGTTTAGGTTTCTTGCTGGCATGTATACTTTTGTTATTTTAATTATCTTCCTTTATTATGGAGTTCAGGTCGTTGAGTTTACACAGAGATCACATATAAAGCCAACTTAGGGCAAGAAGGTGGGTTGTAGAAAGGACACATTCATGGATAAACAGATTTAGAAGGCTGTTAATAAGATGGGAAAAGAAAACTGAAACTTTCCCTACTCGTGAAGTACATTTTTTCGGATAAGCTCTTAGTTGAGGCAGTCACGGAAAATCCGTAATCAGTGTCTGCCTCTCATCCCTTATCCTGAGTTTTGTAACCCCCACACCTACAAGCCTTAGCTTCTGCCCTCCGATAAACTCCGAGAGGAGATGCATGGCTGTCCTTTTGATCACGAAGATATCCGAAGTCCAGATCGGAATAGTTCTTGAGCGCGTATACGTGGAAAAGTCCTCGTAGCGGACTGTGAGGGTTACCGTTTTATAAAGAAAACTATGTTTCATGAGAGAATCGTGCACACTCTCAGCAAGCATTTCCAGAGATCCGATAATTTTTAAATGATCACCTGTGTCTTCCTCAAAGGTTTCATGCCTGCTAATTGATTTTACACCTTCTCTTTCCCGGACCTCTTCAAAATCGAGCCCGTTCGCCTTCTGCTTCATCCGAAGCCCCAGTGTACCAAACCTTTCGGAAAGTCTCTGGATATCGCAATTAGCCAGTTCTTCTATCTTAATTATCCCCATTTCTTTCAAGGTTTCTGTTGTTCTTTCTCCTATTCCCTGAATTTTTGAGACCTGTAACGGAAAAAGAAAATCTCTGACATCCTCAGGCCTGACAACCGTAAGCCCGTCAGGTTTCTGAAAGCCGGATGCAATTTTTGAAATAAGTTTATTCGGCCCGACTCCAACCGAACATGTGATCCTTTCCTGCTTCTTTACTTCATCCTTTATCCTTAAGGCGCAAAGGGCAGCTTCTTCAAAATTCCGGACCTCCGGCCCTGGCACAAGATAGGCTTCATCCACACTTACCTGCTCGAACCTATCAGCAAACCCCTTGAGAATCTCCATTACCCCGGCAGAAACTCCGGCATACAGCTTCATGTTCACAGGCAAGAATACAGCATCCGGACAGAGCCTGTAGGCCTGTGATATTGGCATTGCCGAGTGTATTCCGTATTTTCTTGCCTCGTACGAACAGGTACTTACGACTCCCCGTCCTGATCCTCCCTTTGGGTCAGAGCCGACGACAACTGGCAGTCCCTTAAGTTCCGGCTTTTCCCTTACTTCTACGGACGCAAAAAAACTGTCCATATCTACATGGAGGACAATCCGCCTTTCAGGATCGCTTCTTTTAATATTGGGGGCCGGCATCATCAGAAGATAAGATAGAACATATTAAAAAGGCTTGAGAGAGTCCGGTGAAAGTATTGGATTTAAAAGATGTAATGCGTTTTCAAAAAAACATTTCTATTAGACAGGTAATATTATAATTTACACAAAGGATCCAGTCATCTATCCTTAGTTTCTAATCGGGGGGAGTTTAATTAAAGCAGGGCAGGATAGTTCGAAACAGAGTACGAATCAGAAAAAAATACGAAAAAGTATTATCGGACAGCGTTTTCCGGAAATAACTTCAAAGTCCCTTGCAGGTAAGGTTGTAACCCTTCCGGAAACTGCAAAAGGGAAGGTAGCATTGATCTTCATTGCTTTTGTGCGCAGAGCACAGAGCATGATCGATTCCTGGGCTCAGCCTTTTGAGCTTGAATTCGGAAAGGACAGCAGGTTTACTGTTTATGAAGTCCCTATGATAAGTGAGGCATGGATAATTGTTTCCTGGCTGATCGACTCTGGAATGAGAGGAGGCATTCCAGTAGAGAAGCATGATAATGTAATCACCTTTTACGGTGACTATTCAAGCTACCAGGAAGCTTTAGGAATGGAAGATACGAACCTTGCATATGTTTTTTTGCTGGACCCAAAAGGAATTATCCGCTGGACGTGGAGGGGATATGCCAGTCCAGAGCATGTAATAGAACTCATTGAAACTGCAAAGACCCTCGTATGATACAAATTCAATTGGAGATTTTAAGGTCATGGGAGAGTTAGTTTAAGGTCAGGAAGAGTTAAATAAAACCAGAGAAAGCTAGTTTAAAGCAATGGGTGAGTCGGTATAAAATAAAATTCAAGGGATTTAGAGCATAAATGGCGATTTTAAAATAAAATTGAGGGGAAAATGAAGGGGAAAAATTTAATACATTGGGTTTCTTGCCGTTATTGTCCTGGTTTTTGCAGCTTATGCCGTCCTGAGAACTGTACCGGTCAATAATTGTGGGGCAAACGGGGACGGGCTGGCCTGTATTAAGCTTCCTCCCGGTTTTTCGATTGATTACTATGCCCGGAATGTTGAAGGAGCAAGATCAATGGCCCTCAGTCCGAACGGTACTCTTTTTGTGGGTAGCAGGGATGCAGGGAAAGTCTACGCTGTCCTTGATCGGAACAATGACAGTAAAGCCGATGATGTGATTGTGCTCGCACAGGGACTGGACATGCCAAATGGTGTAGCATTCAGGAACGGGACTCTATACGTTGCAGAGGTTTCCAGGGTTACCCGCTACGATAACATCGAAACATCGTTTGAAAAACCACCTGCTCCGGTTGTGGTCAACGACAAGTTCCCTTCCGATCATGCACACGGCTGGAAATATATCAAGTTCGGCCCGGATGGAAAATTGTATGTGCCTGTGGGGATGCCCTGCAATATATGTAACAAGGAAGGAGAAGATGAGCGCTATGGCACAATAATGAGGATGGAGCCTGATGGAAGCCAACTTGAGATCTTTGCAAAGGGAATCAGGAATACGGTCGGATTTGCCTGGCATCCTCTTACCGGAGAGTTGTGGTTTACTGACAATGGACGAGACTGGCTTGGAGACGACACTCCTCCGGACGAACTTAACAGGGCACCTAAAATAGGAATGCATTTCGGTTTCCCTTTCTGTCATGCGGGGGATATTCCAGATCCGGAATTCGGAAACCTGAGGAACTGCTCGGAGTTTACACCCCCTGAGATGAAATTGGGGCCACATGTAGCTGCTCTTGGAATGACCTTTTACACGGGTTCAATGTTTCCTGAAGAGTACAAAAATCAGATCTTTATCGCAGAGCACGGTTCCTGGAACCGGAAAACTCCCATAGGGTACAGGGTTAGCCTTGTAAGACTGGAAAACAACAAAGCTGTAAGTTACGAATCCTTTGCAGACGGCTGGCTTCAGGGGCTTGCAGCCTGGGGAAGACCTGTAGACGTGCTTGTAATGCCTGATGGGGCTCTACTCGTTTCGGATGATAAAAACAATGCAATTTACAGAATCAGCTACAATAACCCATCAATACAATAAAATAGGGTGAAATTTTGTTATCCAAGATACCTATAGATCTTCATAGATTATCTGACAAAGACATCGACAGGGAAATCCTGAGAGCTGCAATTATAGCTGAATTGGATGCCGTAAATCTTTACGAACAGATGGCAGGTCTGACTCAGAATGAAGACATTAAAGTTGTTCTTCTGGATGTTGCAAAAGAAGAAAAAACACATGTTGGCGAATTTCAGACACTTTTACTCAAGTTTGATCCCCAGCAGAGAAAAGAACTGGAAGAAGGGGCCAAAGAGGTAGAAGAGGAATTGTCCGGACGCAAATGATTCCCAGTTCAGGCTCCAACCCAGAGCACTAAAAGAATATGAACTACAATAAATAGCGGTACCAGGAATTTGAATAGAGGTTTACGGGTTTTATGCCTGAAATGCTGCATACCTGCCCATGCGCCTATTGGCCCGAAGAAAGCCGCAATAAGCAGGTACTGCTCTGAAATTCTCCATTTTTCTTTTTTCGCCTTGGATTTGTCTATCCCATACAAAGCAAAAGAAAATACATTAAGAACAGCGTAAATAATCGGGAAAATAAGATGAATACTATCAAACATAACGTTACACTGCAATTCCGACTTATATCAGTTTCGAGAGTAGTTTTTTTTATCCGGATTTTATTACCATTTTCAAATATAAGATCGGTACTCTAGTATCCTGTAATTATTTTGCCTGTTCAAGGATGTAGGTATTTACTGCCGAATTGTGAAAATACATAGGTTTTAGAATAAATCAATGCATAGATACGAACGTTTTACCATTAATTAAAAAACTAACTTTGTATGCATAATGTTTATCTATAGCTAAAATATTTGACATTGTATATATATCACATGTATATTTAATGAAGTCAAATACATTAATCAATTGTTTGGTTTACTTAAGATTTTCATATGTTTTTGAATTTTTTGCAACGGAACCCAGAATCTTGTATATCCCCCGATATGCATTTACGAGAGTTTGCGCTTCATGACAGTGACGTTGGTATTATCCCCTTTCAAAAAAAATCCCTTTTTTCTCATTCTTCTCTTTTCTCTTTTCAGCTGAACTATAATATTCAACTGTTTTTTCATATTCGTCGTTTTTTCTTGCCATCATATTATGAAAATTGTCGAAATCGCACATTTTAATTCATCCTTACAGAATTCAGTTTTCTTCTATCTCCTCGAGATTTATACACTTTCATATTTATTTTCGTAAAGTCGCAATCTAGGATCGTAACATCTTATATTTTTGGGAAAAATAAGAGGTAAAAAAGCGAAGAAATCTTAAATAAAAATCCATTCCATTTTTCATTAACGATTTGCTAGGGTGCATTTTATAAGAGTTATAACCTTTAATGAACTAAATCAGAAACCGATATTAATTTGGTTGCTTCAACGGTTAGGTACTCTTATCAACACTTATGGTTTATAATTAAATATAATAGTATAAATATGTTTTGAATCCATCCAAAAAATAATATTATGCTGAAATTATAAATCTACTTCATTTGTATTTTTTAGTTTTTAGTTTTATCGAAACACTTTTACTCATCATTTATGCACAGGTTTTACGTGAATCCCATCCATATCAAAAAGGGTTTTGAGGCGAAATTATTTCAGGATAAAAAAATAAATTATTATAGGGTAAAACATGATTTTTTTGAATCTGAAAAGCAAATGGGAGTAAAAGTTTCTCACAATACTTCAAAATACTGGAAGCTTATTACAAGTTAATGGAAGCAAAGGAAGTCACACATAATTAACAAATCTAAGCAAACGATTGAGCTGATCCCCCATGCACCTGAAAACTAAACAAATTCTCGCAGTCTTTGAAGAGATCAATAAAATCCCCAGAAACTCAAGAAACGAAGAGAAGCTTTCCAACTGGTTGCAGGATTGGGGGAGGGAAAGAGGCTTTGAGGTAAAAGCCGATGCACTAAACAATGTCCTTATTAAAGTCCCGGCAACTCAGGATTCTGAACATTCACCTACAATTATCCTGCAGGGGCATATGGACATGGTCTGTGAGAAGTTAAAGGACTGCGAACATGATTTTTCAAGGGACCCGATAAAATGCGTTTGCGACGGGGATTGGATAAGAGGGGAAGGGACTTCTATCGGGGCGGATAATGGGATAGCGATTGCAATCGGACTGGTGCTTGCAGAAGCCGGAAAAAAAGGAGAGATTGAACATCCGCCGCTTGAACTACTCTTTACTGTAGATGAGGAGATTGGCTTAATGGGGGCAAGGGGACTTGAGGCTGGTTTCTTTGAAGGAAAGCTGCTCCTTAACCTGGATTCCGAGGATGAGGGAGTTTTCATAGCCGGATGCGCAGGAGGGCAGAACTCGCAAATCACATTTCCTTTAGAATGGGAGCCCCTTTCCAGTGAAAATATTGATTCGTTCGGATTTTTCAGGCTTTCAATTGAAGGGCTGGAAGGCGGACATTCAGGGGTTGAGATCCACAGGCAGAGAGCGAACGGAATTCATTTGCTTGTAAGGGCGCTGGCCGGGCTCCGGGAAAGGATTGGAGCCGAGAATATAAGGCTTATATTTCTGAGAGGGGGCAGCGTCCATAATGCTATCCCCAGCAGTGCGGAAGCGTTTGTCGCGCTACGGAGGGAAAAAGCTGTAAAGGCTGAAGAAATTACTTCTCAGCTCCGGAAGATGTTTCAGGATGAATATGCAAAAACGGATCCTGGTCTTTTTCTGAATCTCACCGAAATCGATAAAGGAACAGTATATAAGATTCCGGACAAGAAAATTCTCGGAAAAGAAATCCCTCACGAGAAAATATTCTCTGCTACGGCAGAAGAACGTTTGATAAGCCTGCTACTTGGGTTGCCTCACGGAGTTCACAGGATGTCGGATACTATCCCAGGGCTTGTGGAGGTTTCTAATAACCTGGCGACCTTAAGGACTGAAGAAAATGGAGTAAGGATATTATCAAGCCAGCGCAGTTCGATTATTTCCAGTTTGACAGAAATTACTGAAAAGGTGGAGGTTGTGGCAAAACTGGCAGGAGCGCAGGTTGAGCACGATTCCGGATATCCTGCCTGGGAACCAGACCTTGAATCCGGGCTGCTTTCGAAATGCAGGCAAGTTTACATGGAAACTTTTGGAAAAGAGCCGAAAGTCGACGTCGTGCATGCAGGACTCGAATGCGGGATTATCGGCTCAAAATGCAGCGGCATGGAAATGATTTCTTTTGGACCTACAATAAAATATCCACACTGCCCAGCAGAAAGAATTTTCATCCCTTCGATTGAAAAAGTCTGGATTTTCCTTGTAAACCTCTTAAAAAGTTACTGCTGAGTGAAAGTGCCACAACTTTTGTTAACTTTACGAAGTTGTTGTTTTAGTGTATTATTTCATGTCTTCCACTGACTTAGCCGCTCCGGCAAATTCCTTTCCAATTAACGTGAGTAGCTCGGGTGTTAAGATTCCCTGTGAGACCAGCACTCCTCCAGCTTCACTAATCGCCTGATTGAGATTTTTTGCCCACAAGTGTTCGATTATAAAAACAGCAGCAGCAGTATTTTCAGGAATAGCCCTCGGTTATCTCAAGAATGTCATTGTCTGTAATGCCATAATTCTCCCGGGCGGCTGCCCTGGCTCCGGCCTCCATACCTGCCACAGTTCCTTCTTTTCCACCGGCTCCAAACCCCATGAGTCCGCCTATGAAAGAGCCGAACTGTCTTCTCTCCTTTTCTTCCAGTTCTGTTGCAGCCATGGAAACGACATTTCCATCCTTATCCTTCCACATAAACAAAAGGTCAATAAGCCGGATAATACCCTTCGCCAGAACGGAATTAAGCTCAGGATTGATCCGGGTATGAAAATCCGGATTTTCGAATAAGATAACTAAAAGCTGTATCGGTCCGTATATTTCTTCCTTCATTTATTTGCCCCCCATTGAAATCTTCCTGCTGTCAGTTCCTTTCAGTTACAGGAGAATTTACAAATTTATTCAATTTCATTATCTTACTTTGAGATAAGTTCTTCGACAGCCACTTTATTGTTCCATAAAACTGCCCGGAAAATAGTATTAAAAATTAAATATAAATTTTATTTTACGCGATCTTCATAAGTTTAATCTGTCCGGATCTAACCTGTCCGGATTTAACCGATCTAAATTTGATCTATGTTTTCCTGTCTAAGGTCACTTTTCAACTTTTTGGTTCTATCCGCGGGATTATTTAATTTCCAGGTATGTTGTCCCAAATAATTTTTCGTTATCTACTGTCAGTGGTTTCTGAATTCTGAAACGTCTCAGGCTCATGTCACACTAAAATTATAACATTTGTTTCGCACATATATGAGGTAGTAAATGAGGTGGTAATACGACCCTGGAACGGAAAAGATTCATACTGGCTGCAGGTATCTTGCTTCTTTCAAGCATTATAGCTGTAAATCTCCTGTTTGAAAAATCGCCGGTGGTGATCCAGCTTGATGGAGACAAATTCAAGATCCTGGACATTCCGTATGTATACACTGTAATATATCTCTAATATTGATGGTTCCAAATGCAAAGGAATGGTTTCTTATTATGATGGAGACAACCCGGACGATCAATTCATTTTGACAAAAGAATTTTGGCAGCCAAATGGCTCGCTTCTGCTGGTAAATCAGAAGGGGAGTTTATATATCGTGGAAGGAGGCGAAAATAATAAGCGCCTTTTGTATAAAGGCAATGCCACCAAACCCCAGTGGTTCCCTGATGGGAAGAAAATATTATTCGTTGAAAATAAAAACAAACTGTATTCAATCGATGTCAATGGAACCAACCTAACCTATATAACTAATTTTGGACTGACTACTTCTTATTTTTGGGATTTATTCTGGGGTCCTCTTGATAAAGCTAAACAATTTTCGATAAGTATGTCCGGGAATACTATAGCTTTTACTTCCGCCCTTTATCCTGATACTGGAAAAATAATTGAAAATGAGCCTGATCCTTCAACACGTCAAAATGTTGCTGCTCCTCTATTTGTTATTAATTCGGATGGCTCCAACTTAACTCAGGTAACACCTACAATAAAGGGCAAATATGATATATCTAAAGAGTGGAGCCCCAATGGAAAGCAGTTCACTGTTGAATCTGTGAAATTCTCAAGAATCAGAATCCTGGATGGTGGGGGTATTTCTCTGGTTGAAACGGATGCCCGAAACTTTTCTCCGGTCTGGAAGAATGTGCCTGTAAAGAAAATTCTCATGAGTGAAGAACCCACTAATCCCGATAAAATCCAAAACGAAGAGCACAACTCAAAAAACGCATCAAATGCCACTGAGCATAAAGACCGAAGAGAGCAATTTCCTTACTTCACGTTTTGGTCGTGGGTTTGAATCATTGAAAACCGAAAGCGTGAGAACCTCTCAATTTATTTGTAAAATATGTGGGATGTACTCGTTTTTCGGAATCAATCTATAATTCAGGGACACGACCTAAATGAAAAATACACAATAATTGCACTGATTATTAAAATAAAAACATGGCTAAAAACAAGGAAAATCTAACCTGAAGGGAGTGGGGGCTACTTTATGAATATCACAAGAGGATAAATCCCTTTTTAGCCAGATTTGAAAGCAATCCTTTTTCCCGAATTTTCAGGGTAAAGCACCACTCGAATAGCTTCAATCCTCAACAAGCGTTATTGCATCCGTAGGGCACACTCGTATGCAATCTTCGCATTCGATACAATCCTCAGGGCGTGCAACAACTGCTCTTTTTCCTTCAGTTGTCTCCTCCGCATCAAAAACATCCATAGGACAGATATCATAGCACTCGAGTGAACCTACACATTTTTTGTAATCAATGATGGGATGCATTTTTTCACCACTTTTTTATAAAGCCTGATTCTACTTTTAATGAGGTTCAGTCTTCAACGAGTTCAATTGCATCTTCGGGACAGGCTTCTACACATGCCATACATTCTATGCAATTTTCCGGGCGTGCAACCACGGCCTTTTTTACCCTGTCAATTTCTTCAATATCGAAAACCTCTGCAGGACATACTTCATAGCAGGCAAGAGCCCCGCTACACTTGTGGTAATCAATTACCGGGTACATTTTCCCCATCTCCAGAACCTATGAATTGAGTACTTTAAATTCGGCGGCAAATTATGATATTTCTCTTCAGCTTATTGAATTTTAACGTCCACGGTTTCCGTGGATTCCCTGTAAGGCACTATCACATATAATTTCCCGTCGCAGTATTTAGCCGTAGCTTTCTCGGGTATGACCCCACAGCAAAATGAATAGGTGCCTGTGTATTCTACCCCGGTTTCTTCCTTTTTTGCTCTTATGAAAAAGCCTTCCTCAACCATCTTTAATTCGATATTTTCTTTCTTTACTCCCGGCAGATTAATTTCCATTTCCAGATTGTCCCTGGTCATCCGAACATGAAATAACATCAGGTGACATTTTCACCATTGCCATCTTACCACCCCTTGTATTACAGAATAAGTCCGAATAGTAATAGCTGGATCGATTTATATATTTTATTGAATAAATATGGCTTCCAGTTTATTGGTCGTCCAGTAATACCCGATTGATGTTTTCCTGACATTACCTACAACATGTCTTTCGATTCAGTTTATATTATCATATTGAAGGTTTCTAAAGAAGTGCCAAATTTGCCGTAAAAGGATAGCTGGAAGCTGCATTTCAATTATATTGAAATAATATCAATCCACAAATGATGGCGAACAGTATGCTTTTACTTGCCGGTAGAAGCCTGTCAATCCTAAAAAATTTAATTTTAAGGCACTCTATTTTAGTTTCTTATGAGTTCTTTCAGGCTTAACTTCGCAGTTGTAACACATAGAAGATACTTACATCATTTGTTATTGACTAATATCTTAGTCTACTCGCTGCATTTCAATGGCATGAATTTTCTAGTGTTCTTAATTTTTGTTTAATTTTTTTACGCCCACAGGCTCCGGTTTTTATCGATAAAAGCATGCTGGATTTCTATCTTAGAACGAGTGTAAATCAGGGCTGCAGGATGATAGAGTTTCAGGACCGTTCTTCCTTCAATTTCCTCAGGCACTCCCCATTCCAATTTTTTCCCGGGACAATAGGAGCGTTCAGCGGTATTCCCAAGCAAAATGATAATTTTCGGGTCAAGCAGGATTATCTGGGCAAGGAGAAAAGGTTTGCAGCACTCGATTTCATTGATTTTAGGCTGCCTGTTTTCCGGGGGATGGCATTTGACCGTATTGGTAACCATCCAGTCCTCATTAGAAAGTCTCATATATTCGATCATTTTGTCGAGCTGTTTTCCTGCCCTGCCGTAAAATGGGATTCCGGATTTGTTTTCGCTTTCTCCCGGGGCTTCTCCTATAAAAAATACCTTGGGATGACACGATCCCTTTCCAACTACATGTTTAATTGCACTTTTATGGAGAGGGACAGCGGGTACACACTATTGCCTCCCGTACAACAGTATCATACCCAGCTTCCACCATTTTTCTAACTCTTTCGTCAAAATTCCTGCGCTTTTCTACCTCATATGTCATTATTCTACCTTGTCCAAAATTTATATATGATAGCAAAACCTTTTTAGAGTTAAATTATTGAACGTCTTTTATTTCATATGGCTTTTCATATAAAAAAATCACAATTATCTCATGAAACTGAAATGAGACAAACTTATTTATGGAAAAAATCCCATGACAAAGTAATCATTATTGAATGAGAAAAAAAGTCATTCGAAAA
Source organism: uncultured Methanosarcinaceae archaeon (assembly GCA_963818955.1). Lineage (GTDB taxonomy): Archaea > Halobacteriota > Methanosarcinia > Methanosarcinales > Methanosarcinaceae > Methanosarcina. The sequence continues at coordinate 21,147 of CAWFUY010000018.1, read as the reverse complement.
GTATCTTTCAAATTTATTCGTTGACCTATATAAAAGTATGTTCAAAAAGGTGTGCTGAGGGTAAATGACTTCCAGAGACTTTCTAACTATCGATGATTTTGACACAGCCGGAAAGACAATTCTTGTAAGGGTTGACCTGAACTCTCCTATGGATCCTCAAGGCAACATTCTGGATGATCTGCGAATCCGGAGTCATATTGCCACCCTGAAGGACCTTGAGGACTCAAAAGTCGTTTTGCTTGCGCACCAGAGCAGGCCCGGGAAGAAAGACTTCACAACAATGAAGCCTCATGCCAAACTGATGTCAAAACACCTTGGCAAGCAGGTTCTATATGTGGATGATATTTTCGGAACCTATGCAAAAACCCAAATCTCGTCAATGGAAAACGGTGATGTAATCCTGCTTGAAAACGTACGGTTCTACTCCGAAGAAAGCCTTGAGAGGCCACCGCTGGAACAATCAAAGACATTTCCGGTTAAGAAGCTCTCACCTTTCATAGATATTTTCCTCAACGATGCATTTGCCGTGTCTCACAGGTCCCAACTTTCCGTGGTCGGGTTTACTCCGGTTATTCCTTCCGGAGCAGGAAGAGTAATGGAAAAGGAACTCATATCTCTGGATAGAGGGATTAAAGGGGCAGCAAGACCATGTATTTTTGTACTCGGAGGGGCTAAAGTGGACGATTCCCTCAGAGTTGCCGAAAATGTGCTTAAAAATGGAGGGGCTGATCGTGTGCTCTTTACCGGAGTGGTAGCAAACGTAGCTCTTGCTGCATCGGGAGTAAATATCGGAAAAGTCAATCTGGACTTTATTAAATCCCAGGGCTATGAAGACCAGATAGAAAAGGCGAGAGAGATGCTTATGAAATTTGAAGCTAATATTGGTCTCCCCAGGGACGTGGCCTTAAATGATAATAAGAAACGAGTTGAAATGCACGTTTCGGAACTTAATTCCGATTCTCTCCCTATAAACGATATAGGACTTGAAACGATTGTGAATTTCTCCAAAGAGATTGAAAATGCAAAAACTGTTATCCTGAATGGCCCTGCAGGAGTTTTTGAGATTGCCGAATTTGCCCTCGGAACCACCGAAATTATTAAGGCTGCGACTAAATCCGAATTTTCAATTGCCGGAGGGGGGCATATAACGGTAGAAGTTGAGCGTCTTGGGCTCTCACACCGCTTTTCCCACGTCAGCACAGGCGGGGGGGCGATGATTGATTATCTTTCAGGAATGAAACTTCCGGGTATTGAGGCATTGAAATCCGCAGCTAAAATATATTTAGAATCAAAAAAGATATAAGGAGTTAATTCTCCTTTTTTTAGTTAGTAATTATACAAAAAACTGGAAAGTATCTGGCTCTCCAGTAATCTTCTCTTTTAATATACCTTAATAACAATTCATTTATATATTATTGCTAACCGGTTTTGTCACAACAAAAACTGACATTAAAACTAAATTACTAAATTAAGGGGTTGGTTAAAAGTGCTTACTGAAATCGACGGAAGGAATGCAGTCAAACTTGCAAGGAAGACAATTGAATCGTTTCTCACTCAAAGAAAACTCCCAAAGCCTGAAGAACTGGATTTTGAGCTTTCGCCGGTATTCGGGGAGATGCGAGGGGTTTTTGTAACACTTACGGAAAATGGTCTCCTCAGGGGTTGCATAGGACATCCATATCCTGATTCGGCACTAAGGGACGCTATTGTGGATTCGGCAATCTCTGCAGCAACTCATGACCCGCGTTTTCCTCCCGTAGGGAAGGAAGAGCTTGAGGACATTGTTGTTGAGGTAACGGTTCTCACCCCTCCGGAAAGGATCAATGCCCCACCAAAAGAAATCCCAAAGCATATCGAAATCGGGAGACATGGTCTCATTGTAAAGCAGGGATACTACCAGGGGTTGCTGCTACCTCAGGTTGCTCCTGAAAACAACATGGATTGTATTGACTTTCTTGGACATACCTGCATGAAAGCCGGTCTTTCTCCGGATGCCTGGCTCAGAGGTGCAGAGGTACACTGCTTTGAAGGACAGATTTTTAAGGAGAAAGAACCCCGGGGAGAAGTTTTTGAGGAAAAATTCAGTTAAAATGAAGATTTTAATTCATCAAACTTTTTAATGACTCTGGCCGGGTATCCCGAAGCCAAGCTATTTGGAGGAATATTTCGTGTAACTACTGATCCTGTTTCTATTATAGAGTTCTCTCCGATTTCAACTCCTTGAGTAATTATACATCTGCTGTTTATGCAAACTCCATATCCTATTTTTATTGGTTTCTCAGTTCTTGGATATGCCTGTCTTGTAGTTAAGCTGCCTCTGGTGTGTGCAGAGAATATGCACCAATCTCCTATTTCCACATGATCTCCTAATGTAATTAGTTCAGGATGTAGCCTGTCGAAAAGCACATTGTAACCAATGTACACATTTTTCCCGACATTGACGCCTCTCATTTTATGAAATTTTGTTCTCCACGAAGGTACAGGAACACTTGAGGCAAGACGTTCCAAAACATAGTTCTTAAAATATTTAATTCCAAAAAGGAGTTTGTTACTCTGGTAATGATTAGCAATCTCGCCGTAAGTTACTTTATCCCTATTAGATATAAGTTCACCCATGATAGTGACCCCTGTAATTTTTAAAAATTTTACTTTCTATTAGTCTTTAAAGGTTAAAAATATTTGTTAAAGTCTCTATCCTTAACCCGGGGACATTAAAACTAACCTGGCGCTTAAACCATTGTTTAGCGATTTCATGCTAAGCTGAAAATAGCGAAAAAAATTTAATGAATTCCCCGTTATTTAGCTTCAACAAACAAAAAGTTTAACCATTAAAGATTTAGAGTAGTCGACTAATATGAAAAAAGTAGTGGCATTGTTAATCTTACTTGTAGCTATAGTTCTTTTATCTGGATGCATTGATAATGCTCAGGAAAACTCTTCCAATCAGCAGAGTAATTCTTCCAATCAGCAAAATAATTTTTCCAATCAGCAGAATAACCAAAATGACTCCACAAACTCCCAGACTATCGAGAATGGCACTGTCGTAGAGGTAACCAAGCTGAAACAGATAAACACGTACCTGCAAAAAAATCCGGTTTTTTTAGAAATCGGATCCAGGGGCTGTAGTGATTGTCAGGATATGAAGCCAATATTAGCTCAGGTTGCAGCAGAATATAAAGATAGGGTTACGATCATGTCTTTGGATATGGATGAGAATCCTAAAATTGCTGACTATTTTGGAGCATATGTAGTCCCCGTCTCCTTTATGATTATAGGGATTAAAAATGGAAACTATACTTATATGGGAGAAAATGGTAACATCAGTACTGATGGATTAAAGTCCAGGATTATTGGACCCAGAGATAAAGAAGCATTAGAAAAAATTCTGGGTAATGCTCTTATTGAAAAAAAGAAATTTAAATGAAGAAACACATTCAAGCTACATGAAAACCCTGGAGAGTAGCTTACATTCCTCTCTTTTTTCTCCAGGTGCTATCTTTTCTGAAAAATGTAAACCCTAACATAATTGCAATCATTCCGACTATGAATATAAATCCAAACCAAATTATACGAAAAGAAAAGCCTATGGAACGATAGTTTAAAATTGCAAAAACAATTGCAATAACTATTAAGAATATTCCACACAACTTCATAATATCTGATAAATCAAGTTGCATATACAATCACGTACTATGAAATATCTGTCTTATTTTTATCGTATTCATAATCTCAGTTCATTTGTTCAGTTCTTTAGCAGGTGGACAACGTGCTATTTTCAATTGTATTACTCTTTAGACTTTATTATGATTAGAACTCAATGGTCTTCTTAAACAAATGTTTTACGGCTTCTCTATAGCGCAAAAGAAAAGTTAATTCAAAAACCTAAAAAATTAAAGCAAAAAATTAATGTGAAGAGCAGACTTTTAATAGCAGGAACAGTGTGATGCACAAGCAGCTTTTGTGCAGCAGTAGCAGCCAAGCTCTCCAAATAAATAAATTGCATTCATATTATATAAATCACGAAGAAAACTAATTCACGTCGAATAATTAAGTACAATAGAAAAAGAGAAGTTAAGAAGCTAATATTTGTTATGTTCTTACGTTAAAATTTTTTCAGGCCAGGCCTCACTTTCAGTTTTTTCAATCGCACTTGTTTTATAAGTCCTCAGAAAGTTTAAAAGCGACAGCAGAGGATGGCACATGAACGGTTAATGGATCTATGGGGGAGCATGTCTCAGTCTCATTAGATAGATACGCTTCTGAAATTAAATATCCACAACTTCGGCAGTAGTAAAGGATATTAGAGCCAAGGACCTGGCGCTTCAGCAGCTTTTGGCATACCGTACAGATAGTATAAGAGCTGGAATTTTCCATACAACCTCTTATTCGTAGATCATTATTGAGTCAAGCCTTGCAGTACCTATCTTTGTCCAGTATTTACATACAGGGCAGTACTGAGTTTCACCGTCTGAACTTACTTTAAGTTTAGAATTGCATTTCGGGCACATTTTTAGACTTTTCGTAAATATGAACCTCCAATATTGGGATGAAAATTTCCCGGTTTCTAAAAGAGCCTAAATAATGAAGTTTAGCTACAGGAATCATTATGCTCTATAGAACTCTTTTATTAAGAGAATTTTCTATAGAGCAAGCGCCAATAGCTTTTAAAAAGCTATTTCAGGCTATGATATCCATACCCCGATACTCCGGCTTGTTTACTCGATCATTATCTTTCTTTCAGTTATTCTCTTTAATCATCAAACGGATCCCAAGTGTACATGTCACAGGACGGTCTTTTTATCGGCAGCTTCATGTACTCAATTCCTCCTTTGATCCCAGGAACTTTACAATTTGTATATTAATTTAATAGTTTTTATTTTACTCGAAAATGAGAGTTTTTGAGAGCTGAAAGCTCTCAACTCTTTATTTTAGGAAGTAAATCCTTTTTTATTAATAATTTTTTTGTCTGTTCGCACTTTTTTCCCAAAGTAACTGAAAGCAGTACCTTTCATACCTTACCTGATAGTTACTGCATTATAGAGGTGTTATTCAGTTACTAACAAATAGTTAGTAATAATGATATTTAAATTTTTTGATAATTGCGGCTTTGCACGTAAAGTCTCGATTTTTTGGTACTTTAAATGCAAGTGCATGACTTTACGTGCAGAATTATTATAATAAAAAATCGATTAATGTATAACAGTTTCAAAACAAAATTATAATGTATAAAATTTATTAAAAAGTAATTCTTATTTTTTAATTCGTAGTTTTACAAGTTTAAAAACAATGAGAAGAATAGACATTATAAAAGTATCATTTATCTTTTTCTTGCATTTATTAGCTTTTTCGTGTCATTGAGTGCCATTGGTTCTGATTCATTTACTGCTTTGGCTATAACCACGGGTGTTTGTATTATGGAGGGGGTAGATAATGCGGTTGAGTATGGTCTGAGGAAAAAGAAAATATAAGTACGGTCCATTTGTCATCGGTTAGCATACGATCTATAATAACTATGTAATTGATTCATTTTCTATCTCTGAATCTGTTCCTCGAAGATTTTACACTCTCTAATTGTTAAATCACTCACGATTGTATAAGTATATTTCAAGATAATTCTTTATACTTCTATTAATAAAATAAATAGTCATTATGGATATACGTAATTATTTCATATCAAGAATATTGCCGTATGTAGTTATAATACAAGCGGTTTCTATTATTCCTCTTTTCATTTTTCTATGTTTTTCTTTTTTATTTCTTTTATCTGGACTACTGAGCTCATTTGTTTTATTCGCTTTCTTTCTTGGTATGAATATTCTGAATTTTGAATCAATACGGTGTTTAAAAAAGCAAAGAAATGACTTGTATTTTTGTTATTTAATTGGAATGGTTTTGCTCATTCTTTACATTTACTATGAGTTCCAGAACAACTTTGTATGATAACCACAACTTGAAGATATTATTTTATAGGTGCCGGATTCTGAAAAGTAGCTGGATAGGCTATGCTGTAAGAGTAATTCCTGTGAGTGTAAGTGAAGTTATCATGATCACTAAAATTTCTAAAACTCTTAGGTATTTTTGCCGGTACTGAGTAGTCGTCAAGGGGATTTGTGTAAAAAATAAAAATCAGGTATATTTTTATCTGGTTAAATTCCCGGTCTGGCACGCTCTCCAAGCCAGACCACTACCGCTCCTAACCCGATAAGCAGTACAATGAAATGTATAAGCCCTCCCAATAAAGGAATCTCAAATAAAATTGCAAATAGTATTGCCCCTACAAGGTAATACATCATTTTTCCGGCTCTTTTCTTTAAGACGTTATTATAAATTATCTCACCTGCAAGTAATTTTATAGGTACTGCCGCAATAAGAAGCCCGAATGCCAGGATTAAGATCATTAAAACCGATAGGCTCCACCCAAAGAAAGTAATAAGCAGGAATAATGAAAGGATGGGGAGGAAAATAAGAACTAATAAACCTAGAATCCCGGTTTTTAGTGGAGAGTCTCTTACAATTTCCTTCAGTCTATCTACAAATCCCGGGAAAAGATAGATGAGGATCAAACCCAGGACAAGAGATGCAATCAATTTAAGTATAAACCAGAAAATAAACCAGAAAACACTGAATCCTTCATAGGCTGCTGCATACTGGGTTTTAGTTTCATTTCTTGCTGTAATGTTCAGGGATCCCCCGACATTGTCTTTCAGGTTAGGAGGATAATTTTGTGCATCAAGTTTAAGATTTCCTTTAAGTTTGAAGTTATCTCCGGTGTGAAGGGTGCCTGCTGATACCTGTCCATTTCCATTAATTACTCCATCAAGAGTTATATCCCCTCCGCCAAGCATTATATCTCCATTGACCACGCTGTCCCTGGAAAGCAAAATCTGCCCTCCAAACGCTGCAACATCTCCTCCTACATTCCTATTTACTTTAATGGTGCCTCCGGTTGCAATAACGTTCCCTGAAACATTTCCATTAACGGTTATTTCCCCACCTGCACCTATGAAATCATGGACAACGTTTCCATTTATCTCAAGTTTGGAGCCTGCAAGTACAAGATCTCCATTAACGTCCTGGTTAATCTGAAAGTTATTCCCACCGCCGAATACATTTCCGGAGCTCGTATTTTGAAGGAAATTCTCCTCAGTTGCTGCTCCAGCGAAATAAGGTAAGACAGTGAAGAGCAAAATAAACAAAATAATACCGGATAACAATTTCTTTTCCATGGACCAACCCTCATTAGACCTTGATTGAAAAATGATCATTAAATGATATACTTTCATTTTATAATATAATTAAATTTATGTTAATCATATAAACATCTGGTTGCTGAAAGTAGAGAAATTAGATGGGCTGAAAATCTTGAGATATGAATGACGGATTTGCCATTTAGCACACTGTGACCTGTTTTTCGTTTATCTCAAACCTTTGAATTATTTTATATTCATCGAGAGCTTTGAACCTCTATTTCTAAGAACTTAAGCCAAAATAATTTTTCAAATTTATATAGCAAATACAAATTTAGATAGTAGATTGAGAAAATCGCAGTTTTGAGATGGGAACACTCTATGAGATAATTTTATAATTAATGAAGTTAATAAGTAAAAAATGAAATCCTCTCTTTTGAGAGAAACCTATTATCCTTATTGAGATCCACAGGGGTTAAAATGGTAAATAAAACTGAAAGTACAATCAATGAAACTGAATCTGGTAAAAAGAGATTTAACATTCAAGAAATATTTGGAAAGCTATGCAATGATATTGATACACTTACAAAGAAGACAGGAGACGAGGCCTCAAAACTTGCAAAAAATATCAATTCAGAGATCAAAGCTCTTCCAGGGGAAATAAAATCCATCGATGTGAAGAACGAAGTAAAAAACATTACTGCCAGGGTTGAAAAACTGGCAGAAGCAACTGGTGAAAGTGCAAAAAAACTTGCAACCGATATTAAGACAGATGTCCGGAAATTAGTGGATAAAATCGAAAGCTCGGCATCAAAGAAAAAATAAATTAAAAATTACTTTGCAGGAAGCTACGGCACTTTAACAGCTGACCACAATTACTGATAGTAAAACAACATTAATTTGTTGTTAGAATGGTACTTTTTTAGTTAAGAAATGGCGTTCAATTCGTTATTTCTTTCTTTTTAAATTCATTAAAAAGTTTCTCAGCCGTGACTTCAATTTCTTTTTTTTCGATCATCTGGTTATCCTATTTACTTCTTCTATAATTCTAACCAGAACTGGTGCTTCATGTTTTGTTTAGAAATATATTCTAATTGACATATGATGAACTAGAAACTAAATTTCTATGGCATTTGTCTGAAGTTTGTAAAATTGAGAATTTAATAACCAGTATCACGTTTTTAAAAAAAGAATATTACCAAGTACATTATAGAAATTTTTAAATAGATAAACTTATATATTTAATGTTAACAGTTAATTCTTTCTGACTCTTTTAGAGCAGTTGAGTTCTCTGTTAGTCAGACAACCTCCTAAATAAAGAGTGGGACCCTCTTCCCACTCAACTCCCAACTTCTTAAGGTCACGGTAAGCTAAAATTTTTCTGGGAACTGTGAACCGATAATTATTCTATTTATACTTTTTCCAACCGTAAATTCTATAAACAACCCGTTCTTTGCCTTCAAGAATATTGACGAACATTTGCATTTTATATTATATCTGACTCTGTCAGTAAAAATTGTACGTCAGCAATACTAACAAGTCCTTCGTTTCACTTACTGAATAAATTGTTAAACCTTACATTTATATATTATGAAGTTGATTAGAAAGCAGGGCATCTGGGCAGGTCATAAAAGACTTGTATAACTATTTTTTATAACCCACCCCCCCACACTCCCCACTCCCCAATACAACCGGATGCCCATTCCCAAATTTTAAAATATACATCATGAATGCTTTTTTAGGTTAGAAGCGAATGATCTCGTTCACCCGTTAAATTTGGAAGGATGTTGTTAAGGCCTTTCAGAATTATGGGAAGTCGTATATTTTCCCATGAAAGAACAATCCTTATCAACCTGAATTCAACAGTTAAATGAAATGATCATTCTTCTTTTTGTATTTATTGATCCGGATAAAACAAAAAGCGGAACTGTAACCTGGGAGCTGATAGGGTAATCTTCTGACTTTCTTACTTTTTTGCTCTAATTACTACTGCTCCTTCAAGACTTTCGGTCTCTACATGAAAGCCTACATCTTCAAAAAGCGCTTTCCATCCAGTTTCAGAGAGCTGGGGTCCGTGGTGATGTTGGTGTGCCAGAGGTTCAACTGCTGTCAATTGCCCACTTTTTTTCATAACTCTCTTGATTTCGGAAATTGCAGATTTTATGTCATCAAAATGGTGAAGCACTAAAAAGAGGGTAACAGAATCCGCAAATTCACTCTCTAAGGGCAATGCATAGACACTCCCAATCTCGAACTCCACATTCGGTACACCGAACATTTCTGCGTTCATTTGTGCCTGGCCTACAAGGGACTCATGCAGATCGATCCCATAAACTTTAGAGTTCGGATTGTTTTTTGCAATTTCAATAGTAAGGCCTCCGAACCCACTTCCTATATCCAGAATTGTTTCACCTTTTATATCTCGAAGTACGGCAGGAAACACTCGTTTCCGCACAAGAGACATGCGGTCTTCTGGGAAATATGCTTTTTCCGCTTTTTCTGCTTCTATTGATGTGAAAGGAAGGATTGCATAAACTTTTGACCCCTGAAATGCCATCAGGCCTTTTACATAAGCACTATCTGCCTCTGTTGAAAAAAGTTCGACAATTGAAACTCCGAGATCTCCACAAAAGCGCAGATTCCACTCGGACCTATTCTCAGGGTATTTAAAATTAAGTGGAGAGTGTACTACCAGGTAGTGGGAATACTCTGGCTTGAAGTATGAAGATGCGGACTCAGGTTCATTCAGGCGAATCTCACTGATGCTATCTCTGAAAAGTGCAAAGAATTGCAGGCAAGTTTCGTCAGCTTTGTTTATTATGTTTCCAATTTCTTTGAACATACTTTTAAATTCGTTTTAAATGAATAAAAACTCTATTGTAGGTTAATCAAAAACAATGGGAGGAATATTCAATAAATTTCAATAATAAAAATAAATAATTTTAAAAAGGAAGATTTGACTGAGGTTTTTGCTTGTAGGTATTTGCCTATTGAATTGCCTATTATTCAGTGGGACGAAAGGCTTTCAAATTCAATGACATATACCAACAAACAAGCAATATCCTAGTTCCTATCTTATAATATATATAATTTTCTCTTAATTTTGAGCCATTTTTTAAATAGTCTTTTCCTTTGAAGGTTCAAAAAATTAAATAAGTGCAATTCAATCACACTGAAAAACACAAAATATAGACGTTAATTCGAGAATCAGCTCAAAATAACTTTCCTATTAAATATTTAATAAGTTGTCTATTGTTATTGTTTAATAACTATCATCCACAATTTTCTCTGTTATAAACCGATACTGTGCAATATCTGGGAAATTTGAATGTTTTATTTTTTTGCACTTTTTATATTTTTTAGACAAAATATTATATTTTTAGAAAATTTTAAATATTAAAACTAGGAAACAGCTTACTGCTTTCCGATTAAAAAGTGAATTTTCTTTAAATTGAGATGCAAAAAGGATGAAATATAAATGGCAGACGCTGAAACACTACTCCAAGAGGTTGCTGATGCTGTAATCTCATGTAATAAGGATAAAGTGCTCAAAGCGGTGGAAAATGCAAAGTCCGAACTTCCACCGGAAGAAATCATAGAAAAAGGTCTATCTGCTGGTATGAATCAAGTAGGGATTTTATTCGAGAGGGGAAAACTCTTCCTGCCTCATGTGATGATAGCAGCAGATGCAATGACTGCAGGAGTAAAATTACTCGAAGAAAAAATACCTGAAGGTGCCCGAGAAAAGAAGCTTGGTGTTATAGTTAATGGTACTGTTGAAGGCGATGTTCACGACATTGGCAAATCAATAGTCTCAACAATGCTGCAGTCCGCCGGTTTTGAAGTTTACGATATTGGTCGTGATGTTCCAATCATGAACTTTGTCCAGAAGGCTAAAGAAGTTAATGCAGATATGATCGGTATCTCTGCATTGATGACCACTACTCTTCAAGGACAGAGGGAAGTTATTGATTTGCTCAAGGAAGAGGGCATAAGAAACAAAATAAAGGTCATGGTTGGGGGAGCTCCGGCAACTCAGGCATGGGCAGACAAAATCGGGGCGGATTGTTATGCAGAAAATGCCAGCGAAGCTGTGACAAAGGCAAAAGAGCTGCTGCTCTGAACTCCAATAATCGATCAAAATTATCAATAAAAGACTATTTTTCGTATCTTTAAAGGAGGATTAAAAGATGGCAACCGAATACGCTTTGAGAATGGGCGATGGTAAAAAAATCTACCTCACGAAAGAGAAAATTTTCAGTGAGATCGAAGCTGGTTCCGCTAATGCTTCCGACCTCGGGGAAATACCCAGCCTGAGTGCCGATGAAATGGACAGACTTACAGAAATTCTCACAATGCCCGGAAAGACTGTCAGCGTCGAGCAGGGAATGGAAATACCGGTAACTCATGATATTGGTACAATCAGGCTTGATGGTGACCAGGGGAACAGTGGAGTAGGTATTCCCTCAAGTCGGCTTGTTGGCTGCATGATGCATGAAAGGGCTTTCGGTGCGGACACGATGGAGCTTGGGCACATTGACTACAGTTTCAAGCCGGTAAAACCCGTGGTTTCAAACGAGTGTCAGGCAATGGAGGTATGTCAGCAGAATATGATCGTTCCTCTTTTCTACGGTGCGATGCCAAATATGGGACTTTACTACACTCCAGACGGGCCATTTGAAAATCCAGGGGACCTTATGAAAATGTTCAAGATCGATAAGGCGAGAGAGTCGATGGAGCATGCTGCAGAACACCTGACAAGGGATATGGTCTGGGTGATGAAGAAACTCCATGCCTCCGGAGCAGACGGTGTTAATTTTGACACAACTGCTGCGGCAGGGGATGCCGATATGTTTGGTACTCTAAAAGCTGTGGAAATTCTCAGGACTCAGTTTCCGGAGATGTATATTGAGGTTGGGATGGCCGGAGAAATGGTGCTCGGGATGCACGGGGAAATGATGTACGACGGAGTTCAGCTCGCAGGTCTGTGGCCGCATGAACAGGCTCCTCTAGTTGCAAAAGCCGGAGCAAATGTCTTTGGGCCTGTGTGCAATACCAACACCAGCAAAACTTCCGCCTGGAACCTTGCAAGAGCTGTAACATTCACCAAAGCTGCAGTTGAAGCTTCCCCAATTCCCTGTCATGTAAATATGGGAATGGGGGTTGGTGGAGTCCCAATGCTTGAGACCCCTCCGATTGATGCAGTTACCAGGGCAAGCAAGGCGATGGTCGAGATTGCAGGCGTAGACGGCATATAGGTAGGGGTCGGCGACCCGTTGGGTATGCCGATCTCCCACATAATGGCTTCAGGTATGACTGGAATTAGGGCCGCAGGAGACCTCGTGGCTCGGATGGAACTCTCAAAGAACATGCGGATCGGAGAGGCAAAGGAGTTCGTTGCAAAGAAACTGGGAGTGGATGTTCTCTCTCTGACCGATGAACATGTCATGCGTGAACTGCGTGAGGAACTCGATATAGGAGTTATTACCTCTGTTCCGGGGGCTGCAAAAGGTATTGCGGCGAAAATGAATATCGAGAAGCTGCTTGATATCAGGATTAATTCCTGCGAACAATTCAGAGCTCAGCTTGTCTGAGAAGGAATCAGCAAAAAAGGTGATTTTATGACTAATAATAATGGTTCTGATTCCCAAATAGACTGGCAATATGCAGAAGAATGTAGCAGAGGAAGTTGTGATTTAAATGGACTTACAAGAAGTATTGACTGGAAACAGGGACTAGCAATAGCTCTTGGAGTTCCTCTATTAATTCTGCCCTCAATCGGTTATCTCACAAATTATGTGTGGGCCTTTTCAATCATGATATGGGGGTTAACAGTCCTGCTAGGGTTTTTCCAGAATCTTGCATATGGAGAGTTAGCAACGGTTCTACCACAGGCATCGGGTTTGCCAGGCTACACTCAGATTATTTTTGGCTCGAATACCGATGAAAACAACGATAAAACTTTCAATATAGGGAAATTTATAGGAGGTTTCAGTGCTTGGGGTTATTGGTTAGGCTGGAGCCCCGTGCTTGCAATATATGCGATACTGATAGGAAGTTACCTGCACGACTTAATTCCACTTTTTAGTGGTATTCCTCAAACACTTTTTAATTTAGGGATTGGAGCAGTGGTTTTCGGATCAATGATTCTCATAAATTCTAAAGGACTTAAAAACGGAGCCAATCTTGGATATGCACTGGCTGTTGTATCTCTCATCCCTCTAATGATTATTATCCTCGCCCCATTCTTTACTGGAGACTTCCATCTTTCCAATATTACAGGTGCCTGGCTACCTCAGGACTGGACCTGGGACCTAAAGCACATTTTAATTCTTCTCGGACTTTTCGCAATGGCTGAATGGAGCGCCTGCTCCTGGGAAACTGCAGCAATTTTCGGACCCGAGTATAAGAACCCAAACACGGATACTCCAAAAGCGCTGCTTGTGTGCGGTGTAATTTGTCTTATACTTTATGTGCTAGTTCAGACATCGGCTATTGGATCTCTTGGTGTTGATGGAGTGCTTGCGGATTCTGTATCCCCAATGCTGCCACTTGCAAAGCTTTCATTAGGTACAATTGGAGGTTCGATCTCCATTATCATGCTGGTTGCAGCCATGATTTTGATTATCCAGACAGCTTTCCTTTCGTCGGCAAGGTCAATATACTCAATGTCTACTGAGGGCAACTTACCAGCGATATTTAAGAAATTGAACGCAAATGGAAACCCGATGAATGCAATGATTGCAGATGCTATGTTTAATATGTGCTTGATCCTTCTAGGAACTCCTACTGCGATTCTGGCAGCTTCTGCGATAGGGTACATATTTTCAAACGGTATCAGTCTTTTTGCGTACGTAAAGGCTAAAAATGACCCCAGATTCGCAAACCTTGAGAGGCCTTTCAAAGCACCACGTGGCTGGAAAGTACATAGCATTGATAACTGGAATTCTGAACATTCCTCTCTTCCTTATAGGAATTGTATATTTAAACAGCCTTGAAGTGGGTTGGATTGCTACAGGAATTGGCTTTTTCATACTATGTCTTTACACCCCAATCTGGTTCTATTCTCAGAATGAGGCAAAGAAAGCAGCGATGCTAGCAAAAGACAGAAATGCCAAAGAAAAAGAAACGATTTCAGCTGAGATGCCTGTGTGAGAAAACTTAAAATCAGCCTAAATCAGCACAGAATCTTCATTTCGGAACATTTTTGTTCCGAATATTTATACTTTAAAAATATAATATTACTTTTCTAATGTAAATCAGACCTAGTCAACTAATAGAAAAATATATATAATTGCAAGTAGGTAATAGGTTACTGTATTCCGATATGTGAGACACGAAATAAAAAATCTAAACCAAAATGAATCAGGGAAGATATGTTGTCAAACATGGACAAAGAATTTGTCAAGGAGGAAATCTGATCATGTAGATCGAATGGACTCTAAATCCGTTCAGCCGGGTTAGATTCCCGGGGTTTCCGCTATATTTCTGAATCCCCCAAGAATGTATTTACATTACATTCTTTATTACGTTCAGTTTGAGCTTTATATAGGCCGGATGACATTTCCTAAGTCTTTCAAACCTCAATTTGGGATAGTTCCTGTTTTCCGGACAGCTGCCAGCAAATTGCTACGCTGTACTCATCTCAACAAGTAGGGATTCTGCAAATACTGTTTCTTGGAAATATCCGGGCTTTTTAATTCACCAGGGGTGACACTATGGAGAAAAAACCGTTAGATGCTCTCATATCTGCTACCGGGCTCTGGATGTCAAGAGCAGGGGTGCTTCACAAAATAAAGCATAAAGAAGTCTCAAAGAGAAAGATATATGTTGAAATGAAGTGTGGAGAACGAATCATTGCAAACAACTCAAGGAGCAGCAGGACAGCCAGGGCGCTCAGGCACTATAAATACAAAAAAATCTGCAAGCATTGCAGGATTTCGGACGAAGATATAACTAACTTTCTCACAAAAGTGACTGAAAACAAAAGTAATGTGAAAGTCACGGTAATTTCTGCGCCAAAGGTCAAGAAAATCGAACCAAAATCCACTTCAAGAGCTCCAAAATTGCTGGAAAATTCATCCCCAAAAGGCGTCAATTGGAGAAACCGAATCTACATCCTCGCTTGCTGCAGCAAAATCAACCGAACCTATGTCTGCAAGAGTACCAATTCATGAAACTCGATTTACACAGAGCCAGCTAGATAGGCTTGAGACCCTCGTATTTTCAGGTGACAAAACTTCTCTGAATACAGGTTTGTCTTTCAGGGAGTTGGAATCTGAATTACTTACCAGAAGAAAAGAGGATCTGAAACGGATTTATGTTGAAGAAAGGGAAAACAATCTGGGAAAACTCGAACGCGAGATTACTAAATTTTTCATTGAGAGAGGTTTTTTGGAAATAAAATCTCCTATCCTCATCCCGGCAGAATATGTGGAGAGAATGGGAATTGATAATGATAATGAGCTTTCCAAGCAAATATTCAGAGTAGATAAAAACCTTTGCTTAAGACCAATGCTTGCCCCCAGTCTCTATAATTACCTGCATAAACTGGACAAGGTCCTGCCCGATCCGATTAAAATTTTCGAAATCGGACCCTGCTACAGGAAAGAATCCGATGGTAAAGATCACCTTGAGGAGTTTACCATGTTGAATTTCTGCCAGATGGGCTCGGGTTGTACGCAAGAAAATCTTGAAGCTATAATCAGGGAATTCCTTGATTTCCTTAATATCGATTTTGTATTCGAAGGAGACTCATGTATGGTCTATGGGAACACTCTTGACGTTATGCATAAGAATCTCGAACTTTCGTCAGCTGTCGTCGGACCCATACCCCTTGATCGGGAATGGGGTATTGACAAACCCTGGATAGGTGCAGGTTTTGGTCTTGAACGCTTGCTTAAGGTAATTCACAATTTTAAAAATGTAAAAAGAGCAGCAAGGTCAGAATCTTATTATAATGGGATTCCGACCAGCTTGTGAGAGAAGGGGTGAGAGTTTGTTCCAACGAACGTCACTGAAAGAACTTGAGGGATTAGGTGAAGCAGTCATTAAAGGTTTTCAATTATCTGATAATGACCTGAGGGCTCTCCTCACTCTTGAATCCAAAGAGGAACTGGAAAAACTTTATCTTGCAGCCCGAACGGTAAGAAATCATCATTTTGGGAATAGGGTATTCCTTAATTGTTTCATCTATTTTTCTACCCACTGCAAAAACCTGTGTACTTTTTGTTATTATAACTGTAAAAACAATATCAGACGTTATCGCCTGACAAAAGATGAAATAGAAGAAACCTGTAGAGCCTTAAAGAGAGCAGGTTTTCATATGATTGACCTGACCATGGGAGAAGACCCTTACTTTTATGAAGATCCGAACCGCTTCATTGAGCTTGTCCAGATAGTAAAAGAAGAACTTGGGCTTCCTATAATGATTTCTCCAGGCGTGATTGGTAACGCAGCTCTGTTGAAAGCCAGGGAAAAAGGAGCAAACTTCTTCGCCCTTTATCAGGAAACATATGATAAAAGACTCTATCGCCAACTCAGAGTAGGGCAGTCATTCGATGAACGTATAAATGCCCGCCGTTTTGCAAAGGAACTTGGATATTGCATAGAAGACGGAATTCTCACAGGAATCGGGAATGACATCCAATCGACAATTCAATCCCTCAGAGGAATGAAATCAAATGACCCTGATATGGTCAGGGTAATGACCTTCCTACCCCAGGCAGGAACTCCCCTTTCAGATTTTAATGATAAGTCGAATCTTTCGGAGCTTAAAATCCTTGCAATTCTCCGGCTAATGTTTCCTGAATGTCTGATCCCCGCCTCCCTTGATCTGGAAGGCATTGACGGGATGGTTCCTCGCTTAAATGCCGGGGCGAATATTGTGACCTCTATTCTTCCATCCAATTCCCAATTGGAAGGTGTTGCAAATTACGATCGTGGGCTTGAAGAGCGGGACAGAGATATTAAAAGTGTAATTAAAAAGCTCGAAAGTATAGGAATGAGACCTGCACGGCAAACTGAGTTTGAAGCAGTCCTGGGGTGTTAGATCGAAAACCGGTTCTGTAAAGTCTTCGTTGGCCAATAATTCTGTATATCGGAATATCAGGAAGCATTGTTCTTGAATCGCCTCATGCCGCCGCTTTTATCAAATCCAGACCTATCAGCACGCGCTCCGTATTAGAGAGATCCCCTATTATTTTTTTCATCGGTTCAGGAAGCTTTCTAACAAGTGTAGGGATAGCTAATATCTGATCTCCTTTGGCTAAATGTGGATTCTCTAGGAGATCTATAACCTCAATCTTGTACCTTCCTGCTAGATGCTCCTCACATATCTTTTTTAAATTGGCAAAAGCTGTCACACTCTTTGGTGTCTGCCCTGCGACATACAGCCTCAAGATGTAAATACTATTATAGGGCTCTGTTATTTCAGTTTCGTCCTCGATTAGTTCTTCATCTTTCATTAAAACCCTTCTGTAATCAAATATACATATTAACGTATAAAAAATATACATGTTCATATAAAAACAATATAATAACCGAAGCTGCCAGCTCTAAAAACCAACGTTTTACCTTAAAACGTAGCTATTTTTTAGATTTATAGGTTTGTCGTTTTATCGATTCCTGCGATATGGAAGTTCTTTCACTTTTTTCAAATAGGTTCAAACTTTACAAATTCGTAACTGTCTTATACCAGAACAGTCCGGTTTTTTATTGTAAAAAGATATAAACTTTATGTCCAAAGTCTCTAACAATTAGTACATTGGCGAATATGGTGTGAAATACTGTGTAAAGTCCGGCATCATTCATTATTAATTATGATATTAGACGAACTCCTTCAACATCACAATCTTTAGATAATTCTATCTGTGAAATTATTGTCTTCATAAATTATCCAATGATGCCAACATTTAAGCATAAACGTTGGGATTTCCTAGTGTAAGAAAAAGTCTGAAAAATTTAGTTTCAAGCACAGGCTTATTTTCCAATAACTGCACAAATCATTTTTTATTGTTGTTATTTTAAACTGTTTATGTTCTCTCCGTATTTTATTATAAGAAAAAGAGTTAGAAGCCAGGAAAGAACTTAAAAATATTTGGAGTAATATATTTATCGTTCCTTAATATACCTTTTTGGGGGTTCCTGCAAAAATACCCAATATACAGGATTCGTACCCTATCGGGCTAACAATATCAATACAATTCATGGTGTCACCTTTCCATCAATACTATTTTTACGAACTCTTTTAAAATTTCCTGTTTTCTTTCCTCTCCTTGGAATCTTTTCGTAATATAAGATTCCATGTCATCGTCTGTCATTTTGATAAGAGAATTCATATCATCATTTGAAATTGATACAATTCGTCCTAACCTGCGTATTATGAACCCCTTTATATTACTGCTGTATTCAATAGCATTTGAACCGGGTAGTGTTGAAAACTTTTTATTTGATTTAGATGAAACTTTTTTTAATTTAGACATTCTTAAATCAATTTCGGTTGGTGTTTTTCCGTTCATGTCTATGATACCTTAAACAAAATTGTTGCTCTATTCTTTCCTATAACACAATATATGGCAAGCAACTATAATAAATCAAGTACTATATCTCTTTTATAAATATAATTGCTGAACAAATTCAAACAGAACTACCTTTCACAATATAATGAAAGTGCGTAATATAGGGGTTTGGAATAAATTTTCAGCATTCGGTGATATCTGTCAAAAGGTCAAACCCGTAGACTGCACAATACTTTTTACGTTTTCTAAAAATTCTTTTGTTTCCCTTAAAATTGGCGTGCAAGAAACTTAAAGTTACACACTAGACACATATAATTGTTTATTATATACTACTAAATTTTATAACTTGTACTTAATGAATAATTAAATTGAAGAATTTGTTATTCTCAAAATATTTTAATTTTATAAAATTAATAAGTCGTTTATTTAATATACTCTTAATCCTTAGAAAATTTTGACGATTGAGAATCAAAGTGTTTTCTCTCTTCGATCGTCAGGATTGAATCACACAACCCGGGAGCCAAATCAGAGGCGGAAAGGCTCCCAACACCTCATCTGCACTACTAATTTCAGTCGTGGGTTTGAATCATTGAAAACCGAAAGCGTGAGAATCTTCCAATATATTCATCATATATGTGGGATGTACTCGTTTTTTCGGAACTGATCTATAATTCAGGGACACGACCAAAAATCTTTTCATTTTCATTAAATATCATTAATTTTGTCTTCAATAAGAATTTTTAAAGCCTAATTTGCCTTCTGATTTTTAATATTTATTTATAATTTGATAATTAGATTTTTAAAAATCAAAAAATATAAATCATCTCGTACAAAAGATTTTTATACATTAAACTTGATTATTTTTTTTAAGTGGTTTGAAAATATTGCCTTAATTTAATACTTTAATTTTGTTTATGAGATGAAGGTTGCAATATATATTGGATTTTCACTGAAAAATAGTCCAATCAAGCTACTTTGAATGCCATAAACTTGCAAAAAGACCAAATCCAAACCGTAGAGTATCAACTTGAGGGAAAGTTCTAAAAAAATTCAAATCTTCAATGCATGGAAACACCTTGTAAAAGCCTAAAAGCATCATTTAAGACATATTTGGAATAAAAAAGCATTCACTTTGAGGTTTTTTTAATCGACAAACTATCCATAAAACTAGACGTATCAAAGGGGTTATCATGAAAAACTATGAACTTAAAGTGTTGGACGAAGACGATCACATATTTATTAAAACATTAAGTAACTTAGGAATGCCAAGATCTGTGGCCACAACTATGGCGTATCTTATGAATGTGGACGAAGCGTCATCCCAAGAAATTGAGATGAGTACTGGGTTAAGGCAACCAGAGGTAAGTCTTGCGATAAAGTTTATGAGCAAGCAATCCTGGATTAATGTACGCACAGAGAAAAAGTCTGGAAAGGGAAGACCGATGAAAGTTTTTTCTCTTGTGGTTCATGTTGATGAGATCATAAGTTATTATGAAGACAAGGTTTACAAAGAATCTCAGGCAACCATCTTAGCAATCAAGAAGGTAAAAGTAATGAGCAAAAATATACCTCTTACAATTTCAAATTAAAAGCATCAAGCGGGAATATATCTTTTTTCTGTAAAATTTACTCATAGTTTATGCAGAGATTTTATTGTAAAGCCTCTGTATATTCTTTATTACTAAGAGCTTATCCGAAAATTCGATAATATGTTGAAATGTAAGATATGTCTATTCCAGCATCAGTTACGGTTTCGTATATTGCTAAATATAAAAATCTTATTCAGTAACAACATTTTATATATAGGCTTGCCAGTGAACCAGTACCAGAAAAAATTTATAAAAGTTATAAAATGAATAGAAGACAGTTTAAAGCTTAAGTTCCTTAGCCATCGCATAAAAAGCCTTTCCTTTATCAGTAGTGATAAAAAGGCCATTCTCATGCGTAACAAGTTCTTTATCTTTCAATGTTTCAAGGTATTTAGCGGCTATATTGAAGTTTAAATTTGCCTCATATATAACATGTGTTTTCTTCGCCCCATTCATCGTCACTTTTAAAATATCTTTTGCGATATCAGTCCTGCTTCTTCTCTTAATAAATGATCCCTTCCTCACGGTAGAGTTCAAGCAGGAGTTTCCTTGGTTAGGATATAAGCGATCATCTTAGGGTTGAGCTTTCTCTCCCTTGAAATTTTTGCCTCAATGTCCTCAGCAACTTTACCTTCAAGTTTCATTTCTTTTATGTTTTCAATCACTGAAGACGGAACGGTATAATATTCGTTTAAATCCTTTCTGTGACCCCATACATCTCCTTCAAGAAGCTGAATTTTCTGCATCTCAAGGAACATCTCAATTGACTTTGAAACTGTGGTCATGTAAGATTTAGGTAACTGAATTACCTCAATCTTCGGGCAGGCTTCAACCAGTACAAAGATATCTTTG
>CAWFUY010000017.1:0-39858 GCA_963818955.1 uncultured Methanosarcinaceae archaeon | reverse complement strand
TTGGGGTGTTAAGGAATCCAATTCTAAGAACATGGATAATGTAAACAGGACTGGTTAGTTTTCTAAATCGATGTGTTCTTAGTTCCGATCTGAAAAGTGGTACTATTAATTCTTCGGGGGATGGCTACAATTGCATTTTTGCCTGTAGCCGGAAAATTTCATATCCCCCGAAGACTTAACAGTACCAAAAGAGGAAAAGATAAAATGAAACCAACACGAGTTTCCTCAAAATCCTTGTTTTTCCTCAGGGCCCTGTGCCAAACGTCCGGGTTACTCTGTTGAAGAGCTGAAAGATACACCTTTTGGCCGGTCACACCGGAGCAATACCTAGGCAAGGAAAAATTAGCTGAAGCAATTAAAAGAACAAGAGATATGCTTGGACTTCCTGATGATTATCTGGTAGGTATTGTACCGGCTTCCGATACAGGCGCTTTTGAAATGTGCATGTGGTCTATGCTGGGGTGCCGCGGGGTTGATGTTCTTGTCTGGGAATCTTTCAGTAAAGAATGGGCAACCGACATCACCAAACAGTTAAAATTAAAAGATGCCCGAGTTTTTGAGGCAGAATACGGGAAATTACGATTAAACAAGGTCGATTTCAAGAATGATGTCGGTATTTTGTGCTGGAATGGGACAACTAGCGGAGTCAAAGTACCCAACGGCGACTGGATTCCTGATAACCGGGAAGGGCTCACGTTTTGCGATGCCACCTCTGCTATATTTGCTATGGATATACCCTATCATAAGTTGGATGTCATTACCTTCTCATGGCAGAAGGTTTTAGGTGGGGAAGGTGCACATGGGATGTTGATTTTATCTCCGCGGGCTGTTCAGCGCTTAGAAAGCTATACTCCTGCCTGGCCATTGCCCAAAATTTTCCGACTGACCAAAGGTGGTAAACTGAATAAGGAGATTTTTGAAGGCTCTACTATAAACACCCCATCCATGCTGGCTAATGAAGATTGGCTGGGAGCATTAAAATGGGCAGAGTCTGTCGGAGGGCTTTCAAAACTTATCCAGCGGACAAATGAAAATCTGGCGGTCTTTGAGGCATTTGTTGCTAAAAACGACTGGATACATTTTTTAGCGGAAACAAAAGAGATAAGGTCCAGCACCAGTGTCTGCTTTAAAGTTCATTTATCCGACGAAAAGCTTAAAGCACTGATTAAAACGCTTGAGAATGAAAAAGCTGCTTATGACGTCGCTTCTTACCGGGATGCTCCTATGGGTTTGCGCATCTGGTGCGGTGCTACCGCCGAGAAAGAGGATTTACAATGCCTCTGTGAATGGATCGAATGGGCTTACAATTCGGTTAAATAATAAAATCCTTTTTAGGTCTTGTAAAGTCTTCGTCGGTTACTTAATAAAGTTATTTTTACGGAGTCTACAGATAATGTTATTTTTGTTAATGCAATATTAGCCGACGAAGACCTTACTTTGCCATCTTTATACAGCTTCATAAGTTTGATTTAATTCATAAGTCCAATATTATCTGGCAAGTTCCGTCAACGGTTCAATTTTTTGAAAAATTCATCAAGCCTGGAATAAGAATAAGTATTCACAATATCTTCTTTTTCGAGCCACCCTCTCCTTGCCTGCCCGAGCCCGTACCGCATGGAAGCAAGGTCTGCAGTAGAATGGCTGTCCGTAGAAACGGAAAACTTAAGGTCGAAAGCTGTTGCACGCAGGATCAGCTCATCGTTAAGGTCAAGTCGTGCAGGCTGGCTGTTGATCTCCAGAATCTTCCGGTTTGCAGCCGCCGCTTCAAAAACGTTTTCAAAATTAACATCGTAGCCTTCTCGTTTCCCGATCAACCTGCCCGAGGGATGTGCAAGGATATCGAGGCACTTATTTTCCAGGGCAGTAACTACCCTATCTGTCATCTTTCTCTCAGGAGCTGAAAAACCCGAATGTACTGCCCCTACAACGACATCAAGTTCCTCTAAGATTTCTTCCGGATAATCCAGCCTTCCGTCTCTCAGGATTTCAACTTCGGAACCTTTCAGGATTTTGATCTTAAAGTTTTTTGAAATTTCATCGATTTCTTTCCATTGAGCTTTTAAAGTTTCGATTTCCAGGCCGTTGGCAATTCTCTGCGAACGGGAATGATCGGTTATGGCAATGTATTCATAGCCAAGTGTTTCCGCACTCTCAACCATAGCTACAAGACTTCCCTGCCCTTCACTGTAAGTGGTATGCATGTGGAGGTCTCCCCTGATGTCTTCGGCCTTAACCAGATTAGGAAGGACTTTTTCTTCGGCGGCTTTTATTTCTCCCCTATTTTCCCGAAGCTCCGGAGGCATATAGGCAAGCCCGAGTTTATTATAAACTTCCTCTTCGCTTATGCCTGCAACCTGCTCTCCCGAGTCTCTCAGATACAACCCATATTCCGAGAGCTTGTAACCTTCTCTGATAGCAACATTCCTGAGCTCAACATTGTGCTCTTTTGAACCGGTAAAATACTGAAGCGCCGCTCCGTAACTCTCAGGCGGGACCACTCTTAAGTCAATGGAAGTCCCTTCTTTTAGAATCACACTGCTTTTCGTACTGCCCTTCAGGACGACCTGTTCCACTTCTGGCAGGGAAACAAAAACATCCATTACCTTTAATGCCTCTCCGCTTCCGGCCTCCGCGAGGATATCAATATCCCCGATCGTCTCTTTCAACCTGCGCAGGGAACCTGTATAAATTATTTTAGAGACGTCAATTTTACAGGCACTTTCGCATCTGGCTTTCAAGGCTGCTATAACCTCCTCTGCAAGTGGAAGTGCCTTTCCGAGACTCATCCGGTCATGACCTTTCTCATATTGCTCGACTGACTTTGCGAGATTCTCCTCACTTTTTTCCCCGAAACCTTCAAGCCTCCGGATTTTGTGGCTTTTGATCGCATTTTCAAGCTCCGGAAGAGTCTTAATTCCCAGGGCATCGGAAAGCTTTTTCATTTTCTTTGCCCCAAGCCCTCTGATTTCCATAAGTTCCACAGTACCTGTAGGGGCTTTTTCCTTAAGATTCTCAAATTTTTCTACCTTGCCGGTTTCCAGGTACTCGGCAATATGATCGGCAATTGATTCTCCCACACCCGGAATTTCGTTCAGGCCGGTTTTTCCTTTTCTCTCATAAATTTTTTTAACGTCCTCTCCCAGGTTTTCGATATTCTGAGCTGCCTTCCTGTAAGCCCGGGGTTTCCACTCAACCTGCTGGAACTCAAGAATGTCAGCAGCTTCATAAAATAGCTCGGCAATCTCGCGATTTTTCAACGACTTCCCCTTCCCTGATTTATTCTCCCTCTTCTATTGTTTACTTTTTTCATATAAAGCGATATACATCGGCTATTAGTTTAGGGTTTACAGATTAATTTAAAAGCTAGAAAAGTGTTAAGGATGCGAAATATTATTAAACACTAATAATATACTAATCAAAAATCCAGTTTATGCAGACCTTAGATTAGGAGTTACTCTAATATAGAGCAAGTCTTAAACCAATTCCATCCGAAACAAAATGTAAATAACCCGGAATTGGATTATTAAAATATCAGATACAGGAGCAATTTAATGTACTATTTGAAATGTATCGAATGCGGTGCAGAGTATCCTAAAGACGAGATTATCTATACCTGCAGCAAATGTGACGGGCTGCTCGACGTTATTTATGATTATTCCTCAATAAAACTTGACATGCAGAAATTAAAGACCGAATGCCCTTCGGTCTGGAAGTATGCAAAACTTCTCCCTGTAGAAAGAGAGCCAGTAACTCTTAAGGAAGGAGGTACTCCTCTCTATAAGTGCGACCGGCTTGCTGAAAAAATAGGGATTAAAACACTTTATGTGAAGCATGAAGGCATGAACCCGACCGGCTCTTTTAAAGACAGGGGAATGACCGTAGGGGTTTCAAAAGCGCTTGAACTTGGCATGAGTACGGTTGCCTGTGCTTCAACAGGAAATACTTCGGCAGCCCTTGCAATTTACGGAGCAAAAGCCGGAATCCCGGTGGTTGTGCTGCTGCCTGCAGGAAAAGTAGCCCTTGGAAAAATAGCCCAGGCTCTCATGCACGGGGCAAAAGTACTCAGCATCCGTGGAAACTTTGATGATGCACTTGCTCTTGTGCGAACTCTCTGCATTGAGGAAAAAATTTACCTCTTAAATTCAATCAACCCATACAGGCTGGAAGGTCAGAAGACGATCGGCTTCGAGATTGCAGATCAGCTCGGTTTTAAGGTGCCTGATAGGATTGTCCTGCCGGTGGGCAATGCCGGGAACATTACTGCTATTTACAAAGGTTTCAGGGAGTTTAAAAAGCTGGGTATAACGGATTCTCTCCCGAAAATGACCGGAATTCAGGCCGAAGGCTCCTGTCCCATTGTGAAAGCCATTAAAAGTGGGGCTCCTGAAATAACTCCTGAGGACAAACCTGAAACAATTGCCTCAGCAATCCGGATCGGAAATCCCGTGAACGCTACAAAAGCCCTCAGTGCAATCCGGGAAACCGGAGGGACTGCCGAATCAGTTACGGATGAAGAAATTCTTGCTGCCCAGAAAGACCTTGCAATACTTGAAGGCATAGGTGTGGAACCTGCAAGTGCTGCCTCGGTAGCGGGGCTGAAGAAACTTGTAGAGATGGGAGTTATAGGTAGAGACGAAACCATTGTATGCATCACTACCGGACACCTTCTTAAAGATCCCCAAACAGTGATTGATAATTGCGAGGAGCCAACGGTAGTGGATGCAAATATAGAATCTATCCGTGAAGCTATCTTCGGAAAGACAAAGTAAGTCAGATATGAGCTCGCAAATATTCCGGGCTCTTTTAAAACTTTTCTGTTTGCACAAAGATAAGTATTTACGCATAGAAACCGTAGACAGCTGAAAGACAAAAAAACAAATAAGACAAACAAATTAGAAAACAAATAAAAAAACAGAACAAGCAAATCTCGAAAACACTATCGCTTTTCCAAAAGATTCTATTTGTTAAGTTTTGACTACAATTACAATTACCCTTTATTATGAAAAATACTTATTATCATTAGTTAGACCAGTTTAAATAACGGCTAATTTTTTATTATTATCACCAGTGATGTGAATCGAATGGAGCAGGAATACAAACCTCACGATATCGAAAAAAAATGGCAAGAAATCTGGAACGAAACCGGAGTTTTCCAGGCTGAACCGAACAGACGAGAGAAATTCTTCATAACCATTCCCTATCCCTATCTTAACGGAAACCTTCATGCCGGACACACACGGACGTTTACGATAGGAGACGTCGTAGCCAGGCATAAGAGGATGCTTGGATATAACGTGCTTTACCCGATGGGCTTCCACGTTACCGGAACTCCCATCGTTGGGCTTGCGGAGTTAATTGCAAGCCGGGATCCCCAGACCATGGATGTGTACGAACGTCTTCACGAGATTCCGGGAGACATCCTTCCTACTCTTGAAACTCCAGAAAAAATAGTTGATTACTTCAAGCGCGAAGCTGAAAAAGTCATGCGCATGATCGGGTATTCCATTGACTGGCGGCGCAAGTTTACAACTATGGACCAGACTTACAAAAGGCTTATAGAGTGGCAGTATATCCGCCTTGCGGAAAAAGGTCTGATCAGCAAAGGTTCGCACCCTGTAAAGTGGTGTCCGAACGATAATAACCCTGTAGAAGATCATGATATCCTTTATGGGGAAGAAGCAACAATCGTGGAATTCACCCTTATTAAGTTCAGGTATAATGACCTCGTCCTTCCCTGTGCAACTTTGAGGCCGGAAACAACTTTCGGAGTAACTAATCTCTGGGTTAATCCCAATGTAGATTATGTTAAGTTAAGTGTTGAAAAGGAACATTACAAAGAGTTCTGGGTTGTGAGCAAGGAAGCTTACCGTAAACTGACCTTTACAGACCGGAAGGTCGAGTATATTGAAGACGTACCTGCAAAATCACTTATAGGTATAAAAGTCACAAACCCGATAACAGACGATAAGGTAATTTCACTTCCGGCTTCCTTTGTAACTCCTGACAACGGGAGTGGAATAGTTATGAGTGTGCCTGCCCATGCGCCTTTTGACTACCTTGCCCTTCGAGACCTTTATAATGCCGATCTGAGCGACTACGGGATAAACGAAGACCTGAGGAAAATCAAATTGATTTCCCTTATCAAGGTCCCCGAATTTGGGGAGTTTCCGGCAAAAGAAATCGTAGAAAAGATGGGGATTCCGAACCAGGATGACCTTAAAGCCGAGGAAGCCACAAAGATCGTATACCGGAGGGAGTTCCACGGTGGAGTGCTCAAGGAGATTACAGGAAAATACGAAGGGAAGCCTGTCTCAAAGATTAAGGATATCCTTACCCGGGACCTGATCAGTTCAAATGCAGGTGAGACATTTTATGAATTCAGCGAACCGGTCGTATGCCGCTGCGGCACTCCCTGTGTCGTAAATATGGTAAGAGGTCAGTGGTTCCTGAATTATTCTGACCCGGAATGGAAAGCAAAGGTATACAGGTGCCTCAGCCTTATGCGAATTATTCCACAGGACTATAGGGTGGAATTCGAAAACAAGGTTGACTGGCTCAAAGACAAAGCCTGCGCCAGGAGAAAAGGTCTTGGGACCCGCCTACCCTTTGATCCGGAGTGGTTGATTGAGTCCCTCGGGGATTCGACAATTTATATGTGCTATTATATTATTGCCAAGTTCATAGAAAAAGGCGAGCTTGTCCTGGAAAACCTTACCTTTTCATTCTTTGATTATATACTGTTTGGAAAAGGCGACCTCGGAGCTGTCTCTGCAGATACCGGCCTTGACTCAAGAGTCCTGGAAGAAATCCGGAGTGACTTCGAATACTGGTACCCTGTAGACCTGCGTTCTTCCGGAAAAGACCTTGTCCCTAACCACCTGCTCTTCTTCCTTTTCCACCATGTAGCCCTCTTTGATGAGGACCACTGGCCAAAAGCCCTCGCAGTAAATGGTTTTGTCTCCCTTGAAGGTGAGAAGATGAGCAAATCCAAAGGTCCCATCCTCACTATGGAAAACGCTGTCCGCTTCTACGGGGCCGATATAACAAGGATGTATATCCTTTCTACAGCCGAGCAGACCCAGGATGCAGACTGGCACCGTACCGGAATAGAATCTGCGCGGCGGCAGGTTGACAGGTTCTACTCTTTTGCAAAGGACGTTATAGAAAGCGGAAAGCGCGGGACAGTCAGTGCCGAATTGAAACAGATAGACCGCTGGATGCTCTCAAGGATGCAGGACTACATTCGTGATACAAATATTGCCCTTGATTCCATCCAGACCAGAGAAGCAATACAGAATTCCTTCTTCCTGCTCATAAATGACGTAAGGTGGTACCTGAGAAGAGGCGGCGATACCCTGCTCTACTATGTGCTGGACAACTGGGTCAGGCTTATGTCTCCCTTTACCCCGCATCTCTGCGAAGAAATCTGGCAGGCTATGGGACACGAAGACCTTGTTTCCCTCGCCCAGTACCCGCTCTATAACGAAGACATGATAGACGAAAGTGCGGAACTTGCCGAAGAAGTCATTAAAAGTACTCTGGAAGACATCGAAGAGATCATCAGAGTAACTAAAATGACTCCGCAAAAGGTCTACCTCTACACAGCCCCGGCCTGGAAAACCGAAATCGTAAAATGCGCCTGCGAAATGCTGAAGGAAACCCATCTCGAAGTAGGCACACTGATTAAAGCCATAATGGCCGACCCCGAGCTAAAACGCTTTGCTAAGGACACTCCTAAGTTCGTGCAAAAGATTGTCCCCGAATTCAAAAGCGGATGCGAAGAAAGGTACGCGATCTATACAAGCACCGGCCTTGACGAATACGTTCTCCTGAAAGAGTCTGCATCCTTCTTTGAAAAAGAAATTGGCTGCCCTGTCGAAATCTACAGTGCAGAATCTCCAACCTATGACCCGGAAAATAAGTCCAGGTTTGCAGAACCTCTCCGGCCCGCAATTTATATTGAACAGGCAAAGAAAGCAGAGTGAAAGAAAGATAAGGTAATTAAAGAAGCCATTTTGGCTTCTTGATTTCTTTGTTCTACTAGTTTTAAAAATCAACTTCTTTTGTTGCTACTCTACTCTCGGGATTTTTATCCGAATAAAAACAAATTCTAAGCTTACTTCTTAATAAGCTTCTAGAAAACTTTATAAGTCTGGACTCTACCCTCTATCCAAAGACCGGATGGAATAAAGTAAAAACGATAAGGACGCACAAATTATGGAAGATCCAACAAAAACAAGTGACTTTTTGGGTAAAGAGGATGTAAGGAAGCTCCTTGTCAGGCTTTCGACTCCTGTTATTATCGGAATGCTGGTACAGGCTCTTTATAATATTATTGATACTTTTTTTGTAGCAAGAGCTTATGGTGCGGAGAGCGTAGAGGCTATAGGTGGGCTTTCCATAGCCTTTCCGGTCCAGATGATGATTATGGCTGTGGGGATTTTTCTCGGAACCGGAGGCGCTTCAATTATTTCGCGTGCGCTGGGGTCAAAAGAGATCGAAAAGGCAGAAAAGGTGCTTGGAAATGTGTTTACCCTGAACCTGATAGTCAGCGTACTTTTTGGTATCCCCTGTCTATTTTACCTTGACCCTATCCTTCATCTGTTCGGTGCAACACCCGGAATCCTTCCCTATGCCAGGCAGTATCTTCAAATCATAATTGCAGGAGGAATTGTCTTTGTTTTTGGGGTATCGGTACAGAATATAGTTAGAGCTCAGGGAAATACTCGTCTTGCCATGAACGCAATGCTGATGGGCGTTGGGCTCAATTTTATCCTTGCCCCAATTCTCATTTTCGGTTTTGGTATGGGTGTGCAGGGAGCGGCAATTGCAACCGT
Organism: uncultured Methanosarcinaceae archaeon; assembly: GCA_963818955.1. GTDB lineage: Archaea > Halobacteriota > Methanosarcinia > Methanosarcinales > Methanosarcinaceae > Methanosarcina. The sequence goes on along the minus strand of CAWFUY010000017.1, from coordinate 31,021 downwards.
ACTTTCCCAGGGGCTGGCCTCAGCCTGGCTTCTGCTATACTGCATTAATAGGAAAAGGAGCTGTAAAATTCAGGTCTGAAACCTTAAAACCGGATATGAATATTATTAAGGAAATCGGTGCCATAGGCCTTGGATCTTTTGTGATGGATAGCGCAAGCAATGTAATGATGATTTTTGTGTACAATGCTCTTGCCAGTTACGGAGGAGATGCGGCAATAGCCGTTTTTGGAATAATAATTAAGATAATCTCCTTTATCTTCCTGCCTCTTCTTGGAATAGCTTTTGGGCTGCAGCCAATTGTTGGGTATAATTATGGAGCAAAAAAATACGAAAGGATAAGCGAAGCCGTGAAACTGGCTCTTGCAGCAACTACGGTCTTTGGGACTTTCGGATTACTAGTAATGACTGCTCTTTAAAGCACAACTCCTTGGTCTTTTCAGCGCCGATCCGGAATATATGGAAATGGGGAAAACTGCTTTAACTATTATGGTTCTGGGGACACCTCTGATAGGAATAAATGTGATCACATCAATCTTATTCCAGGCGCTGGGAAAAGCCAAACCCGCTTTTATCCTATCCATTTGTCGGCAGCTTCTTTTCCTCATTCCGCTTGTCATCGTGCTTCCTGGTCTATATGGCCTGACCGGAGTTTGGGCCGCTTTCCCTGTCGCAGATTTTCTTGCGTTTATGCTTTCAGGCTTGCTGCTTTTCAGGACATACCGGGTCTTTAAAAATAGTCAAGCTGCCTCAAAGGTTGGCTCAGGATCAGAGATCGCAGAGAAGGTATCTCACATATAACTTTTGTTAACAAAAAAATTGTATCGTTTGAACAAAGCTTTGGGGGTAAACAAATGGGTAATCAAACATTTGGGTCGTGGGCTTGAATCATTGAAAACCGAAAGCTGAAGAATTTCTCGACATAATCGTCTAACATATGGGATGTACTTGCTTTTTCGGAATTAATCTCTAAATCAGGGACACGACCACAATAATAATAATAATAAAATAAAATAATAATAATAATAATAATAATAATAATAATAATAATAATTTCACCAAATTATATTTTCTACGAAAACATTCTTAAATATAATCAACATTTAGGATGATAGTAAGTTGCACATGTCTGACATTGGAATTGCTCTTCAGGCAGATGGAAGAAAATTACGGCTAAATCGACTACATCTGCAGCTACAATGGTCTTAGCTACTACAATAAAATCATCCAGTTTTTGATATAAAACACAGATAGTTTCATCAAGTTTTGAGGTGAAAGCCATGTTACTGGAACCTTTGACTAAACCCGATATTAAGAGATTCAATATCCAGGTAAATGAAGCTGTTATTTATGATTCACCGAAACCTTTGACTAAAGCCGAAATTGAAAGATTTAATACTCCAATAGATGAAACTGTTATTTATGATCCTCTATCATTAGTGAAAAAAGCAAAAGGTTCTAAAATTTGGATTGAAGGTGAGGACGAGCCATATCTTGATTTAATAATGGCGTACAGCTCAACAAATTTTGGACATGCTAATGATACTATCCTGGGTTTTGTAAAAGAGGCTGCCGAAAGATATGACAATATTATTGCTTTTAACTCCGTTTCAAAAATAGAATTATCCAGAAAACTTATTGACTTACTTCCGAATCCCGGAAATAAAATCCCATACTTCCCGGTAGGCGGAACAAAAGCTATTGAAGCTGCTGTCAAAATGGCAAAAGCTTATACGAAGAAAGACACAGTCATTGCTTTTTCAGGAGCATTCCATGGATACAGTTATGTAGCTATGACTTTTACTGATGATGATTATATAGAAAAATCTCAATTTGGTACCTATCCTGGAAAAGTTAAAAAATTTCCATTTCCGCATAGACTTTCCGCAAACACGGAAGAGATAGCAAAGGAGATATTGGAGGATATAGAATCTTATTTAAAACTAAATCAAAATGAAGTAGCTGCAATTCTTTTTGAACCAATACAAGGTGCAGCAGGCTTTATTATTCCTCCGGACAACTTCTTAAGAGATTTAATTTTACTTGCTAAAAAATATAATGTTGTCACAATATGTGACGAGATTCAAACTGGCATCGGAAGAACCGGGACTTTTTATTATATTAACCAACTCAATATTGATCCTGATATAGTGCTACTGGGTAAATCCCTGGCAGGGGGGTATTATCCTTTGAGTGCGGTCATAGCCAATAAAGAATTGTACGATGCTGTAGATGAAAAGCACCCAGGGTTTGATTCTACATTTGCGACCAATTTGTTTGGGATTTATATTGCTAATCGTGTTATTGATTATATTAAGGAGAAGGATATTTTAACTGCAGTACAGAGAACAGGAAAGACAGTCTCTTCAAAACTGGGGTTAATAATAAAGGATTTCTCGTTTATTAAAGACTTTGACAGTATTGGTATGGCTTATGGATTTAGAGTAGAAGCTCCATCAGGAAAAATCGAAGGTAGTTCGGCGTTAGCAAAAAGAATTAAGGAGGAAGCGTTTCGGAACCATTTGATTATTCAAACTGCTGGAACCGATGGCGATCATATTAAGCTGTCCCCAAATTTCTTTATTTCCGAAGCTGAAATTAGATTTGTCCTGAAAAAATTAACGCAATTATTTAATAGCATTGACAAAAGTTTGTGAAACAAAAATCTATTTTTTCATTATAAATATGAGAAGAATTATATCTCTGCATTACATTTAACAAAGTCATGAAAATAAAATTCTCCAACAAAATACTGATTATCGGTTATGGCTCAGTCTCACAATGCACTCTGCCCATTTTACTGGACAAAATCGATATTCTGCTGGAAAACATTACCATAATTGACTTTGAAGACAAATCAGGTGCTTTGAAAAAATATACCGATCAAGGATTAAGATATGTCTGTGAAAGAATTATCCCGTGAAAGTTTAGATCAAATATTGTCAAAATTTCTGGGTAATGGGGACTTGCTCATTGATCTGGGATGGAATATAAGTGCCAATGAAATCATTAAGTGGTGTCATGATCATAATGTATTGTACGTCAATACTTCCATTGAAGTTTGGGACCCTACAGAGGGTTTTTTAACGCAGAGCCTGTTTGAAAAGTCGTTATATTTCCGGCAAATGAAATTGCTCGAACTTTCTCGCAATTGGAAAGATGGACCAACTGCTGTTGTTGACCACGGTGCAAATCCTGGTTTAATCTCCCATTTCGTAAAGCAAGCTTTACTGGATATTGCAGCGCGCACTTGCGCTGATAAGAAAGTTTCTCCCCAGGACGAACAAGAAATTGCCCTCTTTGCAAAAAACAGGGATTTTGCCCAACTGGCGAAGAAATTGGGCGTCAAAGTGATCCATTGTAGTGAGAGAGATACTCAGATTGCCAACCAACCAAAGGAAGTTAATGAATTTGTAGGGACATGGAGCATTGAAGGATTAAGGGAAGAAGGGACTGCTCCGGCTGAGATGGGTTGGGGAACTCATGAGAGTAAACTGCCTCCTCTGGCACAGATACCACCGTGCGGACCAAAAAATATGGTTTTCTTGCCCCAGATGGGCATTAATACCTGGGTCAGATCGTGGATACCAGATGAAGAAATTGTAGGTATGGTGATCCGTCATGGTGAAGCATACGGCCTTTCAAAATTATTAACTGTTTGTGAAGATGATAAGGCAATCTATAGGCCTACCGTGCATTATGCTTATATGCCCTGCCACGACACGCTTTCCTCGCTTTGTGAATTACGATGCCGGAATTATGAGCTTCAGCCCAAGCTCAGGATCATGTCCGATGAAATCGTATCTGGCGAGGATATTATAGGAGCACTCTTGATGGGCCATTCTTATAATTCCTGGTGGACCGGAAGCGCATTAAGTATTGACGAAGCCAGATCCCTTGCTCCCGGACAGAATGCCACTACTCTTCAAGTAGCGGCAGGTATTGTTGCTGCAGTACTCTGGATGCTTGAAAACCCGCGAAAAGGTATTACATTACCCGAGGACTTGCCTCATGATTTTGTACTGGATATTGCCAAACCGTACCTTGGAAAGTTTATTTCCAAACCTTCGGACTGGACACCGCTTAAAAACCGTAAAGTATTTTTCAAAGAAAATCCAGCCGTAGAAAACAATCCGGATCCGTGGCAATTTGAAAATTTTCTTTTCGTCGGTTAAATCTCAGTAATGTCTCTATGATTTAGGATGTCTTCCGAGTAACGGAAAGGACATCTATCCGGCATTTTTTTTCTCAAGGGTCTTCCTTAACTCAATGGCACGTAGCCGGTCCAGCCGCCGCACAACGACATCAACGGCAGCATTGCTTGTAGGAAGGTGTCCGGTAAGCGCCAGTATGAACAGTTCTTTCCGAAGGCAGCAAATTTTCGTCTCCCGCGTTGCCAGCACCGTGGCCATTCTCGGGATATCCCTGATGAGAGCGATCTCACCAAAGCCTTCTCCACGGGTAAGGCGAGCGACAGTTTCACCTAAGTATTTCACCTCTACTTCGCCCTCAGCAATAACAAAGTAGAAGTCCGCCTTATCGCCCTCACATATCACTGTCGAGCCTGGACTGTAAGTCTTGATTTCGAGCGCTCGAGCAAGTCCCTCAAGCTGCTGAGCCGGAAGCCGGGAGAAAATTGGAATGGACTGAAGCAAACGGATTTCTACATGTGGTACGGTAGCAGCGGCGTCCACGGAGCGCAGGCCTTTCCAGGCAAGCGCGATGATTATAAAAAATAATATGCCTGTGCTTATAAGTGCGGTCCGAGCTCCGCTTAGCCCCACCAGGATTGGTACCAGGAGAGATCCAATCGCGAGACCGATGTTCATCAATGACTCCAGCAGCGAAAATACGTATGCAAGCATATGCGGTCCAGCCAAACGCTGAAGCAGGATTTGCCCGGTAATGTCCATGACAGTGCGTCCGAGGCCGGCGGCGGCAAAAAGGATGAAAGCGCTGAGGATAGTTGGGTACAGACCAAGGGTAACAAGGGCAAATCCAACCGTAACTATCCCTACCACCAGGGCCGGAGCTAGTTGCCGACGGGCCACCAGCAGCGTTGTAAGGCTGGCACCAACAAGTCCGCCGGCGCCAACAGCAGATTGAAGATAACCAGCACCCGATTCCCCCATACCCAGAACGGAGATCGCAAGCACAACGAAGAGCATATCGAGTGCTCCAACCAGTATATACTGTGAAGCTTGCAGGGTGACCAGGAGGCGCATGTTTTTGTCACTTCGCACGACTCGAACACCTTCCAGGACCTGAGTCGTCAGCGAGCCGCGTACTCCTCCTGACTCGATAGGAAGAGGGCCGGGAACCGGAATCACGAGCGCTGCAGCAATGAAGGATAAAACTGCCAGCATGTAAATAGCAAGCTTTGGGCCGCCAATGCCTATCAGCACTCCTGCCAGGGCAGGCGCAATTAGCATACTGGCATTGTCCATCCAGCCTGAGAGTACATTTGCGGCTGTGAGTTCGGAAGGTGAGTGCACTACTCCCGGAAGCAGTGCCGGCTGTGCAGGCCGTGGTATAGTAATGCCAATATTGATAAAAGGAGCCAGAACGAGGATCATCCAGGCAGGTGCTCGGAATAACATGGCACATGCAACAGCCGCCATGGAAATGCCTGTTATCAAATATCCGGCCAGGAGCACGCGTCCCGGACGTTGACGATCGGTATAGGCGCCGATATATGGTGCAAGCAGCATGCACGGGATGAGCTGTACAAGTGCCATTGCACCCAACCCGGCCGATCCTCCTGTATCATATGCGTACACCAGCAGGCACATCCACACAGCCCAGTCGGCACCATTATAAGCGGCCCAGGCAAGTTCTATACGTACCAAATCCGAATTTCGGAACACGGCCTTGAAGACCGAACCTATGGATGCCATGTCAGCTCCTGTAATGGAATTTTCATATTACTTCAATAGTTTCAAGTGTTTTATCTTCAGGACCGACAATCATCGTATCATTATTTTTCAGAAAATTTACGTAATCTAAAATTTCTTGATTTATTCTTTCTCCAGGTACAATGATAGGAATATCGGGAGGGAAAGGAATGATAAATTCTCCACTGATTTGTCCTGAAGAAGCCGTAAGAGCAATTCTTTTCTTTTGAGCAAAGAAAGCCTCTCTTGGAGTAAGTACTAATTCCGGAATTTCAGGCATCGGTAAAAAAAAACTGCTATCTTCTTTTCCCTTTTTTTTAGGATTTTTTGCAATAGATTCTAATGCACCTATCAATTGACTGATTGATTGTTCCGAATCTCCGATTGTAATAAAACATAAAATATGATTTGTATCGGACATTTCAATTTCAATTTTATATTCTCTTCCCAAAATCTTCTCAAGCTCATAACCGGTATAGCCAGTTTTGGCAATATTTATTAGAATCTTCGTCTCATCTATATCGATAATGTCATCAGTTCCAGCAACTTCTTTCCCATAGCAGTACAAACCCTCAATTGAATTGATGTGCTTTCTTAACTGCCTGGCTAGTTGCAGTGTCCTGGTAAGTAATCTTTTACCATCGTTGACCATCTGGTATCTGGCTGCATCCAGGCTCATGACAAAAAGCGTACTTGGGGACGATGACTGTAAAAGTCGTAATATACTTTGAAGCCTGGTGCCTGAAACATGGTCGGACTTTACCAGGTGAAGCATTGAGGTTTGAGTCAATGAACCAATTGTTTTATGGGTACTTTGTATGACAATGTCTGCACCAAATGCAATTGCCGACTCTGGTAATTCTTCATGGAATTGGAAATGTGAACCGTGAGCTTCATCAACAATCAAAGGTAGACTTTTATTTTGTGTTAGCTCTCGAATTTTTTCTACATCAGGAATAAATCCAATATGCGTTGGCGAGGTTAAATGAACAGCTTTAATATCCTTGTATTTATTTAATAATTTACTGATTTCTTTATATCCTATTACCGGATAAAATCCGGATAATTTATGGAGGGTAGGTTTTGCATATACCGGCACGGCTCCGGAAAGAATAAGGCCGGCATATGTAGATTGGTGAGAATTTCTTCCCAAAATAATTTTTTCGTTGCTTCCAACCAATGACATTATTGCTGCCTGGTTGCCTACAGTTGATCCATTAATCAGAAAAAAAGTTTCTTCAGTGTTAAATGCACATGCAGCTAATTTTTCCGCTTCTGCAATAACTCCGCCTGGTGCATTTACATAATCCAGACCATCAACTTCAGTTAAATCATATTCGAATATTTCCTTGCCCCACAACCGAAGCAGAATGTTATTCACTCCTTTTCCCTGTTTATGTCCAGGCATATGAAAAGGGATGCGTTTTTCTTTCACATATTTTTCCACAGAGGAAACATAAGGCATACTTTTTTGTGATTTCATAAAAACTAAGTCCAGCAGCAATATTCTTTTCTAGCTGTTTGCTCCGCCTTCACATTTCATTTCAACTCTGACTTTATAAATGTTTGTACTTATTTACATTAAAAATTTTTTTATTTTTGATTTACAAACTTAAATAACGAAATTATTGGATAAAAAGTTTATATATTAATAAAAATATATATTTTATAAAATTATAACTGTGTGTATTTCATTTGAGTAGTCTTTGAAAATAAAATTAAAGACAATGTTTTTTTGCCTTTGAGACAAACCTGAAGAGGACCGATGAACATAAGAGTGGAACAATTCTCGACAGATAACTCTAATCCTATGCTCAACGTGGCAAATGATGGTACTGTTCTTTACTCAAATGAAGCAGGAGACTACTTATTAAGTGAGTGGGGAACGGAAATAGGGGGGAAACTTCCTTCGAGTATCATAGATCTGGTACAAAGGGTACTTTCCCGGAAAAGCCCTGAAAAAATAGAAACCAAAGCAGGAAAAAGAGTATACCTGATCGTGTTTCATCCGGTACACAACGCAGAATGCGTAAGTATCTCCGGATTCGATATAAGTGACCAGAAAGAGTATGAACAAAAACTTCTGGAGAGCGAGGCCAGGTATCGAGACGTGTTTGAGACTGTCCAGGAGGTTTTCTATATCGATCGGCTCATTTATGATGATCGGGGCAATGTCATCGATTGGATTTTCGAGGACCTGAACCCGGCCGGTTTTAAGCTCCTCGGTCTGAAAGATATTGATGAGGCCAGAGGTAAAAGAGGATCAGAAGTGCTCGGCCGGGACGTCGCTTCATTCTATCTACCCATGATTGAGAAAGCCAGGCATTCAGACCAGGCTGTCACGTTCCAGTATCGTAGCCCATATATAGATAGGGATTTTCTTACTTCGTATATCGTGCGCGGCGACCGCCTCATCTCCTCCCAGATGGATATCACAGAGCGTAAGAAGATGGAAAATGCTCTGCAAGAAAGTGAAGCGCGTTGTAAGGTTTCAGTAGCCATCGAGGCTGAACGGCGTCGGCTCTATGACGTTCTGGAGACGCTTCCTGTGATGATCAGCCTGTTAACATCTGATTATCGTATCGCTTTTGCCAACCACAGTTTTCGGGAAAAATTCGGGGAGTCCGAAGGTCGGCATTGTTATGAATTTCGCTATAAGCGCATAAGGCCGTGTGAGTTCTGCGAAGCATTCAAAGTGCTTAAAACCAGGAAGTTTCACAAATGGGAGGTTACCATCCCTGATGGAAGCGTACTTGAAGTCTATTATTTGCCATTCTCTGATGTTGACGGTTCTCCTATGATCCTCGAGATGGATATTGATATCACCGAACGAAAAAAAGCTGAAGCAAAACTTAGGGTAAGTGAGGAAAAATACCGCAACATCGTAGAAACCTCAAATGAGGGTATCTACTTTGTGAACGATGAAGGTAAGATTTCTTTCGCCAATAAGATGATGGAAACGTCCGGGTATAGTCTGGACGAAATTATCGGCAGACCCGTATGGAATTTTGTTCCCAAGGAAAGCCTGCCTGTTGCCAAAAGAGAATTTGAGAAAAGGCGGAAGGGAATCAGTGGGAGTTATGAATTGAAGTTAATACGTAAGGATGGCTCATATATCTGGGGACATATCACCGCAAAATCATTTTTTAATAAAAAAGGCAAGTATAAAGGCTATCTCGCCATGATGACTGACATCACCGAGCGTAAAGAAGCGGAAGAAAAACTTCAAGAAAGTGAGGAGAAATACCGTAATATCGTAGAGACAGCAAACGAAGGCATACTCACAACTGATTATGAAAACATTATCACTTACGTTAACAATAAAGTCGTAGATACTGATCGGATATCCTCTAGAAGAAATTACTGGTAGATCAATATGGGGTTTCATCAGTGAAGAATATAGACCTATTGTCAAACAACATTTGGAAAAAAGAAGGCAGGGAATAAGCGGGAGTTATGAATTGAAATTAATTCATAAAAATGGCTCACCCATCTGGATATTTCTAAATGCAAAACCGCTTTTTGGCAAGGATGGCAAGTATGTGGGCACCATTAGTATGTTAACCGACATCACGCAGCGAAAAGCTGCTGAGGAAGCTCTGGAAAATATTGAGACTGCCCGAAAAAAGGAAATTCACCATCGCATTAAGAATAACCTGCAGGTAATTTCTTCTCTTCTAGACCTTCAGGCTGAACAATTCAAAGGTAGAACAGATATAATAGATTCGGAAGTCCTGGAAGCCTTCAGAGAGAGCCAGGACCGGGTCATATCAATGGCTCTTATTCATGAGGAACTGTATAAAGGTGGGGGGTTCGAAACTCTAAACTTTGCCCCTTACATCGAGGAGCTTGCAGAAATTCTTCTCCGGACATACAGCCTTGGAAAAACCGGCATCAGTTTAAAGCTGGATCTTGCAGAGAATGTTTTCCTCGACATGGACACTGCTGTCCCGTTAGGCATGATAGTTAACGAACTGGTTTCCAATTCTCTAAAGCATGCATTTTCCTATAGAAGTGAGGGTGAAATCTTAATCATACTCCGTAGAGAAGAAACCGGGGAGAATTTCAAACGCGTAAACGAAGAGTGTAGTACCAATTTTACTTTGACCGTCTCAGACAATGGCGCAGGCATTCCCGAAAACCTTGACATTGAAAATATGGACACTCTCGGCATGCAGCTAGTAAGTTCCCTTGTTGACCAGCTGGAAGGAGAACTTGAATTAAAAAGGGAAAATGGGACAGAATTTATTATAAGGTTTATGGTGACTGAAAAAAGCAATCATTATCAGGTCCAGTAATAATTTTGGCCCCGATAAGCTTTAAACCATCAGTTCCGAAACTGTTTCTTTTCTGAGATATACCATTGTATGGATTAGTATAATAGACAATAATATACCTGATATAATTTCCAGTTCCGGAATGCTAATTCCTAATAACATTATTAAGAATGCCATCAAAGCAATTATTTTAAATTTGTGTACATGGACTATCATAGATTAACATGCCTCCCGTATCTGGAATATATATTTTGTCTTGCTTGTGTGAATAAATTAAGATATATATAAACTTTTTGTTGCCACCATTTTCCTGCTTCGCAGGCTTTTAACATACCCGGATACCATGTTTTGAGATAGCTTTATATGGATTACTGAAAGCAATCATATTGATGGATGGAAGGGGAGTAGAAAGAGGGCCTATACAACTGGATATAGGAGTAGTCTTATCAAGTGTCGGAGGAAACTCAAGCCAGGATAGGAATCAATTCCATGGTCTTGTTTCATTGTTTGGTATTGACTTTGGACTTTATATTGGACCGTCGTATAATCCTTTTCGTACAATAGGGCCCAGCATCGGTATTGGTCTGCTCATCGGACATAACGGTTTCCTTGCTGCAAAAATAGGTATCCATTTCAGGAGAACATTCGGTTTAGCAATGCTAATACCTATAGTTCCGATTTATGGTGTTGCCGGAGTGGGCTTCATTGCGGCACTGCCTGTCTCCGAGGGAGTAAAAGCTGCGGCAACTGTGCCATTAATGTTTGTGCCGACGGCTATTGTATACCAGGAAGAGCTTAAACAATTATGGAAAAGAGGAACAAAAGCCATCATTAAATTGAAATTTAAACAAAATCATCTTTGATTGTAAAAATTTTTTGTATCTGTGAAAATCTATATATATCTACACGGTAGTAGATACGTTTAATTAAGAGGAAAATAGGGCTCCTCTTAATCCTTTGGGTTGGAAATAGGTAGGACACGAGAATAGGGACTTATGTTCTACCAGCTACTTCTCTTTAATTTCAATTAATTTGACATTATGTTAAATAAACCTTACGCCAGTTCCCTGGCTATTGCCATTAGCTGATCAGTATTTTGATTAAAAAGAATCGAATAAATTTGTGCTTTTTTTTGCTTTTTTTTATTACTTTTTAATGCAGAGGATCACGAATAAATCAACTTTTAAAATGAAACTAAAATTAAGAGAGATTCTCCAGTGTCAGGTCAACGAGCTCATATTCGAGGTTTTCGGTTTCCAGTCTGTTAAGCAGTAATGAAACCTGCTCGTCTACAGAAACCACAAGAGAAGAAAGACCATGATATGCAGCCTCGATAACTGATTCATTGGTTCCGAACATAACGTTCGGACTTATTCCAATCTTGCGCAGGGCTATAAGTGCTTCCACGCCGATAGCGGCTATATAGGGTTTTGAGACAGCCAGCATTTTCAGGCGTTTGTAATCGACTTTTCTTGACCCGCCGCGTTCAACCCTGTGCACTTTGCAGATGGTAATGGTTGCATTTTCAAGATCAATAAGGCCTTTAAGACTGCTTACCCCTACATCCTCTCCTTCGACTGCATCGGATATAACATTACCTGAAGCCCCCGTCTTTTCCGTACTGCTAACATATAGGAGACCACCTTCCATTTTCAGGTAAACTTGCTGTCCGGTTTTTACTTCTTCTTTTGCTATAGCTGTCCAGGTTGAAACATGGCTGATAATATCTTCCATAACAAAACGGGCGTAGCGCTTCATTTCGGTGGCATTTTCGAGCACCCATTCCACGCCTTCTTTTGTTATCCTGTACCTGACACGGCCCTCAGTTACTATCAGTCCGTCGTTTACAAGCTCTTTTATGTATTCTGAAACTGCCTGGGGGGTTATTCCAATTTTTGCGGCAATCTCTTTCTGCCTGACGTTGGGTTGATGGGCTGCAATTTCGATAAGGACCTGAAATTTGGTTACTCCACTTTTAGTCTGGAGTATCTTGATCATCAATCGTAATTCTCCTCAACATCTTCAATTAGTTTTAATCTTTGTCCCATTACGGAAAGTTTTTCAGACCTGCGGGCTACAGCGCAAATGTAGAATGGGTTCTTATTAAGGGTTCGCGTGAGATTGCTCATTGAGGTATTTCCCTCTTCTACAAGCCTTTCCAGCTCTTCTATGGCATCTTTGACTTCCTCATACGGCTTGAAAGTCAGCATAATAATATCGCTAAGATCTTCAAAAGAGCATTGAAAGTTTACCTGAACCTTTGAATAAGAACTATGGTATTCTTTTGAAGGCTTTTGTCCAGCTTCAGGAACTCTCCACTGGCTCTCAAGAAGTCCGGCTTTTTTCAGAATATGGAGGCTTTTTGACGAATCGGTACCCATGAATTCATCTATCTCTGCTCTTGTCATCCACTTGTTAGATAGAGTATCAAATATTTTTTTGTGAGTTCTTGATCCAAAAGTTCTGAGTAATGGTACTAAATATGAAGGATCATTGATTATTCGAGTTCTTTTACCCATTTATTCCTCTCCTTCTCGTTTTAAATAAGCTTTCAAATAAGATAAAGATTTGTAATGTGACTAATTACTGAAATTTATATCGAGCCCTTTTACGCTTCCCACTTAAAAACCGGCGCATCTCTTTTCAATCCGCGGCATTTTTCATGCAGAGCATGTGCCACTATCGGAAGAGCAATCGTAGCGTCAACGAATACCTGCACTTTTTTTGCCTGAACGGCTATTTTTCCCCAGGAGACAGCTTCGTCAAAAGTACAGCCAGAAAGACCTCCCCAGTGAGGGGAATCTGATGTATACTGAATTGCATAATCATGTCCTCCTACGTCTATTCCAAGAATAGAAGCTATAACTTCGGTCTGCTGGATAAAATTCTTCGGTACTCCGCCCCCAATGTAAACTACACCGGTTTTTTCGGATTTTTCAACCATCTGTGTAATCTCGTCAACGTCTTTTATCTGGTCGACCTCAAGTTTAATTCCCCTTCGTCTTGCAATGGTGAGTCCTATGCCGATTGAACTATCCGAAAGTGCCGGAACAAAGATCGGGACATTCTGCCGGTATGCACTTACAAGTATGGAATCTTCTGCTGCTCCACGCCTCACAAGTTCCTTTCCCAGCATAAACATGAGTTCCCTGGACGAGCAAGAGATTTCCCCAATCTCCTTTGCAAAATCCGCTATTAAATTATCTGCATTCCTGAACTCTTCTTCCACTGCATAGACATCATAGATCCTATCCACTCCGTGCTCGAAGAGCTTTTCATCGTCAGCAAGATGGGAACCAACATAATGTTTCTTGCCGAGAGCTTCATGTGTATCATGGAACAGATTAGCTCCCGTACTTACCAGGCAATCAATCATCCTTTCCCTGATCATATAGGAAATAATTCTGCGCATACCAGCAGGGACCATAGCTCCGGACAAGCCCATAAATACTGTCATGTTTTTTTCATTTAGCATATTGTACCAGGCCTGGACGGATTCGGCCAGTTTCCTTCCCTGAAAGCCTGTTTTAAGCATCCCATCCATTAGCTCGCTTATAGACCGATCCTTGACGTCTAGCGGAACTGTCGGGTTGTTTGTAAATATGTTATGATGCATACCATTCTCCTTAGCAAACAGATATGACAATTATTATATTTCCTACACTTGAGGCATCTGGTAGCAATGTAAGAAACTCGGATAAAGTTATAATAATTATATATTTTTTAATTAATATCAATATATGTAGATTGAAATTAGGAAGCTTAAACTCTAAAGCGAAGAGTATAATTGACAATTTTTATATTTGGAGTGTGTACCTACCCCACTGCTGTGCAATTACCTTTGCATCCGTGTAAATTACCGATTAAGCCTAATCCTTAAGGCAATTATTATTTTTAAGCGTTGCCCTTAGATTCCGCCACATTTAAATTAAACTTTTTGCCTACGGGAGTTAAATAAAGGACTTCTGACTCAACGTTTGTCGGAATACTCTTTCCGGGGCTTTCGTATAATATTTTCAGGTTGATTTTCCATACACTTTTAAATTGAATCCGTTCCAGAATTCTTTCACAAACTTTATATTATGCCGGATGATTACATCGGTAATACTTTCTGCAATTTTCTTGCTTATTAACCTTTCAGTACGGAAAATTCCAGACCAAGCCTGCGGAATATCTATGATCAATACCACGATGTGGTCTAGTTGGAAGAGAAACTAAATCAAAAACTTCTGGAATTACTTGACGGACGACAACTTTCGATCAGCGGACTCTCCAGGGAACTAAAAGCTGGGGGCATAGATGAGCACCGCCTTTTTCTTACCGGATATCTCAGGGCACTCAGAGACCTTAATATTCTGGAGGAAATCGAGGTACCCCCTTCAAAAATATATTCTCTGCCTGAAAAAGCCGATAATAATATTCTTGAAAACATAACTGAAAAAATCGAGGATTCAATATCAGAAAAAAATAAAGACCAAAAGCTTTCCGAACTTTCGGATCCTGAATACATTTATTCTATCTTCAAGACTCAACTGCTCAAAATTGATCTGGACCTGAGGATTCCAGTAGGTGTTTATGTGGTAAGCAGACTTTTTGAAAGGCCATGTTTCCGCAAAGAACTGAAACTTATGGGGATTACTCAAAAACACCTCGATCAATACCTGGAAAAACCCGGCTCTGTTGTGGAACTTCCCGATTCTCATCTGAAAAAAGCCCGTGCGGATATAACAAGAATTGAGATCCCATCAGATGATCCTGCGTTTGAAATCCGAGAAAACAAAGAAGAGATTGTCAGGCCTGCAAATGATGTACTGGCGGGTTTGATAAAACACAGTATTGACCTTGATGGTCTGGTAGCAAGAAGCAAGCAAACTACCCTGATGCTATAACCCTTTATTCTTTATCCTTCACTCCCTGAAAATATTTAACATGAGGTTGATGGTAAGAAATGAAAGTTGCCTGTGTCCAGATGGATGTTCTCCACTGCCAAAAGCAGGAAAATCTTGAAAAAGCGCTTCATTTGGCCCTCAAAGCCGTAACAAAAGGAGCAGAAATTATTGTCCTGCCGGAGGTTTTTTCCACAGGCTTTTGCTATGAGGAAATCGAACATGCGGCAGAGTCCATGCCATCACCTACCCTTGAGAACCTGGCATGTTTTTCCGAAGCTAACAACTGCATTCTCATCGGTTCAATAATCCAGAAAGTTATTGGAGAAGCTGTAGAAAATATTGATAAAAGCGAGGGGAGCAAAAACCCTATACTTTATTATAATTTCGGCTTTTGTCTTGAATCAGGTATTCTTGCGGGCACTTATCGAAAAATTCATCCTTTCAGGGGAGAAAATAAGTTCTTCTCCAAAGGAAATTCATTGGAACCGATTTCCCTTAAAAAGCAAAATTTGAAAATTGGCCTTGAGATTTGTTATGAACTCCGCTTCCCGGAAGTTTCAAGAAAACTTGCTCTTGCAGGTTCCGATCTACTTATAACGACAGCAGCTTTCCCAAATCCGAAATCCGAACACTGGAAAACCCTTGTAAGAGCAAGAGCAATCGAAAACCAGATCCCCCATATAGCTTGCAACCGCATAGGTTCTGCCCCTGGCATCAGCTATTTCGGAAATTCAATGATCGTGGATTCCCTTGGTGAGGTAAAGGCTGATGCAGGAGACAAAGAGCGAATAATAGTGTCCGATATAGACCTTTCTGCAAAAGACGAAGTTCGAAAAGAAGTCCCTGTTTTTAAAGATAGGCGAGAGGAGCTTTATTCTTGATCATTATTCCCCTGTGATAGCAAACCTAAGAGAGTACCTCTTTAAGAGAATTCCCGATAACTTGCTTGCATTTGAAATCCGAATGCTTCTCATAAGCGGGATTAGCTTCAAGAATGATGACTTCGATTGGCTGATCTTTTTCATCCTAAGACTGACTCACATTCATTCCCTAAGTTTGTTTCATTTTCGCTTCCATATCTCCATTCCGATGACAGTTTGTTGTTGAAATCGCTTTCAGTAAATGGTATTTCAATTAATATTGAAATAAGTTTTATGATATTTCTCTATTAATTATGAGTAAGTTAGGGAAATGATAAACAATAATCGCTTTCCTAATATTTTTCTTCAACCTCTCTTTTCGTCAATTATATTGAATCCAGAAATGTTATACATTCCTGTTCAGGTAAGGGAGAAAAAACAATGAGATATGTTCTATTTCCCACTTTAACTTCATATTCTCTGGGCTATTCGTAGAAATTACCCTCTCACAATATTTCAATATGGGAAGGCATTTTTCTAAAATTCTGAGGATTATTGGTTTGTTTTATTCTTTCTGGTTCAAAAGAAAATATCATGTTTAATTATAATTAGACTTTTATGTTAAGATATATATTTATAAGTGCGTATATATATACCAAATTCAGTATTTAGGGGGGAATGAGATTATTAAATCTGGAGCAATGAAGTCATTAATGCTAATTGCATTCTTAGGAATCATGGTAGTCGCATCGGTTGAGCCCATCGAAGGGCAGGATATAAATCAGGGGGATAATGAGAAACAAATCAATGACGAACATATGATGCAACATATGGAAGAACATATGGGTAACCAAACTATGATGCAGCCTATAACCGGAAATCAAACGATAATGCCCTGTATAATGGGAAATCAAACTTTAATGTTCCCTGTTATAATGGGAAATCAAACAATAATGATGCCCTTTATAATGTTGCCTGTTACAACGGGAAATAAAACAATGACTATACCTTTTATGATGATGCCCGTTATGTTGGAAAATCAAACAATGATACCCTTTATGATAGGGAATCAAACAATGACGATGCCCTTTATGATAGGGAATCAAACAATGATAATGCCCTTTATGATAGGGAATCAAACAATGATAATGCCCTTTATGTTAGGGAATCAAACAATTATTCCCGCGACGATGGGCTCTCAGGGAATTTCGGAGAAAAGTGCCGTTCTAGAAGTAACCCATCTAGAGCAGATAAATACATCCCTTCAAAAAAGCCCGGTTTTTCTTAGAATCGGAGCTAAATGGTGCCCACATTGCCAATCAATGAAACCCATCATTGAAAAGATGGCTGCAGAATACACAGGAAATGCCACGATAGCAGCAATTGATGTGGATCAGAGTCCTAAACTTGTAGATTTTTTTGGAGTAGAAATGATCCCGGATTCCTGTGTGATAGTTGGTATTGAAAATGGAAAATATGTCTACATGCAAGAGAACGGAACCGTCAGCACGGACAGATCCCAGGCGAGGTTCGTTGGACTAAATGAAATTACTGGTCCTAATGAAGAAACGTTTAAAAAAGTTCTGGACCTTGCCGTTCTTCAGAAGGTAAATAATAAATCCAAATAAGTGAACACATGTAACTGAAAGATTTAATCCTTATTTACCCATAGGACTTTCTTCACATTTTTATACTCAATATTTATTTAAAGCTTCTTGCCGAAGATGCAGAGCATGGAAACCCCCAAAATCGCAACTTCTTTTACAGCAAATATAGCTTATGTTGATACAGGACTGGAGAAGGCATTTTCCTGGTTTTCAGCGAATCTGGGTAATATTTTATTCATAATTATTATTGGCGTGGGCACTACTCTTATAGCACGAAATGTGAACCGCCTGATGGATAGTTATTTTAAAAAAGCAAGCAGTCGGCTGCATATGGATGTAACTTCATTTAGGATGTTCAGGCATATTGTAGTCGCTTTGATCTATTTTTTAGGGATCGTCATTGCTATCTTCAGCATCCCTGATCTGCGCAGCCTCTCAGTTGCCCTCTTCACCGGGGCAGGAATTGCAGGTGTCGTAATCGGTTTTGCTGCCCAGAGCACTCTGAGCAATATAATTGCAGGACTATCTCTTGCCCTGTTTCAACCTTTCAGGGTAGGAGATAGGTTGAACATAATGAACGAATATGGAAAAGTTGCTGACCTTAACCTCAGGCATACTGTCCTCATAACCTGGGACAACAGACGCCTTATCATCCCAAACTCCGTCATCAGCAATGAAGCAATTATCAACTGGACTATAGAAGATCCTGCAGTAATCTGGCCTATAGATGTTGGAATAAGTTATGATGCCGATATCGACAAAGCAAGAAGGATCATGATTGAAGAGGCCAGAAAACATCCCAACGTCATGCCCCCCCATGAAATGAAATACAGCGTAGTAAGGCCCAGTATACTCAAATCAGACATCCTTAAGATGAAATTTCTTGACTCACCCGTGTTAAATGCCGTAGATCCCGATTTCAGGGAAAGGGGAGAAGTTAAAGTTAATGTCACAGAGTTGGGAGAATTCGCCGTAAATCTCCGCCTGCTGGTCTGGTTTAAGGATAGGAGTGTCGCATACGGCTCCGGGTGTGAAATCAGAGAAGCTATTAAAAAGCGCTTCGATAAAGAAGGCATAGAGATCCCGTATCCTTACAGGACTATAATATTCAAAAGTGATAATGATAAAGGGAAAAAAGGAGATGAGAAATTAGCCGCAACAGAAGGAAATAAATCTGAAATTGATTTTATAAAAGCTAGAATTTAATTATTTCTGTTATTTTCAAAGCTCCCTTTGATCAATTACTCTTTTTGTCTTTTTCTCGCTGCGAGGAAGTCCTCCTATTTTTACGCTCATTACGTCGACTGTTACTCCTACGAAATCCTTAAAAGCTTTTACAAGAGCCTTTTCAGTTTTCGCTTTTTTCACAGGGTCCTCCGCTTCTTCTATTTCGACCTTGAAAGTCATGTTGTCCCTGCCTTCACTCCGGGTAAGCAGAATCTGGTACTCACTACTTACCCCCGGTACTTTGTGGATAACATCTTCGATCTGGCCGGGATAGATGTTTACACCTTTGAACTTTATACGGTCGTCCGATCTGCCCAGGATCCTATCGATTCTCGGGAACGGACATCCGCATTTGCAGAGGCCGGGGATTATCCGCGTCAGATCCCGTGTTCTGTAACGGATAAGAGGGGCTCCTTCCTTTGTAAGAGTGGTAATAACAAGTTCCCCGAGTGTACCATCCGGCAGCTGCTCGCCTGTAATGGGATCTATAATCTCAAAGAGCAGATGATCGGACCAGTAGTGCATTCCTTCATGGTAAGAACAATCAAGAGCAATGCCAGGCCCGTAGATTTCCGTCAGCCCGTAGATATCAAAAGTCTCTATACCCAGCTCAGTCTCGATCCTGCTGCGCATTTTTTCGCTCCAGCGCTCCGAACCGATCACTCCTACCTTGAGATGTATCTGGTCTTTAAGTCCTCGCTTTTGAATTTCTTCAGCAAGCAAAAGTGCATAGGAAGAAGTACTGGCAAGTGCTGTTGATTTCAGGTCAATAAGCATTTCTAACTGTTTTTCCGTGTTGCCCGGACCTGTAGGAATAGACATTGCTCCCAGACGTTCCGCTCCTAGCTGAAACCCGATTCCTGCCGTCCATAGCCCATACCCGGGAGTGATTTGGATCCGGTCCTGATAGGAAAGGCCTGCCATCATATAGCAGCGCATCATCATCAAAGCCCAGATATCCACATCTTTACGTGTGTAAGGGATGATTATAGGTTTTCCTGTAGTTCCGGACGAGGAATGAATCCTTATTACTTCGTTTTCGGACACAGCCTTCAAACCAAGAGGATAGGCATCCCGGAGTTCTTCTTTATACGTAAAAGGAAGAAAGTTCAGATCTAAAATAGACTCTATTTTCTCAATGTCCACATTCGCTTCCCTGAACTTCTTCTGATAAAAGAGACTGCTTTCAGCAACATGTTTCAGAATTTCCTTCAGCTTTGCATTAGTATCTTCTTCCGAAATATCGGGATTGTAGAGCTGGACAGCAGGGTCAAGCTCAGACTCAGAGGATGCGTCATACATATTTTTCACCTTTAAATAAGACTCATTTATTTCTTTCAACTTCGTTTAGTTTATTCAGCTCCGCCGGATTTGATACTTGAACCCCATCTCACTGCACTTTCGAATACTGCTCTGTTTACAGCTCTGTGTTTCTCGGGTATTTCGGTATCCATAGCTATCTGAAGAGATTTCTCGAAAATAGGCAATACATCTAATCCTTGAGCCGCTCCGATCATTGCGATATTTGTAGCCCGGAATGTGCCTGCTTCCTCAGCAAGTTTAGTAAAATCAAAGCACTGAATATCAGGGCAATGTGTCTTCAAGAAAGAGAGCAAAGCCTTCGGATCATATTCCGGACTTCCTGGAGGCCTGGATGCAGGCGGGATAGCATGAGTATTTACCAATATCTTCCCACCTTTTTTGAGGAAAGGTAGGTTTCTTACGGTTTCGGCAGGCTCAAAGCCTAACAGCAGGTCTGCCTGCCCGACCGGAATAAGAGATCCGTAAGTCTCTTCTCCTATCCTGATATGGCTGCTCACTGAACCTTCTCTCTGGGACATGCCTATGGTTTCAGCAGTGCTTACATGAAAACCGGCTTTTACCGCAGCAAACGCAAGTATACGGGAAGCAAGCACAACCCCCTGCCCGCCAACTCCTGCAATCAAAATGTCATACTTCACAGCCTTACCTCCTGTATTTTATCTGCTGGATTGCTCCCGACGGACAGATTTGAGCACAGAGCCCGCAACCGCTGCAGCTGTCCTGTATAAGAGCCTTATCCTCCCCGGGAGGAAGGAAAAGAGCCGGACAGCCAAGCTGTTTGATGCAAAAACTACAGCCAGTACAGCTCTCACGGTTTATTTCGTAACGTATGCCGGATTTTATTATTCCGGCGCATTTTCCTTTAAATACGACAACCGAAGGGCCTTTAAAACTCATAGCTTCCTTTGCGGCTTCCATGCAGCTTTCCAGGGTATTTTCCAGCTTATCAATCTCCACTACTCTTACAAATTCTACTCCGCAGCTCCGGACTACTTCAGCAATATCAATAGCTTTCGAAACATTTCCGAGCACCGTTAAGCCTATGCCAGGATGCGGCTGATGCCCTGTCATTGCAGTTGTGCGGTTGTCCAGAACTGCTAATGTGATATCGGCGCAATTGTAAACCGCATTTATTACGGCAGGGATGCCTGAATGGAAGAAGGTTGAATCCCCAATAAAAGCTACATGTTTTGATCCCGGATTTGTGCGAAAGAGTCCCCCTGCCATACTTATCCCAGCGCCCATGCAGAGGCATGTGTCTACCATATTTAGCGGGTGGGCATTTCCAAGGGTATAGCAACCTATATCCCCGGAGAAAATAGTATTAGCCCCCTGTTCTTTTTTAAACTGTTTTGCTACTTGCTTAAAAGCGTAAAAAACAGTCCTGTGCATGCAGCCTGCACAGAGGGTTGGAGCCCGAATCGGGAGAGGCGGGAGTTCATCTCTTGAGACGGCCGAAAGTGCATGGGAAAGTCGCGGAGTTTCGCCAATTTTCAAAAGAGTATTATTGATGCTATTAATAACGAGATCAACGTTATACTCTCCGCTGATAGGGAAAATACCGTTCTTCTTCCCGTAAACATTAATTGGCAATTTCGCTTTTCCAATAAGCTGAAGCATCTGCTCTTCAAGGTAGGGGTCCAGTTCTTCGACTACTATAAGGCTATCAATTTCTGAAAGAAAAGAGAGGGCTGCCTTTTCCGGGAAAGGATAAACTGTCATAACCCTGAAGAGCTTGAAAATGTCTTCAAAATTCGCAATTGCCTCTTTTACGTATAGCGCTGCGACCCCTGAAGCAACAATCCCAATTCTTCCTTCACCTGACACTGAATTATAGGAAAGGCTTGAAAAACGTTCCGAAAGCTGCACCTGTACATTTTCAAGCCAGGGATGCCGTTCAGCAGTAAGCCTGGGAAAAATAGTCCATCGCCTGTCTTTCACAAAGCCCTCACACGTGGTTTCAACCGGAACTGGCGCTTCGGCATTGATTATAACATCTCCGCAGCTGTGAGAGACTCTTGTAGTGGTCCTGAGAATTACAGGAATTTCGAATTCATGAGAAATCTCAAAGGCCAGTTTTGTCAGCTCGTAGGCTTCCTGAGGAGTCGCCGGGTCAAGGACAGGGATATTTAAAAGGTGCCCGAAGGCCCTTGTGTCCTGTTCGGTCTGTGAAGAATGGGGGCCCGGATCATCAGCAACAAGCAGTACAAGAGCTCCTTTAACTCCAATGTAGCTCAAGCTCATGAGGGGATCGGATGCAACATTCAGCCCGACCTGTTTCATCGTCACAAGCGCTTTTGCCCCTGAGTAAGCTGCTCCGACAGCAGTTTCAAGTGCAACTTTTTCATTGCTGGACCATTCGGTGTAGATTCCGCACTTTTCAGCATACTTTGCTATTGTTTCCAGGGCTTCGGTTGAAGGAGTGCCCGGATACCCCGTAACAATCTGTACCCCGGCTTCTATAGCTGCAAATGCTATGGCTTCATTACCCAATAGCAGTTTTTTGTCAGTCAAATGAGCTCATCTCGAATTGTGGTATTAAATCGGGTATTAAACCGTAGTATTATTATCTCGAATTATAGGTAATATTATTGATTTAATGGACCTGATAAGCCTGAATAAATAAAATAAGGCTGGAGGGGACATTGCTATTTGGTAATCTTACTAAAGACACTTTCGAAAAGATTACTTTCGAAAACTCAAGATTGTTTTGGTATTTCCCCTGCTTTAATCAATAAAATCGATGACCATATATGTACAGTGCTGTCGGGAACATGTATGTAAAATTCGGATATAAAACTTTTGTTTTTTAGACCGCATAAATTGCTTTTTAACAGAAAAAAGTTAATCTAACAAGATCTAAGATAATTGAGATCTAGATTGAGATCCCTGAGTCCATTACTTTGCCTGCAGTTTTATTCTCTGAGGGAGAATGCATTTTCCGCCGTGCCTGCCTCCAAGAGGATTCTGAGGCGAACCAAGAGAGTTCATACAGCGGGCCATGACTGCTGCACCTCTTGCAAGTCCGTCATCTGCAAAGACTACCTTTTCGTCTATTTTAGGAGCAATACCCATTTTATCCAGATACTTCAAGATCAGTTTGGGCTTATTACCAGTTATCCCGCCCCTACCGGTAATTCCTATAGTCGTATCTTCAAAAACCAGGTTTTCTTCATCCGCAACCTTAATCAGCCTGCAGACAACTCCTGCCATCACCTCATCAATAACAGCATAAGCAACCTGAAGTCCGTGATTCTCACAGATTTCCTTGCCGACAGCATATAGCTTATCCATATCGGAGCCGTTCTCACCAACATCGCAACCTAGAAGTGTTACACCTACCTTTGCAGCCGCATCCGGCCTCACGGGCACGCTGCCGTAACGTGTTCTACCTGTGGGGACCTTTTCTATGATAATGAAGTCGTTGATTTGTCTTGCAAACTCTTCTATCGTATTAGCATTTATTTCAAGCGTAAGAAAAGAAGGAGGCTTAAGGTCCTGAAACACTTCGAGTGCGGTCCCTACTTTCGGATCAACTTTCTCCGAACCACGGATCACTGCATCGGGAATCGCACCGGCATAACCACAAAAGCTTCCGATTGTTTTAGCGTACGGCTGGTCAGGACTTGTAACCCTGCCATCAAGGGTTGTACCGAAGTCAATTGAAATGCAGGGGTTCCTGAAATCGATATCTGTAAGTTTGGCTGCTTCCTTAATACCCGCTGTTGCAAGTTCTCCTTCCATTTCATTTGCAACAATTTCAACACCAGTGGAACCTATAGGGGGCATTACTCCGGCTACGGCCCCATCAAAAATTACCTCGTCAAGCTTGCTATATTTCTGAAATCTTTTGGATATATTTGAAAGTGTCATCGGTGGCGTCATATTTTTTGGTGGTACTCCTGCCTTAAGACATCCTTCAGCCAGGGCTTTGATAAATTCACCAACCTCATCCGGAGAATCAAAACCAGCAACAACGCCAGTTGACCTGACAACGAAGTTCAGATCCGTTTTTATGTCCAGATTAGCTTTTTCAATTGATTCCGTAAGGGTAGCACACACCAGTTCAGCAACGGCTCTCTGTGTTAGCTCCACACCGGTAAGTGTTTTACCGAATGGGACTTCTCCTGATTTTGGGGAGCAAACGTCCCTGGTCATCCGCACAACTTTATTCACAATATGAGTCTTGCCGGATTCCATATTGGTAGCTGTAAGGATACATTTGGTTGTAGTGTTTCCAACTTCAATTGAAGCTACTGTGAAGAAAGGTTTCGATTTAAGGTCAATCAAACGAACCTGAGGCGATTCTACAATTCTGGTTTTCAAAGCCATTATAATTCCTTCTAAATCACTCCGACTCTCAAGACCATTGTTTACGGTTCCCGGATCAAAGAGCGAGCAAAATTAATATTTTGAAATAAAACAAAAGCGTAAATTGTCTAATGTCAGTGCAAGTGTTCACTAGATCCATAATAACCTTTGTTAGAAAATTTTAATTAAGTTATGCGGCAAAATTTCATTTTAATCCAAATTTAATCTATATAATTATTTATATTATGTAACATTTCAATTATACTAAATATGCCATTATACTATTCTACTGTTAAATCAAATATAAGTTTCTACTTTTAAAAAAATCTGTTCCTTCACCAGACGTGTTGTCCCTGTTAACTTATTCAATCATTTATATTAATACTAAATTTGGCTTGTGATCTTTTAACAATTCATTCAGTGAATAAGAAGAGAACTTACACAATGTTAGAACTTTATTTAGGTGTTTTCATGAAATAAACTATTTAGTTAAGTTAATTTTTGAAATAAGATCATCTAATTTTTTAGATAAGAAAAATAAGTTTATATATAAATCAGTTGATTTGGGGACTATCAGCCAGAAGGCAGCTTACAGAGATACATATATAGTAACTCGGATAACCGCTTTTAGTCGGTTTATAGTTTACAGCTGCCTTAAAAGAGGCTGAATTACATGCTTGTCATTCATTTTACATCTCAGTTAAAATTAATATGGAGATCCAATATGAGAAAACATCTTTCTTCTATTATCTTATTAGCAATATTAATGTTGCCAGCAACTTTAGATAAAATAAAAGTGGCTTCAGCTACTGGCAACGTTACAATTAACGATTTTAATAGTAACGTTACAAAAGGGACCGTCCCCTTTACAACCAGGTTGAATGGTGACGTTACAGGTAAAATTGACCAGTTGCGTTGGGATTATTATAATCCTGCAAATAAATCATTGGTCTTACAGCTCGGTGCAAACGGAAGATATAACTACCGGTCACACGTTCGGAGCAGCAGGAGCTTATGGAGTTTTTAATGTCACGCTGATAGTTTGGGGGCCTGGTGGAACCGATTCACTTAAAAAGATAGATTATGTGGTAGGAAATAAAAATACTACAGGCTTGCCAGTTGCCAATTTCTCTGCATCCACTACTTCTGGAGATGCGCCATTGACCGTAACATTTACGGACTCGAGTAAAAATGCAAGTTCAGTTTTGTGGTACTTTGGGCTGACGGATAGTAAAACAGAGAAAGAATCCGACTTTTATATTCAATACTCCAGGGAAATATAGAGTTGTTCAGGAAGTGAAAAATTCCAGAGGTTGGGACGCTACAGCTCAAGAAATAATTGTCCGGGGAGAAATAACAGAAGCAGTTAAACCTGTAGCGGATCTTTGAAGCAGATACATCTAACGGGCTCACTGTACAATTTTTAGACACTCTCACAAAACGGAGTAGAATTTAACTGGAACTTTGGAGACGGAACTAATTCAACCGAGTATAGTCCAACTCACACTTATCCGAAAATAGGAAACTATACAGTGCAGCTGACAGTAAGCAATGAAAATGGAACAAGCTCAGCGACCAAAACAATAAATGTGCAGAAGAACAGCTCAAGCATGGAAGCGACAGCAGTAGCAGTGACAGCAGTGGCAGTGATGACAGCGGTGGAGATAGCTACGGATCTGCTTCAGTAGTCGATGATAGTAGCAGCAGCGGCAGCAGCAGCGGTGGAAGTGGTGGCGGCGGTGGCTCACCCGAACCTCAAGAAAATGTTGAAGCAAAAGAACTATCACAAACATTCGTCGGAAGTGGACAATCTGTTAGTTTCGCTTTCCCTCAAAAAGTTACTCCTGTTCTGAATATAAGCTTTGATTCGAAAAAGACTGCAGGCAAGATCACAACCATAGTCGAGATGTTAAAGAATCAATCCACTCTGGTTTCAGGAGCTCCTTCAGATGGAGTCTATAAGTTCATAAACATCTGGGTAGGAACCAGCGGATTTGCAACTCCAGATAATATTGAGAATGCAGTTGTCGAGTTCAAGGTTGAAAAATCCTGGATACAGAATAATAACATAGATAAGGCTTCCATTACCCTTAACAGGTTTAACGATGCAAAATGGGATACTCTGCCAACTAACCTGTCAGGGGAAGATGATCAATACCTGTATTTCACTGCACAAACCCCAGGTTTCTCTTCCTTTGCAATAACAGGTAAAGCAGTAGTGAGTGGAGCCGCAAATGAAACTCAGACTGCAAGCACAATTCAGACAAGTCCTGAAAACAATACAAACAATGCGAACGTTACTCCTGCACCGGAGCAGACAAGTTCAAGTCCAAAAACGCCAGGATTTGAGGATATTAATTGGAATACTGGGGCTTATTGGAGCAGTCCTGTATAGAAGAAAATGAGAAGAATAAAATTGATAGGATGGATACGTTTTGCTTAAAAATAATTACGTCTCCACTCTATTTTTTCCTCTTTTTACAAAAAATAGTCATATATTTAATTCAGATAGTTAAATGGTCTTTCAACTGTGTTGAATGTTATTTTGAATTCGGTTCCTTGCGTACGTCTAAGCTCTACATTACCATTCAGCTGGTCAACAAGAGTATTTACTAATAGTAGTCCCAATGATTCGAGTTTTCCGACTTCTATATTCTCAGGAATTCCTTTTCCGTCATCCGAAATCGTCAGGCTGAAAAGTGATACACGTTCTTCTTTGCAAATATTCTCTCTTCGGAGCTGAATTCGGATTTCACCAGCTTCGTCTTCAGTAAATGCATGTTTGAGAGAGTTGGAAATGAGTTCATTGACAATAATACCTAACGGGACGGCAGTATCCATGTTAAAAAAAGCGTTTTCTTCAAGATCCACATACATACAGATATTTTTACTGCTAAGGCTGTAGGTCTGAAATAGGTTTTCGGCTAACCTTTGAAGGTACTCCGAAAAGTCCAGTGTATCGGTACCTCCTCCTTTGTAGAGCTCTTCGTGTATAAGAGACATTGAAAGTACCCTGTTCTGGCTCTCCTTGAAAGCTTCAAGTACTGCCTCGTCCCTAAATTTTTCGGCTTGAAGATCCAGCAGAGAGCAGATAACCTGCAAATTATTTTTAATCCTGTGATGAATTTCCTTTTTTCTGGCATCTTCAGCTTTTGCCAATAATTCTTCTGATTTGATTCGCTCTGTAATATCCCTACCTATAGATGATACAGCCACCAGTTTTCCGGAAGTATCAAAAACAGGTGAAAGAGTTATGGACACATTTATTAATTTACCATCTTGTTTTAACCTTAGAGTCTCATAGTGACGAACCTTTTCACCCTGCATAATTCTTCCAGTTAACTGTTTTACTTCTCCTCTAATGTAATCAGGTTCAAGAATCGATACGTTTTCCCCCAGAATATCCGGAGCCGAATAACCGTAAATCTGTTCTGCACCCTTATTCCAACTGGTAATAATACCTTCGAGAGACTCTGTTACTATTGCATCATCCGAAGATTCCACTGCATTCGCAAGTATTTTAATTTCTTCTTCTATTTTTTTTCGTTTGGAGCTTTCTATATTTTCCCATTTCCCTTTTCTTTTGATTAAAGCAAAATGATGGTTAATTATCACATCGATAATTTTTGTAGCTCCAAACTTTTTGAGAGGGTACGAACATAAAGCTATTATCGGATATTTATCTACATTGTACTCCATTTTCTTTTCAAAATCAATGAAATCATCCCACTCCTCTTTCTTTAACCATGAAGTGTTTACTGCCAGCCTCAGTCCTTCATACCCACATTCAAAAGCATGATTTAATTTTACAAACCAGCCATCAATCATCTTTTCCGGGTCGTAGATTCCTCCGTCTACACACCAGTAGATGTAAGAAATGATTTCAATTTGTCCTTTTTCCATGTAGACATCAAAATCAGGTACAGCTTCACTTAAGGCTTTTAAGGCATCGTCCACTTCCAGCGGCTGAGAAGTGACCCAAAAGCAAAACTCGTTGTTTTCCAGCCCTGCTTTAAAGTAAGGAATTAATATATCAATCAAATCTTTTTTTGTCTGGTAAAAATGGCAGAAGTGCGTCCCACATGATACATTCCCAATAACATCAATACCAGAATCTCTGTATTCCTTTTTCATAGAGTATTCTTCTTTTAAGCTTAAGCTAATTAACAAAATATCTTTATAGTGAATTCCGTTAAAGTGAGGAGTTTAGAAGTTTAATTCAATATTAAAACTCGTTTAAGGCTAACATTTGACAACTAATGCAATATGACACGCCAACCAATTAATAAATGTAGAAGTATATAATATACACGTCGTTGAAATTTTTTTGCAATACAATTTTTTGGTCATTTTAAAATTAGTAACTAAAATATTGGTTTATGATAAAATAAAATTGTCTCAAGTATGAAACCGTGTATTTTTATAAATAACTGCTAACGCTGAGAAGCTCAAAAAGAGAAGTTAGAAAGTTAAAATGAATAGCTATCTCACAATGGTTTTCTACATATCTTCAAAATATTAGTGCCATATCACCTCAAGGGGTTTCCGCCGGGGAATACTATACACCTTGTACTCCGGATGGCCAAACATCATCGCATATGCACTTTTTCTCCCTGCTGGCAAGCCGAGTTCCTGCTGGAGAGGTTCATACGACATGGAAGCTGCTGCAACAAAACCCGCCCAGCAGGTACCAATACCGAATGCGGGTGCAGCCAGATCTACATGAGTAAGAGCGATGATAGCATCGACAGAAGCGACAGGATTCCCCTCAGGAATATGTGCGAAGAGCAGATGAGGTGCATCGCGGCAGATAACATCGCGCCCCTGCTCCCATGCTGCGAGCAGCATCGGTATGTACGCACTCATGGGATGGCTAGTGTTCAGCAGTCCCTTCATCCATTCGACAGTTATTTCTGCAATCTTCCGGACTTTCTCCGGATCATGGACAACCAACCACTGCACTGACTGACTATTACCTCCAGATGCGGCGTAACGGGCAATATCCAGGATTTCGAGAATAGTCTCCTTTGGGACTGGATCTCTGGTGTAATGCCGGACAGATCTGCGTTTCTTAAAATATAACGCTATGATTTCCGGGGAGATGGTGCCGGCCCCGGAGAATAGGGAAATCTTCTCATCAGGAGATAAGTCCAGGAGAAGCGCTTCTGATGGACAGAAAACCTCACAGTGCCCACAGTACATGCATCGGGGAGCATTTATTTCCTGCACTTGAGGAAAGTTAGTCTCGTCAACTGCATCGATAATACCTGATATGCATACGGTTGCACAAATGCCGCACTTTGTGCAGCGTTCCTGGTCAACGATTATAGTAGTCATAATTATCAGATCCGCTAAAATAGAGATAATGCTGGCAAACATTTATTGACTTCATAAGTGCACAAAGAAAATGAGTTAAAAGTGAGAAAAAAGAATAAAAGTGAAGTTTCGACTTCAATCACTGATCTGCTGTGCCAGGTAGTTCTGGATACCCATCTGTTTAATCTGGTCAAGTTGAGCCTCGAGCCAGTCGATGTGATCCTCTTCATCCTTCAGGATAGACTCAAGAAGTGCCCTGGTGGCATTATCTCCCAATTCTGCAGCCAAACGAATACTATCATTGTAGACTTTAATAGCACCATCCTCGGCTTCGCGGTCATTCTCATGCATATTTGCCACTTCCGGGCCGATAAAAATTTGATTCAGGTTACTGACGAGAGGTCTCCCGTCCAGAAAGAGAATGCGGGCAATTAACTTCTCTGCGTGCTTCATCTCATCAACGGCTCGCTTCTCAATTGCCTCTGCCAGCTCTTTGTATCCCCAGTTATCACACATCTCGGCATGGACCATATACTGGTTGACAGCGGTCAGTTCTTCGGCCAAACGAGCATTCAGATGTCCTATGATCTTATCATTACCTTTCATGTGTAAATGCTCTCCATATATGTTCTAATTATCAACAATATAACAGATACTTGTATATTTAATTGTCTTCCAATAAGCCCAAAGGTGATTATCGTTTATATAGATAATCTCCATACACATATATTTAAGGAATGTAGGTATATAGATCCGAAAAAAAAGTAATCCCATGCTTTCAGAACATTAGCATCTATAAGAAATTCCTTGAAATCAGTTGTTCCTTAAACAGGAGTTTTGGCACCGAAATATATAACTATTAAAATATAATACTTTTTTTACAGTGCTTCGCTTGTCAGATTATTTTTATAAAAATTAGGTCCTGAATAAACAGCTCATTAAAAAAAATCTGGACAATATTTTCAAATTTTCGTAATTAAGGAACTTCATTAAGAGTTACGCATTTTACTTCATTTAAATTTATAATTTATTTCATAATCTGGTTTTTGGTCCGATCGAGATATATCAGTTGAAAAATATATATACTTAAAACCATAACATTTTACTGTTTAATATAATACTAGAACTGATTAAATACGCTGAGGGTTGAACATACAATCCATTCAAAAAAACGATAGAGGTTTTACAGGTCTAGAAGCCGCAATAGTGCTTATAGCATTTATTATCGTAGCTGCAGTATTCAGCTTTGGAATTTTAGGAACGGGGTTTTTCTCAAATCTACTAGAAGAGCGAAGATGTTGTTCACTCCAGCACGATACA
>CAWFUY010000016.1:0-54343 GCA_963818955.1 uncultured Methanosarcinaceae archaeon | reverse complement strand
TATACCTATCGATTCAAAAATGTGTCCAAACTGTTATACACCACTGAACCTAAACGATGCAGAAGCATTTAAACAAAAAATTAATGATATGTTTACCGAAATAATATACAGTCCTGAGCGGCTAGAAGATCTAAAAAGTAATGTAAACGCGATTAAAGGCCTTTAACCGTCACCTTTTTTATACTATGTATTGTAATTCACATTTGGTGTCATTCGTTGGTGTTTATTCAGCTAAGCCTGTCTCAAAATAAAATTAAAAATCTACAATCTATAAATACAAACCCGTCACAGGCCGTATAATGGCTGGTAAGATATTTCCAAGGCCAAAAGATTCCAACTCCTTTTTATCCAAAAGACAGAGGTCTTGGGGTGGTTCTAAGCGTTAATATTTCTCCATATGCCCGAGAAATTCTGAAGTCGTTCATGGCATATGGATTAAATCCTTCAAAGACTATTGATTGGCTAGTTAAGGTATATACAAACGGGATAATTATAAATGAACCTAATGAGCCAAAGAAAGTAAAGAAACCAAAACCAATAGAAGTTAAGCAACAACAAGCTTATCCTGAAAAGCCGTTTGTTCATGTTTCCAGTTGTGGTCCGATTGTTAAAAAAACAAAAATGAAACTCACGAGGCGGTATCTAGCTAGCAGACGAAGACTTTACAGTACCCATCAAAACCTATGTATCACGAAAAACCATAAATCAAATTTTTTGCGATGAATAAAAAGGATCAAAATTTCTATGTAAAAATATTTTTTGCTGTTAAACTTTTTTTTGCATAAATAATTTAACTTGACATTGTCAAATTAACTCATTCTTACAGGTGTCTAAACATATTTTCACTCTATTTTACTCCATCTTGAGTCTTTTAACGTTCTATTTTTATTCCTTTTATTTTCTTCCTAATCAATAGTACTTTTATTTCCACTTACGTAGATTTTCCCTGTCAAAACTGTATACTTACCAGTAATCAGAATGAGAAACCAATTTCTCTAATCAGAAAATTATTATGAACCTTTTAACCTGCTAATTCTTGCCTTCCTTCTCAGATCATTATCTTGATTCAATAATCTTGCAATTTCCCACGCATCGATTCTTTTCAATCGAATTCCTAGATTCCCGCTCACTCATAACGATGTAGGCGGGTTCACCCCCAGATCATGGTACAGCTGTTTTTGTTTTTCTAGCATCTCACCCACTCGAAGCGATTTGCCCGGCTGTTCGAAGCATTCAATGACATCGAGTTTGTCCAATAGGGCTGGCAACGTGTAGTCTTTGAGAAGACCTTTCACCTGCATCTGTTTTTTAATATAGGACAGGTATATCAGTGCTACAAACTGGACAAACAACTTCCCCTCAAGACTCTGTTCCGACGAGACCAGAGTACGACGCATGTTCAGGCGTTCCTTTAGGTTTCCAAATGCCTTTTCTACAACATCTTTATTGCGATAGAGTTCAAGGGCAGTAACCGCATCCATTGTCTCATTGGTAATCAGAGCAAAGAAACCATAATAGCGCTTAGCCTTACTGACGTTCTCCTCCCTGACCGTTACCTGTGTTCCTCGTATGGGCGTTGTCTTGATGGTGAAATACTTCTGGTAGAGCTTCTCATGTTCTGGAACACGTTTGCCAGATTCCAGTTCCTGTTTCAGTGCAATCAATCGGCGGTCAAAGTTTTTCTCATCCTCGGCCGCCTTGTCGATGTTATAGTAATAGTGAATGTAAAGGCGACGTGATTCCTGAACAGTTTCTCCCTTATACGGTTGCTCCTGCGTATAATTCCAGGTAGTTCGAACTGTTCGGCAATAGAGCGCATAATTCTCGTCGTAATGCTCAAAGCTTCTAAACGTATCGTAGATAGCATCCAACTCTTTTCGGACAAAGGTTAGAGACATCCTGACAGATAAAAGGAACTTTACATGATCCCTATAGAAGCAGTTAATGTTGTATTCACTAAAAAATCCACGATCCATGACCAGTTTTACCTTTGAATAACCAAGAATATCCAGTTCTTCAAGCAGATGATGGACTGTTTTGACATCAGGGATATTACCTGAGAGTTTTCTGTAGTAGAAAGGGAGGTTGGACTCTTGCCCAAAGACAAGAGCCACATTCAACTGAGGCAATCGGTCGTGCTCTTTATTGAATCCAAACTGTACTTGCTGGAGGGTTTCCGAGTAGCTGGACAGGCTAGTTGTATCATAGGCCCAGAACTCTGTTTCCAACCTTCTTTTTCCCTGAAGGGTGAAAAACCGTTGTTTAGCCTCTTCGGTGATGCTAGCGAACAGCTCGCTGCTTCGCTGTGAGGTGATATTTTTGCCATAAGGATGTTTATGGAGGATTCCCCACTTCTCAAAGCGGTATAGTGGTGTGCTGTCTTCAAGGATCAGGTAGTAGGCGATGGACAGGATTTGCTTATAAGTGTCAGGGAAACACTGTTTCAGGTCATGAATGATCCCCAATTGCTCGCCGATAGCATCCAACAGGTAGGTAGCTCCATAAAAGGATCGATGAGCCATCTCAGCTGCCTTGGGTCCACGTTTGGCAGGTACCTTTTCATCTTGTTTTTTTCGGTTTCTTCCATCTGTAGGGACAATTTCTCCAGTTTCTTTATCCACCCGACCAATTAAGGTGCGTTTGGCACGTGATTGTTTCTTTTCTTTGTCCCAATGTGATATGGATTGATAGGCATAGGTGATGCCTGATCGTTTATCTGTTTGATAGACAATTGTTGCCATGCAAGTTCCTCATCGTTATGTATATATAACACATAACGAGGATATAAAACTTACGCTCCGCTAAACGAAAACCTGTAGAAAAAGAAAACCTTTAAAATTTTAAGGGATAAAAATCAAGTATCATCGAGCTCAGCTCGTTATTGATCTACGGGAATCTAGGATGGATTATGGTACTTCAGTATCCATATTACCCCAGGAATTGAAATCTTGTACATTTTTTTGATTTTTTTCTGGTAAGATTGCAGAATAAGCATTGCAAGCAGTACTAGTGCCATATGATGGTGCCAAGCATTCCAATTTCTCACCATATATTCTGCCATTCCACAGTTTCCTTTTGCATCCTGAAATGCTCTCTCAATCCAATACCTTGAACTCTGCATTTTAGCGAGTTCATCTAATGGAGTATCTTCAGAGGCATTACATAGTGAATATTTGATTTCGTTTGATTCTGAAATCTGTATTCCATTCAGGTAATGGCGGCTCTCCTTTTAGTGCCTCATTAAGTGAATCCATCACAGACATCATATTTTTCATTATAGTGGAGATGTATCCTCTGTTTCTACAGAAAGCATCCGCTCCTTGTGGTGTTCTAAAAGTTCCCGAGATCTTTTGTTGAACCCTAACCATCCTCAGATCTCTTTCCGCTTGATTGTTCTCGAAAGGTACTTTCAGGTCTGTAGCAAACCTCAGAATTTCCTCTTCGAATTTTATGAATCTGTCTAGTAGATTCTTCGCTTTACTTTGTCTAGGTCTTCCTTTCTTTCCTTTTTGACTTTTTGATTTTATTGGTGGAGGATTTTCCTTAATTCCTTTCATAATAATTCTTCTGTATCTTTCTTTTAATGACTCAATTTCCTCTTCTTTTATTTCATTTCCCTGTTTCTTTACCTCATCAATATATTTTTTAGTTTCCGCAAGGAGTTTACTCATCTCTTGAGCCCACTCTTGTTTTGAGTTTTCATGGACTCCTTTAAGTTCTCTTCTAAGATGTGCGTTGCACATCGCATGTTTACACATTGGATATTTGAAGTAGGAACTCCAGAAATCATGAACAATTATCCCTCTATATTCAGGTAATATTTCATCATTCATGGCTTCTGATCCTCTACTTCTATGATGGAAATAGTAGGTCAATTTATCCGTTGAGTTAACATGACACCAATCATTATGTCCATCTACTCTCATTCCTGTTTCATCACAATGGATGACATCTTCTTTGATCAATCGCTTCTTAATTTGATCTGTTACTTCTCTTAAATTATGGAAACACTTATTTTCTGCACTCTTCACCGTAGCTGGGCTCATTGTCAATCCAAAAAGGTCCTTAAAAGCTCTTGAGATTCGCCCATAAGGTATTAATTGGAAATCCCGCAGATAAACGGCAATTGCCTTAACTCTCGGACCATATTGAACTGGTTTTGTTATATTTTCCGGAAAATTAGCCTTGTTTTTACAACCACAATAAGGGCATTTCTTGATCCAACTGCGATGCTCAGTAACTATGAAATTTAAGGGAGGGATGTCGACTTCCTGTCGTCTCTCGTAGTCTTTTGCTTCAGTCTGCAATAAATTATGACCGCAATACTCACAGTTACAGCGGTAATGATTAACGATTTCATGAGGAGAATCAAAAAACTTTAGTGTAGAGCCAGGATGTCCCTTCTGACCTCCAGGACGTCTATCACTCTTTTTTTCATCGCTCTTAGTTTTCTTCTTGACAAAAGAATCAGTGGAAGGAGGTTTATTGCTATTTTGACTGTTTTGATTCAAAAAAGCTTTTAGATTTCTGATTTCTTCTTTAGCGTCATTCAATTCAGACTCAAGACTCTCAATGTGGTTATTGAGACTCGCTATATGGTCATTGAGACTCTCAATATGGTTGACGATGATCTCAGGGTTCGAATGACAGGCAAATAGAATATCTTCACGCTTCAAGTGAAACACGAGCAATGATTTTGTATTAATCAATATGAAAATAATCAGCATTGAGTGTAGCAGAAAAATAAGTTAGGAATAAAGGTAGCTGAATAATTTAAATTATTAATGGATAAGTATTTAAATACTCAAATATTATTATAGTTTTTAAGAACATTGATTGCCTTTTTCAAAAAAACAGGAACTAATGTGCGAAATAATTGGGAGTTGGAGAGGATGAAAAATTCTCCATAAAGATACCTTATGGTAATGCAAAGCCTAATTTTATGAAAATTTGAGGATTATGAACAATTCTTACAATCTTAGTGCCGACGAACTGGAAATAAGAATAAAGGAACGTACTGCCGAGTTGGAAAAATCCAACCGGGTTTTACGTGCTGAGGTCCTCGAACGCAAGCGTGTGGAGAATGAGTTGATAAAGACCAGGGAAAAACTTGAAGCTGAGATCAGAGGCATTGGAATCCTTCACCGACTGAGCACCCGTCATACTGAAGGAGACAGGGACCTGTCTTCGATTTTGCAGGAAATGGTTGAGGTTGCTATTGCAATAACCGGTGCGGACAAAGGAAGTATACAGGTTCTTAACCCTTTGGACGGAAAACTAAGAATTGTAGCCCAGAGAGGTTTTGACCATCCTACATTAGAATCCCTTGAATCCCCGGACCTGGAAGAAACAGACTCATACAAGACTGCAGTTGAGCGAATGGAAAGCGTAATTGTAGAGGACATCACGCAAAGTTCAATCTTCAAAGGGAGCAATTCTCTGAGCTTGCTGAAAAATGAAGGGATAAGGGCGGTTCTACTCACACCTCTGTTCAGCCGATCCGGAGAGTTGCTAGGCTTTAATTCCGTCTTTTTTGGTCAGATCCACATGCCAGTTGAGCATGAGCTAATTTTAATTGATATTCTGGCCCGGCAGGTTGCGGATATAATTGAGTGGAAGTTATCAGAGGAGTCACTTCATCACATCGAACAACCAATAAGAATAAAGTCAGATACTATTGTTTCGCCTTCCGGAGAGACAGTGGACTTGAAACTTTCCGAAATTGTCGATGCCCAGGCAATCCAGTCTCTCATGGATGATTTCAATAAACTTACTCATATTTCCGTTGGTCTAAACGATCTGAACGGAAATGTTCTTGCAAATGCTGGTTGGCAGGATATCTGCACCAAATTCCACAGGATTCATCCCGAAGCCTGCAAGCACTGTATAGAAAGTGATATTAATCTATCCTGTGGCATTGTCCCTGGAGAGTTTAAACTGTACCGTTGCAAGAACAATATGTGGGACATCTCGACCCCAGTAATGGTAGGTGGCCAGCAGGTTGGCATTCTCTTCATCGGGCAGTTCTTTTTTGATGACGAACCCCTGGACTATGAACTTTTCCGATCCCAGGCAAGAAAATACGGCTTCAATGAGGAGGAATACATAGCAGCGCTAGAAAAGGTGCCGCGGCTGAACAGAGAGACTGTTGAAACAAGTACAACATTCCTCATGAAGCTTGCCAACATGATCTCACAAATAAACTACAGCAATATCAAGCTTGCTCACTCGCTGGCAGAAAGAGATTGTCTTATTGACGCGCTTCGGGAAAGCGAGAAGCGTGAGCGAGCTCGATCTGACGAATTGGCTGCAGTACTGGATTCCGTGCCTGCTGCCGTGTGGATAGCGCACGATCCTAAAGCGCTTCATATAACTGGCAACCGATTATCCTGTGAATGGTTACACACTCCCAGGAGTACAAACTTTTCCAAGTCTGCTCCAGAAGGAGAGAGGCCGGAGATGTTCAGGTTAATTAAAGAAGGAGTGGAGATCCCACCAGAAGATATGCCGTTGCAGATGTCGGCTGCAGGCACTGATTTAAACGACTACGAAATAGATATCATATCTGATGGTAAGATACGACATTTATTGGGCAACGCCAGACCCATGCGTGATGAGCAGGGCAACCCATACGGATCCGTTTCTGCATTCATAGATATCACAGAGCGTAAGCGCATAGAACAGGAACGTGAGATGACAGTGGCGTTCTTGCGCCTTGTGAACGAGAGCAAGGGGACAGATGAACTGGTCCATTCTGCAGTTAGTTTTTTCCGTGAGCGCTCAGGCTTAGAGGCAGTCGGCATCCGGATTAATGAAGGGGGAGACTTTCCATATTTCGAATCTTGCGGGTTCTCAGAAGAATTCGTGAGAATGGAGAACAGCCTCTGCGCCAGGGACGAGACCGGACAAACTATCTGTGATAACGCAGGTAATCCGATTCTGGAGTGCATGTGCGGTAATGTAATTTGCGGGCGGTTCGACACTTCGAAGCCTTTTTTCACGGATAGAGGAAGTTTCTGGACCAGCAGCACCACTGAACTGCTGACCGGCACAACCGACGCTGATCGCCAGGCTCGCACACGCAATCGGTGTAACGGTGAAGGATATGAATCCGTTGCCCTGATCGCTCTGCGCGTGGGTGAGAAAACTCTGGGTCTTCTCCAGTTGAATGATAGGCGCAAAGGACAGTTTTCCTCGGAGACGATTGCTATGTGGGAACGGCTGGCTGACTATCTGGCCGTGGCCCTGGCAAAGGCACGTGCAGAAGAGAAATTGCGTGCAGCCTATGGGAATCTTCAGGTGCAATCAGAGGAACTTCAGGCTAAGTCCAAAGATCTCATGGAGACCAATAAGGCATTGCAAGAGAGCGAGGACAGATTTCGGTCCGTCCTTGAGAACTCACTTGACGCGGCGTACAGGCGAGACCTTCAGGCTGACAATTACGATTACTTGAGCCCGGTAATAGAGCAGCTCACCGGCTTCTCTGCCAGGGAGATGAATGCGATTAGCATTAATGAAGCTCTGGATCACATGCATCCCGATGACCGTTCCCTGGTCGCTGCAGAACTAACCAGGGCATTAGCTGAAGGCATGGGAACCTTCGAATATCGTTTCCAGTGTAAGGACGGAAAATACCGCTGGCTTGCCGATCACTTCAAGGTGATCAAGGATCGGAATGGCAGTCCCCGCTTCATAAGTGGTGTGGTCCGTGACATTACCGAGCGCAAACGGGTCGAGGATACGTTGGCTTTCGAGCGGTCTCAGCTTTTGTCCATTTTCGATGGGATGGACGACATGGTATATGTGGCTGATCCATACACCTACGAGGTGCTGTACGCGAATAAGGCGATGAAGGAGAAGTTCGGTGGTGAATACGTGGGAGGGACATGCTACCGGAAGTTCCACCGGAGGGACTCTCCCTGCGATTTCTGCACCAATCCGATTATTTTAAAGGAGAGGGACAAGCCCTGCCATTGGGAATATTACAACCCCATAGTGAAGCGGTATTTCATGATCATGGACCGGATCATCAAGTGGCCGGACGGCCGGGATGTGCGGTTCGAGATCGCTAAGGATATTACCGAGCGTAAAAGGGCTGAGGAAGCTCTCAGATTATCAAATATTTATAATCGAAGCCTCATTGAAGCCAGCCTGGATCCCTTAGTGACCATCGGGCATGATGGCAAAATTAAGGATGTGAATGGAGCTACGGAACAGGTTACCGGATACTCTAGAGATGACTTGATAGGAACTGATTTTTCAGATTACTTTACTGAGCCTGAAAACGCCCGTAGAGGTTATCAGCGGGTATTCATTGAAGGAAAGGTTTGGGATTATCCATTGGAGATTCATCATAAGGATGGCCATATAACTCCTGTTCTGTACAATGCTTCGGTTTATAGAGACGAGAATGGGGAGGTTATTGGGGTTTTTGCCGCAGCACGTGACATCACCGAGCGTAAAAAAGCTGAAGCAGCTCTAAGAAAGGTACATGATAATCTGGAAAAGTCTAGTGGAGGAGCGAACAGAGCAACTCGAAAAAGCTTATAATTCGTTAAAGGAAAGTGAAAAAGGTCTTGCGGAAGCTCAGAGAATGGCTCATATTGGAAACTGGAGATGGGATATTACAACTAATGAGCTGCTCTGGTCAGATGAGGTTTATCGTATCTTTGGACTTAACTCTCGAGAATTGAAAGTAACTTATGATTTATTTTTAAACTTTGTACACCCTGATGACCGCAATTACCTGATTGATGCAATTACGGAATGCCTAAAAGGAAGTCCTTTAGATGTTGAATACCGGATAGTTCTGACTGATGGGGAAGAACGCATAGTCCATACGGAAGCTGAATCTATTTATTATGAGGGAAATATCCCTGTTCACATAAAAGGAATAATTCAAGATATTACTGAGCGCAAAAAAGCTGAGAAAGAACTGGATAAATTAAACAGAATCAGAATAAAGGAAATTCATCACAGGATAAAAAATAACCTGCAAGTAATATCCTCTCTGCTGGATCTGCAGGCAGAAAAGTTGCAAAACAAAGAGCTTATTGAAGATTCGGAGGTTCTGGAAGCCTTTGAAGAAAGCCAGAACAGGATCCTCTCAATGTCTCTTATCCATGAAGAACTCTATAAAGGGGAAGGAACCGATAAACTGAATTTCTCGGCTTATGTTCAAAGATTAGCTGGGAACCTTTTCCAGGCTTATAGAGTATACAGCAGGAATGTCCGCCTGGACATGGACCTGGAAGAAAATTCCTTCTTTGATATGGATGCTGCTATCCCGTTAGGAATAATTGTGAATGAGCTTATTTCCAATTCACTCAAACATGCCTTTGACAAGGATCAGGAAGGAGTAATTCGAATAAGGCTTTGCAGAGAAGCACAGAAAGAAGATATTGATGATACATATGAATCTCTATCTCTTTTCAACCTGATAATTTCAGATAATGGTAGAGGCCTTCCAGAAAACATAGAACTTGAAAATCTTGAATCACTCGGACTGCAGCTAGTAAATATCCTTGTTGACCAGCTAGATGGAACAATCGAGATTAAGCGAGCATATGGAACGGAATTCAGGATTTCATTTAAGATAACTGAGATGGATAATAAGTAACGGAAATACAGTAATATACAAAACAGTATGCTAATGGATTTCTGAAACAAAGCTTAGTATTACTCCATTTTAGAATTATCTCAATTATAGCTCTTCGATTCTGGAGTACATAGTGAATTAAATTTTGGACTTAAATAAAAATCGATGATTAGTTTTATATTGTTTATTTTCTCATGTTTATTTTCTCAAGTTATTTCTCATGTTTATTTTCTCAAGTTATTTCTCATGTTTGTTTTTCTCAATGTTTAAATAAAATGTAACGAATTTATGGAAAAAATTAAATGTCAAGAATCATGCTAATAGACAGTTATATTCTTGAGAAATGAACCTGAAGCATAAGCCATAGAAAAAATTTAAAATTCAAAAGTCACCGAATGACCTTTAAAATTCATTTTCTCCAGGATTCAGCTGTCAATGCGTTTGCTTATTGATCAATTATTAGCACATATTAGCAAATCGGTTTGACTTGTTTAGCTAAATGATAATCGATCCCTGTAGGATTGATTACTGACTGGTTGATTACTGAGTAGTGACTTATCAATTAACTGTTAGCTTACTTACTTACTTACTTACTTATTTACATACTTACTTGCTATATTTATACTACATGAAGAGGATGTACTGATTCAATGAGCGTGGATATTAATAATAAAGAACTTTCGGAAAATGCTCCCCCGTCTGACAATAATGATGTATCGGACAACAAGATTTTTGACGACTCCAAACTTTTAAAACTGGATGGAGTAAAAACCCAGGGACTAAACCCTTATCCCCATAAGTTTGAAAAAACCGATGATATCCCCGATATCCTGAAAAAATTTGAGGATTTTGAGAAAAATGAAGGCTTAGCTGTTAGAACTGCAGGTAGACTGTATAATATTCGCAGGATGGGAAAGATGATATTTGCCGACCTTGGAGACCAGGCTGGCAGAATTCAGATTCTAATAAGAAAAGGAAATCTTCCTGAGGAAGAGTTTGAAACATTTAAAAAGTTTGTAGACTCAGGAGATATTGTAGGAATTCAGGGCGTACTTGTCAAAACACAGAGAGGTGAGAACTCTATCAGTGTAACTCAATTATCTCTGCTTTCAAAATCCCTCTGTTCGCTTCCTGAAAAGTTCCATGGCTTAAAAGATATCGAGACAAGATACAGGAAGAGGTATCTGGACCTCATATTTAATGTTGAAAAGAGGGACATTTTTGTCATGAGGAGTAAATTAGTCTCCGAAATCCGAAGGTTCCTTTCCGAAAGAGAATTTCTGGAATTTGAGACACCTGTTTTGCAGGGTGTGTACGGAGGCGCAAACGCAAGACCTTTTATAACCCACCATAACTTTCTCGATCAGGACCTCTTTCTCAGGATTGCACCTGAACTCTATCTTAAGAGGCTTGTGGTCGGAGGGTATGAAAAAGTTTTCGAGATCTGCAAAAACTTCAGGAATGAAGACATCGACACGACACATAACCCGGAATTCACGATGATAGAGGTTTACGAAGCCTACAGTGACTATAATGATATGATGAACATGACTGAAGCCCTGATTTCAGAGATCATGTTAAACCTTAACGGCAGCTACGAAGTCAAAATGGGTGAAAAGACTATTAACCTCCGCCCTCCCTGGAAGCGAATTTCAATGGACGATGCCTTGAAAGAGTATGCCGGGCTAGATGTATTTTCACACACCCTTGAGGAACTGAAGAAAATTGCAATTGAAAACCGTATCGAGGATTACGAAAAAGCAAAGACCCACGGAGAGTTCCTCGCCCTGCTTTTTGAGGGCCTGGTTGAAGACAAGCTGATAAATCCGGTATTTATATACGATTTCCCTGTGGAAAACTCCCCCCTTGCTAAAAATCACCGGGAAAAGCCAGGTTTCGTCGAGAGGTTCGAGCTCTTTGTTAACGGATGGGAACTTGCAAACGGCTATTCCGAGTTAAATGACCCTCTTGAGCAGAAAAAAAGGTTTGAAGAACAGGATAAGAAAAGAAAATTGGGAGATCTTGAGGCACAGACAATTGATTACGATTTCATAAACGCACTCGGATACGGCCTGCCCCCTACCGGAGGCATGGGACTCGGGATAGACAGGCTTACTATGATCCTTACAGGCCAGGAATCCATTAAGGAGGTAATCCTTTTCCCGCAGATGAAAAAGGAAGACTGATCACAATTCAAAGTAAAGTCAGGATGAAGTATAGGGGGAGTTCCTCCCCTTCCTGACTTATTGCAGCTTTATTAGATTGTTTTTCACGTTTCTGTTTTAAACCTGCTCCGCTAGAAATGGGGAATAACTTCATATAAGCTGATCCGTCTCTTACTCACCTTTTACAGGATAACGAATTGCTTTTCGGTCATATTTTCATCTTATTCCTATCTCTTTATGGTTATGTAAAAATTCAAAACTGTATAAGAAAGGCTGATCTAACAA
Source organism: uncultured Methanosarcinaceae archaeon (assembly GCA_963818955.1). GTDB lineage: Archaea > Halobacteriota > Methanosarcinia > Methanosarcinales > Methanosarcinaceae > Methanosarcina. Next base: position 42,295 of record CAWFUY010000016.1, on the reverse strand, counting down.
GCAAATATTCTCCGAGAGACCTAATTGAGGAGTTGAGCTTATAACCGAGGTAAACAAGCAAAAAATTAGTGTTCGATTAATTGAGAAAAACGAAAAAAACATAGATGAAATGCTTAAAATTGATGATGAAGTCTTCGAAGAGAATATACTCTGTAAATGGTCGTTAGTGCCTTATTTAAGATATGGACGTGTTTTTGGTCTCTATAATTCTAATTCCTTAGAAGGTTTTTCTATATTTATGAAGATGTGGGATAATCCGGAATTTGTTTATTTAACAGAGATAGCAGTAGCAGGAGAAAGCCAGGGAAAGGGATATGGATGTTATCTTTTATTAAAATCCTTGCTTCATTTAAAAAAGGAAGGTCTATCGATTGTTGGTTTAACTGTTAACCCAAATAATTCACGAGCTCGCCATATCTATTGTGAAAAATTTGGATTTGAACTAGCAGAATTTAGAAAGAATGAGTATGGACAGGGGCAAGACAGGTTGTTCCTGACATTAGACTTAAAGAATTGGACTCCGCGCCAGTGTTAGAATTAAAAATCCACCCGAAAGTCAAAGTTAATATGTAACAAAAATCACATTTGGCCTATAATTTCCAATTTGCAGATTTCATCCGCAATCTCATAGATAGCAGAATTAAGTTTTAATTGAATGCAGTCATTTATTCTTCAAAAATAAACAGAGGGAGATTATGAAAATAGTCGGGATACAATCTAGCCCCAGAGGCAAGAATAGCAACACTCTAAAACTGCTGGATGCAGCTTTGAAAGGAGCCGCAGAAGACGGAGCTGAAGTCGAACTCATTGACGTTGCAAAATTAAAGATTCAATATTGCAATGCGTGTAATTCCTGCCATGAGACAGGAGTGTGCACAATCCAGAAAGATGACTTCAATGCCGTGCTGCAAAAACTGCTGGCTGCAGACGGTATAATCTGGAGCAGCCCAAACTACATAAATAATATAACAGCTCAGCTCAAGACATTGTTCGACAGGTGTCCTCTTGTTATTCATGAACAGCTTTTCGATGGTAAATACAGCCTTTCCTTAACAACTGCAGGTAGCGGTAAAATCGACTTTGTCCTTGGCATTATGGATGAATTTATGGTACACTGCGGAGGCAATTCTATAGGAGGGGTGGGCTGTGCAATGTCAGAAGGCCCCTCTGCGCTGGAAGCAGCCATTGAAAAATCGCATGAAATGGGAAAAGATCTTGTAAGAGCGATAAAAGAGAAAAGAACATATCCGGATCAGCAAGCTGCACATGAAGCCTTTAGAGCTGATTTCAAAAACGTTATCCAGAGAAATAAGGATCAATGGACGCATAACTGCGCATACTGGACGGAACAGGGCTGGATTTAAAGGTCCGGTTTTAAGAATATTTGGAAAAGTGATTCCATGTCCAAAACCTCTGTGTCAGCTACCCTGAATGTTAAAGAGCTAGGAGAGAAGCTTTTGGTAGCCGGCAGATTAAAGCTGCGCCCGCTTTGTGTCTATGGCACGGATGAAATCCCGGAAGGAGCTGTGCCATCATACCAAATAGACCGCTGTATAGCAAAAGCGGTCTACTCTTCCGCTCTTTCCGAAGACACACCTCCACTTTACATTGAAGCCGCTCACGAACAATGCTGCATCGGTGGAATGGTTTGGACCGGACTGGCCGAACCTAACCCCATGATAAAGTATTTCGTAACCGTTGGGACGCCGGAGTTCCGCGGTGGGGCTGCCGAACATTTAAAGGCGTCGCCGGAGATATTCGAAGCAGGAATGAAACGCGCAGGAAAGCTTACACCCCCGGGCAAATATATTGTCATCGGGCCCTGTACTGATGATATTTCCCCGGAAATTGTAAGATCGATAATCCTCTTTGCCGGATGCGAGCAAACAAGGAACCTGTGCGGTTTGTCCCAGTTCAGCAGTTCTGACATTTTCTTTAAGACACTGGTGCCGGGAGGGCCGACCTGCGCGACAATGATCACTTTTCCGGCAGGAATGGCTGAGAATGCGCCAAAGGACTCGGCATATATCGGACCCACTGACCCGACCGGAAATATCTGGCTGCCTCCGGACCTGATGCTCATGGGCATCCCTGCAGGACTGGCACAGCAGATGGCTGCCGACCTGAAAGAGTCATTTATTTGCAAGCGGAGCAAGATAGCCTATCCTGAGAAGCATAAATTATAATGTCGGAAGGCTAGCTGAAGCACGAGTCTGTTTCTGAGTCAGTTTCTTATCCTTATGCTGCATTGAATCCATAGGGTGTTCGATGGAGCAGAAACTGACTGGGAGTAACAATAAAATTTGCTCTCCTCAGGGGGATGAGCATACAATTTCTCGTTCTGAGTTTCTTGAAAGGTATAGGGCTGACATTAATGGGCTTAGCGAGCAAGAAGCTGCAAAAAGACTTCAAGAATGCGGGTCCAACGTGCTCGAGGAAACGGGAAAAGAAAGTTTATTAAAAGCCTATCTAAGGCAGTTTTGGAATTTTTTCTCTATTTTGCTCATTATAGGAGCTCTGCTGTCTTTCCTTGCAGAATATCTTGATCCCGGTAAAGGGAATCTGTATATTGGGATTGCTATTGTTCTGGTTGTAATCCTCAACTCTACCTTTGCGTTCATTCAGGAATACCAGGCTGCAAAAACAATGGAAAGCTTTCGGCAGCTTCTTCCACCCCATGCTAAGGTATTAAGGGACGGGAAAATACGGGACGTCCTGGCTTCGGAAATTGTTGCAGGAGATGTCATCCTTGTAGAAGAAGGAGACAAAATCCCGGCTGACGGGCGCTTAATTGAAACAAACGTTCTGAAAGTTGATAATTCGACCATAACAGGAGAATCGGAACCTCAGCTGCGATGCTCTCGAATGTACTCATCCCAATATATTAGAGTGCAGGAATATGGTATTTTCAGGGACGCTGGTACAGAGTGGGAACGGAAAAGCTATAGTCTTCGGAACAGGACCGAATACCCAGATTGGAAACCTTGCTATACTCACAGAGCAGATATCAAACGTAGAAACCCCTATTCGGAGAGAACTCAACCACTTCATAAAAATTATCTCGGCAATTGCGATTACCCTTGGAGTTGTCTTCTTCATTCTTGCTGTTTTTCTTCATGATCCTCTTCTTGCGAGTCTCGTCTTTGCTATCGGAATTATAGTTGCAAATGTGCCCGAAGGGCTTTTGCCTACTGTTACTCTTGCTCTCAGTCTGGCATCCAGGCGAATGGCTTCGCGTAATGCCCTTATTAAGCAGCTTGAATCAGTAGAAACCCTGGGCTCAACTACCGTTATCTGTACTGACAAAACCGGGAACTCTTACCCAAAACAAGATGGCAGTGAATTCTCTAATGGTTGGTTTTGAGTGCTGGTGCTTGAAAACCCTCTCAGCTACTAAAATAAGAGCTCTGCGGTACAGGCAGGAAAAGAAAGTACGAACAAAGCTGATGCAGAAGAAATTTCGGATCTGGGTACAGAAGGAGTATTGTGGTATAGAAAAGCCTGTATGGGCTCCTGAAAAATTGCCATCCGTTTTCATAAGAGTCTGCAGGACTTTGCAATAATGCAAAACTTCATGAGGCTCCTCCGGGGTACACGGGAGATCCGACCGAAGGAGCACTTCTTGTTTTTGCAAATAGCCTGGTAGATATAAAACAGCTTCGGAATGATTATCCAAGGCTGGAAGAGTTTCCTTTTGATTCGCTTACTAAAAGGATGGAAGTTGTCTGCAGCACACCTGAAGGAAAGCTTGAAGCCTATCTCAAGGGCGCCCCTGAAGTAGTTGTGAAAATGTGCAGTTCAGCCATATATTCAGAGGGAATTACGAAACTTGATGAAACTAAGCAAAAAGAGCTTCTTGAAAGGCATCTAAGACTTGCAAAGAAAGGAGAAAGGATTATTGCTCTTGCATACCGGCAGGCAGAAGAGCAGAAGGAGTATACCGAAGATTTCATTTTTCTCGGGTTTGTAGGAATCGTAGACCCTCTTCGCCCCGAAGCCAGAGAAGCCATTGCCAAATGCCATGCAGCCGGGATCAAGGTTGTCATGATCACAGGTGATCATCCGGTAACCGCAGAATCAATTGCAACGGAAGTTGGACTTGCGGAATCCGGAAATCTGGAGATTATCACCGGGGATGAGCTGAATTTACTCTCAAGCGAAGATCTGTCCTCAAGATTGAAAAGCCCGAGCATTGTGTTTGCCCGCACTTCTCCCGTGCAAAAACTGAAGATAGTACAGCTTTTCCAGGCCCAAAAGGATATCGTAACCATGACCGGAGATGGAGTCAATGACGCTCCTGCAATTAAAAACGCAGATATGGGAGTTGCAATGGGCAGCGGCACGGATGTGGCCCGAGAAGCTGCGGACATGGTGCTCCTGGACGACAATTTTGCTACGATCGTGAATGCTGTAGAAGAAGGTAGAACTGTTTTTGACAACATAAAAAAGTTCATTGTATACATCCTTGCCAGTAATATTCCCGAGATCCTGCCTTTTATTGCCTATGTTCTCTTTGCCCTACCCCTCCCAATGCCCGTACAGCTGATCCTTGCAATCGACCTGGGTACTGACATGCTGCCTGCCATCGCTCTGGGACAGGAAAAACCGGAAGGGGATATTATGAAGAGGCCTCCCAGGTCCAGAGAAGAAAAGCTGTTAACACCGCCATTGCTCCTAACTGCTTATGGAATAAAAGGACCCATCGAAGCCGTTGCAGGCTTTGTCTGTTATTTTGCCGTGCTCTTTGCAGGAGGCTGGAAATTCGGCGAGCAGCTTGCAAACAATAATCCACTTTATATGCAGTCGGTTACCGCTTTTTTTGCAGCGGTCATAATCTGCCAGATAGCAAATGTTTTTGCTTCCAGAACCCGCATGCAGTCGGTTTTCACTATGGGACTATTCAGTAACCGCATGGTACTTTTAGGGATTGCAGTCGAGCTTATTATCCTCGCTCTGATAATATGGAACCCGTTTGCTAACCTTATTTTCAACACTTCTCCCCTTGACCTGAAGTACGTGTTGCTTTCCATTCCTTTTGCAGTCCTTTTGCTTGGAATTGACGAGCTAAGAAAATATTTATTGAGAAGAAAAGTTAAGTGGGCGATCAGATATCTGAAGTGGTAAATTGAAAGACGGTCAGACTGCTTACATTTATTGCTTTTGATTTGGTTTGGAGAAATCTAAAAGTTTGTGAACATCTTCATTATTGTTTAAATCATTTTCAGTGAAATTTAAAAGTATGAGAATTGACTTTGTAACATGATAATTTACATATGTTAGTGGAATCATTAAAATAAGAATTATCGGCAATTGAAATATAATATCAATATTAAGTAAGTTCAGAATTACAATTAATGAGACAATTAGAACACACCATACAGTGTTGGTTATAAACCAGATTTTGTCCATTCTTTGTTAATTAGCATTTAAGTATTTAAATTTTGACAGCATATACAATAATCCATCAGTACTATTCACAGGAGCCGATAAATATATTATTCATACCTCTCAAAAAGCAGCTCCCACTTTTTTTCGCAGCAGAATATGTATTCAGCCTAATTCTAGTTGTAGCTGTAGTAGGTGTCAATTTCCTGCTTAAAGAGTACATCGGACTTACAAACCTGCTGATTTTTCAATTGGTTCCTGTCCTGGTATCTGCATTCTTTTTCAGGCGCAGTGTATCATTTTTTACGGCAGTTATGAGCGTTTTGATTTTCGATTTTCTTTTTGTTAAGCCTTACTATACTTTTACTGTCACTGATTGGGAATACTTCATCGCTTTTATCGGATACGTTATTACTGCTCTTGTAGTCAGCAGTCTTACTACACGACTGCGCTATCTGGTACCTCAGATAAGTCATAGTGAAGCTGAAGTAGGAGTAACGTCAGGTCTTTCCCGCGAACTTGTTAAGGCAAAAACGCGTAAAGATGCATTTAGAACTCTAGCAAATCAGATGCATAATTTTGGGCCAGGTGCCTTTGCAATTCTTAGTTATGACCATATGGAAGTTCATATAGAAGCTGGAGATTCTGACTTTCCGCTCAATGAAAATGAGAGGACTATTGTCATATGGGTTTATAACAACAGCCAGATAGCTGGCTATGGAACAAGTAATTTGCCCGAAGGAAGAGGATATTATATCCCAATTAAAATTCACAAGAAGATCTTTGGACTCATGGCATTTATCTTTGAAAAACCTGAAGAAGTTCTAACTCCAGAAAACAGAAAATTGTTTGAAACAATGGCATTTCTCGGAGCTCTGACCCTTGAACGCCTGTGATACAAGGTTTTTTGTGGTTAGGAAAAGGAAAATAATAACATTGAGAAGTGTACAACTTAATGGTTGTAATCGAAATAAGAAAGATTATTATTTCCTTTTTTACTTCTTACTATATTTGCTTCTGAGCCTGAATGTTTAAAGTATCATGGTTTTATCTATACTTTTATGCTTTATATATACTTTTATGCTTTATATGTAATTTTATGTTTTCTCTATACTTTTATTGGCAAAACTACGAAAGGAATGCACTCTGCATATAGCTTCCTCTGTGATGCGAAGACAGTATAATTATGAAGCCACCTTGTAAATATTGAATCATTCGGAAAGACAATCTGTCCACCAAAAAATACAGCGTTCGGAAACTTCTTTAAGATTTCTGGTGCAAGCTTTGTAATCTCGTCAACAACGTCAGTACCGATTGAAGTATAATGTTCGGCATGGTAACCGTATGATGAAACTAATTTTACATACTTATCTATATCCTTATTTACCTCAACTTGGAGTCCTTTAATTTCGTCTACTCCTTTGAATACCCCAGCGTCGATTACACCAATTTGTATAAATACAAAATTTTTGAATGTCCCCCCAAATAATTCGAATATACTGGAAAGTGCGCGCATTCCTAAACCATTAAAACCGTTTACAAGTAGTACTGCAGTCTTATCTTCTAGATTGACTTTTCCAGCTGTATCATTTTCAATAATAAGCAAAGATGAGGGATATTGGATTATCCTGGCATTCAGTTCTTTAATGAGCACTGAAACAGAATCATAATGGCTCCTGATGGTGACAACAACTCCAACAAAGGTTCCAATAATAAGCAGTGTCACCCATCCGCCTTCACCGAATTTAACGATTATCACTGACACTAATATCACAATTGTCAAAACCAGGCCCACACCATTGATAACTAATTTCTTCTTCCAGTCTTTGATCTTCGTTCTAGCTTCCCACCAATGGCGGACCATTCCTGCTTGGGATAGAAGAAATGTTATGAAAACAGCTATGCTATAAAGTACTATCAGGAGTTTGACCGATCCCTGGGTTAGGAAGACCATAATTAACGCTGAAATACCCATTATTAATATACCATTTTGTGTCACAAGTCTGTCACTCAGCGTTGCAAACTTAGTAGGAACCCATCGGTCTAGTGCCATATTTGCCAGGACTCGTGGACCATCTAAAAATCCAGTCTGTGCTGCTACAAACAATAGTGCTGCTTCTGAGATGAGAGTTGCGATCACAAAATAAATACCTAAAGTTCCCCATGATTTTGTAACATTCTCAAATAATACAGCATTTAGAGTTTTTCCCGGTACAGGAGCAACATTAAAAAGTATATAAGCAATCAACAACCCTGCTGCCATGAATGCCAAAGAAATCGCCATAAGATGCATGGTCTTCTTTGCCGTCTGCACTCTAGGTTCTCTCAATACCGGTACTGCATTACTTACAGCCTCAATTCCCGTATATGTTCCTGCACCCATGCTGTATGAATGTAGGATAATAAAAAGCAATCCCGAAAGCCCCATTCCGTATGTTACGTTATGTACCTCGGTAACAGTACTATTCACCACTGTTGGTACATTCGTTAGATGGATAGAAAACGCGTATGTTATTACAATAACATGAGTAATTATAAATAATGCAAATATTGGTACTAAAGATAGCACTGACTCTTTTATCCCTCTCAAATTCAATATTATAATCAACATAATCACAAAAAATGCAAACCCTAATTTGATTGTTTGCCAACTTATTGGTAGAAAACTTAATACAGCATCTACACCACTTGCTATCGAAATTGCAATTGTAAGTACATAGTCTATCAGGAGTGCGCAGCCAGAAATCATTCCAAGAGATGGAGATAGTAATTTGCTTGCGACTAAATATCCACCACCACCTGTAGGAAACAATTCAACTATTTGCGAATAGCTCGTACTAATTACAAAGATTGTCACTATAATGCCAATTGCTACAAATATGGCAAGATAAATATGTCCTCCCAATGCCAAATATGCTTCCTCGGGACCATATGATGCAGAAGACATTGCATCAGATCCCAGACCAACCCACGCAAAAAGTGCGATCAGTGAAAGTTTATGAAAGATGTTTGAATCAAGTGGGTTATGGGCTTTTCCTATAATTAAAGTCTTTAATTTCTTAATGTATATTCCAATATCTTGCATCTTGTTTCAGCCTTCGTTTTATTTTTTAATCATCTTTCTGGATTTTCCATATAGCACGTATAGGTTGAACGAATAATGTCTGTCCAGGAGTTACCTATTTGATCGGTATACTGACGGGTTATTTCGCGTATCACTGCAACTGATATGCAGATGCCTGCAGCTGAAGAAAGGAAGTTATGGACTGGAAAATAGACCAGCTGAATAAGATAGCTTACCACCGCTTCACCGCTGTAGAACTGCCAACTTGTGTTAGTGACAAAAAGAATAACAGTGTTAATTGCGAAGTACAGATTAAAAACCCTGAAATTTCGTAAGTTGAAAAGAAGAAAGCCTTGAAGAAAAAGAAGTACTAAAAGAATTATCAAACCTATACCATTGAAGATGAGCAGATCCCGCGAGTAGCTCCGCCATCTCTCATCTCTATCAAGACATGTCCCAATTAACTTGTTAATCGTCTTTCTACACGATCTGGTATTCCTCGGAACATCTACTGTAAAAACGCGGTCAAAGAAACTGCTAAAAGGCAATGCTAATTCTACAACAATTGCAAAAAAAATGAAGAACATCACAGCATCGGAGGTTACATTCGGCGTTGTTATTTATAGTCACCAGATATCTTTTGTCACATTATATAATAATAAATCGCTAAAACTCGATCAGTAAACCTATTCTCTTATTTCACTTTATTTCGTGCTTTCGCTGTTATGGCTAGTTGAATTAGTTAAAAGTAAATGCTTATTTCGAGACTATAATTCACGACTGCTGTGGGTTCGAGACGTTATTTTATTCCATATGTGCAACAATCGGAAAGCGTATGGTGACTGAGCTATATAAATTTTAGCTCTTCACTGGACAATCTTTACGAATCATATTAGCTTAATTAAAAAGTACAAAATGGGATTGTATATTTGGAGATAGTGTTTTGAAAGCTCTGTAATTTTGAGAGAATTACAAACCAAAAAATTGATAAGTTTTAATGTTTTGTAGCCATGAGCCTCATCAGGGAAAATTTACCGAAATTGCAGCACACTGCCGCCTTCTTTTGCTCCTGAAGTACGTAAGTTCCATATTCTCATTAAATATGAGATGCATTTTTAAATTAACACGTAGTTAAGAAATAAGGGCATTTGTGTGGACTTTTGTGACAGTGGGCTTAGTAGCGAGAAAAGATTTATAAATAACCTAATCACTAATCGACTTCCTATCTTTTCCCCTTTGGAAAAGGTTAGTTTCGAATAAATAACGGCAGTCGTGAACTATAGTTTCGAGCTAAAAATTTGCACTTAATTCGTTCGAGGTTGATAACCGCAGAAGAAAGGGAAAATGCGAATAGCTTTTCCACATCTTCGTTTCCAGTGGTTCACCTTTCGTTAAATTCGTGAAAAAATTTTGGTACTTGACGTATGAATGACTACACCGAATATTACCTCTGATGCTGTAATGTTCATCCTCTTTTTGGTAGTTGTTACCGGGATAGCATTACCTTTTAGCAATTACATTGCTCGCGTTTTTGCAGGAAACATGTCCCGGGGATTTCCGGGCCATGTTGAAAAGACGATTTACAGGCTGATCGATACAAGCCCTGATACAGAAGAGGGATGGCGGGGATATTCTCGCGATATGCTCATTTTCAATGGTTTAGGTTTTGTTTTTCTTTTAATGCTTCTTCTTCTTCAAGGCTTTCTTCCTTTGAACCCGCAGAAATTCGGGGCTTTTGATCTTTTCGTTGCAATCAATACTGCTGCCAGTTTTGTTACCAATACAAACTGGCAGGTCTACAGTGGAGAAACTGCAGCAAGCTACCTTACTCAGATGGCAGGTTTTACGGTACAGAACTTTCTTTCCGCAGCTACAGGCATCTGCATAGCAATTGCTGTGATGCGCGGAATTACCCGTCATTCAACCGATAGAATAGGCAATTTCTGGGTAGATATGACTCGCTGCACCCTTTACATCCTCTTGCCGATTGCTTTTATATTTGCCCTCGTACTCGTCTCTCAGGGAGTCATCCAGAACCTTGACCCTTACGTCAACGCTGCCGGATACGGTCAGACAGGACCGCAGACAATTCCGATGGGGCCGGTAGCCTCCCAGGAAGCGATTAAAGAGTTTGGTACCAACGGAGGAGGTTTTTTCAATGCAAACTCTGCACACCCGTATGAGAACCCAACACCTCTTACCAATCTGATAGAGATTTTCCTCATCCTTATTATTCCAGCAGCCTTGCCCCTGGTATTTGGGAGGATGACTGGCAAGATGCGCGAAGGCTGGGTCATCTATGGTATTATGTTAATATTGTTCGTATGCGGACTCGGAGCACTCTATGCTGCAGAATTGGCAGGAAACCCATTGATAAAAGAGCTCGGAGTTTCCGGGATATCCATGGAAGGAAAAGAAGTCAGGTTCGGGCTCTGGGCTTCGTCACTCTTCGCTACATCTACTACATCAACGTCCTGCGGAGCAGTCAACGCTATGCACGATTCACTCACCCCTCTGGGTGGGCTGATGACAATGTTTATGATTCTGCTAGGAGAAGTGGTCTTCGGGGGAACAGGGTCCGGATTTTACACAATGATAGGATTTATTGTGCTTTCGGTTTTCATCGCAGGATTGATGATAGGGCGCACTCCCGAATATCTAGGAAAAAAGATAGAGGCTATGGAGATGAGGACAGCCGTAATTACCGTCCTGGTTCCGGGAGTCCTTGTGCTCATACTATCGGGGATAGCGCTGGTTTTACCGGACGTTGCAGACTCTAATGAAAAATCCTGGCCCGCACGGACTCTCCGAACTGATTTATGCCTTTGCATCAATGTGCCAGAACAACGGCAGTGCCTTTGCAGGGCTTGATGCGACAAAACCCTTTTACACACTCGGAGGTGCATTAGCAATGTTAATAGGCAGGTTCGTCCCTGCGGTCTCAATGCTGGCACTTGCGGGATCGCTAGCGCAGAAGAAAAAAATACCACCCAGCTCAGGAACTCTGCCCACCGCTTCTGTTTCATTTTCAATCTGGACGATCCTTGTAATCCTGATCATCGGAGCTCTCACATTCTTCCCGATCTTTGCAATGGGACCGATTGTCGAACACTTGATTATGACCGGAGGGATCTGAGGCATGGCACGGAAAAGATTTACACCATTAGGCGCTTTTGAGCCGAAACTTATCCGTGAAGCGCTTGTCAGTTCGGTGCTGAAACTTGACCTGCGCAGGCAGGTTGAAAACCCCGTAATGTTTACGGTAGAAATCGGAGGTATTCTGACCACCATCAGTTTTCTCATCAGCATCTTCTATTGCTGCCGCCGAATCTCCTTTCTTCATAGGCTTTGTTTCCCTGTGGTTGTGGCTGACAGTACTCTTCTCCAACTTTGCGGAATCACTATCCGAAGGACGTGGAAAAGCGAGAGCAGCTTCCCTCAGGCAGTCAAAAACCAGCGTCATAACCCGAAAACTGACAACTGCATCTTTCGATGCTCCATCTGTTGAAGCATCTTCTTCGGACTTGCGAAAAGGCGACCTTGTCCTGATAAGGGCAAACGAAATAATTCCCGGAGACGGGGAAGTGGTGAAAGGAGCTGCACTGGTCAATGAAGCCGCAATCACAGGAGAATCAGCCCCGGTCGTGCGTGAATCCGGAGGGGACCGAAGCGCTGTAACCGGAGGAACTACGGTTATTGCCAACGAGATTATTGTCAAAATTACCGCCGATCCCGGGGAGACATTCCTCGACCGCATGATCTCAATGGTGGAAGGTGCCGAACGGAGGAAGACTCCTAACGAAATAGCTCTTGAAATTCTATTAATTGCGCTGACTTCTGTTTTTCTTGTGGTCGTGGCCAGCACCTACTCTGTTTCTGCGTATAGTGCCGCATCAAGCGGGAGAGGGGCAGCTGTCAGTCTCACAGTACTGATTGCGCTTTTCGTATGTCTGGCACCCACAACAATAGCAGCCCTGCTCTCAGCAATCGGAATAGCCGGGATGGACCGCTTATTCCGGCTGAACGTCATTGCACTCTCAGGAAGGGCAATCGAGGCCGCAGGTGACGTCAATGTCCTGCTGCTTGACAAAACGGGTACAATCACCTTAGGTAACCGACAGGCAGTTGAGTTTGAGCCGGTAAACGGTCAGTCGCTTGACGAACTGATGGAGGCTGCTCTGTCTTCCTCTTTTGCGGACGATACTCCCGAAGGTAAAAGCATTATCGCTCTCGTTCAGGAAAAAACCGGAAAAATTCCGGTTTCACCGGAAAATGTCACATTCATTCCATTCTCTGCTGCAACCAGATTTAGCGGGGCACGGCATGGAGAAGTAACTTACCTGAAAGGGGCATCGGATGCCATAAAGAACTCCGTGCTTGAGCATGGAGGTACAATCCCTCCCGATCTCAAAGAGAAGGTAGACACAATCGCTTCTGCAGGAGGCACACCATTGGTAGTTGCCTGCAATGAGACAATTCTCGGAGTGATATTCCTCAAAGATATCTTGAAAACAGGTATTCGCGAAAGGTTTGCCGACTTGCGCAAGATTGGGATAAAGACTGTTATGATCACAGGAGATAACCATCTTACTGCCGCCACAATTGCTGCCGAAGCCGGAGTAGATGATTATCTGGCAGAAGCAAAGCCTGATGACAAACTCAAGATGATCCGGGACTACCAGGAAGAAGGTTACATGGTCGCCATGACCGGAGACGGGACAAATGATGCTCCGGCCCTCGCCCAGGCGGACGTGGCTGTAGCTATGAACAACGGTACACAGCCTGCAAGAGAAGCTGCTAACATTATCGACCTTGACAGCGACCCGACCAAATTACTGGATATTGTCGAGATCGGAAAGCAAATCCTGATGACTCGCGGGGCTCTGACCACCTTCTCTATTGCAAATGATATCGCCAAGTATTTTGCTATAATTCCCGCAGCTCTTATGGGGATCTATCCGCAGCTCGAAGTGTTGAATATCATGCGCCTTGCAACCCCGCAGTCTGCCATTCTTTCCGCGGTCATATTCAATGCCTTGATAATCCCACTGCTAATTCCTATCGCACTGGCTGGAGTAAAGTTCAAATCCATGTCAGCCCCGAAACTCTTTGCCTACAACCTGACCATTTTTGGTATTGGAGGAGTTATAGCTCCATTTATAGGGATAAAGGTCATAGACCTGCTGCTGGCCGGTTTGCTGCATATCTGAGGAGGTTTGATCATGACATCTCTTAAAAAAGCCACCTTACTATTCATTGTGCTTTTCATAATTACGGGACTTGTCTATCCTCTAGCGGTAACTCTTATTGCGGGGCTTGCTTTCCCCTTCCAGGCTCACGGAAGCCTTATAGTCGATGGTAATAACGGGGTTATCGGTTCAACGCTTATCGGTCAAAATTTTACCGGCCCTCAGTACTTCCAGGGCAGGCCGTCAGCTAGCGGATACGATGCTACCGCTTCAGGAGGGTCTAACCTCGGCCCGACTAATCCGGTTTTCCTGGAACAAATTTCCATCAGGACGGATGCACTACGAAAAAGCGGCATTAATGGCTCGATACCTTCCGATTTTGTTACGGCTTCAGCCAGCGGACTTGATCCGCATATCAGCCTGGGTTCCGCATTGATACAGGTGCCTGCCGTCGCAAAAGCCCGAAACCTTCCCGAAGATGAAGTCAGAGCACTTGTGCTTTCGGAATCCATCAACTCCCCATTCACAGAACCTTATGTAAACGTGCTTTCGCTTAACCGGGCACTTGACGCGAAGAGCCCTCTTAAAGAAGGTATTACAGCAACGAGAGGTTGAGTATGACAACAGGCCGTCGTGATGAAGAAGGAAGGCCACTGCCCGAAGACTTGCTCTGCGTTGCTCGCCGTTCTGAAAAAACACATGAAGGAGAGCTGACAGTTTACCTGGGCTACGCCCCGGGTGTGGGGAAAACATACTCGATGCTTCAAGATGCACTCCAGAGGCTAAGGGAAGGAAAAGACGTCGTAATCGGGTATATCGAAACCCACGATCGGCCTGAGACCAATGCTTTGGTAAGCAATTTTGAGCTTATCCCGCCAGTTTCTATCGAATACCAGGGCCTCTCTCTGAAGGAGATGGACCTCGACGCAGTCATCCGGCGCCGTCCTCAAATCGTCCTGGTAGATGAATTAGCCCATACTAATGCACCTGGCAGCAGACATGTGAGGAGGTACCAGGATGTTGAAGAGATCCTGCAAGCAGGAATCTCGGTTTATACGACAGTCAATATCCAGCATATTGAGAGCCAGAACGATACCGTCGCACAGATCATTGGCATTCGGGTTTCTGAGACTGTTCCGGATATGTTCATTTCTGATGCCGATGAAATCAGGTTGATCGATGTCACCCCTGAAGAGCTGAATATCCGCCTCAAAGCCGGGAAAGTCTATGTAAAAGATATGGCTGAAGCCGCAGTACAGCAGTTTTTCAGGACCGGAAACCTTCTTGCATTAAGGCAGCTTGCCCTGCGCTATATGGCTATGTATACGGATCAGCGGATGACCGACTACATGAGGATGCGAGCCATTCCGGGACCGTGGCCTGCAGCGGAGAGGCTCCTTGTCTGCATCCGTCCGGGCCCGACAGCCGAACATATGGTCAGGGCAGCATACAGGCTTGCAAATAGATTTGATGCTGACTGGATTGTATTTTCAGTGGATATCAGTGACGATAGAGCTTTATCTTCATTGGAACATACCTGGCTCAACCAGGCCCTTGAGACAGGCAGACGACTGGGAGGACGGATTGTTCGCTACCGTGGAAGTGATATAGCCGATGAAATCACTACGCTACGCTCGGCGGAACAATATCAGTATGATAATGCTCGGGAAACCCCATGGTCTGGATATAATTTATTCTCCGGTATACAGGGTGATTCGGCAGTCCCAAGGCATTGATATCCATCTTTACGAGCCAAAAGGAAGCAGTGTATACATACCACTCAAAAAGCAGCTCCCTCTCTTTTTTACAGCCGAATATGCAATCAGCCTCATTCTGATTGCAGCCGTGGTAGGCGTCAATTTTCTTCTCAAAGGGTTTATCGGACCTTCAAACCTGCTGTTTATCCAGCTCATTCCGGTGCTGGTATCAGCATTCTTTTTCAGGCGCAGAGTGGCTCTGTTTACGGCAGGAGTGAGCATTATAATTTTCGATTTTCTTTTTGTCAAGCCATACTATACATTTTCAGTCAGCGACTGGGAATACTTCATTGCTTTTATCGGATACGTCACTATCGCCTTTATTATCAGCAGCCTTGCCACCCGGCTGCGCCATTTACTGCCTCAGATCTGGCAGAGCGAAGCTGAAGTGGGAGCAACATCGGGCCTTTCTCGCGAGCTTGTTGAGGCAAAAATACAACAAGATGTTTTCAATACTCTAGCCAATCAAATGCACAATTTTGGGCCAGGAGCTTTTGCGGTACTTATATCAGATCACGAAGGGCTCCAGATAGGAGCCGGAGACTCTAACTACCCGCTCAACGACAAGGAGAGAACTATTGCCCTGTGGGCTTACAAAAACGGCCAGATAGCTGGCTATGGGACAGATAACCTTCCTGCAGGCAGAGGATATTATATCCCGCTCAAAACTCACAGGAAGATTTATGGCCTCATAGCATTTGCCTTTGAAAAACCTGGAGAAGCTCTAACTCCGGAGAACAAAGAATTATTTGAAACTATGGCGTTCCTTGGAGCTCTTGCACTTGAACGTATTTAATAAAATAAGTATATTAGAAGGTTAAGTATTAAAATCAATAACAAAAGATATGATGATCAATATTATGCGTTTTAAGTAAATGAAGAGTATGTTGAATACTGGGGAAAATAATCCAGTTAATTCGAATAACAATATTTATTAAGGATTATTCATACCTGCAAGCAAAGAAACGCCGGATAAAACAAAGATGAACAAAAAAACTAAACCTAATAGACAAATCATAAGTGATGAAGCATCTTTTTCTCTGTTCTCTTGATTACTGAAATTGTCCAGATATTCAAAAAAATTCACTATTATACCTCCCACTTATTAAATATAAGGGGTAACTGTTTAAATTACTTTCTATTGTATATCTCCATTTGTCTTTTACAGAAGCGGGTAATTAATTAGATATCAGAGCTTAATTAATTGCACCTGCTGAATAATTGTTAATCATAAAATCAGACCTTACATGCCAGATCAACCCTGATCGGCAAAACAACGAATGGAATGCACTCTGAATATAACTTCTTCTGCGAAGCGAAGACAGTATAGTTATGAAGCCATCTTGAAAGTATTGATTCATTCGGAATGACTATCTGCCCTCCGAAGAATACAGCATTCGGGAACTTCTTTAAGATATCCGGTGCCAATTTTGAAATCTCATCAACAACGTCAGTACCTACTGAAGTTCGACTCTCGGCATAGTAACCGTATGCTGAAACCATTTTTACATACTTTTCTACATCCTCACTTACTAGAGCTTGAAGTGCTTTGATCTCATCTACGCCTTTGAATACTCCGGCATCGATTACACCAATCTGAATAAATACAAAATTCTTGTATATTCCACCAAATAACTCGAATATACTGGACAGTGCAATCATTCCTAAACCATTAAAACCGTTTACAAGCAATACGGCAGTCTTATCTTGCATATCAACTTTGTCAGGAGTGTCATTTTTAAATATATAAATAGACGTGGGATATGTGATTATATTGGCATTTAGCTCTTTAATAAGCCCTGATACATAGTCATAATGGCGTCTTATGATGAGCACAACTCCGGCAAAGGCTCCGATAATAAACAATGTTATCCAGCCTCCTTCACTGAACTTAACCAATATCACTGACATCAATATTATAATTGTCATAAGCAGGCCCACACCATTGATAATTAATCTCCTCTTCCAGTCTTTGACCTTTGTTTTTACTTCCCACCAATGACGGACCATTCCGGCCTGGGATAGAATGAATGTAATAAAGACCGCAATACTGTAAAGGACTACCAGGCGTTCAACCGATCCTTCTGTAACAGAGACCATAATTAACGCCGAAATACCCATTATTAGAATGCCATTTTGCGTCACGAATCTATCACTAAGGGTTGCAAACTTAGTCGGAACCCATCTGTCCAGTGCCATATTTGCCAGGACTCGCGGGCCATCTATAAACCCTGTCTGCGCCGCTACGAATAGCAGTCCGGCCTCTGAGATGAGAGTCGCGATTACAAAATAGGTTCCGAAAGTTCCCCAGGACTTTGTCACATTTTCAAACAAAGTGGCATTCAGTGTTTTTCCGGGTTCATGGACGACGTCATAAAGCACATAAGCAATCATCAGTCCTGCGGCCATGAACGCCAAAGAAATCGCCATGAGACGCATAGTTGTCTTTGCTGTCTGCACCCTTGGTTCTCTCATTACCGGTACTGCATTGCTTACTGCCTCAATACCTGTATATGTTCCTGCACCCATGCTGTATGAATGAAGCACAATTGAAAGCAACCCGATAACCCCTACTCCATACGTTACGTTATGGATGTCGGCTGCAGTATTACTCATTACTACAGGTACGTTCGAAAGATGAGAATAAAATGCGTATAATATTAAAATCACATGGGCAATGACGAATAAGGCAAATATTGGTATTAAAAATATCACTGATTCTTTTATTCCCCTCAGATTCAATAATATAAGTACCATGAGCACAAAAAACGCGAGTTCTAATTTGATTATCTGCCAATTTGCCGGTAGAAAGCTCAATACAGCATCTACCCCACTCGCTATCGAAATTGAAATAGTGAGGACATAATCTATAAGGAGTGCACATCCGGAAAGCATTCCGAGAGATGGCGATAGTAATTTGCTTGCAACCAAATATCCACCACCGCCCGTAGGAAATAATTCAACGATCTGTGAATAACTTGTACTGATTACAAAAATTGTCAAAATAATACTTATTGCTACAAATATAGCAAGATAACCATTTTCCCCCAATGCCAGATATGCTTCCTGAGGACCGTATGATGATGAAGACATTGCATCAGATCCCAGGCCAACCCATGCAAAAAGTGATATTAGAGAAAGTTTATGAAAAATATTTGAATCTAATGGGTTACGAGGTTCTCCAATTATGAGAGTTCTTAGTTTCTTAATATATCCCCCAACTCCCTGCATTTATTTCAGCCCTCACTTTATTTTGCAATTAAAGTATGCAAGTCCCATTATATAATAAACCATATTTTATATTATTCTTCGTTTTAAAATTAGAAATTATTTAGGGCTTAAGCTACTTTAAACGATTTTACTAACTCCCACTTGTGAGTAATTCTTGGTTTGATTTCATCTACTCAGGTTAGGAAGGTACCAGTTCCATCTGAAACTTAAAAAAACGGATCTTCACATTTCAAATCTTGTCATGACTCCATGTAACTCATCGGGAGGAAGCCTGTAGAACTGGACAAAGGAGGGAGAGAGTTTTTTAATTACAGAGAAAATTCTCCAGACTATGTTACTGGCAAATATGTCTTCTATGCCGTAAAATATTGTTTTTTCGTAAATTCCCTGTTCTTTTAGAATTTGTTCGACATTAACAACTTCCATATATCCCGCTCTTATCTCAAAAACTTTCAATCCTTTTGCGGGTTCGTCTGTGAAAGAACTTTCTACTCCGAAAGGACTATCGAGCTTGACAATTGAAGTAAATATATTAGTCTCATAAATAATATTATTCTTAAACATTATAAGAGAAATGTACTGAGGGACTCTATTTATATCGCGTGTGAAGAAAAGAGCGGTTCCACTAATTTTATTTTCATTAGCATATAGTTCGTTGTATTGTCTAAGAAAATCCTTAGCGTTCATAAGCTTCATCAGCTCATAAAGTCTTTTTTGGCCGGAAGTGTATATAATTATAAGAGAAAAAACAATAGCAGCTATAATAACTGACCAGTAACCTCCATGAGGTATTTTGTAACTGTTTGAAAGCAGGAATATTAGGTCAACAAATGTTATGAGTAGCGAAATAATGGCTTTTGTGGTCTGTTTTCTATGGTAGAATATCGATGTCATCATAATGCCTGTAATTGACATCGTTCCTGTAACTGCCAGCCCGTATGCAGCCGCAAGACTACTGGATTCTTTAAATAAAGCTATCATATACAATACAGAGATAAGGAGCGCCCAATTTACCGTACTTATATAAATCTGGGATTTCAATAACCCGGAAGTGTAGTCAATTTTTAACATCGGCATTATTCGGGTCGTAATTCCTTGATATACTATTGAGAACATGCCACTAATCATAGCCTGCGAAGCAATAATCGTAGCTATAATGCTCAGGATGAGGAATGGGATATATAATAGATTTGCCTGCTGGTTCAGCATCTGGAACAACACATTTGTCGAACCCGGATTTCGGATAACGAATGCCCCCTGTCCGAGATAATTTAAAACCAGTGCCAGGAATACAAATCTCCAGGCTTTCAAAATTGGCTCTCTTCCCAGATGCCCCATATCTGCATATAAAGCTTCGCCTCCGGTAGCACACAGTATTACTTCGGATAATACAAAAAAGCCTGCAAACCCATTATCCAGAAGAAATCGGATAGCATAATATGGATTTACTGCATAAAGACACCTGGGGAGTATAAAATATTGAGACAACACCTGAAAATGCTATAGATATGAACCATAAAACCATTATTGGCCCAAATACCCATGTGATTTTTTCAATTCCCTTACTCTGAATTGAAAAAAGTGCAATCGCAATTAGGCCGGAGATAAACATAATAGTTCCCTGCCCTATATTTTCGAACGCCGGAATAATCCGTAGCCCTTCAACAGCACTCAGGATACTGATGGCAGGTGTAATTACTCCGTCCCCAATAAGAAAAGAAGTACCTATATAGGCTAATATTGTGACAAAAGTTACATTTCTGCTCGATTTCAGCAGGGGAACAAGTATTTCTTTTAAGACTATTGTTCCTCCTTCACCTTTTTTACCGAGGCTCATTGCAAGCCAGGCATACTCCAGAGTTACAAGTATAATAAGCGTCCAGACGATTAAAGATAAAACCCCTATTACGTGAGCTTCTGTAGGTTTTGTGAGAAGAAAGATAACTGTCAGGGTATAAATGGGACTTGTCCCGATGTCTCCAAAAACAAGACCCATAGAATTTACTACTCCCCTTAACTCGGATTTGGAAAGCATAATTTATCACCTTACTTATGCGAATTGGCCAAAAGACAATTCTTCGAAAGTAAGTCATAACAATATATTTGAAGATGAGAAGTTCCATTTTTCAGGTCCTGTGACGATAATCATGTTTTCATCTGCCCTGTAAGAGTGAAAATAAGTAAATTTTCACGAATTTCCGACTTGCAAATTTTCCTGCACTCATATTAATTTCGTCTCTAATTTTTATTTTCGGTTCTTTTCAATAGTTAAGAGCAAATATTGATTAACATACAGATTTAAATTATTTTTGATGATACAACATAATTTAATAATGTGATTTGAGAATTACTTTTTCATATAAAAATCTTGACCCACTTTATAGAATAAATAGTTATTCGTATCAGGCTTATTCATTATTTTTTAAATTTAATCTTCAGATCTGTAACAAATATTTTAGGTGATTCTTTTAAACTGTTTCTAAGCTCAAATGAGAAAATGACAAAAATTAATGAATAATTGAGAGTTTAAAAAAGGAAAAAAAGTAGATAAAAATATAAAAAGGATAGAAAAAACGTGGGGATACGGATCTGAAGATGGACTCTGAAAAAGAAGATCCGGAAATTCTCGCTCATCGTAAAACGGCCGATTATAGTAAAACGACCGAAGGAGTAAACATACTTCTAGGAGACCCAAAAAAAGCCGTGTTCAAGCTCTCTATTCCGATTATAGTTGCCATGTCCATACAGACCATTTACACCCTGAGCGATACCTTCTGGGTTGCAGGTCTCGGAGCTGATGCACTTGCTGCGGTAGGATTCTCAGTCCCCTTTTTTATGATCCAGATGGCACTGACAGGAGGAGTAGCAGTAGGAGGTGGGGCGGCAATTTCAAGGAGGATTGGCGCCAGAGATAAGGCAGGTGTGGATAACGTTGCAGTTCACATCTTTGTGATAATGTTTATCCTTGCAGTTGCTCTTACTATTCTCGGCCTTGCCATCGTAAGAGACCTTTTCATGTACAGCGGCGCAGGAAAAACTACGGCTCTCGGAGTTGCCTATGCCAGAGTAAATTTCGCAGGCAGTTTTATTTTTTTCTTTACTAATGTTGCAAATTCCATCCTGAGAAGCGAAGGAGATTCAAAAAGAGCCATGCAAGCTATGATTCTGGGTTCAGTCCTGAATGTGGTGCTTGACCCTATTTTTATATATCCTCTGGGGTTTGGGGTCGCAGGAGCTGCCATGTCGAATGTAATCTCTTATGCTATTTCAGGACTGTTGATGCTCTACTGGTTCTTTATCAAGAAAGATACCTATGTGTCCTTCAGATTTGGCTCTTTCAGGTTTAACAAACAAATAATCCGGGATATCTTCAGAGTAGGAATACCCTCGTCTTTTGAGCAGTTTGCCCTGGCTTTAACAGCCCTTTCAATGAATTATATAATTGCAAGTATCAGTAGTACGGATGGAGTTGCAGTTTACGCCACAGCCTGGAGAATAACAGGCATAGCAGTTGTTCCCTTAATAGGAATTTCAATATCCCTGGTCTCAATTAGCGGAGCGGCTTTCGGGGAAAATAACTTCAAAAAAGCTCAGAACGCCTTTTTTTATGCTCTTCAAGTCGGTATTATTGTAGAAACCGCAATTGCGCTCATTGTGTACTTCTTTGCCCCGCAAATTGCTGCCGTCTTCACGGAAGCCGAGAGTGCCGCCCGTATTGCCCCCGAATTGATAAGGCTCCTGAAAATAATGACCGTTTTTTATCCTGCTGTAGCCTTCGGAATGCTCTCAGCCTCTCTTTTCCAGGGTGCGGGAAAAGGCACAAGTGCTCTTATTGCTACTCTTCTAAGAAGCCTGGTTTTAACCCTCATGTTTTCCTTACTTTTTGCCTATGAATTCGGCTGGGGACTTACCGGTATCTGGTGGGGACTGGTTACGGGAACGATAATAGGGTCATTGATTGCTTTTTTGTGGGCGGAGATGTATTTGAGAAACATGATCAATGCCATTAAAGTGTGACAAATATCGATCTCTTTCTTGATAGTATAATTCTAAATCGAGAATCATATTTGAGATAATAAAACCGAAATTTCTCAGATAAACTGTAGCTCTTTCAGTCGAAATGAGATCGATTAACTTGAATATAAAAACCTAAATCATAATATTTATGATTGAAGTGCGCATGTCTAACTTTAATTTTCAAGCGGGTAGTTCTATATATTACTTGTCAATATGTCGCTAATATCCCAGATACTTCTGCTTATAGACAGGGTGACGGAGTTTATGAAAATAAGAACTGATTTATATAATTCCATTATCAGTGTATTCTCGATAATGCTAATAATCCTCGGAGTAGTCCCTAACCTGGTATTAGCTTTGGATGGACAGCTTGGGGACGGCACGGATTCGACAAACGATACGCCACATTCCGATCTTATTATTGAGAAATTCTACACCGATCCCACAGCTCCGACACCTGGTAGTAATGTGATTATTTATGCATCGGTAAAAAATGTGGGAAATTTAGCCTCAAATCCTGTATACCTGAGCCTAAAAATAGATGACGTAGGCAGTTTGTATTATTCGAATCCAATTTCTCCCGGAGAGGAAGTGACATTTTCACAAGCATGGACTACTCTTAATAGTGAAGGCACCGTAATTTTAAAGGCATCTATAGATGGTGTGGTAAATAGTCAAAAAGAGATTGATCTGTTAGTAGAAAATCCACGCCCAGACCTGATAATCCAAAACATCGTATCGGATCCGGCTGCACCTCAAGCAGGACAAGCTTTGAATTTCACCTTTACTGTGGTGAACCAGGGCACAGCTCCTTCCGTAGAAGCACTTGCAACATATTATACTACTAATATGGTTTCAGGTCAGGATATTAGCATTCCGTCTCTTGTAGTAGGAGCAAGCGCAAATCTTTCATTTTCTTTGACTCCGGATCAAGTTAAGGAAGGGCAGATGGAGGTTAAAGTAGTTGCTGATTCCGGAAACACGCTGCTTGAGAGAAACGAAAGTAATAATGTGCTTACAAAGACCTTAAAAGTAAAAGGCTTGCCTCCAGACCTGGTAGTAGAAGCGATTTCTTTAAACCCTGCAACTCCAAAAGTAGGAGATAATATTTCTTTTATTGCAACAATAAAAAACATTGGATCCGGAACTTCACCTGCCAGCAAGCTCAAATACATCATAAATGGAGCTGGCGATGCTAACAATGTTATGCTATTAAATGGTTCTCTACCGGTTCCTGCACTTGCCATAGGTGAGGCTAAACAATGTACTTTTTACTGGGTTCCAACAGGTGAAGGAAGTATAGTGGTAACGGCGTTGGTAGATCCGGATTCAGTAATATCTGAAACTGATGAAACAAACAACCAGAATACATTAACTGCAACCATCACTATGGAAAGCACTTCAAATGACGGCGGGGGAGATAATTCAGGTTCCAGCTCTGACTCCAGTTCTGGTTCCAGTTCTAGTTCCGGTTCCAGTTCTAGTTCCGGTTCCAGTTCCGGCTCAGGAAGCAGCATTGGAAGCAGTTTTTCTAAGGAGCCGGCCAAAAATGTAGCTTCCAAGGAGCTTGCCACCAGATATGTCATGAGTGATACCCATGTGAGATTTGAGTTCCCGCAAGGTAGTACATGTGTTCAGTATATCGAATTTGATGCAAAGAGAACGTTTCTGAAGACAACAACAACGATAGAAGAACTTAAAGGCAAGTCAACCTTTGTCTCAGACCGTCCTTCCGGAGGAATATATAAATATTTTAATACCTGGGTAGGAGAAAAAAGTGCAGGGAATTCTTCATCCCTTTCAAATGGGTTAATAGGGTTCAGAGTTGAGAAATCATGGTTTAAAAATAACAGTATCAATCCATCCCTCATAACCCTCCAGAGGTATAATAAAAAATGGGAGCCCCTCTATACAGAAAAAGTCGAAGAAGATAATGATTATATATATTTTAAATCTAAAACTCCTGAATTCACCTTCTTTGCAATAACCTACAAGGCTGAAACAAATGGAAATGGTACTCAGATTGATTCAAATATGCCCAAAATAGGAAGTCTGGCAGGCACAGGGAATAAAAATATTGGCAGTAGCGGAAAAAAATATAATCCAAAGGATGTCAGGGATGCATCTAAAAAATTAATGGCAATCGCTCTACCTGGATTCCTAATTTTAGTGGGATATCTGATGATTAAGAAGAGGATTTAGAGAATTTCTTATATTAATAACACGGCTTGTTGACTTGGGTAAGGCCCCCAATTATTTTCTTCTCCTAATTATTGTATACGAAATTAGCAAGTCTGCTGCAGCAAGGAAGAATTTCAGGTCAGGTAAACTTGTATGTACTTCTTTATTGCTATCTGAGTTCGGATTTTTCTGTTTTTCTTCAGATAGATTTTTAGTACTCAGAGTTAGATTCTTTTCGTTTTTGGCCTGAACTTTTTCAGCAGGAACATCAGTTTTTTTTTCATTAAAAGAAATCGCAAAAGGAGAAAAGCCTGGTGTGTCCGCAGTAAAATAGAAGTAATCTCCTTTTTCTTCTTTCAGGACTGTAGATAGCGGATTCCACATGTTTTGATTGTACCTGTAAAGCATTACCTGACTTTTATCCAGCCTTTTTTCGGAAATCCACGCTTTGTTCACCCTGAATGTTATACTGGCATTTTCCATATTTTCAGGGTTTGAGAATCCGCTATTTCCGATCCAGATATTAATGTTTTTATAGACTTCACCGGGAGCCGGTTCCTTGGCAATGGAAGACGTATTTTTAAGCACCTCAAGGATAGCAGTTGTCTTTCCAAAGCTCTTTTTCGGATCAAAATCCAGACAGACGATATCATCTGCCCCGCTGTTAAAATTGTAGCAAGTATGGACTCCTCTAAAGATTTGTTCATTTGAAATTTCCTTGAACTCTATGTTACTGCCGGATTCCGGAGAAACAGAACCTCCACCGCTTCCTCCGTTTCCTCCACTACTCCCTCCACTTCCTCCACCACTCCCCCACTAGTCCCTTCACTTCCCCCACTTCCTCCACTTCCTCACCACTAATCCCTTCACTTCCCCCACTCCCACCACTAATCCCTTCACTTCCACCACTCTCACTACTCCCACTACTAATCCCTCCACTTAATTCACGTTCTCCTGTATTGGAAAACACTTCTATTACAGTTATATATCCAGTTTTCGTCTCGGTGTCATTTCCAAAAGTACCGTTAGCGGCCCTGAGAATAACAGTATATGAACCCGGTATTTCATACGTGTGAGAAGGATTTTGTTCATTAGAATCAACAATTCCATCTCCGTTAAAATCCCATTCCCAGGAATTCGCATTATTGGTAGTTAAATCAGTGAACCGGACTGAAAGAGGGGCGAGGCCTGAGAGTGGGGTTGCAGAGAATTCAGCATCAGGAAGAGGAGAAGTTACTTTTATCTCAGACGATCCTCCCACAGGGACAGCAGTGATGGAATAGGCAGAAATCGTACCTGAGATTTTTGAGATCCCATGCGTGAAATTTAAAGGCACGGATACATTATATTTAACAGTTTTTTCTTCACCTTTCGAAACATTATTGACCCAGATCCATTCCTGTGTAGATTCTTTAAAAGTGCTGATATTTTGAAATATAGCGCTATCATTATCTATCTGGTTTAGCTGCCATCCGTCAGGAAGATTTTCGTCAAGTGTCAGGGCTTCAACATGCTGATCTGCTTTTATGTGTATAGTAACTGTAAAATTATCTCCTGCATTTACTTTTCCCACAGATATTTCCCTGCTTGCCGTGATCCCTGCAGCTGAGACAGGAATAATTGTTTCTGCCAGAAGAAGGATAAGTACAAAACCCGAAACAAGGTATGAAAACTTAAAAATATTTTTAATTCTGATAATCTGGTTAAAATTCATAAAATAACCTTTAAATTCGATTACCATTTTTCTGGAATCTCTTTCAAAATTTACATTGTGTCTAGCTGTATATTATTATAACTGTTACATCCTTTTTTATTCGTAATTGATGAGAAAAGAGTAGATGCAGACATTGCCCACCTGCGTGATTGGCTGTCGAGATAAAACCTATAAAATATTTCAGAAGCAGTTGGTAGGGATACGAGTCCCTATTCTCATATCCCTACCTTATCCAACCCAAAGATTAAGAGGAAATCCTATTTTCTCCTAATCTTATATAATATATAGTCTAATAATATAAAGAGATTGTTACAATTTAAAAAAAATGAGTGTGTAATATATAAATGACTCGCGCTACCTTCTGTTTATCTAATGCACTATAAATTCTTCCTTTTCATCAGTAGGCCTGAAACCCCTAAAAATCCAATAATTGAAATAACTATGTCAAATCCGGGAGTAGTTCCACTACTTGATGAATTAGTGCCAATCTGACCTGTGCCAGAAGAGTTATTTCCAGCCTGGCTGGAGGAGTTATTTCCACTTGTGTTCGTACTCGACCCATTTGTTCCTATTGTCATTGTCGTATTATTGGTAGCAAGGGAAAGAGGACTTTCGACATAAACAATTGGAGTATTTGAACTTACCTCAGTTGATTTTTTTTCAACGTCCGTAAAATTCGCTTTGCAGGCTGGTAATTTAATTTCCCCTCCGGTATTCATTTGAATAGTATAATTCATACTCATAGAGTCACCGTCACTTTGAAGGAGTTTCTTTGAGCTGATTTCTCCGGATATCAATTTTGCTCCAGGGGGCAGGGTATCGTTTATTCTTACACTTAATTTTACATTTTTATTATTCTGTGCCGTGATGTTTACAGTCAGATTATCTCCAACATTCATCTGTTGTTTGTCTACGTTTTTTACTACTATTACGTCAGGTTCGTAAATTGTAACGCTGTCTGAAGAATTATTGGAACTTACTTCTTCGAGCTGTCCGTTGGGAAGGGTGAACACTGCTGTGCATAGTGGGAGTGTAAAATCCCCTGTCGATTCGGGGATTAAAGAGTACTCAAGTACCTTGTCTGCTTTTTCTCCGGATTTTAAAGAAAGAGTTTTATTAAGTGTTTTGTTTTCCTGTAAGTGCATGCCCGAAACTACGGAGTCATTAATAACTATATTGTTCAAATCGCATATTCCACTGTTCCGTAAAGAGATTGAGACTGGTACGGTTTCTCCCAAGCTACGCTCTTCAGGAAAAGACTTAGAAACAATAAGATTCCATTTTTTCTCTACAGTAATGGTCATTTCGTTTCCGTAGTCAAACTTATTTGCTTTTATATCCGTACCGGTGATGTTTGCAGATATATTGAAATCTGTGTCTTCCCAGGGAGCCGGTGTCTTCAGTGTAAGGTTGATGGTTTTTAAAGATTCGGATTTTTGGATTTCCGTATTCTTGTACTCGGTTTTTCCGTTTAGTAGCTCCAAACCGCTCGTATTGATAGTCAGCACAGTATTTTTAGCTGCGGCGTCACCATTATTTTGAACTGTAATAGTTGCATATATTTTGCTATCCGCTGAGGATTTGGAATCGTACGTGTCTTTATCGGTTTCTATCGTGATATCAAATTCCGGTTCTCCTCTTACAGAGATATTCAGTTCGGCGTAAGGATCACTACTACCTTTTCTTTTGAATTCTTTTCCGTTTTCAGTTATAATTTCATAGTTAGGATCTATTGTCTTGACATAAACTTTTATTTCGTCATCGCATTCCATTTCCATTCCATCCGAAAGTGGAAATTTTTTTAATATATTCCCATCCTTTGAGATAGAAAGATATACACTGTTGTTGCTGAAATCCTCTGCTATTATCTCATAATCACCCTCTGTTGCGGAATCACCCCAGTAAAGTTTTACTGAACTCTGTGTCTCTACCCACTCAATATTATCTACCGCAAGAGCAGTTATTGAGAGGCAGAAGAAAACTAAAAGGAAAAGTAATGCCGTCAGTGAGATTTTCTTAATCATAAATATCTTCCATAAGTTTGCGAATTACGCACATTTGAGGATAGGAATACTTTTCTTACAATATTGCAATGACTACAGTTTTTAATTATGTCTCCTGATGATTCTACATTATAATTTTAATCATAATACAAATTTTAGATACAATTTCAGATAACTGTATAAAATCCTTATAAATTATTTATTACGAATCTATTTTAATTTTTTGTATAAGGTTCGGATTTTAGAAAAAAAATAGTTTATAATTTGGACTGAACTTATACGGAAATTAATAAGACCATGACTTTATAATTAAGGATTAAAACATCAATATCAGACTTATCAGGCTTCGGAGGTTTTTTATGGAACTTAATAAAATTGTTCGAATTCTCGAAGAAATCGCACCGCCTGAGCTTGCGGATGATTTCGACGAAGGCAGGATCGGGTTAATTCTTGACCTGAAAAACGATATAGAAAGAATAGCTATTGCCCTGGATGCAAACCCTGATACCCTTAAAAGGGCCGCAAACATGCGAGCAGATTTACTGATCACTCATCACACTCTCATTTTCCATCCAATTAACAAAGTTTCGGAATCCCTTGCAATTTCCCTCAAGTTTGCCCTAGGAAATGAAATATCTCTATACAGCATGCACACAAATTACGACAGGGCCAGAGGAGGAATCAATGATGCTCTTGCGTCTAAAATCGGGCTAAAAAATATCCAGTCTTTAGATATAGGTGCTATGGGGGAAATTGAACCCCGGACTTCAGCTGAAATGGCTTCGTATATATCAGAGCGTCTCAAGACTCCTGTCATTTATGTCGGAGAAAAGGAAGAAATACGGAGAATAATGGTTGTTGGAGGTAGTGGCTTTAAGAGTGAATTTCTCGAAATTGCCAGGTCGCATGGAGTGGATGCTTTCGTATCTTCCGAACTTAAGCATGAAGTGCTCCGGATGAATTCGGATCTCTGTCTGATTGATGCAACTCACTATGCTACTGAAAGTCCGGGAATGGAAGCTTTGTGCCCCAGGCTACGTGACCTTCTCGGCATTGAGGTTGAATTTATCGATCAACCTTCCGGGCTCAAGGCAATAGATAAAACCTGACTTTTTCTGTGTCTCAACCCCAACCTTATCTAGAAAAATTTCAAAAATAATATTTTCAGAGGAATTTTTATGGCAGATAAAAAAGATCGCTATGAACAGGAAGAATTGAAAGAGGATTCATTGGAGTCAATGCTCGAGGAACAGTGCAGGAATCAGGTGCGTTCAGATTATCGACGCAGTTTAGGCAGTGAAAATCGCAGAAGGTATATGGAATAACTCAAAGAAACTGAAGAAAAAATACTACACCTTTTGGATAGGCTCCAAAATCATAATATACTCTTTACTTCCACGCTCGATAGGAATCTTTGTTGAAATTAAATGCATTATTCGATTGTTTTGCTTTTTCTGATATTGATACAGCCCTAAGATCATAATTATTTCAAAAATTGCAACTAAAATAACTATAGGAAGTGAATGTACGAGATACATTAAAAGAGCAAGTAGCATCCCTGCTATACTGGTAATCTTGAAATAATGGCCCATGTTTTTGATCAGGTTCTCAGCTTCTTCTTTATCTTTTTCTGTTGGTCGGAGGATTTCACTATCTTCAACTTCACCAAGATATAATTGACATGTACCATCCTTTGAGATTAGATAAGGTATTGATCGTTCATTTAAAAATCGCTCGTTACCTGAACTAAGTTTTGACATTCACATCTCCATGTGATTCATTCATCTAATCTTTCAATTTCATCTCTACCTGATATACAACAATGTATTTTATATCAACTTTTTTAAATGAATCCATGTTATAGTATTCACAATCTGGCATGATAGGAAGCAAAACCTTACTTCACCCAAGACGATTAATACTGGGCTCTAGAGCATGTCATGATTCCATTACAATATAAATGATTTTATACTGATCCTCGTAAAAAATAGTGATGAGCCTCAATTTTGGTATTTATTTCCAGCCTGGTTATTCTACAAATTTGGTTAGTATTTAAACATCTAATTTATACTTAGAGATTTAACATTTATATTTAAATATCTGATCATACTTTGTTTAAAACATAACCTGAATTATGAAGAGATTAGAACTTTCATAGTAATAATAGATCCGAGCTGGAAAGGTTACTCTTATTGGGACTACGGCATGGAAGCTTGTATAATCATCAACGGCCAATAAACCATCTAAAAAAAGGGATCGGAGGAATTACTTATCATCAATGAGGAAGCCTTTCAAAGAGGCCTTGACCTGGTCAAACAGAAAAGGTATGAAAAATCAATTAATATTTTCAACAGAGTCCTGGACACGGATCCTGAACACACAGGAGCTCTTTTTTATAAGGGCTTTGCCCTGATGGAGATTAAAAAAATCGTTGAAGCCTTAAATTCCTTTGATCAGGTCCTTAAATTAGAACCGAACAACTCCAATGCCCATTCCAAAAGAATAATCATTCTTGCGGCTCTTGGAAGGCTCGAGGAAGCTCTGGAAGCCTGCGACAAAACGCTTGAGATTAGTCCCGATTCCGCAAAAACCTGGTACAGGAAAGGGCTTATTCTTACCGAACTGGCGAGAAACGAAGCATCTATTATCTGTTTTGAAAAAGCGCTCAAACTTGAACCCGGATGTGGAGCAGCCTGGTATGCGAAGGGGATAGCTGCCGGAAAAACCGGGAGGTACGAAGAAGCTCTGGAAAGTTTCGGGCAGGCACTTGAAATAAATCCAAAAGATGTGGAAGCCTGCTATGCGAAAGGCCTGGTTTTTGCAAAGCTTGAGGAACATGAAAAAGCCCTGGGATACTTTAACCTTTTAATTCGGGAAAACCCTAAGTATATAGCCGCCCTGGAGCAAAAAGCTCTTTCACTGGCAAAACTGGGAAAATATGAAGAAGCTCTGGGAAGTATTGATGCTTTCTTACGAAAGGCTCCTGACAGTGAGACTGCTCTCTATACCAGAGCCATTCTTTTAAACGAACTCTCTCACTATGATGAAGCCGAAAAAACTTTTTCGAACATAATAAAAATTAACCCTCTAAATAAAGAAATCTGGCTCAGAAAAGGGCTTGCTCTGATCCAGCTGCTCAGGCTTAATGAAGCTATTGAGGCTTTTGAGGAAGCTATCCGCCTTGACCCCAGCTACTTCGAAGCCTGGAACTCCAAATGCCTTGCTCTAATGAAACTTGAGGTTTATGAAGAAGCTCTGGAAGCTTTTGATTCAGTTCTTAAAGTCTATCCGGAGATGAAAGAAATCTGGTATAATAGGGCTCTCGCACTTTTAAAAATGCAGCGTTTTGAGAATGCTGCAAGGTCTTTTTCCAGAGTGACGGAAATTGATCCGACCTATGTTGATGCCTGGTTCCAGCAAGGCTTGCTGTTTACCAGAATCGAAAAATACGAGGAAGCTCTCAAAGCTTTTGATTCCCTGCTTGAGCATAATCCCGACCTTATCGAAGCCCAGAAGTACAGGGGCACATTGCTAGTTGAATTAGGCCACTTTGAGGAAGCCCTTGAGTCTATTAGAAAGAGCCTTGAAAAAGAACCCTGGAACAATATTCTCTGGTTACAAATGGGTAAAATTTTTCTAGATATGGGTAAATTCGGAGATGCCCTGCAAGCTCTAAAAAAGGCAGTCGAGTTAAAACCCGAATGCGGAGTATGCTTGTTGAATAAAGGTCTTGCACTTTATTCATTGAAACGCTACGAAGAAGCACTTCTTACCTTTGAAACTGTTTTGAAACTCAATCCCTTTTTGGAGACGGGCTGGAATAAGAAAGGAATAGTACTGGGAAAGCTTGGGAAGACCGGGGAAGCCCTGGAAGCTTTTGATGAAGCTATCAAACTCAGGCCTGACTTTGAAGATGCCTGGAGAAATAAAGGGCTCATTTTACTGGCTTCAGAAGAATTTGAAAAGGCAGAGGAAGCTTTTGCAGAAGTTCTCAAATCAAATCCGGGAGATCTAGATTCGACTTATAATAGGGGGATATCCCTGCTCAAATTAGGAAAACAGGAAGCGGCTCTAGAAACCTTTGAAAGAGTCCTTTCTTTAAATTCACCGGATTATCCGGATCTCTTTTTATACAGCATAGGGATTGCTCAATTTGAGCTGGGAAAGAAAGCAGAAGCTTTTGAAACCTTTAACAAATATTCCGAAAAAAATCCAGGAGATGAGGAGATCCAGTTCAGGAGAGGAAAACTTGCGCTGGAACTTGAAAAATATGAAACTGCTTTGCAGATATTTAATCAGGTGCTATGCCAGAATCCCGGATCTAAAGAAGCTATGTACTTTACGGGAATATGTAATTTAAAATTAAGGCAATACGATGAAGCAGCCAGGAATTTCAAGAAAGCGCTGGAAATTGATCCTGTGTTTGAGGATGCCCTTTACCAGTTAGGGCTTTCTTGTTTCGAACTTGGAAACTTTGAAGAAGCAATAAAAACCTTCGAGAAAATACTCGAAGTCAGTTCCGATAATTCTGATGCTATTTACATGAAGAGTCTCTCTTTACTGAGATTGGAGAAATATGAAGAAGCTGCTTCCGGCTTCAGGAAGGTTCTTGTAAGAGATCCGTCCCATTCTGAAGCCCTTGCAAACCTGGGCACAGCTTTGTTTAAAAGAAAATTGTACAAAGAGGCCATTAAGGTTTTTGACAGGGTCCTTGAGGCAAATCCCGGAAGACAAACCGTCCTTTTCCGAAAGGGACTGGCTTTAAAAGCCCTTGGGATTAACCAGGAAGCTTCAGCCATTTTTGATTCAGTCCTTGAACTTAAACCTGACTGCATACAGGCCCTTGAACAGAAAGGCTACACCCATTTCGAACTAAATGAATATGATAAAGCAATTGAAGCATTCAAAGCAGCTCTGCTACATTCCCCCGAAAAAGAGGATCTACACTACCTCAAAGCTGTAGCTTGTTTCAAGATTGGTAACTTCGAGGCAGCCCTGTTTTCTTTTAAAAATGCACATGATGTGGGCTGCCAGAAACCGGATATTCCATATTATACCGGTATTTCATATTTTGAGATCAAAGAGTATGAAAAAGCAATAAAAGCCTTTGATATCGTCCTTGAAAATACATCACCTGATCCGGGAATCCTGCGTAGAAAAGCTCTGGCCTTATTCGAACTCGGAAGAGCGGAAGAAACCGTTTCTGCAGTCAATTCTCTCCTTGAATTTACGCTTAATAGCTTAGATAGAGAAAATGAAGGAGTTTACACGGACAGCGGAGAGTACGTAGATAACGGAGAATACATAGATAACGGAGAATATATAGAGGGAATGAAAGGAAAGAATGCTGAAAGGAGCTCAGAGGAAAACCCAGCGCTTTCTGAGGAACTGCTGGAGAAATTTGCCTCCTCCTTGATAGAGCTGGGGAGATATGAAGAAGCATTGCTGCCACTTGGCAAACTTACAGCGAGCGAATCCTATTCAAAAGAGACCTGCTATAAAAAAGGAATTGTACTCTGCGAACTCGGCAGACCGGAAGAGGCTGTAGAGGTATTTTCGGAACTTCTTTCAGTTTGTCCCGAGTTTAAACAAGCTAATTACAGGACAGGACTAATATTCTTTTCTCTTGAAAAATATGAGGAAGCTATTAAGGCCCTTAAAGAAGCTCTACAAAGTGATCATGTTGAGAACCATTTACGGGTAAAGGATCATGAACTAAATGATTACGAGACCGAAGATTCATGGATAAAAATAGGGCTTTCCTATCTTAAAACAGGATCCTATGAAGAAGCCTTGGGGATTTTTGAGAAAATCCTTGAGAAGAAAGCTAATGCTGCTGATATATGGTATTTGAAAGGACTTGCATATAGAGGGCTTGAACAGCACCAGAACGCACTGGATGCTTTTGAAAGGTCACTTGAGCTCGATTCCACCATGGAAGCTGCCTGGGAGCAAAAAGGGCTTGCCCTTCTCGAACTTAAAAAATATGAAGAAGCTCGCCAGGCCTTCAATTCACTCCTTATCCTTAACGCAAAAAACGTAAATGCTCTATATAGACGCTCTTTAGCCAATCTCAAGCTCTTGCGTTTTAAGGAAGCTGCCAGGGACCTGGAAAGAGTTTTATTGCTTGCGCCGGATTATCCGGACTTTCTGGAAGCCTGTTACAGGCTCGGAATTGCTAGAATTGAATCTCAGGACTATGAAAAAGCCCTGGAAGCTTTTGGCATGATTCTGGAGAAAAAACCTTTACACAGGGAATCGCTTCAATATAGGGCTCATGTGCTTTTTAATCTTGGGAGATTTTCGGATGCTGCCGTAACGTTCAGGATCTTACTGGAATCAGCTCCCGAAGACCCTGAAATCCTGAATTATCTCGGACTTTGTCATCTTGAGCTCAATAATTTAAATGAAGCTCTTATTGCTTTCGAAAGAGCCGTTCTTTTCAATCCGGGGAATGAGGAAGCCCTGTACAACGCAGCAACCACTCTTATCAAGCTTGAAAGGACTCCGGATGCCCTGAGCTATTTTGATCGCTTACTTGATATCTCTCCGGACAACCTTGATGCTCTGAACTATAAAGGAATTGTATTTTGTAAACTTGAAAAGTACAGGGAAGCCCTGAAAACTTTTGACCAGGTACTGGAAAAAGACCCTGAAAACATTAAGGCAATTTATAATATAGGAGTGGTCTGTTTCAGACAAAAGCTTTATGAGATTGCATGTAAGGCCTTTAGTGAAACCCTTTCTTTCGACCCCAGGCATGAGCAGTCGCTCCGATATCTAGGAATTTCCCATGCCAAACTTGGAGCTTATGAAGAGGCTCTTTCGGTATTTGACAGGCTGCTAAGGATAAACCCGCGAGATGTGCAATCGATGAATTATATAGGAGTTATCCTGGGAAAAATGGAACGATATGCGGAAGCAATAAGGGTTTTCGATGAGATTCTCCGCCTTTATCCAGGCATGGCTGACGCAAAGAAAAAATTGGAAGCCTTAAAATGTCTTGAAAGCAGAGAAGAGATGCCTGAGGAGAATGATGAGATTTCTTAATAGAAGCAAATTGCCTGAAAATTTTGAAAAATAATCTTACGGGAAAGCTTCCTCAAGGAGTATAATAAATAATATCATTTCCAATTCTTTTTTATGAAACAGAATCCTGAACTCGAATCTATCGAGCTGCTTGCTGGAATTATCCTGACTTCCGCCCGAACAGCCCCAAAAGGCAAAGGTATCGATGACATTATAACCTGCCTCCTTTCTCCGGAAGAAAAATCCGAACTTGCCAGCCGGATGGAAGAACTTAGCGAAATCAAGGACCTGAAATTCCTTATAAGGGATGCAAAAAATGTAAGAGATGCGGACAGCATTGTCCTTATAGGGCTGAAGGCTTCCGGTGTTGGCAACCTGGACTGTGGAGCATGCGGGTTTGCAAGCTGCAAAGAGATGCTTGAGCATGAAAAAGTGCAAAAAGAATTCCTTGGTCCTCAGTGCATGATTAAGTATCTTGATCTCGGAATTGCCGTAGGTTCCGCAGCCGCAAAAGCAAAAGATCTCTGTGTCGATAACCGCGTACTTTATTCTGCAGGTGCTGCCGCCTGTTACTTCAAAATGATAGACGCAGATGTAGCCATGGGGCTTCCGCTAAGCGTAAAAGGGAAAAACATCTTCTTTGATCGAGAATCCACAAGAAAAACTCAACAATAAATCCACATTTGACGAAATAAGAGAAAGATGGGTAAATTTTGCAGTCGTGAAAAAACAGTATACCAATTAATTATTTTGAATTTCAATTTTTTAAATTTGTCCTTTTCTTCTACCGATATTATTTTTTAGATTCTAAGACCTTAGACTTACTTTAGATAAGTAATTAAAATTAGTAATTAAAATACTTGTATATATATATATTCGCGAGTAGTTCGAAATGATCAGATAATCAGCTTATATGTTATAGCTGTAATCTCAAAGACATAATCTGCACAAATATTGGTTTGTATATTGCCTGTATATTCCCCCACTTTCTGTAGATGAACAGAAGTGCTATAATTTGTAAATTATGGAACTTATTAAAATATAGCACATAATATGAAAAATAAAATGTGATGGAAAATTTTGAATAATGGCAAATAAATTAGAGATTTAGCCGCATCTGTAAATTGGAATATATACAGTCAAACCAGATTATTGATTCTTAAAAGGACAAGTGATATCTGATGGACTACGTAAAAAAAATTTGCCCAATTTGTAAAAAAGAATTTATCGTCCTGAACACCGCACAAGAAAAAGCGGTTTACTGTACAATTAAATGCCTCTCAGAATCTAAGGATAATATGCACAAAAATACAATTTCTTTTCTGGAGACTCAATACAATATGTATAGCTTGCAATGAAGTATGTTGATTTTAAATCTATAATACCTACATTATTGAATTACATTTAAAGTATTTTATATTTTTTATTTTCTGATCTTGTTAGTCCCTATTTAGTTTTTTAGGGCAATTTAAAACTTTTATTCTGCATGAATCATCACAAAATCGACAGAGATAAGATACTGCAGAGATACAATAATTGATATAAAAAATGCAGCACAGTTTTTCCAATACTAATATTAGTATTAATTAGTATTATTACTATTATTCCTCTGGTCATTTTATGCAGTCATTTGAAAGCCTTGATTTCATTCAAAATTCATATAATAAGCGGATTTCCCGGATAGTTGAGGAACGGGAAGCGGGAACGAAGATAGTCGGGACTTTTTGCCTTTTTGTACCAGACGAGATAATTTTCGCGGCAGGTGCCGACCGTATAATACTCTGCGGAGGCAAGAATGAAACAATATCAGTTGCCGAGGAGTATTTGCCCAGGAATCTATGCCCGCTTGTTAAATCTTCTTTTGGCTCGATAGTAAATAAAGGCTGTTTGGGTGTCAAATCCTGCCCTCATTTTAGCCTGGTGGATTTGGTTGTTGCCGAAAACACCTGCGATAGTAAGAAAAAAATGTATGAATTACTGGTAGATTATATCCCTACCTATGTGATTGATCTCCCGCAGAAGCCTGACAGTCCGGAGGCCTTGAATTATTTTCTGGCAGAACTTAATAAAGTTCAAGGGTGCCATGGAGCAGCTTACAGGCATTAGGATCACAGATGAACAGTTAAATCGAGAAATTAAGTCCTCAAATGAAACACGAAAGCTCTTTTCCAGGCTCTACGAATTTCGGAAAAAAGATCATCCGGCTATCAGCGGTCTTTCTATGTTGAAAATCCTGCAAAAACAGTATTTCTTATCTCCGGATGAATTAAAGAAATCCCTTAAAATGCTCATCCGGGAAGTGGAACAGGAAAAAGAAGATAAAAAACTGGTGAATAGGGAGCGCATGCCCAGGATCATGGTCTCGGGCTGCCCTATGGCCGGCGGCAACACCAAAGTGCCTGATATAATAGAAAGCAAAGGCGGCATTATTGTTGCAGAGGAAAGCTGTACCGGTACCAGATCTTTTTGGGACCTTGTAGACGAAGAAAAGGATCCGATGCTGGCTCTGGCCGAACGCTACATCAAAATACCCTGCTCCTGCATGAGTCCGAATGACAGGCGCATAGAAAACATTCTGGAGCTTGCAAGAGAATTCAACATCGATGGGGTAGTGTACTATACTTTGCAGTTCTGCCACGGTTACAATATCGAGAAGTATAAGGTACAGCAGGCGCTGAAGAAGGAAGGGGTCCCTATGCTCGCAATAGAAACCGACTACGGCGACTCGGACATGGAGCAGATAGGACTTCGTGTGGACGCTTTTCTGGAGATGCTTTCGTGATCTCAGTCGGAATAGATTCGGGATCCGCCACCACAAAAGCTGTTCTTGTAATTGACGGTCAGATTATTTCCCATTCTATATTGCCAACTGCATTTGATTTTTTATCCGCTGCGGAAAAAGCATATAAAAACGTGCTCATTGATAGTGGATTTGATGAAAAAGACGTAGATGGCGTGTTTGCAACAGGATATGGCAGAAACAGCATAAAATTTGCCAGCAAATCCATAAGTGAAATTAGCGCCCATACGATGGGTGTCTATCACCAGTACCCTGGAGTAAATGGAATTATCGACATTGGTGGCCAGGACAGCAAGGTAATCTCAGTAAGTAGAGGTAAGGTAAACGATTTTTTGATGAACGATAAATGTGCCGCCGGTACGGGCAAATTTTTAGAATATACTGCAAGGGCGCTTGAAGTGCCAATTGAAGAACTTGGTCTCCTGGCGATTAGCTCAAAAAAACCGGCCAGCATTACAAGCATGTGTACCGTATTTGCCGAGTCCGAGGTCATATCGCTTCGGGCAAGAGGATTTACTAAAGAGGATATCGCAGCAGGGCTAATTGAAAGCATTGCCAAAAGAGTTGCTGTTATGGCCAGGCAAGTAGGGTTAAAACAAAATGTAGCTTTTGTAGGCGGTGTAGCCAAAAATGTCGGCATTAAAGGCGCTCTGGAAAGAGAGTTAGGCCTTTCGCTTTATGTGCCGCCGGAGCCCCAGATTACGGGAGCACTTGGAGCTGCACTGTACGGCACTAAGTGAGGCTAAGCAGTAGCAGTATCATTTGCTTATTTTCTCTCACTATTTGCCTCTTTTCTCTCATTTGAAGCTTTTCAGGGCTTCAAAGTCAAGTGTTGCAAAATAATCCTCCAGAGTTTCGGGTCTCCTGATCTGCACAACACTTCCGTCTTGCCGCAGCAAAAGTTCTGCAGAGCGGAGTTTTCCATTGTAATTGAAACCCATTGCATGCCCGTGAGCTCCGGTGTCGTGGATTACAAGAATATCCCCTATCTCTACTTCAGGAAGCAATCTATCGACAGCGAATTTATCATTGTTTTCACAGAGAGAGCCGGTTACGTCATATTGATGAGCTGCAATCTCTTTTTCTTTTCCGAGTACGGTTATATGATGATAGGCTCCGTATATTCCAGGGCGCATGAGGTTGGCCATACAGGAATCCAGCCCAACGTATTCTTTATAAGTATGTTTGAGATGCCTTACCTGGGAAACCAGATAACCATAGGGTCCGGTTATCACTCTCCCGCATTCGAGGAAAACCTTGAACGGATAAAGCCCGTTTTCAGTAATTGTTGCTTCGTAGGCTTCTTTTACACCTTTTGCCACAGCTTCAAAGGAAACAGGTTCCTGATCGGGCAAATAGGGAATTCCTATGCCTCCGCCGAGGTTTACAAATTCAAAGGTTATTCCGAGTTCTTTTGAGATTTCAACTATAAGTTCGAAGAGAATCCTTGCCGTTTCAACAAAATAATCGGAGCAAAGTTCGTTTGAAGCAACCATTGTGTGCATTCCGAAGCGCTTGATCCCCTTATCCCTCAGTATTCGATATCCTTCGAAAAGCTGGTCCCTTGTAAATCCGTATTTTGCCTCTTCCGGTTTTCCTATAATGGCATTTCCTTCTTTTAGAGGGCCCGGATTATACCTGAAGCAAACGATCTCAGGAAGCCCGGCATGCCTCTCAAGGTAATCGATATGAGTTATATCATCAAGATTTATGTACGCTCCAAGCTCGTTTGCTTTTATATACTCTTCCGAGGGAGTATCATTTGAGCTGAACATAATGTCTTTACCGACTATCCCCGCTCTTTCAGCAAGGATTAATTCCGCAAGGGAACTGCAATCAGCCCCAAAACCTTCGTTTTTAAGAATTTTGAGAATAAAGGGATTGGGAAGAGCTTTTACAGCAAAAAATTCCTTAAAACCTGGAATTTCCCTGAAAGCTACTTTTAATCTTCTGGTATTTTCAATAATAGCTTTCTCATCGTAGATATGAAACGGGGTAGGATATTTCTTCATTATTTCCTGAATATCTTCTTTAGTGAAGGGAAGGTCCTTTGAAACCATATTATTTACCTTCTATCTCCATTTGCCTTCTATCTCTATTTATCTTCTATCTCATTTACCTTCTACTCTATTTACCTTCGATCTTATTTTATGCCTTATGCATTTGCACCATTTGAACTTTTACCCCTTATTAGTTTTTCTCTAAAATCCCTATTTGTGTACAAAAAGACCAGTCATCAAAAGACAAGTCATCAATTGGAGATCCTGTATGGAAATTTTTCACTATATGATTCATATTAATTTCAATGGAGATTTCCGTCCTCACCGAGAATCTTCAGGAGCTCTATGACCGAATATGCGGCACGGGTAATTCCCATACTGCGCCTGTCAGTATCAGTGCCTGCTACATAGAGATTCTGTACAGGAGTCCGGATATCTGCGAACTTTCCGTAAATTGTGACCGCAGCTTTTTCGGGAACAGATATTTGTTCGTGTTGCATTTCAATATGTCTTTCTACATTTGGAAGAGCGCGGAAAATAGTGTCATAGGCTTTTTTGAGTTCCTGTTCTTCATTACTATTTTCGTCGATGACAAAGGAAAATCCAATAAGTTGTTTGCCTTTGGGTGCAAGGGAAGGATCATAATTACTGATAGGCGTTGCCCAGTACGCAAAATCCTTAAACCAGATCTCAGAACCTATATAATTTAATTCCGGAAGCTCCTTCTCCATGCCAAGCCAGACAGTCAGGCTTTTACTATGCATAATACGCTTGAGATCTCCGACATAATCTCCGGGAAGATCTTTTATAAGCCTGGGAAGCTCGGTTGCAAAACCAGTATAAATAACAAGATCAGAATAATATATTTCGTCAGCTTCCACACCTAAGACTTTTCCACCCTGTACGAGAATAGATTTTACT
The DNA here is from genome assembly GCA_963818955.1 of uncultured Methanosarcinaceae archaeon. GTDB lineage: Archaea > Halobacteriota > Methanosarcinia > Methanosarcinales > Methanosarcinaceae > Methanosarcina. The sequence continues at coordinate 1,004 of CAWFUY010000016.1, read as the reverse complement.
TCGCACTCATTTTTGATCTCGACGGTTTTCGGAAGGGAAAACAGGATTGCGTTAAGAAGAGCTTTCAATCCTTTTCTGGGATAGCCTTGAGAGTTATTTACATCATTCGTTGCAAGCCTTTCAAGCGATGTAAAGGGCTGAGTAACTCCACTCAATTTTGCCTGAAGAGAAGCATGAAGATGATGTGGGAAGATTGAGGCAAGAATCGATTCCTCAGATTGACGTTTTTTTGTCTCAAGTTTTCCGATCATGGCATCAAATTGCTCCTGCGTAATGCTATCCCTGACAAAATTGCTGCCATACAGGACGCGCTGAGCTGAGGTTTCTTTCATGGATTTTCCTGAAAGAGAAATGCATATAGTGTCTACAAAATCGCAGGTATCTTTAGAGAGGTTCTTTGGCAGGAAATCATAAACTGATTTTTCTGAAAGGTCTATCCCAAATGATGAAAGAGTAAAGGCTTTCGTGAGAGTCTGAGAGAGCAGAAGCCTGTCCATTCTCGGAAGTACGTCAAAGGTAACGAAATCTCTCAGATTTGAAGGAACCTTGACAAAAGAATTTTCAGTCCGAACATAATAATATCCGTAGTCTTCAAATACGGGCAGATAATCAAAGTAATTGTCCATCAACCTCTTCAAAGGACCTTCACTAAGGTGGGTTATTGCATGGACTCCAGTGTCTACCTGGTACCCATCTACCATATAGCTATTACAGTTACCACCGAGATACTGCCTTTTCTCAAGTAAAAGGACTTTTTTCCCATGTTTCGAAAGCGTCAAAGCGGATAAAAGCCCGCTAACTCCTGCTCCAATAACAATTACATCATATTTTCCCATTTCCAAACTACCTCTAATTCTTCAAGTGAATCGGTTTTCTATTGATGCAACTATTGTATTATTTTACTCAAAGCTTGTTAGTCATTTTAAAGCTTTTCTTATAGATTAGTCATGTATGAATCCTTTTACAGGATATTAACCATGAAGACTTGACAGTTTCTTGTTAAG
>CAWFUY010000015.1:0-135136 GCA_963818955.1 uncultured Methanosarcinaceae archaeon | reverse complement strand
CACACCTGGCATTATATCCTTGACGACCTCATGTGCTATCATGTCTGCTACATGATAGCGCTCACCTGTAATCACTAATCCCGATGTTTCACCATGTATTTTTTCGATCTCGTCTGCCAGCGAACCCGCCAATTTGGAGATATTCGGGTCAGCCTTCTCAAGGAGACCGGTAATTTCGGCATCTTTCTCGATGAGTTTGATAGTCGTCCAGCGAGCAGGATATTCTATTGTTATACTGCTCAGGGATTCTACGAGCTTTCCTATACGCTGCTCTATTTCCTGACCATAGTGTATTTTGTTCGGAAGTTTTTTGTTTTCAGTTCCATCGATTATTTTTTATGTCAATTCCTTGATACCTTTTCCCTTGATTGCCACAGTTGTGACGACAGGCACGCCCAGGATTTCCTCAAGCTTTTTAGCGTTGTGACGGATAACCCTTTTTTCCATAAGGTCTACCTGATTGAGAGCTATGACCGTCGGCACGCCCAGTTCTATTAACTGTAGTGTAAAGAACAGGTTCCGTTCCAGTGCCGATGCATCTATGACATTTACAACTAGATCCGGCTTTTCAAGAGCGATAAAATCCCGGGATACGATCTCTTCCATTGAGTACGTGGAAAAAGAGTAGATTCCTGGCAGGTCAATGATTTTTATCCTCAACCCTTTATACTGCAATAACCCTTCGGCACGCTCTACTGTTTTTCCAGGCCAGTTGCCTATGATCTGCTCCATGCCGGTTAACTGGTTAAATATGGCACTTTTGCCAACGTTTGAATTCCCTGCAAGAGCAACTATCCTTTTGAAATTAGTTATTGACTTAGGTGTGGGGCTACACCGTCCGCAATTCTCACAACCTAACATAAATTTTATCCTTCTACACTTACGAAAATTTTATCTGCAATATCCCGTGCTATTGCCAGATTCGTCCTTCGGACGCATATTTCTATAGGGACGTTCATTGGTGCTTTTCGCAGCAGCTCAATCTCCGTATTCAATGTTAATCCAAGGTCAGATAACCGCTGAACAACCTTTTTATCTCCCCTGAGGAATGCAACGATGCCCTTCTCACATCGTACAAGGTCAGTAATAGGAACAATATTCCTGTCAGACTCTTTGTGTTTCTGATCACTGGAAACCCACATTGCACTCATCGCATGTACCAACAACCTTACAGGGGCTTATGGGACAACCATGGGGGCACCTGGCTGGTGCTTTGAGCATATTACACAAAGAATTTTCGGTCTCATCTGAGAGAGAGTGCTCCATCTTACACGCTTCCACGTGAGCTTTATCTTTGTCAATGTGGAGGATATTAGTAAGAAACACTTCCAGAAGCCTGTGTTTCCGCTTAATTCCAGTGGCTATTGCCAACCCTTCTTTTGTGAGAGTGAACCCCCTATAAGGCTCATACAATACAAGCCCTTGATCCGCCATTTTCTGCACCGCCTCCGTTACGCTGGGTGGAGATATTTTGAGACATTTCGCTATTGCAGTAGTCCTTGCGGCGCCATCTTTGCCCGCTATATCGTAGATCGCTTTCAGATATTCTTCTACTTGTTCTGATGGCATAAAATCACAATTGTGAGTTGGGGATGCCTAAATATATATAGATTTCGTCTACCCAAGATATTCATGTTTTACCAAAAAAATCACGTAATATCAAAGAAATAATGATATATGCAAATAATAATGTTTTATCCAAATAATTTTATTATAGCGATATTTGGTCATGTACCAAAACATATTTAAATTTGATTTACTTTAGGTTGTTTCAGAGCTATGAGTATACACAGTTTTTATTTTAATATGTGTATTTCATGCACTTTTTGCTTTATTTTTGGGTCAAAATTAGGTTAAAAACGGGTATAATGCACAGGTTTTGCTATAAAACCTATGCATTGTAAAAGGGATTAATCGATTTTTATAAAAAAAAGTAAAGAGACAATTTCATGTGCACTTAGGTTCAGTACCAGCGAAGCTATCATCAAGGAAAAGTAGATATTACTTAATTAAAAAATTTTAATAGACTTGATAAAAGCTGAAAAAATAGGCTTGATTAAAGTCTTCTCTTTTTATATCATTTTTTTTCGTATCTTCATCTTGGGTATTTTTGCAAGAACCGTCAAAGCAGTATATTAACCTGGATTCGGCAGGTTAACGCATAAATTAATATGATTAATTTTAGATTTCTTTTTTGAACCTGGATTCGGCAGGTAACATGTTTATTCCTCAACATTTTTACTGATGGTGTTTTTGCCGAAAAACACAGTCTCCCTGAAACTAAACATTATTGAAAAAACAGTTCATTGTTTATATAGATCGTAAGATTTGGTTTATATGTTAACTAGTTTTGAACCAGATGTAAATTTACATAATGGTTAAAAAACAGTAGCAGTGAAGATACTCAAAATATAATGTCGACCTGCCGAATGTAGGTTGAAATATGTGAAAAATACAATATTAATCCTGTTTTTAAAAACAGTATACTACAGGCTTTGAAGGTTTTCGAGGTTGCTGGTTCTATTAAAATAAAAGACGGTGAAAAGATAACAAAACTGGATTTAGAGCCATATGCTATTGATGATTGGATTAAAGCCATTTGGGAAGACCCTGCGTTTCAATCTTTAAAATAAGCATCGAGACTTTTGTAGGGGTCACCTCATAAATGGGAAACCGTACGCTAAGATCTTGAATTGACCACAGATGACCTTATCGATTCTTATAGAGGCTCACCTAGAAGGAGTTAATCTTGAAGGGGCTTATCTTAAAGGGGCTGAAAGTCTAACTCATCTTTCAAAGACCGTGAAAAAACGAGACCAACCGACTATATAGTTAACATTTTAACTGGAAAATGGTCTGTCTGAAAGCTATTTCATCTAACTTTCTATATTTTTGAGTTTTAAAATCGATATTCTTAGAACCTGTCAACCTCATAATATTTTGGAATCGTATTTACATACCAGTATCATAGCTATCAATTTTCGTGATCAATAATACCATTTTTGTATTTATTTTCGTTAGGGACTATATATTTTTATTGCCGAGCGAATCATTCTGTATCTCTTCATTGCTCACAATTATGTATACTCCATTCTTTCTAACCATCGTTTTATTGTTTTTGTGAGCCATATACACCTTTGTGAATCCTCTAACGGTTGTCTTTTTTAATCCAGCGCTTTGAGCGACCTCTGAATACAATGCACCCGTCATCATTTCGAATGGTCGGAACTTCCTTATTTTATCTTTTGCGGATTCACTCAAAGGCAAGTTTTCGAGCTCTGTACCGTTCAACACTTCCTGGTATGCAAGAAGAAGACTTTTCATTTTAAAATCCCCCATTCTATAAGCCTTTTTTTAATATCTCGTAGTTCATAATCTGTAAATGAAAGGCTTTGATAGTGCTTAAGAGATGTTATAGGGTCATGCCCTTGTCTGGAATATATTTCAATCTCTGGTATTCCAGTCTTTAGCATCCAACTTTCTATGGTCTTTCTTGGAGTTTTTGTTCCTACCTTTGGACTTATACCTGCTTTTTCTGCCCACCTAGATAGATCCTTGTTCCATGAAGACCGATAGGGCGGTTTTTTGCCATTCAGAAAATGAGAAAACACATAGGAGAAAGTTGCAGGTAATTTATCAATAGTCCTTTTAGGGAGCTTTTGCTTTTCCTTTTTCTGTGCTTCTTTAGGTAATATGATCTGATTTCGTTCTTTGTAGTACCATTGAGGATTTTCATAGAGCCTTTGAAGCTCAATGTATCGAAGGCCTGTAATTGTGTTAATCTCAAAAATAGCTTTCATTGATTCAGGAATAGCGGTTACAAACCTATCATATTCCTCTACAGTTAGGATCTTGGTTCCGTCTGCAGTAACTAATCCATTTTCCATGAGATAAATGATAGCTACAAAGTATTAAAACGCAGCTATTTTTAGCTTATATGTTAGTTATTTGGCATAAAAATTGGCCCAAAATCAAAGAAATAGCTACCTTTTATACGAAAAGGTTCGTATTTTTGAGTATACTACAAAATTATATTCTTAGTAGCCGTAACGAAATAATATAGGAACATTTTTATAGAAGTTAATTATGTTATAATATATGCTTGAGGAAATAATTTCTAAAAAATATAACTTACTAAAACCTTTTCTTGATGAAAAAAGCAGACGTTTATTTGCAGCTGCAGAAGCGCTTAGCATTGGCAAAAGCGGTAATATTAATTTAGTTTCTCGTGCAACGGGTATTTCCGAAGAGACAATTAAAAAGGGTTGTATTGAACTTGAAAGTGGAGAATCACCCTCTGGTGAAAAAATACGTGCTCCAGGAGGGGGTCGTAAAACGATCGTTGAGAAAGATCCAACTATCTTGTCCGACCTTGAAACACTTATTGAACCGACAACCCGTGGAGACCCAGAATCTCCTTTATGCTGGACTACTAAAAGTCTTCGGAAATTAGCAACAGAGCTTCAGAAGCTGGGGTATAAAGTAAGTCATTCAAGAGTTGCAGATATGCTTCACATGCTTGGTTATAGTTTACAAGCAAATAAGAAAACAATAGAAGGAACTGATCATTTGGATCGTGACGATCAATTTAAGCATATAAATGAAAAATGCAAAACATTTCAAAGTGAAAAACAGCCCGTAATCTCCGTAGATTCTAAAAAGAAAGAGAATATTGGAAATTTTAAGAATTCGGGCCGTGAATTACGTCCGAAAAAAGATCCAATCCATGTAAATGTATATGACTTTGTGGATAAAGAACTAGGAAAGGTGAATCCATATGGAGTATATGACATTACTAATAATAGTGGATGGGTTAATGTCGGCATTGATAATGATACAGCTTCTTTTGCAGTTGAAAGTATACGAAGATGGTGGTATATGATGGGTTGTAAAGTGTATCCTGAAGCAAAAAAACTCATGATTACTGCGGATTGCGGGGGAAGTAATGGATACAGAGTGAAATTATGGAAAGTGGAATTACAAAAGTTCGCAGATGAAACAGGGTTGGAAATTTCGGTGTGCCACTTTCCCCCAGGTACAAGTAAATGGAATAAAATAGAGCACAGATTATTCTCTCAAATTACTTTGAATTGGAGAGGAAAACCGCTAACAAGCTATGAAGTTGTTGTAAACCTCATTGCAGCAACAACTACATCGAAAGGACTTGAAGTAAAATGCATGTTAGACGAGAATGAGTATCCAAAAGGAATTAAAATCGATAAAAAACAGGTTGAAGAATTAGACATTGTACGTGACGAGTTTCATGGGGAATGGAATTACACTTTCAAACCAAAGAATAAGTAAAAAATTAAATTATTTTGTTACGAGCCCTTAGATTATTTGCTGCATAAAAAAGTTTATTTTTGCGGTATGGTTTTTGCAACGGAACCAGAGTTTACTACAAAAGATATAGATTATACAAGCGATGAAGAAAGTCTATTTTTGTTCATCTTCTCCTGAGATTCTGAAAGGCATTTAAGAGTGCAGTAAACCTCATTTCCTTTCACGGTATTCAGAACGAAAAATTCATTTCCGCATTTTGGGCAACTTTTTCTTATGTAGTCCATTATAATCAGTCCTCCCAAAAAGTAAGAAAAGAAGGAATTACTTCCTTTCTTTTGCATAGACAACAATTGCGTCTTTAACTCCGTATTTGAATGCGACAATGATTGCAATTCCCCATGCCAGAGGTCCGAAGAACAGATAGAGAATGCTAGTATTAACCAGCATGGTATCCAATGCAACTAGGATCACGATCAGAAACAGGAAACCCCTCAGAAGAGGGATTATGATATTTGTTCCCTCTATATTCATGCCCCTGACAGTGCCGGCCAAGTAGTCCATTACAAGATCAATGGAAAGAATTCCTATCATCAGGATCAGAATGCCTGTAAAGAGGCGGGGCAGATATAGAGTAATATCTATCAGTAGCTGGGTAATCATAGTCAGCTGTAAAATATTTGATGCAGTCGTAAGAAACATCAGGTACCCGAATAGTCTTATCAGTCCGGCTACTATTCCTGAAGCTGTCAATCCTGAAGTTCTGAGTGAAGCTCCAAAAGTCGTCCTTTCGAATTTCTCATCTATCCCGACAGAAATTAGTAGATTTTTTACAAGATCACCAATGAAATCCACAATCAAGAACCCTATAATTAGTACTATAAGGGCAGAGATAACTAGCGGGATGTAGTATATTATCAGGTTGATGAAGTTATTTACTGCTTGGATATTAAGAAGATTAAGGATGATAGAGGCAAAGATAATATAAATAAGCCACCGAATGACTGCATCAAAGAAAGCAACAGTACTCATCCGTCCTCTTCTGATCATTCCACCTATAACAGTCTTGTCGACGAGGTCATCAAGTCCTATCCTGTCCAGTGCTCTTGCTCCAAGTTTTCCAAGGAAGGTTCCTAAAATTTTCCCTACAATAATAAGAATAATAATTGCCACAAGAGTCGGAATAAATGCAACAAATTGATTTACCATATTGTATATACCGTTCATTATTTGATCGTCAACCAGATTAACCACTCCTTATTTTGTTTAAATTCGGCGATTTTTCAAAATTCCCCAATCATCGGAAAAACGCCGTGTAATTATATAGTAATCATATTATTCTAGAAACTAGTACATCGATTCCTAATTAACTCCATATTAGACTGTGATTCCACCAGGCATCTCATCCCTTTCTTCCATCATATATCTCCATGTAAATATAACTGGTTTTTCGTTAAGTTCGTCTATATATTGACTAATTCTCTCTTTTAACTCACTTAGTGAGTCTACTCTTATTTCTCTCAAAACGTTTCTCACCATTTTGCTGAAAAAACTTTCAATGATATTCAACCACGAAGCATGTTTGGGTGTGAAAACAAATTCAAACTTGTCAGGAACAGTTTCCAGGTATTTCTGAGTTTCTTCTGATGTGTGTACTTTAAGATTATCTATAGTAATTTTTATTTTATCTTCTGGATATGTTGACTCAAGTTCTTTGAGATATTCAATGAATTCGCAGCTTCTATGATTCTCAAATATTTTATAAGAAATTCTCCCAGATATTAAGTCAATTCCAGCTAATAGTGAAAGAGTTCCATGTTTTTTATACTCGTAATCTCTTGCTATTGTAGAATATCGCCCTTCTACTGGCATAAGATCTGGATATTTGTTTCCAATTGCCTGAATACCTGGTTTTTCATCGTAAGAAATAATCACGGTTTTAATTTTTTCGTTTTTGTTTTTTTTTCATTTAGTCTTTTAGCTTCTCTATACGTATCCAGGACATTGGCGGCTTTTTGATCAAAATCGGGATCAACTTTTGCTATGTAATACCTAATTTTATGCGGTCTTATTTTGCTTGCATTGAGAATCTTTGAAATTGTCCCCTGACATATCTTCGATAAATCAGGATGTTTCTCTTTGATACAATTCTCTTGGATATGTTTAGCAAGAAGTCTCTGCGTCCAGATTTCGTAAGGATATCCAAGGTCTTTTGGTTTCATACACGCAAGTGAGACTACGCGAGCTCGTGATTCAGCACTAATATCTTGATGTCTCCCACTTCTTGGTTTTTCTACCAAACCTTCTTTTACCCCAAGATCTAACACTCTTTGTATCCATAGCCTTACAGTTTTGTAATCGATTTTTAACTCTCTGGAGATCTCGGCATCGTTTTTCCCCTGATAGCTCAAAAGTATTATCTTGGATCTTTTAACAATGCTTGCAGCTTGATTTCTAGAACGACTTAACTTGATCAGATAATCTAACTCTTCTTGAGTAAATGACAATTTAGGACGATGACTTATACGAGGCATTAGTACATTTTATAGTATTACTAATATATTTATTTATGGATATAAATGGGAATCGATGTACTAGATGAAATCATCTGCAAACATCATGAAACATTAAGGTTCATGTCCAGAGACCTTCCGCAGTAAATTTGATTTAAATCTTATGACATCGTCCAGTGGAAATATGGAATTCTTCGGCAGTTTCATTGAGTGTTACTGCAGTAGGTCTGCGGACATGAACATTAAGATCACCCCATACTACAATGTTTTATGAATAAACGTAGCTATTTTTTGTTTTAGCAATGTGTCGAGTGTTCGACATAAAAATTTTTTGATAAATTTGATTTCACAGAATTTTTGGCACATTGCTGGTTTTAATATAAAAATAGAGTCAACTACATGCATCAGTATGCGTTATCGTGATGTTCAAAATCCTCTAACGTAACTGTTTTTATTTATTCGTCAATAGAAAAAGACAAAAACAAAAGGTCCGATATGAACACGGCTTAAGCCACTCATATCATATCTTAGATTTTTGTATCTATGAGGGTCATTAACTATTTCACTAGCCTTACGCTGACTCAGTCCCAAAATCTAGTGATAAAAAATGGACTATAATATATATTCCAATTTGAAATAGTATCTCAAATCAAGGATGGTCTGAAAGCCACTTTCTGTTCTACATACAATCCCTAAAAAATCCTCTAATCACGCGATTGGTCAGAATGGTGGCTTTTAGACTCATTATACTAGACACTCCCCATTTTTCCTTCACTACTCATCGCTTTATGTTGGTGGTGCGACTTGATTAATTTATCATGATTATTAATGATGTATTGCTATATAATACTATTTTTATGTAAAAATGTTAGAATAAAAAAATGACTATATGTATATAGTCTACTGATGTTTGCCTCTGTTCTATCCTAAGATAATTTCGCATTTCTAAGTTATCAAGCTCATTTTTATAAGAATCGAATTTTGTAGAATAATTCAATATACGAACGTTTCTGCTAAAACGTTCGTATTTTGCCTATGTGGGGTACCGCCAACATTTCCGACAAAACACCAATTAAGCCTGCAACCCTTTAATAAACGATATTTAAAGGCCTTAATTCTTCATTTTTAGTACATTTTTCGTATCAACGAAATATTTTCCAAGGCAAATGATGTGTTTTTCTCCAAGAAGAGCACTGTGTTTTAATAAATCATTGATAGAGTTACCTGTAGATTTCAAATAATGAGTCATTTTTGATACGAAAAACTTTCATATTACTAAAAAAAATGCTAATTTAAAAATCAGAATCCGAAGACCCAATTTTTGCTTAGAGGTGTTTTGTCAGAAATGTTGGCGACGCCCCGAGTTTAGTAAATTACCCTCATACAAGATATATTGCTTTTATAATAAATTAGATCGAATAATATTAGATTGGAGTTTTTAAAGGATATAAACAATGTTTACTGACAATCTAGACGATAATATTTAATATCACGATATATATTTTTTTTATTTTAATATAAAAAGTTTTAAATATCTATTCATCATAATTGTTCATTATAAATACTAAATTGAAGTGAAAAAATCAATAGGGACGTGCCATAGAAGGGAAATTAATAGGGAATAATGGTATAATTCACCTGGAAGCCATCGTGTTCTGAACCAATTATGTGATTGTAAGAGGTATACTTAGTTCTTGTAAAGGGGGTGTGTATTGAATAGAAAGTGGCTTTCCAGGTTTTCCTTCTCCATTACTTTGATTGCAAATAAATTCAAAGTTTGTTTATTTGAGATTCTGTTTACATTCTGATTAATATATAGACGGTCAATAACCATATATCAGGTATATTTGCTAAGTATTGAATATTTATTAGTTAAAGTTAACTTTTATGATCGTTGGCTGAATTTAATAAGTAACAAATATATAAAAGTTATATTTACTCTATTTTAGGAGAGAATAATATGGGAATGATAAGTGATTTTAAAGAGTTTCTTGATGAATATAAAGTAATTCCACTGGCAATTGCTTTAATCATGGGTCTCGCAGCCACTGCTTTTGTAAAATCTTTTGCAGACAACATAGTAATGCAAATTATCGCACCTTTTATCCCTGGTGGAGCATGGGAGACTGCAACGCTTGCTATTGGACCTATATTATTGAGATGGGGTGCCTTTCTTGGAGATTTGATAAACTTTATTATTATCGCATTTGTGGTTTTCATGATTGCAAAAATGGTGCTAAAAGAGGAAAAAGTGGAAAAAAAGTAACCAAAAAGTCATATTTCCTCCCATTATTCCTTAATTCAAAATCAAAGACTGAGAGGTTTTCATGAACTTAACACATCGATTCTTTGCAGAGTTTGTAGGTACCTTCTGGTTGGTTCTTGGCGGATGTGGCAGCGCAGTTCTGGCGGCCGGCTTCCCCGAGTTAGGCATTGGCTTCGTTGGCGTATCCCTGGCTTTTGGACTTACAGTTTTGACGATGGCTTATGCAATCGGTCATATCTCAGGTTGTCACCTCAATCCAGCGGTTACCGTCGGCTTGTTTGTAGGCGGTCGCTTCCCCGCTAAGGACATTGTCCCATACATCGTTGCACAGTTGGCAGGAGCAATCGTCGCAGCGTTTGTGCTCTCGCAGATTGCCAGCGGTAAACCAGGTTTTGATCTTGTCGGAAGCGGCTTCGCTGCTAACGGATTTGGGGAACACTCGCCTGGAGGATACTCGATGTTAGCAGCGCTTGTCTGTGAGGTCTCGATGACTTTTATGTTTCTCTTTATCATCCTTGGCTCGACTGATTCCCGCGCTCCACCCGGTTTCGCCCCGATTGCTATAGGACTGGGGCTAACTTTGATTCACTTGATAAGCATTCCGGTGACAAATACTTCAGTAAATCCAGCACGCAGCACATCGCAGGCATTATTCGTCGGCGGCTGGGCAATTCAACAGCTTTGGCTTTTCTGGGTAGCGCCAATCATTGGAGCTGTTCTGGCTGGTATCGCATATCGTGCTATTGGCAGTGATAGCAATATAGTCAATGATACTAAAATAGATAAAAAAGAATCTCTTAGCTCTTAATGAAATTTATAGGAGAAAGATAGACTTGGCTGGTCTATGAAGTGGCTCAGATTATTCAGGTTCCTCTCGATTTATAAGCCTTGAATTAGATATGATGAGAGAATAAAGAGCTTAAAGGGAACTAAGACTGAGAAATTAGGAGTTTTAGATTAGCTTTTTAAAAACCGATAAACATTTAGATACTGATGAGACATTAAAATCGAGTAACCGAGGTGACAGTAAATTGGGTGTATCTGCAAAAGGAGAAAGGTATCTTTGTGAGATCTGTGGTAATGAGGTTGTAGTAGAAAAAGTTGGTGGAGGAACTCTTGTTTGTTGTGGCCAGGAAATGACTCTTATAGAAGAGAAATAAGTTAATCCTTTAAATTTTTTAAATTAACTTCTGTAATCGTTCGATAACTTAAGGGATTCATAAATATGGATTAGACTTTTAGAAGTTTCTAAAAATTTATATCGAACTCAAAACTTTTCGGAAACGTAGTATAAGTATAAAGTTAATTAAAATTTAATCTTCGAAGTGATGGGCATGACAAAAGAACACTTTACAGCAGAAGAAGCAAAAGAAGTGGGCAAAAAAATTGGAATTAAATGGGATAAGTTCGATGTTGACCAATTCCGCAGAGGCATGGATGTAGAGCTGGAGCACGGAACCAGAGACCCCTCAACCAATGTTACTAATGATGACCCAATTATGACTGGAAAAATCGCTCTGGCTCATTTGAATGAATTCCCTGATTACTATGACAGATTGGAAGAAATGGAGGAAAAAGCTGAGGAGTTCTGGGAATTAAAATAATATAACGGTGGGAATAAACTATTAATGCTGTATATATTCGCTATAACGGTGAAACAACTATGCCTGCAGAAAAAGAGATCGAAAGCCAAATTATGGACCTCTATGATGAGATATTTACTCTAGAAGACAAACGGAATGGAGAGTTGAGTATTAAATATGCAGAGTGGAGGAAAGTAGAACCACTAATAGATAAAGAAGGCGCAGATGCAGTATTAATTCACATGGAATCAATGAAAGGAATTAGCAATGAAAGCCTACTATTTTATAATGAAGTTAAAGAAATAAAAGTTAGATATAAACGTGAAATAGATGAAAAACGTGAAAAAATAGAAGAGCTTCAAAAGCTAAAGTGATTAAATAGATACCAACGTTTATAACATAGAACGTTGGTATTTCATGGATATTATCCTCTTTTTTTGAGGTTTTTCGCCTAATTTTTAATGAAAATACCAACATTTAAAAACTATGTTGGTACACAGATTCTTGTAAAACCTATGTAAAATTAGGGAATCATGGTTATATTTACTCATTTTTTGATGTAAATTTGTGATGGGACAGGCACCGGAGTGCTTAACTCTATGGAAATATATTCTAGCTGGTAGCTAGGATAATTATATATTTCATGTGCATATTTGTGTATTTGGTATACACATGAAACAAGCCAGAGTTAAAATGTCTGACCGAACCAATCAAGTCCTGAACATTGTTAAAGCAAAATATAATCTTAAAGACAAAAGCGCCGCTATTGAATTAGTAGTAGCTAGGTTTGAAAACGAAATGCTTGAGCCTGAATTGAGGCCTGAGTATGTCGAAAAAATGGGAAAGGTTCATCAGGAAAAACCGATTTTTGTTGGCACTGTTGACGAATTAGACAAATTCATAGATGACTTGCCGGATGAAGATGATGACTGAGTACAAAGTAGCTGTTAATGCAAATATGTCTAAAATTCTGAAAAAGGAGAAGTTTCCACAGGAAAAAGAGGTTAGTATATATAGTCACTAGCACAATATTATAAAAAATTCATACTCGTTTTGTAAAATGTCCAGTTTTCTTCCTGACGGTTTGTAATGTATATGTTCAAGAGATTTTGTAATGGTTGAATTCCTATGTAGCCTGTGGAGCTCTTAAAAATCCACAGCTTATACTATTAATAATCAATATTTGTCATATTTACGAAAATTATTTTTACATGATATTTTAACCCTAGTTAGATCTTGTATGAAATTACTTGCTTCTAAGTTTTAAAGTCTATAATGTAAATTGTGGCTTTGTATTAGGCGCGTGGCTTGCATATATCTAGTATGCTGGTAGTTTTGATGCGTGGTGCTCTTAAAATGCTCTTAAAATTACTTAGAACGAGAGTTTAATATTTTCGATATATTTTACTCCGGTTCCCGACTTCTACGACTTGAATAATAAGTAACTGATCCTTAATTGCCATTATTGCTCGATATTCTCCCACTCTTAAGGAATATAGAGGTGTTTTAACAGACATTTTCAGCTTCTTAACATGCTCATAAGGATCTTCTTTGATTTTGCTAACAGCATTGAATATTTTTGTTTTTACTTCAGAAGGTAATTTATTCGTGTCTTTAATCGCATGCGCGGTATACTCAACTGAATACATTTAATCCTCAATACCCATCATTCTTTTAGCTTCGTCCTCACTGTATACTCTACCTGCTTTAATATCTTCTAGGCTCTCTTCAATGCCTTTTATTTCTTCATCTGTTAAAGGTTCTTCATCATATGCCATTTTTATAAGCCTTTCTACGACTGAGTTATAAGATTCATTTTTGTACGCTTTTAAATCGTCTAATTTGCTCTTGACATTTGGATCGATACAAATCGTTGTTGTCGCTGCCATAACAACCTATAGGTTTCCATATGTTAAAAATATTCTGAAAATGCTTGATAACCACATGCCAACTTGTATGTTTGTTTGTTGGGTACTCTTAAGTTTAATTTTTGTCATTATTGAGAATGAGTGCAAGCCTGTGAAAAAGGGACAATTGCAGGCTGGTATAATATTGAAAAGGCATGATGTTAAGGGAAAAGAGTAGGTGCCAGCCTACACTATACAATACAAATAAAACAATATAAATAAAAGAGTGTAAAGGTATTTCGATTTTTAACAAGAATTTTATATTATTTTCGTATTTCTCAAATTCATTTTCTTATTTTGAGGCAGTGCTGCAAATTTGCTGTAAATTCTCTTTTCAATTATGCACAGATATTATGGTATAACCTGTGCATTTTGCCCATTTTTTAACCACTTTTGACCCAAAAATAGGGCAAAAAGTGCCTGAAAAACACAGGTTTAAGTAAAAACTGTGTATACTCATAGCTATGAAATACCCTAAACATACTTATGGAAGGGACCCAGAAGTTTTGCATCTGTATATTAAAGAAATAAGAATCCTGACCTCTAAGGAGTATGAGGCACTAAAAACAGCGATTCCGAAAGCAGCCCACAAAACAATTTTGGATATTCTTCTCATAACTGGTATGAGGTATATCGAAGTCTTGAGACTTTATGACCACAAAGAATGGTACAACGAAAATAGGAACCTGATTCATTTACCAGAATCAGCTCAAAAGAATCAAAAAAGGAGACAGTTAGAGAGAACAATTCAGCCTCTACCATCAATGTTTTCTTACCTTTTACGGGATTTCTGGCAGGCTAATAGACCTCCATTAGAAACTACTTGGAATAAGAACCTTCAAAGATGGGCTGTTGTTGCAGGTATCAACCCTTATGGACTTTCAGCGAAGACCACAAGAAAAACATTAGAATCCTGGATGATTACAGCAGGAATAATTGAATCTGCAGTCTGTCTCAGGCAAGGACATGATAATTTAACAAGCATGAGGCATTACCAAGGACTTGTGTTTTCTGATGATGAGCTACGGGATATTAAGAAAAAGTTGACTGCATGGGGAATAGTAAAGTAAAAGGCTTTGTAAAGCCTTCGTCAGTTAACACTATATAAACTCATCATATCATTAACAGTTGCCTTCTAAAAAATAACATTATCTAGTTAGCAGACAAAGACTTCATAGTAGCTCCTTTTTTATAGTTGGAAGTGTGGAAGATCCTTGATAGCCTCTAAACATTCATTCACGGACAAATTTTGGAATATCTCAAACCAACTCCCTGTGTGTCTCATGTATGAAAGATTGAATTGACCATTCCCAACGTATTCCATGCGGGCAAACTTTGTTTCAAAAAATGGAGATATAGCCTGTGGGCTGGGACAAGCATATTTGGCACAAAAATAAAAATAGTGACGATACCATTTCGTATAGATATCCACTACATAATTGAAGTGCATATCTTCAGGTGGAGGCTTGATGTGTTCAGGCTTTAAGGAAGATTCTACAAGCTCATTCGCTTTAGTTTCTACCTCTGCCTTTACATTATCGGGTACCTTAGGTTTAGGAGATTTTTCTGGATGCAAGAACCACGCTTTTTCCCTTCTTTTCATAATAGTATATTAATAGGCATTGTGTCCTGAAATTGATTTTCGTATCAAAATTTTTGTGATTATCTATCAAGAGAAAGATGCTATAGCCTTCAAGAGAAAGTTATATGGCATTAAGACTAATTGATATTTATGGAATCAACAGCAGATATCGAGAGGCGACTTATCGAGCTCGATAGGGAAATTCATTCTATCCTCAGCATGGTTCGAAAAAAAGAAGGACGAAGCTCAAAGGAACTGGTAGAATCAGCCTGTGGAGCCTGGGATTATGATGTAGATAGCGAAGAGTTTGTTGACCAGCTGCGGAAATCTTCACGTCTGGACTGGATAAAATTAAGTTCTTTGTAGATACATCGATATTTGTTGACTGTCTTCGAAAAGAGGTTATCCCATCTTCTAGAAGCTTTCTAGAACGTATGGAAAGTGAATATTCGGGCTACACATCATCAATTACAGCCGCTGAACTAAGTGTAGGTGCTCATCTTTCAAGATCGCAAGATGCTCTTGAAAGGACACTTGAATTACTTAATATTGTAGAAGTAATAGATCTTGATTCAAGAATAGCAATAGATGCAGGGAAAATTTATGCAGACCTCATTTTTTCTTCTTTTCTAGCCTTCGATTCTCTTTTGAGTTTATGCTAAACAATAGAAATACACAGATTTTACCATAAAACCTGTGCATAACATGTAAAGCGAATTTGCTGAAGATTATACACTACCTTTCTTATCCATAGAGAATGACGAAGAGCCTAACTTTTATTGTCGCCCGTTGATTTTTTACAAGTATTTAATTTTCAGAGCTGGCTTAGGTTTTTCGTTTCTTAAAACTGGGGAGACCTCACGACTGCGAAGTAGGCGGCTAGTCTCAAAAAAGTGTAATTTTAACATATTTTGTACAAATAAACAAGCTTCTTTGTAGCTAAAAACCGTAAATGTATCAATAAAGAATTTGATATACTTAAGCAAAATCATTTGAGCCACTGGTCAAAAAAAGGGGACTCTTTACTGAAATATGCAGGCAGTTTTACAAAACAACCCTCACATTTTATATCTCATTCTAAAAAACTTAATAATTTATATACCATTAAATAAATAACTCTTAAAAGATTTACAGACTTTAATATCAAATTTATCATTGAGGGTTTGAATGTCCGAAGAATCTGATAATAAGTACACCTATAAAAAAAACTGTAGAATAAAATCTCCAGGAAAGCATGTCAGAAATCGTCATCCTTTAAAAGTATCGAACAATTCATTAGACAGAGCACTCTGATCACGATTTAATAGGGGATTTATTTATTTGAGGTTTTAGCATGGCAACAGATCAGTCTTCGGCTCTGACAGTCGTTAAGGGTAATAATTTATCTCCGGAGCTTGTATCCGGTCAGGTTAGTGCTGGCGGCAGTAAAACCAGGATGGAATACAGGGAGCTCACTTTTTTCTACCCGGATGGGTCAACCAAATATGGACATTCATGGATTTACACGCATGGCGCAAGACCTATTCCTTATCCGAAAAGGGTGTTCGGGAGAGAAAAAGAGCTTGAAATTATTGAGAAAATTTTTCAGGACAGAAGCGCGCTGATCATTACGGGGCAGCATGGGGTTGGAAAGTCTACTCTGGCAAGTATGTTCGTTAACAGGATGGGAGAGCGCTGGAAGTTTTTTGAGATTTACTGGCGAAAGGTGGAAGAGACTACAACAATCACTGAAGTTATCGGAAGTTTTCTAACTGATGTCGGAAAACCTGTAACCAACCTTGAACGCTACAAAGTCGCAGATCAGATTGACCTTCTGTTTCAGGAATTAAATAAAGGTTCTTACCTGCTGGTTTTTGACAATTTTGAGGCTTTAATTGATCCCGGGACAAATAGGCCTTTGGAGTCAAAAATTGGGTTTTCGGAATTGATAGATATGGCAAACCAGAGTTGCTTTAAAAGCAGGTTTTTATTTGTTAGTTCCAACGGTTTTGAAAGTAATAACGGGGTCAGACCTTTTCCGTACCTGATTGGGGGATTGGATGCAGAGGCCGGGGTTAAGCTGTTAAGGCGTGAGGGACTTAACAAATCCGAGGATGAATTAAGGAAAGTAATTAAATTGTCCCGGGGTCATCCACTTGGCCTTGTCCTGCTGGCTCAACTTACGAAAGACATAAAAGGTCCGCTTTCCACTCTCCTGAATCATACTACTTTCTGGAACGGAGTAGAAGGGAAGTTTGTCGAAAATATACTTAACCTGGTCTACAACCACAGGCTTTCGGAAGATGAACGTAAGGTTCTTAAGTATTTATCTATTTTCAGGCAGCCAGTGCCTGTAGAGGCAATCACGGCAATAGCTAATGAGCCCTCATGGACCGAGTCAAAGGTTGAAGAAATCGCATGGGATTTATGCCTCAGGTCACTTTTGCAGAAAAATGGAGACAGTTACTGGGAAGACCCTCTGATAAACAAGTATGCCTCAAACCTATTATCAGAAAAAACCGGGTACTACAAGCTTGCCTGGAAATACTACCTTTCTTTAGGTTCACAGGCTAAAACTGCAAAAAAAGAGAATTTCCAGTATTTAATTGAGGCTCATCATTATTCCTGTATGGTAAAGGACTTTGATAAAGCTGTAAAGATCATATCCGATTACAACCTTGACGGACAACTTGATCAGTGGTGTTATTACACAGTACTTGTCGAGTTATACAATAAAATGCTGCCTGGTGATGATTATGGAAATGAAGCTTTTTCGAATAATATAGAAGTTCATGGTTTGATCCTTGGAAACCTGGGGACTGCATATCGTATGCTGGGAGACCTGAGAAAAGCGGTTTATTTTTCCGAACGTGCTTTAAATCTTATTAAGGATTCCAATATTCGGAGCATAGAGGGGCTCCTTCTTGGGAATCTGGGGCTTTCGTACCGCAAGCTGGGAGATTTTGGAAAAGCGATTGAATGCTCCGAGCAGGCGCTGAGATTTACTAAAAAAGAGAAAAACAAGAGTGTAGAAGGGCTCATACTTGGAAATTTGGGACTTGCGTACCATGAAATGGAGGAATTTGAAAAGGCAGTCGAATATTATGAACATGCACTCAAAATTGTGAAAAAGACAGATGATAGGGGCATAGAAGGAGTCCTGCGCGGAAACCTGGGAATGATACACCGTAAGCTGGGGGATTATGATAAAGCTATTGAATACTCCGAGCAAGCAGTCAAAATTGCAAAAGAAACAAACAACCGGACTGAAGAAGGAGTACAACTTGGAAATCTGGGGAGAGCCTACCATGATCCGGGTGATCTGGGAAAAGCAATTGAATGCTATGGACAAGCACTGAAAATTGCTGAAGAAGTAGAAAACAGGAATATTGAAGGACTCATACTGACAAACATGGGGTCAGCATATCACGATTTGGGAGAACTGGAAGCATCAGTCGAAAATTACGAAAAAGCGCTTGTAATTGCTAAAGAAAAGGAGAAAAGGAAGGAAGTAGGAGTCCTGTATGGAAATATGGGAAAAACATATAATGATCTGGGGGAACCCAGGAAAGCAATTGAATGCTTCCAGCAAGCGCTCAGAATTGCCAAAGAATCCGAGAACAGAACAGAAGTGGTAGTCCAGCTTGGAAATCTGGGAAGAGCCTACCATAAGCTGAAAGATCCCAGAAAAACAATCGAACATTGCGGACAGGCACTTAGAATTGCCAGAGAGATGGAGATCAAAAGCGAAGAAGGTGTCCTGCTTGGAAACATGGGACGAGCATATAATGATCTGGCAAATCCAAAGAAAGCGATTGAGTATTATGAACAGGCACTCACAATTGCTAAAGAATCCAGAAACCGGAGTGCAGAAGGAACTCTCCGTGGAAATCTGGGATTAGCATACCGTAAAATAGGGGAATTCCGAAAAGCAATAGAATATTACGATCATGCGCTCAAAATAGCGCAGGACACGGAGGACAAGTACTCACAGGGGATCTTGCTCGGAAATATGGGAAGAGTATACCATATGCTGGGTGAACGGGGGAAAGCGATTGAATGCTATGAACAATCACTCTCCTTTGAAAGAGAAATTGGAGATCAGAATATCATTGGTTTTTTCAAAAAGAATCTCAATGAACTGAGATATTCCAAAAAGCCAATTTCACAGACAAGCTCTAAACAAAACAAATTCATAGAAGAACAGCAGAACCAGCGTCGATCTAATGTTTGAAATATTTTGAGCAATGATTATTCAATATTGATCACTCAAAATAGTTCTTTCCCAATCTTCTCTCCTTCCTACCCTGCATGCTCGCATATGCAACATAATCCCCACTTTTTTCATCAAAAACGAACCTGTAAACGGTTTTAAAGTAAGCCCAGGATTTTACATACGGGTCCCTCGCATCACTCATTACAACGGTCACAGAACTGTTTTCTTCCAAGACATTGTAAACGGGATAGTCAATTTCTTCAGGAACTGCCGTGCTGTAGAGCTTCTCTGCTCTTTCGACATATGCGGAGGCATTGGAGACATTGCCGCTTATGTTAATTTTCTTGATATATTCACTTCTCTCGATCCCTGCCCAGTAACCCAGATCCAGGATTTTGTAGTGTGTGGAGTTGTACTGATAAGCGGTTAGGAATTTCCCAAAGGACGTAGGATAGGTGTCCTGGTAGCTAATAACTTTTCCTTCGGCTTCGGAGATATGATCCAGGAAAAAGAATTTTGTTATAGGGGTAACTGTAAGCCAGACAATAAGCAAAATTAAAAGAGCTGTATATATTCGGTTCCGGTTATTTGTGACAAAAGTACAGAATTTATTAAATTTCCCGTTCCATTTTTCCCTGCTTTTCATATATGCAACTAGTACGATAAAGACGGGCAGCAGAGGAAGAATATTTGTCAGGGGATCCAGAAAAGAAATGGATCCCATAATAGATGCATCCGTACTGAACGGGTATAGAGGACGCATTTTCCAGTTAGTGGCATAATCGAGGTAAACGTGAGAAAAGATAGCTGCAAACCCTGCAATTGTGAATAGGTGGTCTTTTGTTTTAATATAGATAAAAAACGTGACTAGTAGAATGAAAAGGATTGAGTGCATGATCTCTCTGTGGCCAGACAGGTAAAAAAGCTGGTTTCGCACCTCATGGCTCACACTGTTGCTGACCAGGACAAAAAGAGAATAAGGAATGAAATCCAGGTCAGGAAGAATTGATAAAAAAGCAAGAATATTTCGTTTTTTCCCTTTAAAACCAAGGACTAATGCTATGAGAAGGCCGACTCCAAGGTGGGAAAGTGAATTCACCATTGTTATATCCCTTAAAAATGGAAAAGATATTAAAATATATATTAAGGTAATGGTAAGGGCATCTCTATTATTAACTGGTTCCGGGTCAACTCAATTAAAGCTCAGCTTGTTTTAGGATCTGGTCTTTAATATAGTTTTCACAAGCTTTTACCTGTCCGAGATCGCCGTAAGTCTCATTCAGTTCCTCTAATTCGTTTAGAGTTATTGTGTAACTTTGATCCGGCAAATCCGGAATTCCTTTTTGAATTGTAAACCCATTTATTTTTTTTGTGACCGTATAAAAGTCCAGAGCATTTCCTGAGTTGTCAAAGATTATGACTTCAGATACTCCTTCCTGAATATGGCCATAAGCTAACCCACAGACACTTCTTATGCTTATAAAAACCGGTTTTTCAGAGAATGGGTATTGAGCCTGTAAATTATGCAAGAAATCCAGGTCAGCCTGCGTTGTAGAGTTGTCTCCTTCTGCATGAATGCTATTATTAGGGTTTATCACGGATGACGCCCTGGAAATAAGAACTTCTCCATAGAACCATAGTGTATGGCAATAAGTCCTCATAGTAGCAAATGTATCCTCTCCGTGAGGCTCATTTTCTATCATGTATATTATCCCTTTCTTCTGCGTTTGATTCCCTGCAAATGCCGAAGATGAACATACAAGAAGTAGAGCCATCAGTATTAGAAATATTTGTACCGTATTTTTTGGTTTAGTTGAACCCATAATGACCAACGTATGATATTTTTCTATGAAAGGACAACAACTACTAGACAGTCCCTAATATTAAATAGATTACCTTATAGTTTCATTAAAACCTTCCGTTGAAGAATCCTTACGTTTGGAAAATATTAAAAAGAGTCGTAAGTTTACGGTTTTCTATAACTCATGCCCACGACCTAATTTTTATTTGTGACGTTTATCTTGCCGATCTCATAATTATTTTTCTTGATACTGGGCCTTCAATCTTTAAAAATACCTTCTCCTTTAAATACGGCTTTGGCTTCTTCAAAACTCAGGTCCCCGGGGGGCACAATTATGTCGGATTTTACGATTTCTTTCGGATCAAGTGGCTCTGCTCTTCCCTTGATCCCGGAAATCAGTCTTACAAGCTCTTTTTTATATTCTTCAGCTTTTCCTTCCTCAACCAGGGTCACAATGTGATTATCTATTTTATTCAGTTCATTACAAAGGTCTTCAGAAGCCCGGTACTGTCCTTCTCCCATAATCCTGATAATCATTTTCAGCCCTCCTTTTTTTCTTCTGCACCTTTGCTTTCTTCCGTACTCTTAGGCTTTTCGGAGTTCTTTCCACCTTCGGCTTTAAGCCGTGCAAGTTCGGAATCGACATTGCTTTGCGCACTGATCTTTGCAAGTTCCCTGTCGATATCGTCCTTACTGCCTGTGAGGTCCTGGAGAGTCCCGGATTCCATAAGATCGTCAATTGCATTGGCGCGGGCTTTCATTTCTTCCGTCTTGTTTTCGGCCCTATCAAGGGCAAGACCTACATCGGCCATCTCTTCGCTGATTCCGGTAATAGATTCGTTTATTTTCACCTGGGCTTCAGCTGCCGAGTACTGGGCCTTAACAGACTCTTTTCGTGTCCTGAATATTTCAACTTTGGTTGAAAGGCGTTTTTCCGAAGCTATTAGTTTTTCTTCCTGTTTTTCAAGCTCAACAATTTCTTTATCAATTCCGTCAACCTGCTGAGCGAGGGCAGCTTTTCTCTCAAGGGCCTGTCTTGCAAGGTCTTCTCTATTAGCTGAAATCGCGTCTTTAGCCTGCCCTTCAAGTTTGTTTATATTCAGCATCAGTTTTTCACGCTGGAGCTGAAGACGTCTTTTTGAAGTTGTAACCTCTACAACCCCTCTCTTAACATTCTGGAGAAGTTCGAGCTGCTTCTCATATGAATAATCAAGCGTTTCCCGCGGGTCTTCCATCCTGTTAAGTATCTTATTCATCTTTGATTTGACTACCGTTTCCATTCTTGCGAATAATCCCATAATTCTTCCCCTTTACTTTATAAATAATCAATTTAGTATATTTAATTCGTCAATCATTCCAAATTATTTGAGATCTGTCTGCATTTTTGAATAATTGAATTATGTGCTGTTTATTGTTTGGCTAGAGCTATAATCTTACTTAGAGCTATATTCTTAGTTTATCTATTTTTCATTTGTGATTGAATTTAAATTTGTAAGTAAATTAAGGTTCTTTACTTACTTTCTGATCATTCCAGTCCATACCATAAATTTATTTTTTCTTATTTGAACTTTTATAACGAAAGATTATATCTCGGAGGGTTATTTTTACGGTTTATTATATTTACAATGAGAAATATTCGATCTTGTGCGAACGGTTTATATATTCAGAGTACAACTTAGTTAAAGATATTATGGCAATGCCTGAGAATAAGACAGAATTCTTTTATACTGAAAAAGGGTTAATAGCTGTCGGCAGTCCTGTAAAAATCCAGATCCTTAATTTACTCAGGAAAGAGCCCAAATCGTTTGATGAAATTGTAAAATTTACGGCAAAAGCCAAATCAACTATTTCAGTACACCTAAACAATCTAAGGGCATGCGAACTTGTGGAAGAAAATTATGATCCTGAAGATCGCCGCCGAAAGATCTATTCTCTCATATCTCGCTACATGGGTTGCTCTAAAGAACCTGCCATCGAGCATTACAACATTTTTCTGGAAACAGTTGCAGCAAAGGTGAATGATAGGTTTTACTTCAATGAAACCTTGTTTCACGCCCTGAATTTTGGCTTTGAAGCATATGGGATTGATAATGCGCCAGTTGTAAAACTCATAGGAAATGACATTGGGATGCATCTTTCTTCAAATTTCGAAGCCGTAACTCTTGAAGAACTTCTAATAGAAATTGCTGGCTTTCTGGAGTTCCACGGGAACTGTCAGGTTTCCATACTCTTTAAAAACATCCCTTCCCTTAAAATTGAAGATGATTTCAAAGCCAGAACGATGCCTGTTGTCGGAAAGCCTTTATGCACCCTCAAAGAAGGAATCATTGAGGGAATACTTAAGGAAAAGTTAGGAGAGAAATGCAGCGTACTTGAGACGGAGTGTTACGGGACAGGGCATGAGCACTGTCTTTTTGTGGTTACCTTATAAGCTTTTTCTTAAATCAACGACTCAATAGACTTCTCCAATTACGACTCAACGGGCTTCTCCAATTACGACTCCCATTTCGGATTTGAGACGAGGACCTATTGCTGCAACAATGCCCGGACCATCAGTGTTTTCCTTACATACGATTGAATGTTCCAGCAGCCCAAGGCGTTCGATTTCATAAATATCTCTGCCGTGACCTGTCTTTTTTATTGCACTTTTTATTTCCGAACGAGTTGCTGCATTAACTATAACCCTATCAGTACTTGCTTTTTTCCAGATCCACCAGAGATCAAGCTGTTTTTTAGTAAAACGGATCTTTGTCTTTTTATTTTCTTCGAAAACCTCGATTTCAACTGGCAGATGTGGTATCAAGCCGAACCTTGCAGCAATCTGTGCTGGCTTTCCGCTGCCCAGGGCTTTTAATTCTTCGGTTTCAATTTTGAGAGGTATGCCAATATTAACAAGAAAAGCGTCTTCTAAAAAAGCTTGAAGAAAGCCCCTGTACATCCTGCCAGGCTCTGCCTTTACAGCAGGTGTCCCAAACCTGGAAACCAGGATATTAGCTGACACCTCTTCATCCCCACCTTCAAGGGAAAATTCAGCCCAGTTTTCCGGAGTAATAGAAATCTCAACCTTAACATCAAGATCTTTTAATTCGTTCTCAACTAGGGTTTTCAAGAGGCCAGCCATCCTATCCCTGTTTTTCCCGTAAACATGCTGTATAGTTACAACTTTTATCATAATTTTCCTTCTATTTTTCTAAACACTGCTTCAATACTGACTCTTTACAGAAAAACTGTTCAGTTTAACTCTTCAAGTAAGATTCCAGAAGTTTTTCGCTATCCATCAGAGCTGAAATTACGGCTTCACTGATGGGATTTTCTGCCCTTTCAATCTGGTTATAGAGTTTTTTAATATCGCGGCTGTAAGGGCCGAGTTTTCTGGAGATGGAGTCCCTGCTATCTCTATGCTCTATTGCGTTCTCGTAGATGCTCTCTATTTTTCTGCTAAGTTTCTTTATTTTTTCGAGCATTTCGGCATTTAGGGGATCTAGCTCTTCAGTCTTTTCAAGCTCTTCAGTCTTTTCAAGCTCTTCCTTTTCTTCCTCTTTAGAAGTATTTTCCCCGAATTCTTTTAAACTTTCTTCTGCAATATTCCTTTCAGACCTCTCTTTCTTTATCGTTCCGGTGTGATAGTCCTTTTCGATAATATCTTTGAAGTCTTTAAGGGCAGTTTCTACCTCTTTTCCGTACTCTGTAAGCTCAACAAACTTTATCCGTCCCTCGAATGTGAATCTTATGAGTCCGCCCTGTTCCATTTTCGCGAGGATTCTGGTAGTATGGGCAAAGGTAGAGTCTATCTCTTTAGAAATAACCGAAGCGTAGGTTTTTCCCATCGAGCCTATAAATAATAGCGCAAGAGTAGGCTTTTCCTGCAAAAATAATTTCTCTGCATTTTCATCGGACATAATATCACATTTAAACTCATGGTCGATCTTACAGATCGGAGTTGAATTTTTATTATATTAATTAAACGATAACGGAGCTTTGTCACTCCTGGAGTTTCGATAGAATTTACTTACCTAGAGTTTTTATTATATCTTTTATTTTGTCAAGCGGAGCATCAGTCTTGAATGAAGTCCCGCTGAAGTGAGTCCTGGAGGCTTCAAAGCCATGGGCTTTAATGGCTTCAACCAGAGCTTCTATTCCGGTTGCAGAAACCCCCAGTTTTTTACAGATTACGTGCTGATCATAGAACATCGGGACATCAAGTTCATCCCTGCAGAGGGTGAATATTTTTTTTGCTTTTTCCTTTGCGTTAAGGGGATGCACTTCTAGCATCGAAATAGTTTCATTACAGAAATCAGGCTCTTTGAATGGTCCAAGCCAAAGAGGGCCCGCAATTTGAGTACATGCCCGGCATACAGGGCACTCCTTCTCAATATGGACGGCAAGCCCGTACACAGGGCCTCTGAACCCGCAAGTATTGCAATTGATTATGAAACCTATTGATCCTAAAGTCCTATCAGCCTGTTTAGCACCGGGAATGATCTCGAGGTAAGTGCGTACATAATGGCGTGTAACGTGGGAAAGCAAAGGCTTCATCCCTTTTTCATGTTTGGCAAGTTCTCTAGCACAGGCTCCTAGAAGGATACGCAGGCCCATTTCACTATGATATTCCGTGTTAAGAGGTACGGCAGCATATTTACGGATCCCTGAGTTCAGGTGTGCTCCGCACAGGGGTGCAGTATCAGTTGCTGTAACCGAGAGCAGACTCAGTACCGAAGAAGATGCTGCATCCAGGAAAGGTGACGGAGTCCCAAAAGGGTCCACATCCACGATATGAAACTTTTTCTCATGGAGCAGTGCGTTTGCATTCTTTCGGGTAGCCAGCGTCTTTTCCTCAAGCCTGTTAATTTTGATGTTTTCCTTAATAAGTTCAAAAGCATCCTGACTCCAATCATTCAAAGTTACATGGAGTCCCACTTCACCTGCTATCCTGAGCCCTCGGATTCCAGACGCGGAAAAAGCGTCCAAATAGCGGACTTCCTCTCTAAGGATTTTTTTTCTTGAGAGAAGCCTTTCAACAAAAGCCGCCGTGGCTGCGACATTTATATCGCGGTTCAATTCCATTTCAGGATTATAAAAGACCGCGGCTGCTGATGGAGGGAAGGTTGAATCCTGAGGAGGTACCGGAACCAGGACTTGTGTTGTGCCTTCGACTATAGTTTTACAGATCATTTGAAATTGCTATTTACCGGGATCTTATTTTATACTGATGGTCATCTTCATTCCTGACTGTTCTTACAAACCGATTCTGCATCCTGAAATAATGAAATTTCTATTTTATATTCCGTTTATATTCTCAATTATATATAAACCTTTATAAATAATAATTCTTTAATATAACATCGAAGACTACATTTTAATTATTTACTTGAGTTATATTAATTTTCATAATACGAAAGCACTTTTATTAAATTTTCATTAGGCTGCTCTATATCAAAATCTGTAAAAAAATGATAAAAGATCCTTGTCAGTATTCAAGGTAGTTTTATGAGAGATGGAAACCGGCAATTATCGAGTCAATGCTACCAGGGGAATAAAAAATGAAGGAGAATATATGCTCCCTTTCGGAATGCTCTGGGAAAAGGCATGAGCGTCGGAACTGGCCAGACCCCGGTAAAAGCAATCCACGAAATGCTCCGGGATATGATAATCGGAGGACAGGCAAGTCCCAGTTTCATTGTGAGTCACCGGATCTCATTTGACGAAGTGCCAGAAGCCTACAGGCAGTTTGACGAACGTGCAAATGGCTATACAAAGGTGATAATCAAGCCCCAAAAGTAAATGTAAAACTCAAATATGAAATCTGAGAAATTAGAGATGGATCTGTTAAGTAAGAGTGTAAGAAAACAGAAAGAATAGACTTGCCATAAAGCTTTTCCTTTTTTAAGGTAAGTCTATTTAACTCCTTTTGTAACTGGTTTTTTTCAGGGAGCTGACACATTGACACTAACATTCATCCTTGGCTGGCCGACAATGTAGAAATTGTAATTTCCGATCTCATTGAAAGTATAATTAAACGGCTGCCTGTAGGTTAAAGTTTTATTGTCAAAAAGACCTTCTTGGCTGACCAGTGTGAATTTTCTTTTAGGGGTATCCTGAAGGTTCATCCAGGCAACTTTTTCTCCTTTTTTAATATCAAGACTTGATGCACTCGCCTTGTTATTATTCAGTCTTATCAGATAAGCAGTTTCTTTAATATCAGCAGTTGAAGTCGTATTTACTTCCGAAGTATTATTTACTTCCGGAGTTGTAGTTTCTGCAGAAGTAGCATTAACTTCTGGAGTTGCGGTTTCTACAGGACTAGCAGTCGTTGTAGGAGTTACGGTTCCTGTGGGAGTTTCATTTTTTTCTGGTGCTGGCTGTTGATTCCCCACGCACCCTGAAAGTAAAACGGCGCCTAATACCAAAAGCAGAACAATAACTTTTATTTTCATTTCATTCCCTTCATCTTTTTTACGGTAACTTAATTTTGTAAACTTTTGAATATAACTCAATAAAGTAGTTGCATATATAACCTATTCTCAAATTATAAAGACATTTCCAAGGTAAATATGAACTTTTAGAACCAGGTTTGATTTTTATCGGGGGGAGTGAGCATTTTAGGGTATAATAAAGCATTTTTCCATAAAAGGAAATAAATTCTACTCTGAATGGGAAACAAATACAAGATCGGAGATTATTTCTAAAGAGATTCTTTATCCTTTCTTAAATATAATTCCATAAAACTAAAGCGACAATTCCGATAATCGCAATTGTTCCAAAAGTTTTCACCGAACTGAAGAATAGTTTATCTGACCCGGAAATTTTTGAGAGCAGGATTTTGTTAACCGTACTAATAAGGCTCGCAAGTATAGCGGTGTTTGCTGCGGTTTCATAGGAGATATTTCCACTCACTGCAAGGAGGGTTACCGAAACTATAACCCCTGAGCTGCTAACAAGAGCTCCGATGGAAGATGCGTAAATGCCGGCAGTTCCTCCCGTTTGGTAAGCAAGATTTCCCACAATAAGAATCAAGGTAAAGGCAATTCCGAATTTGAATGCCTGACCAAGTGAGAACGGAGACTGAATCTTAAATTCTCCTCCGCCAACAATTGGGCATAATTTATGATTCTGTTTAAAAGCTAACGCTGTGGAAAAAAGAATAACTGCAAATTGGGGAGGGAGCATAAACAAAGTTGTCTGGCCGGTCTGATCAACTATTAAAGCTAAAATGAGGTTTCTAATGAGCATGGAGATATTACATAATAGGATCCCGGTGAGGACAACATCAGACATTTCGACTGCTTTTTTAGAGAGTCCGGCCAGAGCTCCTGTTGTGGCTTCGCTATTCACAAAGCCTCCTACGAAGCCCGAATAACATATCCCCCGTGCTGTTCCAAACTTTTTCAAGAGCACGTAACTTGAAAAACTGATAAGTGAAACCAGAATTACGATAAGGATTGCATACCTGAGGTTTACAAGCCCAAAAAATTGCTTGTCCGGTATTACCGGATAAAGTATGAAGGCTACAGCTAAAAATTGTATTGCATTATACAGCTCTTCTTTTGTCAGGTTTCCTGCAAACTGGTGGAGGGGTTGTTTTTGAATAAGCAGAATCGCGACAATTATAGAGGAAACTATCGCAAACAGCCAGTAGTCGTAGCCGACAAGGATTCCCATAAGAAAAATAAAAAAAAGGCTTAGAGGGCTGGTAATTCCTATTCGGTTATAAATAGAGATCTTGCAGTAAGTTATTATGGCACAAATCGCTCCGAAAAAAAGCGTAACAACATAAACAAAACCAATACCAGTATCTTTACTTACGAGAGCTGTAAGCATACCTGTTATGCAGGTTATTGTGTAACTCCTTACGCCCGCAAAAATTTCATGTTCGAGGGCTCTATGTTCCCTTTCAATTCCTACCATAATCCCTATTAGAAGGGTTATGGCTAATTTTTTCATAAAATCCAGAAAAACCGGATCAAACCCAAAATCTTCAACTGTGCCCGTAACTCGACCTCTATTATTTTTGTCTCCACGATCTCAAGACATTAAACAACACCGAAAATATAACTCCATGTACGGTTATTTTTACTTATTAATATATCTATAAATGTATGAATATTCATTGGGCAAACTAAGGTAGCAAACGAGAAATAACTGCCTGATAATCATTGATCCTCGTTTTCCACGATTTCTCATCCGATTCAATTGTGTATTTATACATCCACAAATTCAACTTCAATCGGTTTGCTTTTAGCCTCTTCAATTGTAATAAGAGCGCAGGATCCCTTGCAGGCTTCTCCCGGGTTTACCACGACAGTCTTTCCAATCTTCTCACTACCTTTTGCCTCGTGAATGTGCCCGCAGACAATAAGGTCGACCCTATCAACGAACTTGCTTATGGCTTTGCTGCCTACGTGCCCGAAGGGAAGCTCATCTCTTGCTCCGTAGGGAGGAGCATGTGTAAGAAGTACTATGGTTCCACGGTTTTCTACTCCTTCGGCTGAGCAGAATAATCCTTCAAGGTTTTTTTCGATCTCTTCTTCTGAAAGTTCAAAAGGAGTATTAAATGGAGTTGGATTCGAGCCTCCGAGACCGATAAAAAGAATTTTTCCAACCTGTTCGGTTTTCCCGTGAAGGTTTACAGCCTTTGACGCGTCAAGAGCTTTCAGAATACTCCTTCTGGTCGCAATTTCCGGGAATTGCAAAAACAGGCTTATCAAACAATTTCATTAGTTCCTGGACCTTCTCATCTGGACCGAAATTTGTAATATCACCAACAATGACGGCAAGGTCAAAATCTCCTGTTCTTTCAATCATTTTTTTAATCTTTGAATAGTCCCCATGGGGGTCAGAAATAGCTAATATTTTCATAATTATTCCTTCTAAGAGTTGCCATATAAATATAATTCTTGTTTTAATTTCCATAATTGCGAAAGTCCGCATACACTATCCTATCACTGTAGATATCGGGGTATTTCGCTGATCCGTTGGTAGTAATTTGGATTCTCTGGGTTGTAGAGGTATTAAACATGTAGATATTATAGTATGTTTATAGTATGTTTTTGGTATACTGAAATATGAACAGAATATAATTATAATGGAAGTCATAAATAATAGATAAATATCAAGGAATTTAAATTTCTTATAAAACTTCACCATTTTCATTTTATATTTATATTGTTTTTATTTGTTTTATTTTCATTTTGCAGGGTATTTAACTAAAGATATAGTTTATTTTGTCAAATTCATATCTTAAAAAACATATAAATTTAGAATGATTACCTTAAAATAGTTTCAATTATTTAGTATTTATTGGGTTGGGAAGTAAATAGAAGGAACTACCACATCAAATGTATTTCTGGATTTGCTGATTCTTTTTTCGAATTAACTGCTTGGGGGAGCAGAATTTCGAAAAACTGTGCCGGGGGACGCAGGGGTACAGGTTCAGTGATTCTAGGAGTCTCATGCTATTTTCTCATCCCCTTATCTTCTATTTACTTACGACTCTTTTTTGGGTTCTGTCAAATCTTTGTCGAGAACTAGCATACATACATCTTTTATATCCCTTATGTAATATAGTGCCCATGCGAGATATCGTGATCATAGGGCACAAAGCAAAAACAAGCGGTGACATTTCCTTAAATGATCTCCCGGGTTCTGCGGGAAGGATGGACATTCTCTGCCGCTGCGTAAGCTCTGCCCTTTTTCTCTCATTCGGAATGCGCAGGGATGTAAATATACACCTGCTTCTTTTGGGGGAACCTGACCCCGGAAAAATTATAAGATTCGAAGGGCTTAACCTCAAGTACCTCAATCCCGACGAGCGGAGCAGTGGTTCACTTATTCAGAAAGCCCTTCTGAAGGAAGTAACTGAAAAGGACACACGTTCTACCCCAGGCGTCTGGATTCGGAGAGGAGACTTAAAATCCTTGCTCTCAGAGTTTGGAGGGCGCACCCTGCTTTACCTGAGAGAGGATGGGAAGGATATTCGAGAATTTGCCCATGAAATTCGGGATCCGGTTTTTTTTCTGGGTGACCATACCGGTGTAACCGAAGAGGAAGAGGTACAGCTTTTCGAAGCAGGGGCAAAAGTTCTCTCGGTCGGTCCAATTTCCCTTCATTCAGATCACTGCATAACTCTTGTGCACAATGAGATTGACAGGGCTGAATCAGAAATCGGGAAGGCGCCAAAAGAAACTTGCTGCCATATAGAAGAATGAAAACTGCTATTCTTGAATTTCAAAGAGTAAAAGAAAGTGAAAGAAAATGGATGTACTTCAAATCTCAAAAAAGATCCTTCATGAAGGCCCTGTATGTGACCACTGCCTGGGCCGTCAATTTGCAAAATTATCCACCGGCCTGAGCAATAAAGAACGCGGACAGGCCTTAAAACTAGCTCTTGTCCTCGAGGGAGCCCTGATCTTCAAAAATGAAAATGACGATTCTCTTTTACAGGAGCTAGTCCCTTGCAGTGTTTTTGCAAGGAAAACACTTGGAAAAGAAGGTGAAGATGAGCAGTGCTGGGTCTGCCTTGATCAGTTTAAGAAGCTGGATAGATGGGCGGATGAAGCTGTTCAAGCCCTTGGAAGTCTTGAGTACTCTACTTTCCTTGTGGGCACAAAGGTTAGCGGAGTTCTGAGTGAGAACGAAGAATTACTATGGGCTGAGACCGGGACTGCATATGCCGAGCAGCTTAAATCAGAACTTAATAGAGAAGTGGGCAAGCTAATCGCTGAGAAAGTGCATAAAGAAGTAGATTTTGAAAATCCTGATATTACAATTACCCTTGACCTGGCAAAAAACAAACTTGAGCTGCAGGTGCGCTCTGTGTATATCCTTGGGCGTTACCTGAAAATGGTAAGAGGAATCCCGCAAACACGCTGGCCTTGCAGGAAATGTAAGGGCAAAGGCTGTGAAAGCTGCAATTTTACAGGAAAACAGTATCAGGAATCCGTAGATGAGCTGATCAAAGGGCCCGTTGTTGAAGCTTTTCAGGCAGTTGATACGACTTTCCACGGCTCAGGAAGGGAAGATATAGATGCCCTTATGCTCGGAAGCGGCAGACCTTTTGTAGTGGAAGTGAAGTCTCCTAAAAAGCGCAGAGCAGACCTCGATGAGCTAATGAGAAATATTAACGAGAAAGCTGCCGGAAAGGTTGAGGTAAGAGAGTTTTCTTTTGTTGGAAAGATCTGATTGAAACCCTGAAAAGTTCAAAGGCGGATAAAACTTATAAGCTTAAAGTTACATTTAAAGAGCCTGTTTCAGAGGAAAAGCTTAAATCCTGCCTTGAGGCTTTAAACGGCTTGGAAATTTCCCAGCAGACCCCAAGGCGTGTGGTTCACAGGCGCGCTGACCTTATACGAAAGAGATATGTGCACAGCATAAGGCTTGATGAACTTGAGGACAATGGTCGCGCTTATATAACAGTTAACTGCGAAGGCGGACTGTATGTAAAAGAGCTTATTTCCGGAGATGAAGGTAGGACGATTCCAAGTCTAAGCGGGCTTTTAGATATTCCTGCATTCGTTGAAGACCTCGATGTAGTCAACGTCGATATCTGAACCTATCAGACTATATTGGACCGTATCCAGATCAACATCTAAGCCGTATCTAGATCATATCTGAATTATACCTGAGCCATATGAATCAGGTTTATTTATTAGTCAGAAAAAATTACCTGATATACGTCTTATTTAAATATTATCCATATTATTAAGAGAATCTTAGTAATTAATGTAGAGAGATTAATCGAGCATTCTAAGGAGGAACATGCGATGACAAACTCCCATGGTGAAAGACGCTGCACAAGATACAAATTACAGAAGACAGTGCGTGAAAGAGGAATTTCCCCTGTAAGCAAAGCTATTCAGGAATTCAAAGAAGGACAGATGGTTCATATTGATATTGACCCGAGTGTACAGAAAGGTATGCCCAATCCAAAGTTTCAGGGCTCTACCGGAAAGGTCATTGGACAGCGTGGTCGTACATATGTGCTTGAAGTTCGCTGCGGAAACGCGAAGAAGGAAGTGTTTTCTCTTCCTCAGCACCTTAAGGCACAGAAATATTAATCCGGTTAAGGCAATCAGGCTCTAATACCTGATATTTTGTCTTAATTATTATGTTTTGCAGGCCTTTTCTCCAGGTAACCTGAAGATATAGCGTCCTGAGAAACCTGCAAAGCCTGCTTTAAAGCAAGCTCATCTGGGGAATAAGCTGCTTTTAAGGATATTATAAAATATCCAATATATAAACGATGTAATGATAATAAAATAGATTAGATTTAGTTTTTAACTCAAACAAGAGCGGATTCCAATGATAGTTAAGGAAGTCCTCAATGAAGAATTATTAACTCTGGCCGAAGTTAAAGATATACTTTCACGGATTGCTGAGGAACGTAGAGATCAGGGAATTGAAGTAGGATACAGGTTTAGAAAAGCCATGCATCATGCTGAGCAGTTCTCAAAAACAAAAGGGGAGAAATCAAGAGAACTTGTTAACAAGCTTTTACAGCTAGAAAAAATGAAGCCTGCAATAGCTGTCAGGATTACAGATCTTCTGCCTCAGTCCAGAGACGAAATTAGATCGATTTACGCCAAAGAGAAATACACCCTCAGTAACGAAGAACTTGACCAGATTCTCGATTACGTGCTGGAAACTATTGAATAAGTAAAATCTAAAGAGAATAAGCTATATAGCAGTTTTTATCTTGTTAATTAGAAAGGAAGTATCCGAAATGCGGTAATTGGTATCCGGGAGTATATGGACTAGATATTGAAGATAGAGAACTCCTTGGATCACAAATGTCCCAAGTTCAAGACCTTGTCAGGTTTCAGAAAGCATAGAGTAAGCTGAGCATATCGGGTTGAACACCTTAAAAGAAATCTACGATTTAATCTAAAGATATAGGATGGGTGCTGATGAAAGTAGAGAAGTCGCAATCGGGTAGGCCACACGCTGGTAGTTCAGCTGTTGGGAAACCTTCTTATGACAGCAGGCGTTCGACAGGCAGACAGCAATCAGATAGGCAATCAGAAAGACCGCCGCGCTCATCTGGAAGATCTTCAGAAAATTCACAAGACAGAGAAGAATTCGCATGGGTACTTGATTATCTCCCTTATGGAAAATCAGTTGATATTGCTCCTGCATTTCAGAAAAAACCTCTTGTCCAGGCTATAGGAGACAAAAAGTTTACTCTCATGGAACTTGTTCCCAAATCTGGTGTAATCCCTAACATCCAATCAAGAGTCTATATAGGATCCGGAGATAGGGATGAAATAGACCATGTAAAGCAAAGAATCGGCTATCAGGATCTTACTACAGGCGCTAATCTTGAACTTCCTTTTATCCTCGAAGCCTGCGTCAGGCACCAGGAGGATCATTTTGTAAAATTCTTTAATGATGCCCATTCAATTACAACGCGCTTGCATATGCTTGAACTTCTTCCAGGGATAGGGAAAAAGCTTATGTGGTCAATTATCGATGAGCACAAAAAGGGAGACTTTAAAAGTTTTCACGATATCCGTGAAAGAATTCCAAGCCTTCACGACCCGGCTAAAGTTATTTCCCACAGGATCGAAATGGAGCTAAAAGATGATTTTATCAAATACAGGCTATTTACCACTCCACCCCGCCGCCAGAAACCCGAGTGAATCGTGAATTCTTTTTTAGTTTTTTACTGATATAAAAAAATGTTACAATTTTTTATTGATTTTTAACTTTTTATTTTTTACTTTTATCATTCACTTCAGATAATGTATTTATAATAACTTGCTTCAGATGAAGTATTTACTATCTAAGGAGGCTTGAACCTGGTACATAATCTTCTTAAAAAATACAATATTAAAGGAGGCACTTTTGATCAGCATTTCCTGGTAGATACGGTCTACCTTGATAAAATTGTGGCAGCTGCAGAGTTAAAATCCGAGGACATAGTTCTCGAAATTGGTGCTGGGATCGGAAACCTTACTGAAAGGCTGGCAAGGAAAGCAAAAAAAGTAATTGCAATTGAAATCGATCCTGCCCTGGTAAATATTCTGCACGACCGTTTTGACGGTGTCGGGAACATCGAGATCATTGTAGGAGACGCCTTGAAAATCGATTTTCCCAAGTTCGATAAAGTCGTCTCAAATCTTCCCTATTCAATCTCTTCGGAAATAACCTTCAAGCTCCTTCGCCATAAATTCAAACTCGGAATCCTGATGTACCAGTATGAGTTTGCTGTGCGCATGGTTTCCCCTCCTAACTGCAAGGACTACTCCCGCCTGACTGTCGATACTTATTATTTTGCCAATGCTTCCATCCTGATGAAAGTTCCAAAAGGGGTCTTCCAGCCCGCCCCGGAAGTTGATTCCGCAGTGGTAAAACTTGTTCCCCGTCCGGCACCTTTTGAAATACGGGATAAGCCCTTTTTCATGAGCTTTGTGGCGGCAGTTTTCAGCCAGCGGCGGAAAAAATTGAGAAATGCTATCCTGAACACAAATTATATACTCAAAATTCCCGACATTAAAGAAGTGATTGTTCAGCTCCCAGAGGAGTTGATGGATAAAAGGGCTGAAAACCTAACTCCTGAACAGCTTGCAGAGCTTGCAAACCTGATAGTTGGTTTTAATCAAAAGAAATAAGCCAATATTTTAGAATTAAATGACTATGGTTGAAATCGAATACAAAAATGCCCGGGTCACTTTAGGGAATGCGGATTGTGTATATGAGCCTGCTGAAGATTCTTTTTTGCTTGCCGATGCTGCCATTAAGGAAGCAGCGCAAGGGATGCGTATTCTTGAAATAGGAACAGGTTCGGGCTTTGTATCCGCTGTACTCCTGGCAAACTTAAAAGACATTTATCTGCTTGCAACCGAAATAAATCCCCAGGCTGCCCGCTGTGCAAAAGCAAATAGAGTTGAGGTTATCCGTACCGACCTTTTCAAAGGTATAAAGTCTGAAAAACCGGAAAAACGTTTTGACCTTATCCTCTTCAACCCACCCTATCTCCCCACTTCTAAGGAGGAAAAAGTGCCGGGCTGGCTGAATTACGCCTTTGACGGCGGTATCAGCGGAAGAGAAACCTTGAATAGGTTTCTGGACGAGGTAAAAGACTATCTCAAACCGGAAGGAAAGATTCTCGTACTTATCTCTTCGATTACCGGGCTCAAGGCAGTCAGGGAGAAAATGGAAGAGCTGGGGTTCAGGGTTGACATTGTAGAACGGAAAAAGGTCTCTTTTGAGGAATTAATGGTTGTGAGGGGGAAGCTTCATTACAGAGGAAACCAAACAGGTTGAAATTCAGCTCTTTCAAAAAATTTCACTTCGCATAAAGATTAGGGAATAATATTTAATTAAAGTTCACCTTAAAAAACATATTAAATTTCAAATTTTTTGTACAAGAAGTAATATATTCTATAAATCTTAATTACGACCAATGTATATAAACTGACATTCTCAGACATCTTTAGATTCATAGCATTACCTGATTAACTGGAGATAAATACCGGATGTATTATGATGAAGCCGCAGATGCGGTTCTAATGGCCCTGAATTCCTCCGAAAAAGGACTGAGTTCGGAAGAAGCGGAAAATAGACTTAAGAAATACGGGAAAAATGAACTTCAAGAAGAAGAAAAAGTATCTGTATTAAAACTTTTTCTTTCTCAGTTCAAAAGTATTCTCATTATTATTTTGATTGCTGCGGCTTTAGTTTCTGCTCTCTTCGGAGAACTTATCGATGCCATAGTGATTCTGTTCACGGTATTTGTTGCAGGAGTACTTGGTTTTATTCAAGAGTATAGGGCAGAAAAATCGATAAAACTTTTAAAATCACTTACAAGTCCAGAAGCAATTGTAGTGAGGGATGCAAATGAAGTTAAAATACCTTCTTCTGCCATTGTCCCTGGTGATATATTGCTTTTGCAAGCAGGAGATAGGATTCCTGCCGATGCCAGGCTGCTTGAGACCCTTGCTCTAAAAATAGATGAATCTTCATTTACAGGAGAATCCTTATCAGTTGAAAAAGGAAACGGAGTTTTACCCCCCGAGACCCCGGAGCCTGACCGGAGAAACATGGTTTATACCGGAACTGCAGCCACCTATGGCAAAGGAAAGGCAGTAGTGACAGCAACAGGCATGAATACGGCTTTCGGGCGGCTTGCCAAGCTTCTGGGGGGAATTGAAAGGGAGAGGACCCCACTTCAGGCGAAGCTTGATCAGTTCGGGCGCTGGATTGGAGTTGCAACAATTGTGGTCGTAGCCTTTGTGGCAGTACTGGGAATTCTTCGTGGCTTTCCTCCTTTTGAGATGTTTCTTTGGGGTGTCGCCCTTGCTGTAGCGGCAATCCCCGAAGCTCTTCCTGCCGTTGTGACTGTGGGACTCGCTCTTGGTGTCCGGAGAATGATAAAGAGACATGCTCTTATCCGTAGGTTGCCTTCAGTAGAAACCCTGGGTTCTACTAATATTATTTGTACAGATAAGACCGGAACACTTACCCAGAACAAGATGACAGTAGAGAAAATTTTTGTAAACGGGGCTGTACTAAATGTTACAGGAAA
Source organism: uncultured Methanosarcinaceae archaeon (assembly GCA_963818955.1). Classification (GTDB taxonomy): domain Archaea; phylum Halobacteriota; class Methanosarcinia; order Methanosarcinales; family Methanosarcinaceae; genus Methanosarcina. The sequence goes on along the minus strand of CAWFUY010000015.1, from coordinate 97,487 downwards.
TGGATACGAGCCTGTAGGAGAATTTCTCTGTGAAGACATCACTACTTCCTGCGACTCGCATCTTCATAGACTGCTAGTTGCAGGGACTCTGTGTAATGATGCAGAATTAGTTCAGGAAAAAGAGACCTGGGGTATAAAAGGAGATCCAACGGAAGGCGCTCTCGTGGTCGTGGCAGCTAAAGCTGGAATCCGCAAAAATGCCCTCGAGGAAAAAAACAGGCGTGTAGGAGAAGTCCCTTTTTCTTCCGAAAGAAAGAGAATGACTACCCTGAACATTTCCGAAGAAGGTTTATATGCTTATTCCAAAGGAGCTCCGGAGGTTATCATTGCATCCTGCACGAGAATCTCTCTCGGGGAACATGAGGAAGAATTAACTCCTGAAATCAGGAAGAATATTCTGGACATCGTAAATGAAATGGCAAACCAGAGTCTACGAGTGATGGGGTTCTCCTACCGCAAGTTGGAAAAAGAAATCGATCCCGAAAATGCTGAAAACGATATGGTTTTTGCAGGATTGATGGGCATGCGCGATCCTCCGCGGGAAGAAGTAAAAGTTGCAATTGCTACCTGTGCCAGTGCAGGAATCCGGACCGTAATGATTACAGGAGACCATAGAACAACTGCTTCTTCAATTGCAAAGGAACTTGGGATTCTCCGTGAAGGGGACTTAGTTCTGACAGGAGCAGAACTGGAAGTCATGGATAACCGGAAATTCGAGGAAATTGTGGAGAGAATTTCGGTCTATGCAAGAGTCTATCCTGAGCAAAAGCTGAAGGTCGTTGAAGCGCTTAAGAAAAAAGGATATGTAGTTGCAATGACCGGAGACGGGGTAAACGATGCACCTGCCCTTAAAGCTGCAGATATGGGCATTGCTATGGGCATTACCGGGACAGACGTCAGCAAAGAAGCGTCCAGTATGATTCTGACGGATGACAATTTTGCTTCTATTGTTTCCGCAGTTGAAGAAGGCAGAAATATATTAAAGAATATCAAAAATTTCATCGGCTATGGACTCACCTGCCACATAGGTCTTGTTCTTATTGTGCTTATAGGGGTATTGACCTGGGAAGTCCTGCCAGTCATAGCTGTCCAGATCCTCTGGATAAACCTGATCACTGACGGACTACCCCCAATGGCACTTTCTGTTGAAGCTCCCGACAAAGGACTCATGAAGCAAAAGCCCATAAGATCAAAAGAAGGGCTTGTATCTAAAAGAATGATTTTATCGAGCCTTGGATTAGGGCTTTTGATTGCCCTCCAATCTCTTGGAGTCATTCATTGGGCTCTTAATGAAGAAGTGCCTCTTATAAAAATCCAGACCTTAATCTTTACTCTGGTAGTGATTTCCTTGATGTTCAACGCCTTTAACTGGCGATCGGAAAAAAGTTCAGTCTTTTCCCTGGGATTATTTACCAACCGGTCTCTTATTTATGCCGTTCTGAGTACGGTACTTTTGCAGCTTGCTGCGATTTATATCCCAATATTGCAGACGGCTTTTCGTACTGTGCCTCTCTCACTCTCTGATTGGGGGATAATTATTCCGCTGGCTTCGACAACGCTTATAGTAATGGAATTTGTAAAATATCTGGAACAGAAAGTTATCAGGTCAGAATAAGTAATCAGGTCTTCCTGAGCGAGTGAACAGACCTGAGACAAAGAATAATCGGAAAAATCGAGTCAGTTTAATTTGACTCTCTCAGCCGTGGAAAGATAAATTACACTCTCACAGATATTACAGCAGTGATCAGCAATCCTTTCAATATAACGAATCAGGAAAAGCAAATTTGTAGCTTTGGAAATTATGCTCGTATCTTTTGCCATCATTTCCACAAGTTCGACCCAAACTGCGTAAAAGATTTTATCTACTTCATCATCTCTGGCTGCTGTCGCTCTTGCGAGTTCGACATCCTGTGTCCTAAAGGCTTTAATGGAATTCTCAATCATATATGCTGCTATATCTGCCATTCTTTTCGTGTCCAGAAGAGGTTTTATATGTCCGCCTTCGATTCTTCCGGGAATTTTGGCAATATTAATTGACAGTCCTACAATCCTTTTAAGATCTGCTGAGATCTTGAGAGATGATATCACAAGACGAAGATCACTGGCCATAGGTTGCTGAAGTGCAATCAGATCAGAAATAGTAACCTCAAGTTCCTCCTCGCGTTTGTCTACTTCTGACTCAAAAGCAAGTGTCCTTTTAGCAAGTTCGATATCTAGATCTATGACTGCAACCATCGAATCTCTAAAAGCTTTTCCAACATCGTCTCCAAAAGAAGCCATAGACTCCTTGAGCAGTTCCAGTTGTATTAGATATCGTTCTCGAGGCATTTTCCAACCACCAAACTTACGCATCCTTTATAGAAGAGCATAAAGGTAATAGTAAAAGAATAATGAATTTTTTCAGATTATTAAATTATTCCCACGAGCTCTGCCGATTTATTATCCTCTATATAGACAAAAGAGACATATAAAGTTATCACTTGGAGATTAAGGTATGAAATAAAACAAATTAACAAAAAAATGTTTAAAAAATAAACGCCTCCCTGTAACCATAATATAGAACAAAAACAATAAGTATGTAATATTATGACCTCGAGATATAAGGAAAGTCTCACTGATAGGGAATTTATTGCAGGCATCGAACCGCCAGTAGATAGAAATGAGAAAGCGCTCTGGTTTATTTTCCGGGGTAGAGAGATTCTCATAAACATCAATAAAAACCCTGGAGTTATCCCCCGGCTGCTGGATCCCGGAGAGTTAGGGCTTTCCGGTGTAAGAGAGCAGTACCTGGGCGCTCTTGACGGAATGCATTGTTATTCCGTGGAAATTCCCGAAGGCACAAGGGCACCTCAAGGAATGAAATTTGCAGACCTCAGACAGGCTTATTCAGAGATGAGTGAGAATTGCTTTGCGCTTGTGAATAAGGCAGTCCAGGTAATGGAGTGGGACAGGACGAACCAGTTTTGCAGCCGATGCGGGACTAAAACCATTAAGAAACCCGGAGAACGGGGAAAAGAATGCCCTGACTGCGGTGAACTTTTTTATCCCAGAATCTCGCCGGCAATAATCGTACTTATCAAGAAAGGGCATGAGGTTTTGCTTGCAAGGTCACCTAATTTCCCACCTGGTTTGTACAGCCTGATAGCCGGCTTTATCGAGCCGGGAGAAACAGCCGAAGCAGCGGTTGCCAGGGAAGTTAAAGAAGAAGTAGGGATAAACATTAAGGACATAACATACTTTGGAACACAGTCCTGGCCGTTTCCGAATTCCTTTATGATTGGGTTTACTGCAGAATATAGCTCCGGAGATATTCTACCCGATGGAATCGAAATAGAAGATGCGAAATGGTTTTTAGCTGACGAGAAGCTGCCAGTGCTGCCCGGGAAAATAAGCATCTCCAGAAAACTGATAGATCATTTCCTTAAAGAAGAAGGGATTGAAACTTAAGAAACTGATTCAGGATTTGATTCAGGATTTGATTCAGGATTTGATTCAGAATTTGATTCAGGATTATATTTTTCAAGTAACTTCTTAATTAACTTTATCTTTTCCTGGTTTAAGTAATGATTTTGTGGCACTTCATAAATACTTACAAATAATTAACCTTTTCAGTTTTGAACTGAAGTCGTTATGTCTATTTTTTCAGCCTTAAGCCTATACTTCCAAGGGACTAATCTGCATTCCAGATAATTTTTCTTTTTTACACTTAAAAGAGTATTCAAAAAATATATTAAGACAGTTGGATTAATATTATGTAAATTTACTAAGAAAGTTTTCAAATTTAACTCTGTAATTAATTTCAATTTGCTATTTTTCGCGTTATAAGAATCTAGATATGGAAGTCAAATATGAGAGACGTAAAAAGCAAAAAAACAGGAAGAGGATGTCATCTTTTAAAAGTCACAGGAATTGCTTTACTGACACTTGTAATGTTTGTTAATATTGTAGGTGCGGCGCCACCTGAAAATATTACATTTGTCACTACCGGTTCATCGTTTTCACCAATTATTACAGTCACAGGTAATCCTACAATTCAATGGGTATTTGGTGATGGTTCAACATCCAATTCTGCATCTCCTACTGTCAATTTTGGTTCAGTGGGTAGAAGAGTAAACACTCTGGTAGTAACACCCTGGAGTGCAGTAACTAAAATCAATCTAGGTTATGACGGTTCAGATGAGGGGGTAACTCCAGGTCCGAGTACAATTGCCCGTTTAAGGGAACAGAATGTAGTATCTGTTAGTGGTTTAGAAAATGTTGCACCGTACCTCCAGGTATGGGCTTCTAGTTATAATCCAATAACAGAACTGGATTTCAATGATTTCACGGCACTGCATACGATTGAGTGTTTTTATTGCGTATCATTATCTACTATGAAGCTCCGTAACGTTCCGTCTCTGACCAGGCTTGCTTTCGAACGATCCAATATTTCTTACCTGGATTTATCCGAAGCTCCTTCTCTAGCCGATCTCCGTGGGGCACGTCAGGGGGGCACAACATACACAATAAATTGGGGTAATACGGGATCCAAAATATGGCATATATGTACAAGAGATAATCCACAGATAACCAGCAATTATCCATATAATCAGTACCCGGTTCTGGAAGAGCTATTCAATTGGAATGACAATCAAACCGGTATTCTGCACCTGACTTCAACAAGTTTAAGAGAGGTGCTGACAGCCAAAAATCATTATAGTGCCGCTGTTTTTTCTGGCTGTTTCCCTGCTGGTGGGAGTGGTGTGGTGGATATTAGTAATAATGAACTCACCAGTTTAGATATTTCCAATGATCCCGGTTTACTCAGTTTAAATGCTAGTTTTAATTTATTAAACCAGACAGAAGTGGATGGAATACTCCAAACACTGGACTCTTTTAAAACAAGAGATGGGGACTTAGATTTAACCGGAAATGCTGCACCATCAACTATAGGAACGGTGCATGTAAATAATTTAACTGCTAGAGGATGGAATGTTCGAGTTTCATCAAAAAACAATCAACCAATTGCAAATTTTACAAGCAGTGTTACTTTCGGAGCGGCTCCGTTAGTAGTTCAATTTGATGATACGAGTTTAAACAATCCTATAACAAGGTTATGGAATTTTGGAGATGGAACCTATTCAACTAAGGAATCCTCAGAGCACGTTTACTACTCCCCGGGAAATTACACAGTAACGCTTGGGATAAAGAATGCTGATGGCTCAGATTCTAAAGTTGTAGTAATAACTGTTTTGGAACAACCACTTCTCCCTTTAGCAAACTTCAGCAGCAATGTCACTGAGGGCTATGTTCCCCTTTCCGTACAGTTCAACGACAGTTCGGACAATGCAACATCATGGTACTGGGATTTTGGAGATGGAAATAACTCAAGTGATATAGATCCAGTACATATGTATTCAGTAGCGGGGGGCTATATTGTTAACCTGACAGTGAGCAACGCAAATGGAAATAATTCAAAAACAGGGACAATAAAAGTACTTGAAAACAGCAGTTCCGATAGTGGCAGCAATGGAGGTAACAGTGACGGGAACGGTGACGGAAACAGTGATGGAAGCAGCACTAGCAGCAGTAGTAGTGGCAGTGGAGGAGGAGGTGGAGGTGCCGGAGGATCTCCGGAACTTCAAAGTAATGTTGAAATCAAGGAACTTTCTCAGGCTTTCATTTCAAGTGGACAAAATGCAAAGTTTGAATTCCCACAGAAAGTTACTCCAGTTGTTTCTGTTAGCTTCGATGCAAAAAAGACAGCCGGTAAGACAACAACCATAGTGGAGATGCTAAAAGCAAAGTCCACTCTTGTTTCGGAACCGCCTTCCAACGAAATCTATAAGTTCATAAATATCTGGGTAGGAAACAGCGGATTTGCAACTTCAAGAAACATTGAAAATGCAACTGTAAGTTTCAAGGTTGAAAAATCCTGGATACAGGACAAAAAGATCGATAAATCTTCTATCATCCTGAACAGGTATAGTGACAAAGCCTGGAACCAGCTTCCAACAAGTCTGTTAAGTGAAGATGATAAATACCTGTACTTTACAGCACAGACACCCGGATTCTCTCCTTTTGCAATTACGGGAAAGAGTACAGCAAGTATGACAGTACAGCCTGCAAATGGAAACAAAACACAGCCTGAGTTTTCAAACGGTACACAGACTAAACCCGGAACAGGAAATGTAACATCAAATATTGAAAATACATCTGAGAAAACTCCAAACTCAAATATGTCCGGAAAAGAAAACACTAAAACTCCTGGATTTGAAATAGGTTATGTAATAGTCTGTCTGCTTTACGTATCTTTATGTAAAAGAAGATGAATGAGGGGGGAAGCAGTTGATTGCCACAAAGAAAGTCAAAATTCAAGGGCATTACCCGTAATACCTAAAAGTAAAGAGGACTTTCTAACTATATAGTTTTTGAAAAATCCTTTACTTTTTTCTTTTTAATAGGAGGCGTTTAAGTGGCAAGCAAAGTCTATTTCACAGATCTCAGGGCAAGAAATTCTCAGGAAAGCACGATTAGTAAAATTCAGAAACTTTTTGATGAGGCAGGATTTGTCGAACTGCTGGGTGCAGGGGACCTGACCGCAATCAAGATCCACTTTGGGGAATATGGGAATGATAGCTATATCAACCCGGTATTTGTCCGGCAGGTAGTGGATAAAATCAGGACGGCCGGAGCAAATCCGTTTATCACGGATACGAATACCCTGTATTCCGGGAGTCGGTTTAATGCTGTTGACCACCTGACGACGGCGATAGAGCACGGATTCGATTATTCGGTTGTCAGGGCTCCGCTTATAATCTCGGACGGGTTAAAAAGCCAGAATGTCACAGAAGTAGAGGTTGAGCTCAAACATTTCAAAACCGCAAAAATTGGATCTGATATCGTAGCCTCAGATTCCATGATTGTAATGTCGCATTTTAAAGCTCATATTGTGGCTGGCTTTGGAGGGGCTGTCAAGAACCTGGCAATGGGCTGTGCCCCTGCCGCTGGCAAAAAGGACCAGCATTTCAGGACAAGCCCTCAAGTTGTGAAAGAAAAGTGTATAGGTTGCGGGAAATGTATTGAAATCTGTCCGGTAGGAGCTGCTTCCTTTTTGGGAGAGGTCTCGAGGATCGACCGCGGAATCTGTATAAGCTGCATGCAGTGTATGGAAGTCTGCCCCGCAGAAGCCATTGATATCGACTGGGAACATGATATTCCGGAGTTCCTGGAGTGCGTGACGGAATATGCTTATGCTGCCGTAAAAGGAAAAGAAGATAGGGTAGGTTATATCAACTTCCTGATCAAGATCACTCCTGACTGCGACTGTGTGCCCTGGAGCGACGCTTCAATTGTTCCGGACATAGGAATTCTTGCTTCTAAAGACCCTGTTGCACTTGACCAGGCCAGCTACGATCTGGTTAATAAACAGAAAGGGCTAATTCATTCCGCTCTGCATTCCAACCATGAAAAAGGAGCCGATAAGTTCAGAGGCATCTGGCCTAAAGTCGATGGTACCTACCTGCTCAAGTACGCAGAAAAAATAGGACTCGGAAGCCGGGATTATGAACTGGTTGAGATTTAATTTAAGAAACCATTCGAAAAGTGTCTTTATCCTTAAAATAATTACACTTTAAAACTCTTTTTAATCATTTCATATTTTTACAAACTGGAAGTTCTTAATCCGATTCTAAATTTCGCTTCAATTGAAAAATGTTCGTGGACAGATAGACTTTTCTGGAGCATTTCCTGCCAATAGAAAAGTTCCTATTTTGCTTTGATTTTAAATTTATAAATCAATTAACTAATTTGCAATTAAATATGGATTTACTTTGGATTCGATGCATTATTGCCATGGGAATTTGCCATTATCATCTTAACAAACTTTAAATCTTTTGACAAAAATTATCTAATTAGATACACCTTAATAAAATTTTTCTACAATAGAACAAGGAGCAGGAGAATTTATGAAACAATTTAATTCATTTTCATTGATACTCGCATTTGTTTTGGTATTACTGATTCCAAACCTCGTAGCTGCATCATTAGATTCAAAAACCGCCGAAATTCCATATCAGATAAATAATTCTGATCGCATAGTTATTGGTACAGTTAGCGGAATTAACGTATACAGTGACCATACGATATATACAATTACTGTTAAGGAATGGCTGTATAATCCTCTGCCTGTAGATACTATAAAAGTAAAAACCAGAATAGGAACAAATATATGGGTCGAAGATGAGGCTGAACTTACTAAAAACGAATCCGTACTTCTGATGTTAAAGGACGATAGATGCTCAATAATCAGCTTTTCGGTGTGACTTTTGGTTTTCCAGGAAAACGTCCAGTTTCCGATAGAGATGCTGTAATCAAAGAACTAAAAGCTCAGGGTAAATGGCAAGAAGGAAATCAAACCAGTAATAAGACGAAAGAAATCCAAACAGCCAGTAAAGAGGATGAAATATCCAATTCTACTCAGAAATCAAAAAATATTCCTTTTATAAGCCCAATTTTGGTGATTGCAGTAATTTTCGGGGTATTTCTGTATATGAAAAGAGTAAAATAGATTTTTGTTATCACTCTTCAAATTATTTATAATCTAAATTGCTTGAGACTGAATTCATTAAATAAGTTAAATCAATTTTAGTTGATTTGATCTCAAGTCTATTTTTTAAAAAGTTAAATATAGCAGATACGTCCACTTAATATATGGAATAAAAATACTCAATTTTACTGGAGATGATGCGTGTGACCATCTGGGAATACGATGTTAAAGATATAAGATTCAGTGAATGGTCAAAAACTAAAGAAGATCTTAACAGCCTCGGAGTTGAGGGATGGGAGCTAATAAAGTTCGCAGATGAGGTCGACGAAAATGGTATGATTGCAGCTGTTTTCAAAAGGCCTGTAGATTATGTGGACATTTTGTCTTAAATATTTAAATATTTTCTTAACGTTTTTTATTTTGAGGTTTTCCATATCTTTTCTGGTGTCCATATGGTCCCTTTGATTTGAAAATTATTGCCAAACCTACTTTAATTACCCTATTTTAAAGACAGCGGATTTTTCAAAGGTTATTCAATAGTAATTGCTCCGTGAGAGCATGCATCTAAACATTCACCGCAGTTATTACACTTGTCTTCATTCACAGTGGAAACATCATTGTCATTGAGATAAATTGCTCGTGATGGACATTTACCTATACAACTTCCACAACCGGCACAGGAGTTAGCATCTATTTTTGCTACCACGTTTTCCACTCCTATTATATTAAATCAGTAACCTTTTTCCGATATTAAGTATATAAATATATCGACTATAGGTTCTGTAACGTCTTCGTCGGCTACCTGATAAAGCTCTTTTTGTGAAGTCTACAACTGATGGTATTTTTATTTATATAATTTTAACCAACGAAGACTTTACAGTGCCTTTACAGAGCATTTTGAAAATAGAGTCCCCACTCCCAAGCTTAGCTTCATTGTTTTTCAATATAACTGCGTATTCTAGTTCACTGTTTTAGTGGTTTGGCATGGTTTGGTGCAGTGGTTTGGTGCAGTGGTTTGGTGCAATGGTTTGATGCGGGTATACAACCTATGAACAACCCTAATACTTGAGGAGATGTCCCCAAAGAAATTGTTGATATAACTTTGTTTTTTCTGGTGTCAATTACTGCTATACTTTTACTTTGATCATTGGTTGTTATATATGCCTTTTTCCCGTCAGGAGTGATTGCAATTTGTCCTATCGATAATGGTATCATAGGTATTGAGGCTTTAACCTTATTTGTTGCTGTGTCAATTACATAAACAACATCTGTTGAATATTGTGTTACGTATATCCTTGATCCATCGGGAGTGACTGCAACAGATAAAAGACTACCGTCTAAATTCACATTACATACAACCTTATTTTTCGCAGTGTCAATTACAGAGACAGTTCCATCATCATTTGCAATATATGCTTTCTTGCCGTCTGGGCTGAATACAAGACCATTAGGGGATCTTCCTACATTTATTATGGTTTTCACATTGTTTTTTGCAGTATCAATTACAACGACAAGATTTTTTTCAGGAATTGTTACATATGCTTCTCTTCCATCTGGATTGATTCTAACATCATAAGGACTTCCTCCCACATCTATAGTGGTTTTAACCTTATTTTTCGCAGTGTCAATTACAGAGATAGTTGTGTCAAGCCAATTCGCTACATATACACTTTTTCCATTTGGTGTGATTGCAATTCCAAAAGCTACTCCTCTCACAGGCACTTTAGCTGTAACTTTGTTTGTTGCTGTATCAATTACGGAGACACTGCTATGGGAGTAATTGAATCCACTATTCGACACATATACCTTCGTTCCCTGAGGGTTTATTGCAACTCCTATAGGAGTATCTCCTACATCTTCATTAATTGTGACTACAATCTTGTTCGTTGCTGTATCAATTACAGAGACACTGTCACTATCATGATTTGTGATATATGCATATGCCTTTTTATCTAAAGTGTTTTGAGCAGAAACTGCTGATACCGTAGATGAAACTAGAATTAAAGAAATAATCACAAGTACAGAAGCTAAAGCTACCGAATGAATTTTATTATCTATTTGCATATTTTTACCTCATTTTTGAATTTAATATTCAAAAGGGTTTATATGATTTTAATTTTTTCATTAAATAATTATATTTATAATGTAATTTGAATAACTAGTTTAATTAAAAAAATTAATAAATAATTCAATTAATACTTTGAAAATTGTAATGAGGTCGATATTATTACGATAACTGTATTGTTTCCCCTATTTCCCCATTTTTATGTAGAGGTTAATTATTAAAAGCAATCTGCTTAATAGTTTATGTAACAAACCTGGCTTTATACGAAAAGCCGGAAAAAAGCTAAAATCCAGTGCATAAAGCATAATTGTCAGAATATGTGGGGAGTGGGGGAAGCGAAAGACTATAATGAAGAACCAGCAACACTGGAAAGTAAAGAGAAAAAAGAGCTTAAAGCCCCGGATGAAAAGCTATGCATCAAGACTTCTGCATCATGATTATGAAAATGGGCTACTTAAGGATGATTCTAATTTTATTAAAAAAGTTCTTGATACTATGGTCAATCCTGTTTCATATAAGGATAGTAACGGAGTTTACAGAGAAGTAAATCAAGCTTATGTAACCAGAGTTGCTGGTATTCCGAGAGAAGAAATCATAGGAAAAACACTCCTTGAAGTCAGTAAAAAAATTTCTGATAAGCTTTCTGGAAAGATTGCCATCCAAGAAAGAAGTCTTCAGGTAAGCTGCATAGAATGGGCGCAGCAAGACACTGAAGTAATGAAAACCGGTGAAACTATAACTGACGAACAGGAACTTATTCTGGCAGATGGGACAAAAAGGACTTTCATTGTAAATAAATCACCTTTAAGAGATGAAAAAGGGGAGATTATCGGAATTGTAACTTTGATGCAGGACATTACCGAACTCAGCAGGACAGAAAAAGCCCTGAAGGAAAGCCTGAGTCTTAAGGAAAAGCTGAACGAACGACTGAAAGAAAATGAAGAAAGATACCGCCTGGTCACAGAGAAGGCAGGACAGATTGTATACGACTATGATATTGAGACAGACAGCACTACCTGGACAGGTGCTGTCAAAAAGCTAACAGGATACTCGCCGGATTCCCTGCAGAACTCAAGTGAGGTTTTCTGGAGAAACCATCTCCACCCTGAAGACCGGAAAAAGGCTCTGGAAACATATCATGAGCATCTGGAAAAAGGGGAGGATTTCCGGATGGAGTACCGTTTTAGAAAGAAGGATGGGAGTTATATCTACATTGAAGATAACAGTACTTTTCTGAAAAACGAGAGCGGTAAAATAGGCAGAAATCTCGGGGTAATGAAGGATATTACTGAAAGAGAACTCAATAGACAACAACTCGAAAAAAGTGAAGAAAGATTTCGAATTGCAGCTGAGCAAACAGGACAGGTTATATCCGATTTCAAATTAGAAACAGGTGAAATAGAGTGGGCCGGAGCCATAAAAGAAGTTACAGGATATGATCCGGAAGAGTTTAAGATGTTTAATGTGTCTGTCTGGCTGGAAAATGTGCATCCTGACGATAGGACCCGAATGCTTGAGACGCTGAGGAAATCTTTTGAGAAAAAAGAAAAATTCAAGATGGAATTCAGGTTCAGAAAAAAAGATGGGAGCTATATCTATATAGAAGAGCGGGTAGCCTGGTTAAAGGATGAAAATGGACAGAGTCATAGGGCTATTGGAGTAATGGATGATGTTACGGAATGGAAACGTGCTGTTGAAAAGATTCAAGTAAGTGAGAGAAAGTACCGGTCTTTCATACAGAATTTTCAGGGAATTGCTTTCCAGATTGATGAAAATTTAAATCTTACGTTTGTACACGGAGCTGTTGAAAAGATCACAGGGTATACCGAAGAAGAGTTTATATCTGAAATAAACTGGCAAGGAATAATCTATCCCGAGGACCGACCTATTATTTTTAAAGAAAAAAAGATCCAAAGCCCATACAATAGTTATAGAGAAATCGGCTTCCGAATTATACGCAAAGACGGTAGAATTAGATGGGTGAGCGTAATCTACCAGAAATTTAAGGGGAGAGAGGGAAATCAAAATTATTATCAGGGCATAATTTATGATGTAACTGAAAAGAAAGAAACCGAAGAATTCCTTGCCAATATTGAAATTGCCCGCCAGAAAGAGCTTCATCACCGTATTAAGAACAATTTACAGGTAATTTCGTCCCTGCTGGATCTCCAGGCGGACAAATTCAGGAACAAAGAATGGATAAAGGACTCCGAAATTCTTGATGCTTTCAGGGAAAGTCAGGATAGAATAATTTCCATTGCTCTGATTCATGAGGAATTGCATAAGGTAGGAGGAACTGACACTCTAAACTTCTCATCTTACATTAAAAAGCTCGTTGAGAATCTGTTTCATACATACAGTCTCGGAAATGTAGACGTCAGCTTAAACATGGACCTGGAAGAAAATATTTTATTAGATATGGACACTGCAGTCCCTTTAGGGCTAATTGTCAATGAAATGGTTTCAAATTCCCTCAAACACGCGTTTCCGGGCAGAAAAACAGGAGAAATCCGTATAAAACTCTTCAGAAAAGAATTAAATCAATACTCAGACATTAGGGAAGAAGCAGGTTTTGAAAACAGGAACATTGACCTGACTCTGATAGTTTCTGACAACGGAGTAGGCATTCCTGAGATTGTAGACATAGAAAATCCTGAAACACTCGGCCTGCAACTTATTGATATTCTGGTAAACCAGTTGGATGGCAAGATTGAGCAGAGAAGAGAAAACGGAACTAAGTTCATTCTTTCGTTAATTATCTAATGCTGTATGACTGATTCATGCGGGCAACAGTGAGTGATTTTATAATTAGAATGCGTAAGTCCTATTAATTAGAAGCTCATTTATCTTTCACCGTGAGTAAAGTTTCCCTGGTCCGCTGTCCTGATTATTCTGATACACGAAAAGCAATAGCTGAAGCTGTTGAACTTTTAGGGGGACTTAAGGATATAATCCGTCCCGGAGATCGGGTACTTCTGAAGCCGAACATTCTTGCAGCAAGTTCTCCGGAAGAAGCAGCCACTACACATCCTTCTGTTGTAGCTTCAATGTGCGAACTGGTAATTCAGGCAGGGGGAAAACCTGTTGTAGGAGACGGTGCCGGAATTTCGAGACCCGGAGCAACGGCAAAAGCCCTAAAAGTCTCGGGTATAGAAGAAGCTGCAGTACGGGCCGGAGCCCGGGTGGTAAATTTCGAGACTGCCGGTTTTACGCTTGTAGATGTTCCTGAGCCTCTGCAATTCCGAAAATTGTACATAGCAAATCCTGTCCTTGAAGCGGATGTCGTGATATCTTTACCAAAATTGAAAACTCACGAGCTTACTTATTACACAGGCGCGGTCAAGAACTTTTTTGGGGTGCTTCCGCTTAAGTGCCGCAAAGAAATTCACCTTCTTGCAAAAAGGGACCTTTTTGGTGAAGCTGTTGCAGATGTTTATTCGATAGTAAAACCAAGCTTTGCAGTCATGGATGGAGTTGTCGGCATGGAAGGAAACGGGCCTTCGCATGGAAATCCGATAAATTCAGGCGTAATACTTGCAAGTCAGGACTGCGTTTCTCTGGACATTGTTGCTGCAGAGCTGATTGGCTTTGACCCTCTGATGATCCCCACGACTGCAGGAGTCCTCAAGAAAGGTTTTGGAAACAAAAATCCGGTAATTGTCGGAACACCACTGAAAGAAGTCAAAACGAAATTCAAAAAATCAGTCAGGAGGAGTCACAACAGTTCCTCCTTTTCTTACCCGCAATTTCGGCAAATACTATACCATTTATCCCCGGATTAACCGGAAAAAGTGTACCCGGTGCGGCGCTTGTTATCTTAATTGTTCTCCGCAGGCTGTTGAGAAGTTCGAAGACGGAGAGTTCAGAATCAATGAGCAAAAGTGTATTTTATGTTATTGCTGCCGCGAACTCTGTCCAAATAATGCGGTGGATATTAAAAAATCCTTGCTGGCAACTCTTTTAACGGGAGCATAAAATTTATTTAAAAAAATAACTAACAAAGGCTAAAAAATAAATAGTTTCTTTTAATTGGCCTATTAGATAAGGGAGACATGTGATGCTCCCCAACGTGTTATTAGTATTTAGTCGTACTTGTGCGCCCGCTTCTCTGCTATTTTCTTTTGTTTCTCTAACTCCGCCAATTTCTCCGGATCTGTTACTTTCCTTTCCTTCTCTTCTATCTCTTCTACATCTTCTGCAGCCATTAACTCTTCAGCCGTATCTAACCGCCCGCCGGATCTTGCCGCTCCTGTCTCCCAGTAAGGCCGATATCCATAGTGAGTGTAGCTTCTTGAGAGTTGCTCACGAGTTGTAGGGCATTTGTCTTTATCAAAGCCTTCTGCTTTTTCTAGAATATTCCTGGGAACAGCAAGGATGAAAGCCTGCTCAGCAGGTATATATGAAAGTGCCTGCCAGGGAACAGCAAACAGCTTATCGCTCATACCCATGAACCCACCAAGGGAGAGTGCTGCATACGCTACTCTACCAGTATTTAGGTCAATCATTAAGTCTTCAACTCTCCCGAGATCATCTCCATTTGTATTGACGACCTTATAGCCTTTTATCGTGCTTGATGGTAAAAAGTCTGGACTGACCCTGCCTGCCATACCTTCCATCGAGGCAACCCTTCCAGGTTCTGCAGCTTCCCTTCTCGCTACTTCCGACCGCTCTCTTTCCAATTGAGTCAGTCTCTCTCTTTCAGTTTGTGCCTGCCTCTCTGTTTCCGTCCTCTCTCTTTCTAGCCGGGTAAGAGTTTCTTTTCCGGTCTCTTCCTGCGTCTGTGCTTCCGTCCGCCTCTTTTCTAGCTGTGCAAACTTTTCTTTCTCGGTTTCTTCCCGCTTCTCTGCTTCCATCCTCTCTTTTTCCAGCTGCGCTAGTTTCTCTCTCTCTATTTGGGCCTGCCCCTCTACTTCAGTCCGTTCTCTCTCCAGTTGAGTAACCCTGTTTCTCTGTGTCTCTTCCTTAATCTTTACCTCTCTCATCTCTTTTTCGAGACGAGTTACTTCTTCTGTCTTTTCCCTCCTTGTAGCCTCCTGCAGATCTCTTTCTAACCGTGCCAGCTTCTCTCTCTCAGCATTTGCCTGCCTTTCTGCTTCAGCCTGCTCTCTTTCCAACCGTGCCAGGCACTCTCTCTCGGCCTGTGCTTGCCTCTCCTTTTCCATCCGCTGTTTTTCTAGCTGCGAAACCTTTTCTTCCTCTGTCCCTTTTAGCGCCTCAAGCCTTTCTCTCTCTTGCCGTGCCTTTCTTCCCTCTTCTTTCTCTGCCGGCTCTCGGATCTCTGTTTCCGTACGAGTTACTTTTTCGGATACAGTTTCTCTAGAAGTTGCGGTTTGTCGCTCACTTTTGGTCCTTCCTTTCTCTTGCAGTACCTTCCTTTCTGCTTCCGTTTCTGTCGGCTTCCGCCTCTCTGTTTCCGTCCGAGCCATTCTGTCGGGTTCAGCCTCTTTAGACACTGCAGCTTGCCTCTCTGTTTCCATCCTGGCCTTTCTTTCCGCTTCTGTCACACCCTGCATTCCTGCTGCAGTTCCTGCTGCCACCGCTGCTCCTGCCACTGCTCCTGTCTGCCAGTAAGGTTTGTATCCATAGTAAGTGTAGGTTCTGGAGAGCTCATCACGAGTTAAAGGCCATTTATCTTTATCCAGGCCTTGTGCTTTATCAAGGGTCCCTTTAGGAATATTAAGCACGAAAGCGTGCTCATGCACTCTCAATGAAAAAGACTGCCAGGGAATAGCAAATAATTTGCTGCCTATACCAAGGAATCCACCATGTGAGAGTACTGCATATGCAATTCTTCCATCCTGGAGATCAATCATTAATTCCTCAAATTTCCCAATGTTGTCTCCATCTCGATTGACTAACTTATCACTTTTTATAGAATCTGCTGACAAAAATTCCGGGTTCTCTCTACTTCCAGGACGGGCGGGCCCTTGTGACTCTATCACACCCTGTGCTCCTGCAGAAGTGCCTGCCTGCGTAGTTCGTCCGCTTACAGTCTGCCAGTAGGGTTGATATCCGTAGTATGTGTAGGTTCTCGAGAGTTCCTCACGAGTTACAGGCCAGTTATCCTTATCAAAACCTTCTGCTTTCTCCAAAACATCCTTGGGGATATCAAGCGTGAAAGCATGCTCATGCAGCCTCAGTGAAAGAGCCTGCCAGGGAATAGCAAATAATTTATCGCCCATACCCAGAAATCCGCCAAATGAAAGTACGGCGTATCCCACTCTTCCATTATCAAGGTCAATCATTAAATCTTCAATCTTTCCAAGGTCGTCTCCGGCTGCATTGACGACTTTATCGCTTTTTATCGTATCCGCGGACAAAAATTCCGGATTATCTCTGTTTGCCATAGTTCCACTCCCTAAATCTTTTAGATTAATCATTGTAGATGTTAATGTTAAAGCCTGTACCCACCAGGCAACTTTTCTTCCCCACTCATAGCTAAATGTTACCCGGCCTATTCTCCACCATTCCTGTCCGCCAATAAGGCTGGTATCCATAGAACCTGTACATATTGGCAAGCCATTCGCGGTTAGTGTCAGGCCAGTGATCCTTATCAAAACCTTCTGCCTTCTTCAGCATGTCCTTAGGAATATCAAGTAAGAAGGCATTCTCATGAACTCTCAATGAAAGAGCATTCCAGGGAATACCGAATAATTTGTTGCCAATACCCAGGAACCCACCAAAAGATAGGACTGCATAAGCTACTCTTCCGTCCTTGAGATCAATCATTAACTCTTCAATCTTCCCAAGATCCTCTCCAGCTGGGTTGACAACCTTATCTCCCTTTATCGAATCTGTTGACAAAAATTCCGGGTTCTCTCTGTCTGTCGTACTAACCTGTCCAGTTACTTCTGTCCGCCAGTAGGGCTGGTATCCATAGTAAGTGTAGGTTCTCAAGAGCTCACCACGAGTTACAGGCCAGTGATCCTTATCAAAGCCCTCTGCCTTTTCAAGGACCTCTCTGGGAATATCAAGTAAGAAGGCTCGCTCATAAGGTCTCAGTGAGAAGGCCTGCCAGGGAATAGCAAAGAATTTATCGCCCATACCCAGGAATCCACCAAAGGAAAGCACGACATACGCCACTCTACCATCCTGAAGATCAATCATTAAGTCTTCAATTTTCCCAAGATCGTCTCCGGCTGCGTTGACGATCCTGTCTCCCTTTATCCTGCCTGCTGACAAGAAATCTGGAATAACGTCTGAATATTTATCTTTATTTGCCATAATTCCGACTCCCTTACTCCAGAGATATTGTTTAAAGCATGTGCTCCAGGCACAACTTTAAAATCTCCTCCCCGACTAATATTATTTTTTTGATGTTACTTAAAACTACCGGAATCACTAAAAGTAATATTTTATGTTACTAAGTGCAAAGTAATGAATAAATTTCATAGAGAATGAACAGGAAATAAATGTATTCTTGCAGAAGCTTTCTTTCATCTCCGGGATATTAAGCTGACAAACGGCAGAAACATATATAAAAAATATATAATGAGAAAATAGGTTTTCGAGAATGCATTGGCAATTGAAGTGAAAGCCATAGAGAGGTTTTCAGAAACGTAAAAATTAAGCTTTTTAGAGGAGAAATTCGAAACACATTCTTAATTCAAGAGACATGTTAACGTATAAATCAGGTTACAAACAAACCATCATCGTGGGCAACAATAGAGTGGGTATTTGCTTTACTTTTCATTTTTTATCACAATTACTGTTAAAAACTGTGAATAGACATTTCACTATAGTTGCAATTAATATATATAGAATGTAATAAGCACATGTTTATTATATCTAATTACAGTTAAAAAAATAAACGTCAGTTGCTATTTAGACAAAATCGAAAAGCACAAATAATAAGCAACAAGATGATAGTATAGCGAAATGTTTCATTTTTATAATTGTTCAAAAAATTTGACGATTATTGAGCATTTATTTTCATATTTTTAAATTACACTAAATCTGCAATTATAAAAAAACGAACATAAAAGTAGGTTTTAATCAAGAAAACCGAAAATATGTATTAAAAAGAATTCTTTCACTCAAGCAGTATTCCTTAACGTACATTTGAGGTGATAAGATGGTCTCTACTTATGTCGATACCGAGTACGCTCCGGAAAGATGCTCTCTTTGCAACGGAACCGGGCATGATGAAAATGGAATATGTGAAGCTTGCAGCGGACAGGGAGACGTGCTCGTTGCCCAGCCTGCAAGAATATGTTACCTATGCGGTGGGTCAGGAAGTCTGGAAATATGTATTTGCAAGGCATGTGGAGGAAGCGGCTGGGCTCTCCTATAAATATATACGCCCTTTTACATTTAATTCCTAACATTTGCATTTTATTAATTGTAAGAGTTATATTTTCCTGCTTAAGACACTGTTATAACTTATACTGTTATAGCTTGTAGGGGAACTTTATACTCCAGAAATATGGCCTAATCTTAAGAAAGTTCCTCATCTTTCTTTTGTAGTTTTTGTCGTGCCAGAAATTCTTCTCTTTTTTCTTCCGGGAGGCAGTCAAAGCAAGTCTCAAAGCGTGAGGACTTATATTTATTCAGGCATTTGGGGCAGATTTCCATACCCTTCAGGCTTGCAAAATGGCAGCGTTTGCAGAGTGCAATTGCATTTGACAAAGACTCGCACTCTTCATCAGCTTTTTTGGTTTCTTCCTCAATCAGGGCATTAATCCCGGATTCTTCAAGCCATTCATGATAAAGTTTTTTGAAATTACCTGCTCCCGAATCTTCAATAAGAACCTCAATCTGCTGTTCTTCGAGATCAGTGTGGTCAGGCTCAGTTTTATGTACAGTCACGGCTTTATGCCATGAAGGGTGGCTTTTATGGCGGTGTTTGCCAGTTGGTACACAATCGAATTTCTGGTAATTCTGCCTGTAAATTTCTTTGAAGCGGGAATAGGCAGCACTGTAAATCTCTGAACGTATCTGCGCAGGAGTAAGATCCCTTGGAATATGAATGCATAGAGAATCCGAAGATCCGCACCAGGAACAGGTCTTACCTTTGAGAAACTCTGCCCTTTTCTCTTTCCATTCTTTGGAATTGCGCTTCATGGAGATACCTTCAGTTTGTATCCAGAATAGGAGAATTGAAAATAATTCAACCTAATATTCAAATTAAAAAGTATTGATAATAATTTTATAAAATGTTTATAAAAGTGCTATCAAAATTTTTATAAAAAGGTTGCAGTCAAAAGGTAGCTGGATTTATTTCATCATAAACCTTGTAAGACTGCTAGATGCTTCCGAGATTTCTTTTTGGGAAAGTGAAATCTCGAAATCTTTTCCTTTGATTTCCAGGGAGTTCCCTCCCACCTTGCCAATTATGCTATGCGGCACATCTTTAAGAATTTCTCGTACTACATCAGGTTCGCCTGTCGCAAGAAGCGCTCTTGCAGATGCTTCCGAAAATAAAATCTCGTCGGCTTGCATTTCACCAATTTCGCTCAGGTCAACTTTTGCACATACGTTTTTGCACATCCATGCGAGTGCTGCACCGATTCCTCCCAGGGAAAGGTCATGAGCCGAACTGAGTTTTCCACTCTTTACAGCTTCGATTACGGCTTTTATTATTTCGGGAGCGTTTTTCGGGACTTGAGGCACTTTTCCCAGGTTTTCTGCACCGAAAAGGGCATAATACTCCGATCCTCCCATCTCCGGATTCGTTTCCCCTACCAGGAAAATAGTGTCTCCGGATTTTGCAAAGAAACTTGATGGAAGGTGGATCTCAAGGTCTACTTTACCCATCATTCCTACCGAAGGAGTTGGGGGGATTGAAGTTTTAAATTCGTCACTTTCGTTATACAGAGAAACATTTCCTCCCACAACAGGAATCGCAAGCTCCCTGGCTCCGTCACCAAGTCCTAATACAGAATTTTTAAATTGCCAGTAAATCTCCGAGCGTTCGGGGTTCCCAAAGTTCAGGCAGTTTACGACAGCCAATGCTTCTGCACCTTTTACAGCAAGGTTCATGGCGTTTTCGATAACTGCTATCTTTCCTCCTGAATACGGATCAAGCAGTGTAGCCCTGGGCTGGCAACCACAGGAAAGTGCAATTCCTTTCTTATCTGTAATCCTGAGCACGCCTGAGTCTTCTCCTGGCTTCACTACTGTCCTGAGCTGGACTTCGTGGTCATACTGCCTGTAAATCCATTCTTTCGAGGCTATGTTGAAAGAGGACAGAACTTTCAGGAAAGCTTCCTTTAAATCTCCCAAAACTTCAAGTTTTTTACCTTCTTCATCTATCCTGGAAGCAGGTGCCGTGGAAATCTTTTCACAGATAGGAGCTCCGCCTGTCAATAAACCAATCGGCAGATTAGCTACTATTTCTCCCCCAAACTCGACTACATACCTGGGCTCGTCGGTCAGATGCCCTACTACAGCTCCATTAAGGTCATATTTTTCTGCCAGTGCAAGTACTGCGTCTACATCTTCAGGACTCACCTCAAAGAGCATGCGTTCCTGAGACTCGGCAAGCAAAATCTCATAAGCGTTCATATTGGGTTCACGCTGAGTCACCGTATCTGCAATAATATAAGCTCCTAACCCACCCTTTGCAGCTAGCTCCGAACTTGCCCCACAAAGTCCTGCGGCTCCGAGGTCTTTACAGGACTTCACATAGCCTTTTTCCATGGCTTCAAGGGTCAATTCTATTAGAAGCTTTTCAGTATATGGGTCTCCTACCTGTACACTGGGACGGTCTTCAGCTTCCGCGGATTCGGAAAGATCCCTTGAGGCAAAGGAGGCGCCACCAAGTCCGTCTTTTCCGGTGCTTGAACCTGCAAGTATAAGCTTGTTTCCGGCATTCCGGGAACGGGAAGTCACAATGTTTTCTTCACGGCAAAGCCCTACTGCGACCACATTTACTAGAGGATTTCCGCTATATTTTCTTTCAAAAAAAGTCTCTCCTTTGACCACAGGCACTCCAATGCAGTTCCCGTACCCTGCAATTCCTTTAATTATTTGCTCGAAAAGGAAGAGATTTTTTGGAGTGTCCAGAGGCCCAAAGTATAGAGGGTCCATAAGGGCAATAGGTCGGGCTCCCATGGAAATTATATCCCTCACAATTCCTCCTACACCCGTTGCTGCTCCGTTATACGGGTCTACATATGAAGGGTGGTTATGACTTTCCATACCTATTGCAAGTACGTATCCATCATCGAACTTAACTACTGCAGCATCATCGCCTGGACCGAGAATTACATTTTCGCCAGTGGTAGTAAAGGTTTTCAGGAGAGGAGCACTTGAGCGGTAAGAGCAGTGTTCACTCCATAGATTTAAAAAGCAGCCCTGCTCTACAAGAGTAGGCTCTCGCCCCAATTTTTCCGTAATAATCTTCAGATCTTCATCAGGTAACATTGCTTTACCTCTGATACTAACTATTTTGCAAAATTCTAAATTTTATACTTTTTCGGATAACTGTTCCTGAGTTTCCAGGATATTTATATAGTGTTAAGGATGTATGCCGACATAAAGGAATGAGGATTAGATAAATATTTCTCAGCCGCCCGAATTACGCCTCGGGAGTACGCGATCCTTTTCGGCAGAGTTACGGCTCTGCAGTGCGCTGTCCTTTTCGCTCGCTACGCTCTCTCAAGAGGACTAGTTGACGAATATAAGTATATTTCGCTTCGTTCAGGCTGAAGAGTTGTCGAATTCTTTCAGTCATGTAAACATGATTGAGTTTAAGATAATTATTCTAAAATGAAAAAAGGAATGCGAAAGCAGTGGCAATAAAAATGGAGAAAAATTAGATTTGCTGGATCATTTTTTCAACTTTTATTCCGGTTTCGGTCAAGTAGTACAATTCTTCCTTTTTTACGATTAATTCTTTCTCTTCAAGTTCCTCCAGAGTCTTTGCAATAGTTGGATATACGACTCTTAAGGTCTTCGCAATTCTTTCTCCTTCCATTTCTCCTTTTGAGGAGAGTAAAGAAAGCACTTTTTGCCTTACATTATTTGAGTTCACAAAACCTACTAATTCATTCATGAAATACCCCTGGAAAATGAATATCTTTGTTCCGGTTAATTATATAATACATAATTTATATAATATGGGTGTTATATTCTTAATAACCGATTAGAGAAAATGGAGTTCAACATATATTTAATTTTTTGCTTGCTAAGAGAAGTCCGCTCAGCGAAGGGGAGTTTTTGGCATTTTCCTTTCTATAGTGAGTTTAAAACTTCTAAAAATTTTATATTGCGTGATACTTGATAATCCAGATTCTAATTCTTTCGCCCGTATTATTCATTTGCAGTTAGCATGTACCAATATTAGGTATTTATGTTAAAGTTAGTTTACAAACTTATGGTCTAAGAAATATAAAAGTAAACGCTTAATATTAATAAAGCCCCAACACCTTTTTATGCGGTCGAAAACTATTGTCTGTAATTCAAATCGGTATAAAGTGACAGAACAATACCATTAGGCTTTAATACCAGCATCGATAAGTAACTTATGTCTATCTAGTTATTTTCGGATGTAAATTACATATATGATGATTACAAATTCGGAGGATATACCAACAAATGAGTAGCGGAATGTGCCCGGTATGCGGGCTTCCAAAAGAACTTTGCATTTGCGAAGAGGTTGCAAAAGAGCAACAGAGGATTACTGTAAAAGTAAATAGAAGAAGATATGGGAAAGAGGTTACCGTTGTGGAAGGCTTCGATGCCAGCGAAATTGATTTACATGAATTATCCACATATCTTAAATCAAAGTTCGCGTGCGGCGGGACGGTAAAAGGAAATACCGTAGAACTTCAGGGCAACCACCTGGCCCGCATGAAAGAAGTCCTCATGGAAAAGGGTTTCTCTGCTGAACAGATAAAAAATTGAACCTTACTGGACTCCATGAAAACCGGGCTTGAGAAACAGAGATGTGTTCCCAGGTCCGAAAATATGCACGTTCACGCCAATTATCGGTAGTATACGTTTTTTATTAGCGCATAAGGGAGATAAAGTTCCTACTCAAGAAAAACCAATGCGCATATTAGTACATTTTGATCCATATTTGGACAATGACCTCCCATGAAAACAACTTGTGAAATTATGGTTCAGAAAGTCTTGCCCGCAATTCGAGCCGAGCTCTCGAGGGCAATGATTCTCGAACATAGGTGTACGCAGCAAGAAGTGGCGGATATTCTGGAACTCTCAAGAGCTGCGGTATCTCAATATGTGAGTGAGAAACGTGGGGCTGAAATTAATTTTTCAGAAGAGACGCAAAAAGAAATTCGGAAATTTGCATCAATACTTTTAGAAAGAAACTTATCTTCTCAGGAAAAGACAAAAGGCATGTGCAGTATTTGCAGCTTTGTTCAGAAATCCGGCTGGCTTTACAGGAATGCTCCTGAAGTTAGCCTCTGTAGAATATGTGAGGATGCTGATTTAAAGTGAATGACAACATTGTGCATCAAATGTAAAGGAAAAGGACTTTGTGGGCGCCCTCGTTGCCCAATCCTGGAAAAATTTAAGTCCTTACAATCGATTGCTCCAGTGATCTCAGGCGAATCCGTTTTTGGGGCCTCTCCACCTGCTCTTTTTGTTGGAAGCTATGGTTACCCGAGAGTTTCGGCAGGCCCATTGATTCCTCCGCTGGCAATGGAAAGTGAGGCAGCTTTTCTGGAAGAGCCTTCAGCTTGGGGAAACATGAAGATTGAAGATATAATCTCAATGCGTTCCCGTATGGTCAGGGCAAACACGAATTTGCATATAAAAGATGCACGCAGCAAAGAAAATCCCCTTCTGGTAAAGGCTCAGGAGCTTGCTCTTTCCAGAAAGCCGATAGATACCGAAGCCTGGTTTTTCAAAGCTCCAAAACAGGAACTCAAATTCGATGCCGTACTTACGCCCATGGGCCCTTCAGGCCTGGTTAAAAACTTCGAGCTTGCAGAAAATCCAAACGTCCCAAGAAAGGTAGATTATCTTGTCTATGATACGGACGCGCTGGCAAAAGACGCTATTGCAGAACTCTTGAAAAGTGACATTTCAACTGAACATATTACACGCCTGTTTTCTATTGGCCTGCTCGGGAAAGAAAGAAAAATCGTTCCTACACGCTGGTCAATAACAGCCGTAGATGATACGGCAGGAAAGGAACTTGCAGATCGCATAAAGGACTTTCCTTTTATTTCGGACATTCAGCTTTTCAGTGGGACTCATTTTGGGAACCATTTTGAAGTTCTCCTTCTTCCAAGGGCTTATTCCTTCGAATTGATAGAGATCTGGCTCCCAAAAACCGTATGGTCCGGAGAATCAAGCTGGATTGGGGAAGACAGTGAGGGCCTTTCCGGGAAAAAAGGATATTCTCCCCTGGCAGGAGGTTATTATGCTGCAAGGCTGGCCGTACTCGAATACCTCACAGAAATCCGGAAGCAGGCTTCCATTTTTATACTCAGGGAAATTACCCCGGACTACTGGGCTCCTCTTGGGGTATGGGTAGTCCGGGAAGGCATGAGAGGCACTCTTCGAAATCCCCCTGTGAAATTTGATTCTCTTGAGGCAGCAATTTCAGATCTTGCAGGCAGGATTTGCACGCCAAAAGTAGAATGGATGACAAAAGCAGCTATACTTTCCGACTTCCGCTTTCAGACAACTCTGGATCATTTTTTTAAGGCGTGAATATAAAGTTGAAAAAGGAAATGATGAAATATAAAAAAGAAGTTAACGAAAAAGCGTATAACTAATAAAAAGCCTTGAAAGCCTCTAATGCCCGTTCAAGCTTCTTAATTGCCAGACTTAAATTAGTCTTATCTTAATATTTAGGCATGATCCACTGGGCAATTTTACCATAAGCTTTGGAAATTTTATCTTCCTAAAATCGGAAAAATATCTGTTTCTCGAATTGTCAGGTCTTTATATTTCAGTAACATGATGCCTTTTTACCCAGAAAATATCTCAGAATAATAGCTTTAATATAGGAGTTTTGATAATTTGGGAGTTTTGATAATGCGCAGTATTCCAGCAATAAATCTGACAGTTATTGCTTCTCAAAAGTAAAAAATCATTCGGGTCTAACCGGCAGATATCCAATATTCAGAATCATTCTCCGGAAATTGAGATATTTTCGTGGATTAGGCAGAGACTTTTTCAAAAATATATTCTGGACTTTCTGAAAATTATCCTTAATCTCCCGAAGAAGAGGGCAACTGGTAGCTTCTTATCTCAAACAAAGTTATTGCCTCATAACACGTTCAATCTTACTTTAGCAGTTTCGTAAATTATATCTTTGAAGAAAATCAACTATTAAGTTTAGCAACTTAAAAAAAGATTTAAGAACTTCTTCATTCGAGTGCCAACACTTGGTAGTGATAACCCAAGCACATAACAGGTAAAAACATGTCAAACGTCGTACTAGATATTGTAGAACTGCTCTTGACCGCAGAAGTATATAATCGTTATCCAATACTGGATGTGAATGATCTTCCAAAAAATATCAGGAAAAACTATTGGAGCAGTGTAGTAAAAACTGTCCCAAGGCCCATGACAGCTACATTTATTCGGATCGAAAAACTGTTTGGAATCAAGGACATAGAAAAAACCGTAAGAAATGTTCCTTTTATAGTTGCAGATAAATCCCATTTTGAACTCCGTCTGAGTGCTTTCGAGCTTGCGGTGGAATGGTTTGAAAAGCAAGAAGATTCAACGGAAAAAATTCAAAATAATCCTGTCCTGGCATATTACTACGGAGAAGTAAAAAAGATTCAGGATGCAAACTATGCGCTTACAAAGGCAAAAGTAAGGCCAAAGGAAGTGGATAGGGAGTGGATTGAATCTCTTATTGCAGAGATCAAGAAAGAAGACAAAAGCGAGGAAATGCTCAAACTTGTAATCATTATTGCTCCTGAAGATGTAAAACAAAAAGTTAAGGACCTTGTGCTTACCCAGGAACAGGAGGATGAAGTTGAAAAAATCATGAAAGCTATCCAGCACAGGGAATACCTGCGGGAAATTGGTCTCCATGATATTGGAAAACTGCTTTTTGTCGGGCCGCCGGGAACCGGGAAAACTTCTGTCGCACGTGCACTCTCGGAACAGCTCTCCATTCCTTTTGTAGAGGTCAAACTATCTATGATCACAGACCAGTACCTTGGAGAGACTGCAAAGAATATTGACAGGGTCTTCTTGCTGGCAAAAAAATTGAATCCCTGTATCCTTTTCATTGATGAGCTGGACTTCGTGGCAAAAGCAAGAACATCTGATGAAAATGCTGCCATTAAGCGGGCAGTCAACACCCTTCTTAAAGCTATAGACGAAATCAGCCTTGTGGAACATGGAGTTCTTCTTATTGCCGCAACCAACCACCCTCGTATGCTTGATAGTGCAGCTTGGAGGCGCTTTGACGAGATAGTTCATTTTCCTCTCCCTGACTCTGAAATGCGTAAAGATATTCTGAATATTGTCACCAAACACATAGAAGGAGATTATAATACCGGGGAGATCGCAGAAATGACCGAAGGTTATTCTGGTTCGGACCTGCGGATGGTCATCAGGGAAGCTGTCCTGAGTGCCCTCCTGGAAGAACGCAAAATACTTCACCAGCAGGATCTTACGGCAGCTGTGGCATCATTTGATGAAAGGGCCGGTCTGAAATCCGAGAGTATGGAAGAGTACAGAAGGAATAAATAAATGAAGCTTACACTACTCGGGACCGGAGATGCCGTTGGAACTCCAAAAATAGGATGCTACTGCCAGGCTTGCGAGGACGCCAGACTGGGGGGAAAAAGCCAGCGCCTTAGATTTTCCATACTTGTCGAATCTGAAAAGGGCAAGATCCTTATCGATACCAGCCCGGACCTAAGGCAGCAGTTTCTCAGGCAAAACCTTTCCCATATAGATGGAGTAATCTGGACCCATGGCCATCACGACCATTACTCCGGTTTCGGAGAATTTTACCGCGTCCAGAGCAAAGTTGATGTTTATGGCATCCCGGAAACTCTGAAATACATAAATCAGTATGTCTATTTCTTACAACCCAGATATCATTATGTAAAACTTTATGAACCTTTTGAGCTCATCGGGCTGCAGTTAACCCTAATTAAAGTTGATCATCCCCCAATTGAGAATCCTGCAGGTGTCATTATTTGTGAAAAAGATATAAAAGTAGTAATTACTGGAGATACAGGCCCTGAAATCCCGGAAGCTAGCCTGAAGCTAATGAAAGATCCTGACCTTCTAATAGCCGATGCTATAGTCCCTCCTCACATTCACATCAAAAAACATATGAACTCGGAAGAAGCTATGACGCTCGCAGAAAAGCTCAATGCAAAAGAAGTAGTTTTAACTCATCTCAGTCATCTCTTTCGCCCACATAATATCGAATCGACATCTTTACCTCTCGGATATGACGGACAGGTCTTTGAATTGTAACTGAGATTTTTTTAATGAGTGCGCAACTTGCTCAAATGGTCTTTCTACAGTAGACTTACTTTTTTTGTACGGTAGTAATCGTTCCATCTGCTTCTTTAGCTCTTAATGTTGCTATTAGTCTGGGGCACTGCAAAAAATTGTTGCTCTCACAGTAATTTTGCCTATCGTCTTCTGTTGTTTCATAATATGCTACACCTGTCATACATTCTTGTATTTGCTCACTTTTGTGCAGATAGATACATTGCATAGGGGGACACCTTTCATTAATTTGTTTGGAAAGATGGTCTCTATGTTTATATAATTTTAGATTTTTTTATTAGCACAGGAACAAATAATTGCACCTCTTATATTGAATTCATAATCAATTATGAAGGGTGCTTTATGATCTCAGTAACTTTATCTAGAATATCCTCAGCATTTCCGAGCGATCTTCTTAATGAAAAAACTAATATCTTATCTGACCAGGCTTCTTTAAAGCCGGAGAAACAGCTGCAAAAGAAGTTATGAATGAATTTTTTAATAATAAACTTGATTCCTACTCCACTTTACGAAACGATCCTACAAATGATGCATTATCTAATCTTTCCCCTTACCTACATTTTGGACAGATTTCAGCTCAATGGATTGCACTAGAGGTAGAAAAAGCAAAAGTTGACCCTAAATCAAAAGAAGGATTTCTCTATGAGTTGCTTGTGCGTAAAGAGCTTGCAGATAATTTTTGCTACTATAATCCTTTTTATGACATAGTTGATGGTTTTCCAGATTGGGCAAGTAAAACCCTTAATTTTCACAGGCGTGAACGTCAACGAGACCACGTCTGTACGCCGGAAGAATTAGAAGCAGGAAAGAAGTACGATCCCTTTTGAAACGCAAGTCAGATGGAACTCCTAAGCAGAGGTAAAATACATGGGTACATGAGGATGTATTGGGCAAAGAAAATTCTAGAATGGAGCGAATCTCCTGAAAATGCGCTTGAAACTGCAATCTACCTCAATGACATACGAACTTGACGGAAGAGACCCTAACGGGTATACAGGAATTGCCTGGGGCATAGGAGGAGTTCACGACCGACCCTGGAAAGAGAGGGAAATATTTGGAAAAATCCGATATGTCAAAGATTAATCTTTATAAATAATAAACGGGAGAACTTGAGGTGAAAAAAATCTCAAAGTACAAAATCTCATTTAAAACCATATCTTTGAGCCAAGGTTAAATAGTCAATCCCTTCATGAAAGCCCACTGGGATCGCTTAAAGAACACCAACTGTACTACCTATTAAGTATATAGAGAGTATATAGAAAACTAAGTTTACAAATAATTTACCAGCTTTAATATCAGAAAGAGCTTGATATTCATCTTCATATAGCTCTACATATAATCTGTAGTTTATTGATTTTCGATTCCAGCTATCAATATACATACAGCACGCTCCAACTAACATAATAGAAAAGCTTGTTTTTGTTGCCAAATTAACAACAAAGGGATAGCTCTTTATTATTAAGTAAGATAGGATAACGCCATTAATACCTATTAAATATTTATAATAATCATCTAAAGCTGTGAAATATTTGTAATAATAATTCAAAGAAAAGTTATGTAGATCCATTTTTATACACCGTATGATATTTTTAGCAATATAAAAATTAAGATAAATATTAACTTAATGTTTTAATTCGAATTCTGTTTACCTGTTGATTGGTAGGTTTGAAAGCAAGTCTATCAAAAGAAAAAAGAAGAGCAGAAACATGGATTAATTCTTCATAAAGAAGGAATCTGGATGGTCGATCTCTTTTATCTTGAAGATAGTTCCTAAGCTTGTCTAATATTATATATGATTCCTCCCGTTTAGCTTACATGCTCCTATTCTGTCGTAGGGTTCTATAAGCAACTCTTCTTGATATTTCGGTAAAATTTATGAAAGCCTGAATAATAAAGTGAAATTTTTACCATTTTGATCTTTCAATAAAGCTTCCAACTATTAAATACCAAAGGAGTCTGCTTTTTTTCGGTTACTTTCATAAATTGCACTCACAATGTGATATGTTATATGTTTACAAAATATCTGATTACTCCAAAATATTCCGTTCAATAATTGCCTGAAAAATAGAAAGTTCCTGTACCAAAATAGCAATTTGGTTTCTTATTTTGTATTTTCCTTCCCTAAGAAGCTCTTTTTTAGATCAGTCATTTATAAATATAAGAACATCCAATTTTAATATGGTGGTTTTTATATATCTTCCTATTATGGAAATAGAAAAATAAAACACAAAGGGAGTGATAGGTATGGCAGTAAGAAATCCTGTGGACTGGATTGCACTTATACTTGTTATTATAGGCGGATTGAACTGGGGACTTGTCGGGCTCTTTAACTACAATCTTGTAGATGCTATTTTCGGGGTGGGAAGCGTCCTCTCGAGAATAGTATACATACTTGTGGCCCTTGCCGCACTTTACATGGTTTATTACGGTGTTAGAAGTGAGGAGAGTCATCCAGTTAGGACTGCGGAGAGACACGTTTAAAGTACAAAATACGAAAAAATGAAGGCAAGTAAAATAGTAGATTGAAAACTATAGGATATAGCATATCCGTTTTTTATCTTTTATTTTATATTTTACTTTTATTTTATATCTTATTCTCTTTAAATGATTTGAGTTCTGAAAGTACATTTTCTGCATGCCCATCCGAGAGCAACTTTATTGTAAGTTCTTTTTTCTCGATAAATCGCTTATGTGAACCCTGACTATTCTTGTTGACTCCGAGAATTACAGCATTTTCGGTTTCGAAATCTTTTTCCAAGCAACTGAACTCCTTTGCCTCCAGGCTGCACCCCGCGGTATTATCTTTCGGATAAAAATAAAGTACTACCCATTTTCCTCTGAGGTCTTCAAGGCATGTTCGATCTTAAAATTATCTTTAAGATTTTTCTTCCTTACTGTTTAAAAGGTTATTCTTTATTTTTCCAGGGTAGTAATGCAGTTAAAAACGATAGAAGCGGACCTACAAACAAGCCTGCCCAGAGCAGAAGTCCGATAATTCCAAGGCCAAGGAAATAAAGTCGCTGCCTTGTTGAAGCTTCACTGGAACTCTCGCCTTTCAAACTTAAGAAAAAGGCAATAACTCCAAGTCCTACACTTGCGAGAATTAGAAATAGAGTAATGAATATTTCTGAAGTAAATGATGTTTTGCTCAATGAGATCATCATCTGGGAAATTAACGAAAATCCTGTGCCCAGGAAGAAAAGGCCTGCGAAGATTCCGGAAATTTGTGCCGGACTGAAGCCAGCTACAATGTCTTTTTTGAGAAAGATTGCCAGAATGCCAAGTGCAAGAATTATTAAAAAAGGAGCGAAGACCAGAAGAGGACTCTGACCTTCCCAGAGATAAATCTTTATCTGGCTAAGGGGTGTGGATATCCACTCATTCAAAGTGAAAGCCTCCTTATAACCTAAAACTACCCCATAATTTCCTGCTCTGCGTGCGGAACTGACTACAGCATAATACTTCCCGCTTTCAGGAGCTATAAGATCTGGATTGGCAACAGAATAGAAAGCACTCGGGGCAAACGCTTCGTAAACCGGACTCTTGAGGAGTCTTCCTGAAAATACTTTTACTCCATACCCCTGAGGCACTTCGAGTTTATCGGGTATTTTTCCTTCGTCTGTAAGACCAGGGCCCATAAGAATGAGGTCCGGGGTAAAACCCTGCCTCCCCTGCTCAACAGGAATAGTAAGCCCTAAAACTATTCTTTCTCCTCGCTTTATCTCAAAACTATAGTATGTCAGGTCTCCTTCAGCAAGCTGCCCATAGAGGACCCTGGATATTGAAGGATCTTCAAAGGGAATAGCAGCATCGGGGCTTTTACCTCCTGCTTCGAAAGTTGGAACATGGGCAAGGGCAGTAATAGTTAGCACATTTACAGCAATAAGCAAAGTCAAAATAATGCCAGAAAACCAGATTTTTGACCGTCCCATGGACCATATTTTATTCGATGTTCTCTAAATAGATATCAGGTGAAAAATCATGGAAAAAGTCTAAAATTAAAAATCCGAATAAATAAACCTTTTTATCGAAAACCCTTTCTGAAATGGGCTCAGATTAAGCTTATGAGAATCTGGGACATACCTCCCGAGAAGATGTGCAGACAGCATCTTTTGGGGGAACACCGTGAGCTGCATGCTTTATGGTCAATAATTACCAATGACAAAAAAGCTTATGCCCATCACCCTGAAACTATGCGCTGGAGGGGAAAACTAAAGGCTCTATATCTAAGGCACGAAGCCCTTGTCAAGGAGATGATAAAACGTGGCTATAAACATCACACTCCTCTTGACCCTGCCCTAGCAGCAGGAAAAGCTGTTCAGGACGAGTTTGTGGATTCTTATGAAGAACAAGTACGGATTTTAAAAGAAAAAGGATGTGAGTGCAGAGTTTGACTGCAATTTTTATCAAGAAAACTCAGATTCAGCTTTCCTGTAAAGTGACTCTTTATCATTCTTTGAAAGTATTCTTTCAATAACTAGAGAGAATACAAAGAATAGTGGAATACAGACTGCTACCTGAATTGCTGTGAATTTTATCTCCCATATACGAAATCTCAT
The DNA here is from genome assembly GCA_963818955.1 of uncultured Methanosarcinaceae archaeon. Taxonomy (GTDB): domain Archaea; phylum Halobacteriota; class Methanosarcinia; order Methanosarcinales; family Methanosarcinaceae; genus Methanosarcina. The sequence continues at coordinate 64,918 of CAWFUY010000015.1, read as the reverse complement.
AGAGTAAAAGGGGGATTTTAGTGGTAGACCATACTCCAAGGAAGAAAAACACGTACGCAAGCCTTGCCCTCTTCTTTATCAAAAGCACTGCGATAGGAAAGGCTATGTAGAGGGGACCAGCGGCAGCAGATCCCAAAAACAAAGCTGTAAAGACTCCTTTAAGACCTGAGTTTTCCCCCATATATTTGATAAATGTCTCTTTGGGGACCCAGGAATCCAGAAGGCCCATAAAAACAAAGATGGGAGGTATCAAGCCTAGCATCTCCTTAATGTTCGATAAGGAAAAGTCGACGGCTTTTACACCAGCAGGTGTGTCAATTATGTACATGGCTAAAATAACAAAAACAAAGGCTATGGAAAACCTGAACCTTTTTAACTGAGCAGTAACTCCTCCGCTGATTCCAACTGTCTTTATGGGTTTGACAGCCTCGTTTACGGATTTCGTGACCGGATCTTCGAGATTATTCTCCAGATTAATATTTATACCTCCCTATGTTGTTATATGAGTTTCCAGATTACCATTGTAAAAATAAAAGATACGATCAACGCGAAAGCGTTTCTCAGGATTGCTATACGTTTATTAAAATATTTGATCTCCAGTGGAAGGGTTACAATTCCTACTGCCATAAGCGATGAAACAAAAGCTGCAATCTGTGCGTATCCTGCTCCTTCTTCAAGAAGGGCAGCTCCAAGTGGAAAAGCAACAAATCCCGGAATCAATGCGACAGATCCTGCTATCAGTGAGAGAAGAATTCCGGAAAAACCGGATTCTGCGCCAATTAACTTTGAGATGGTATTAGGGTTTAAAATAGCTAATATAATCCCTGCAAACATCATAACTGAGAGAATTTCCGGAATAAGATTGGAAAAGGATTTCCAGGCTTTAAATAGAGCCATTTTTGTTTTTTGCCTGTCTTTTAAATAAGATATGAGCAGGAAAAGCAGAGCTAAGAAATAAAGATAAATGCTGTTCACAGAAATACCTCATCTTTACTACGTTCTATATTGTGTCCCAGTTTTTAGGTTTAAATTTAGACTTTAAACTGCAACTTTAAACTGCAACTTTAAACTGCAACTTTTAATTACAACACTAAACTACAGCTTTTCGTAAGTTTCCAGGAAAAAATCCAGATCCCGTTTTCTTCTTTCAATATCCTGCTTAAGCTCTGCCAGCTTTTCCATTCCTTTCCCGGTTATTCGGTACCATTTCTTTGCCGGCCCGGGTTCGGAGGTATCCCAATAAGCCTCAATAGCTTCTTCTTTTTCGAGGTCGTTCAGTGCCCTATAAAGGGCTGGAGTGTCTATGAGATTAAAAGGCATATCTTCTTCGAATCTCTTGAATAATAGGGCACCATAAGCAGGTTTTTGCGCCAGGAAGAGCAGAATGAATGCTGGGGTGTGACGGAAGTATTTGTTTTTAGACATAACAACACGTTTAATTTTGTGCATATTCTAAATTTCAGTTTCATGTTAAATACACTTAGAAACTTAAAACATCTAGATGTGATAAACACTAAGATATTATTTTATATATATTTTTCTCTTCAGTTAAGAGACTCTTGAGCCTGGATATTGACTTCTTGTTTTCGATTTTCTACTTCATAATCTCCGATTTGAGATTTGTTTAATTTCCAATTTCCAATAAGTAAAGCTGAAACCATCCCTCACAGAATCTCAAACTTGCTCTTTTTCCTTTTTTATTTTATTTCTTGTATATTTATTTTCTATTGATATTTCCTGAATATACTAATTTGTATAAATATGTATCGATAGTCTTATATATTTTTATTTTAAATAGAGAGATACAAGCAATAGAGAAAAATAGTACTATCCTTAGATTTGCTGCCCAACGTATAACAGAATTAGATGTAGAAAATAATTTGGAAATCAAATCGCACGATCAAGGATCAGAAGCTGCTTTAAAGCATTGTTTGAAAGATTAGTTTGCTGAATTATTTGCAATGCTGCTTCCAAAATATTTTATATTCGCCACCTTAAGGACGAAAATGATGAATATTGTGCTTGACGAAGAAGAATTCCGGATAATTGAATGCATAAAAAAAGCCCATATAGGCTGTGGTTTCCATATTCGGGACGTTATAAAAAAAGCAAAAACCGAGTATGGAATATCACGATCAACAGTTTATGAAATAATAAGCTATCTGGAGTTTCATGGCCTGGTAAAAACGAATAAATTAGGGAATCGGGAATTCGACCAAAATGTACCCTATTTTATAATATGTCCGGTATGCGGGAAAGAAATTCCAGGGGCAGAATACGTAGCAGAGAATGGGCAGTCGACGTGTAAGGATTGTTATCTTGAAAGACACCAAATAGTCAAGTTCGCAGACCCTATGGCAGTACGTTCTAAAAAGCTCTTTAGGAAACAGCATGGTCTAAAAGGGAAAGAAGGACTGACAGAGTTACAGAAAGAACTTTTTGACTTTATACAGATAGAAGGACAGGTTACACCAGAAAAAATCTCAGGTCTCTTTGGGCTTACACATCAGGAAACTATTGACCAGCTTGCAATACTGAGGCACTGTGAACTTGTAAAAGGGCGGAAAATAGAAAATGAGATCTACATGGTGCCTTTTGATGCTTGAATTGCTTGTAAAACCGAAACCGAATGAAACGGAAGAATAAAAACGTGAGATGTAATGAATTCTTTTGAAAGGTGAAAGAATATGGACTCGGATGAAAAAACAAGAAGAAAAGAAGAATGGCTCGAGCAAATGAAACGCGAAGGTAAGCTAACACGAAACCCGACCGAAGATCATAAATTCGGGCTTAAAGTCCTTCAAAACACCACACGAAGAGAAATCTTAATTTTTCTTGGAAATGGGAGGAGATCTTTTGAGGAAATAAAAGAGAAATTCAACCTGAACGATAACATGACAAATTTCCACCTCAATATGCTGGAAGATTCCCTTTACATAGAAAAAAAGGAAGATGAAGGAGAAATATTCTATTTCCCAACCCTGCGGGGAGAAGGTTATCTGGAAAATGTAGAAATGAAAAAATAAGGAAGTGAGATGAATTGAGCAAAATGACTGATGTGGATGAAAAAGCAAAAGAATTGGCTGCGCAAATTCCCGAAGTAATGAAAGCAGCTTATGGGACTTCACTCCGAGGTTGTGAAAGATGGAGCCCTAAGCGCCAAAACAAAAGAACTCATGATGATAGGGATTGCAGTAGCCATACGCTGCGAATATTGTCTCTGGAAGCACATTCCTGAAGCTGCACGAATGGGAGCAACTCGTGAGGAAATCCTTGAAGCTGTGAGTACTGCCATAATGATGTCTGGCGGGCCTGGAGTAGCTTACGGTTCGATGGTTGTGCTTCAGATCCTGGACGAACTGGACCTTTGAAAAAAGTAAATTTATAAGTTAATGGTGATCGAGAAGTTTATAGTGATTGGAATTGACAGAAGGAAAAGCAAATGTCTGAAAAATGCGATAGCTGTGGGTGCGAACTGGAGAATGAGGACGCTATTATTGAAGAGGGCAAGACTCTATGTGAGGACTGCTATATCGAAAGCCATCACAGAATCCAGACATGTGACCCCTGGGCGGTACGTTCCAAAAAAATCTTCCGTGAGGAGGCCGGGCTTGAAGGAACTCAAGGTCTGACCGATCTGCAGAAAGCTATCTATGAGTTCATTGTCTCAAGCGGCGGAGTAAAAAAGGAAGAAATTTCAAAGAAACTCGGTATATCTCAAATTGAAGCCGAGAATCAATTTGCTCTCCTCAGGCATTGTGAGCTGGTTAAAGGGCAAAAAAGAGCAGACGGAGTATATCTCGTACCGTTCAAGTAAATAAACTCCAAAATAAATTTTTACTTATTAAAACCCGAAAACCAGTTCTTGTCCATAGCTGTTTATCTCTTTTACATCTATCTTCTTAACCCCAATTTCGATTGAAATTTCAAATCCAAGTAGTTAGATACGAAAGTACATTTCAACTTTAAAAGTGAGATAGTTATAATCTAATACCAAATTTGTGATACAATAGTTGAGCTGACTGGTGGTTATTTAAAACTATTTACTTTGTATCTGACCAGGCCAGCTATCAGATGTAGCAAAACTCCAATATAAGCTACAATAATCCCGACTAGAGTTAGTAAGGTCATCAAAATGGTATTTTCAAGATTAAAGCTTCCAACAGAATAAATATTTTTCACAGAATTCAGGGTCATATATAATCCAGTTGTTCCAAGAATTAGACCCGCTAGAGTGAAGTTATATATAGGATTATTAATTTCGACATCATTTAAGAAATTTAATAAAAATTTTAAATGGTGGCTTAAAGGATTTTTTATTAAACTATTCTTATTATTTAGTTGAATCATACTTGGAAGCATCACATTACCTTCTAAATCAGTATACAGGAATTTTTTTCATCAGTTTAACTATTATCTTTCAGTGATGAGAACAATTGCAGGTGCCATTAGCATTTAATTCATACAGTAACCCATTGTTATAGTTCTGAATAGTGTCCGAAACTTTACCCATTGCTCCCGCAAATACTTTGATGTTCTTTTCCGCAAGTGAAATAAATGGTCTCCCGCCGATCCCAGAGACCAGTACAGCGTCAACACCTTGAGACTCTAAGAGTATCGAAGGAGCTGTACAGTTATGCTCGCCGTCAGGAGATCCGTTGCTTATTGCCGTAACACCAACAATATTTTTATCCTGCAAATCTACAATTGTAAAATATTTGCATGTTCCGAAATGGGCAAATACATCAGACTCAAGTCCAAAGTCATTAATTGATGGTATAGCTATTTTTGTCACTTTCTACACTTCCTATATAATTATTCTTGCTGCTTTCCTTTCTTTGGGACAGCAGTAATGACTTTCAATCAGTCTCTTTCCTCTTCATCGCCGTCGATGCAGCAATACTTCCAGAGTTGCGTTTGGATAGTTTGATAAACGTCCTTTACTCATCGTTTCATTGTATCGATCTTCATTGTATCGCATCTTTAAGAGTAACTCAAACTTGTGTTGACTGCTCCAAAACTCCTATTCTATTCAGGAGGTTTATCGGGTCTGCTGTTGAAGACCACAAGGTATAAGTAGCGCTCGATATCCTCTGGATAAATCAGAGTTCCAGATATATGGGAATCTTCTCTGGGTTTGTATTGGGTGACCTTTGAAAAGCACGAAACTCACACTTAACTCTATGGCCACCAACTTACACATATGCGATGTATTATAAATACCTATTTATGGATCTAGTTCACTTTTCAGTGTCTCAATATGTTAACTTTTACTATATCATTAACGATTAGAGCAAACGTCAAGTACCATATTATTGCTATCAGGATATACTCTGCAGGAATTGGCACTAAGCCAGGAATTCCAAAATATGATATTAAAAAAGTCATTACAAAATCTCCACATATGGCGATCACAAGTGTTTTACTGGGAAAGGACTCCCAGAAATAGCCCTTTTCTCTCACTGTAAGTATCGTGAACATACTTCCGAAGATCAGCATGTCAAAAACAAAAGTATGCAGCCCTGTATCTCCAGTTAGTCCAATGTAGCTCATCCCTACAAAAAGTAACCCAAAAGATTCGGTTACTATCAATACAACGATCTTTGTTATTGACGAATTATTTACACTACATTTTTGACCGTGTTCAATTCAGCCATTGTTACTTCCGTTTTCCATATAAACCAATCATAGCGGCAATGATTGTACCAATAAATCCAATTACAGCAACAATCAGGGTATAATTGGAGTGATCAGGAGGATTAGAAGCGTTATCAGGGACAGTCAAGTTGTAAAGAAGATGATGTACTGGGTCTGAAATTATTATTGCCTTTATACCACGCTATTACCGAATGTGAACCTTTTGAAAGCGATGAAATATCAAAAGTTACATTTCCATAAATTAGATCGCTATCGATATTTTAGTTCCATCTATGATGCAAGTAATTGGGCCTGAAGGCGTTTCCGTTCCTCTATATGTTGCACCAACTGTTGCTCTCAGATTTCTTTCCCCGACAAGAGGTTTATTAGCCAAAGGAACTAAGGTAGTCGTGTTTTCTTTTCGATAGTTTTGAACAGAACCTATAAACTGACCTATGCCAGAAGGGCTAACTCCAACAGAAATCTTTTAGGGCATGACCATTCGGGTTGCTGTGTCAATTACATAGACTCCTCCCGGATCATTCTCACTCCCGGAAGTTGTTACATATACCCATTTTCCATCATGAGTGACTGTGTTTAAAACAACATCAAGCACCGAGAAAACAGGAACTCAATGAAAAAACATGTTCTGTAGAATTTGTAATTTCCCTGAATGGAACATAATTTATATCATTATGTTTATCAAAACATAACTCTGTAACCATTAAAAGTCGATCAGGTATTTCTATGCGTGGAAAAATATGTACTATATTGCTACTTTCTCTACTGGTTCTGGCTGTCGCATTCTGCGGGTGCACAGAAAAAACGAATCAGCAGGCTGTTCAGAACTCTAACATTACTCAAAACTCAAGCACTACACAGATCACCGATATGTTGGGCAGGCAATTAACGGTGCCTGTAAATATATCCAGAGTGGTAGCCACTTCTCCGCCATCTACTATCCTTGTGTATATGCTTGCGCCGGATAAAGTTTTAGGCTGGAACTTCAGGAATAATTTTACTCAACCATTTATGGATGAGAAATATTACAACATGCCTATAATTGGCGGCTGGTTCGGCACGCAGACAGGAAATTATGAAACTATAATCAACATGCATCCTGATATTGTAATTGAAGGGTACACCACGGATGGGAAAATCCAGGAAGCCGTCGAACGCAGGCAGGAAAGTTTTGGAAGCATTCCGGTGGTAGCTATTAATGACTCCATCATCTTCGTGACACAATCGGATCCTACAATAGAATATGCGGGTAAGCTGCTTAATTGCACAGACCAGGCGGAAAAACTGATTAAGTTCCGCAGTTCGGTCCTGAGTGAGATTAACAGCACCGTAAAAGATATTCCACAGGATAAGAAAGTGCGCGTATACTATGCCGAAGGTCCTAAAGGGCTGATGACAGATCCCTCAGGCTCCCAGCATTCCCAGGTAATTGATATCTGTGGCGGCATTAATGTTGCAGACTGTCAGCTTACGCCTGGAAACGGAATGACCCAGGTCTCAATGGAGCAGATCGTAAACTGGAACCCGGAGGTAATTATTACGTCAAGCCCGCAGTTTTATACATCAGTATATTCCGACCCACTCTGGGCAGGGCTGGACGCGGTTAAGAACAAGCGTGTATATCTGGCTCCGCAGAATCCTTTCTGCTGGATTGACAGGCCACAGGGTCCCCACCTTATTATCGGTACTGCCTGGACTGCAAAAATGCTGTATCCGGACCTTTTCAAAGATATGGACCTCTCCAAATTGACCCATGAGTTCTACTCGGAATTCTTCCACTATAACCTCACGGACAAAGAGCTGGATATGCTACTTAATCCTAAAGCCGAGGGCAAGACGTGAGCGAGGAAGGCACTTCTCCGGATTTTCCCTATATTGCGGAGCATATCTTTGCTCCCATCTACCCGGTAATTGCAACTCACATAGTCGGACAAAGCGGAATCAGGCAGGGCATATGCCTGGATCTGGGATGCGGGATTGCATCCCTGGGAATTGCCGTTGCGGAGAGCACGGATATGCAGGTCTGCGGGGTTGATTTTTCCGAGAAGATGTGCAGGCTTTCTCAGGAAAAAGTTTGCCGTCATTGTATTTCTGGAAAAGTTATTCCTGTGCGGGCCGATGTGCACACCCTCCCATTCAAGGACGACTGCGCAGACCTCATAGTAAGCCGTGGCTCAGTATTTTTCTGGGAAGATCTCCCAGCCGCTTTTACGGAAATCTCCCGTGTCCTTTCTCCGGGTGGACAGGCATGGATAGGTGGCGGCTTTGGCACACAGGAACTAAGAGCAGAGATTTCGGAAAAAATGAGTGAAATAGATCCGGAATGGCAGACCAAATCCAAAAAGCGCCTCAGTCCTGAAAACCTTCAAGCTATGCAGGAAGCCGGAAGGCAGACGAACATTCCTTGCAGGGTAGTCCAGGACGAATCGGGTTTCTGGGTTGTACTGAGTAAAGCTCCGGGCAGTACTTGCGGGGGAGATTGAAAAATGCATTGCAACGTGTGTGAAATCAGGTGCGAAATCAATGAACACAGCAGGGGCAGATGCGGCACTTATGCCTGTGCCGGCGGCACTATCGTCCAGAACCCCGATATCGGATATCTGGGAGCATATCCTGTTTCGATAGAAACGATTCCTTTCCTGCATTATTATCCCTCAGGCAAGTTCCTTCAGGTTTTCAGTACGGGATGCAATTTCCAGTGTTCCGGCTGCGTAGCCAGGGCGCTGGCGTCAGGCAAACCTCTAAACCTATCCTTCTTCAGTCCGTCACAGATAATAAAAAAAGCTCTGCAGCAGGACTGCGTGGGTATTGTTTCGACACTGAATGAACCTGCTGCAAATTATTACCTTTTCAGGGACCTTGCTGTACAGGCAAAAGAAAACGGTTTACTCACAGGCTGTTCAACCAACTGCTATTTCACAGGTGAAACACTGGAAGAGTTTGGCCAGCTTGTGGATTTCGTCAATGTGGGGATTAAGGGTTATTCTGACGGCAGCTATACGACTTGCGGAGTTCCGTCCTCTGCTCCAGTTTTCCGCAACATCTCCAGGCTTTTTAATATGGGAGTGCATATCGAGGCTTCGGTTGTTTATTTGAGAGGAAACGAGGATGAAGTTATCCGGGTCTCAAAAGCGGTGTCTGAAATCTCTTCTACTATTCCTCTCCAGGTCATGCGGTTTCTTCCCCTGGATGACGCTCCCATTGAACTTGAACCTTCCATAGGTGAGGCGGAAAGTCTGTGTACCGTCCTTCGCAAGTATGTAGACTCGGTCTATCTCTTCAATTCCCCGGGCACTGAATCTTTGAATACATACTGTCCGAAATGTGGAAATCTCCTGGCAGAACGAGAGTTTCATGGACCTATGGGTTCAAGGCTTGTTAAACCCTGGAATAGTTATTCCTGTAATTGTGGGAACACTATATCGGTTAAAGGAACAACAGCCGTTGAAAGCTTCAATGAGTCAGGTTTCATGGGTGGTTACAGGATTAGTCGGGCTTTCAGTATGGTTCATTCAGTACTCATATGTCTGGGAGTACTGGATGACTCCAGGTTAATGGAGATCTGGAAAGAAATCTATGACCCTGAGACCCTTATGAAAATACACCATATGATACAGCAGCCATGCTCTTACCTTGACTTTATCAGGTTCATTGCAGAAAAAGCAAATGTGCCGGAAAAAGGTGAAGAACTTGCTTCTTTTATCCGTACACGGCTGGAAATTGTCCAGGGCCTTGCAACAGAAAACAGCAATCATAAAGTGTATTATTGCATGGGTTCTCCTCTCTTTGCCTTAAACGCAGGGAGGATGGAAAACAATCTTGTGGCATTTTCAGGCGGCATCAGTATCAATAAGCAGCTTCAAAAGGAGGGAAAACCGGGTGTGAATGTTTCTCCTTCGTTTATCAACGAACATAACCCGGACACCATTTTCATATCCGGTTTCCTTTCCCGGCCTCTCGATGAATTCTACGATCTGTGCCGGAAATACGGGATATATGCGGATGCTGTGAAACAGCAGCGGATTTATGCAGTTCCTCCTTCCTGGGATTTTGGAAATCCCCGCTGGATACTGGGACTTTTGTACATAGCAGATAAGCTGCAATCAGGAAAATCCGGAATTGACCTGAAAAAAGAAGCAGACGATTTTTATCTTCAGTTCTATGGTTTGCCATTTGAAGCAGCAAAGCCTAACAGGTCTTTTCATCGGCCTTCATCCGGAACCTGGCCGCGGGATATGATGAGGTGCACTCATGCCTGATTTCAGGTATAACCGCACGGCTCTGGTGTATCTTCTGCCCTTTGTACTGCTGATAATCTCCCTTTTTATCGGGAGATACCAGACACCTGTGTCTTCGGTTATGGATGAGAGCACAAAAATATTTTCATCTCTATTTTTTGGCACCCCGGCTTCGGTTTCCACTCAACATACGGTATTGTTTAACATAAGATTGCCCAGAATACTTGCCGCTTTACTCGTAGGAGCAGCGCTTTCCACAGCAGGGGTCTCATTTCAGGGGATCTTTCGTAATCCTCTGGTATCCCCGGATATCCTGGGAGTAGGCGCAGGTGCGAGCTTCGGAGCATGTCTGGCAATGCTGCTATGGAATAGTTATCTGTTTATACAGCTTATGGCTTTTACTTTCGGTTTGCTGGCAATGTTTACTGCAGTAACTATGAGTAAGGCTAGTAAAGGTACCGGAACTCTTGTGTTCGTGCTTTCCGGAATAATTGTGGGTTCTATTTTCACGGCTCTCACATCACTGGTAAAATATGTAGCAGATCCTTATGATCAACTTCCAGCAATAGTTTTCTGGTTAATGGGAAGCCTGGGTACTGTCAGGTATGTAGACATCATCTGGATAATATTACCCATGTTTATAGGTACACTGTTACTGTTTCTTCTCCGGTGGCGTATCAACGTCCTGTCACTTGGGGATGAGGAAGCTAAAGCTCTTGGGATGAACGTGGAAAAGATGCGTTTGGTCGTTATCGTTTGTGCAACTCTGGTAACCTCAGCTGCTGTCAGCATCAGCGGCGTGATAGGTTGGGTCGGGCTTGTGGTCCCCCATATCTCAAGGATGATTGTGGGCCCTAATTACAGCCGCCTGCTGCCTATGAGCATGGTTATCGGCGCATCATTTATGCTGCTTGTAGATGACCTATCAAGGACTATCGCCGCAACAGAGATCCCGCTAGGAATACTCACTTCCCTTGTAGGTGCACCTTTGTTTGCATACCTTATTACGAAAGGGAGAACGGGATGGAACTGATGCTGGAAGTAAAATCACTTGCTTTTTCCTACGGAAACGGACCCGTCTTTGAGGATGTGTCTTTTTCGCTAAGAAGAGGCGAGGTTATGTGCATCCTGGGTCCTAACGGGGCAGGAAAATCGACGCTTATCAAATGCATAGCAGGAATTCTCAAGCCTGCTGCAGGATCTGTTCGCATCCGGGGAAAGGATGCAGCTTCACTTGGAGCGAGGGATGTTGCCAGGCATATAGGTTATGTACCCCAGCAGAACGAAACGGTATTTCCTTTCACAGTGCTGGATTTCGTGATGATGGGCCGTGCTCCTCATCTTTCCATGTTTGCATCTCCGGGTGCAAAAGATATGGAGATTGCTAAAAGCTCGCTTGCACTAGTTGGTCTTTCCGGCTATGCAGATCGACCTCTTGCCAGTCTCAGCGGTGGGCAGAGCCAGATGGTGCTGATTGCCAGGGCTCTTACCCAGCAGCCTTCTCTCCTTTTGCTGGATGAGCCAACTTCTCACCTTGATTTTGGCAACCAGATCCTTGTGCTGGAGACCGTGCAGAAACTGGCATCAATGGGCATGTCCGTTTTGATGAATACTCATACTCCGGACCATGCTTTCCTGATAGGCAGCAGAGCTGCGGCGTTGACGGGAGGCCGGCTGGTTGCCGTAGGGGAAGTAGAAACCGTTGTAACCGGTAAGATGATGTCTTCAGTGTACGGCATAAACGTTGCTGTCACGGAAATTAAGAAACTGAATAGAAAGGTGTGTCTGCCCCTGAAAAGGCAAATCGAAAAAGAAGAGGGTCAGAAAGGAAAACAGCTAATTTTCGTACCAAAGCCGGAATGATGAGAGCCTGTAAATGAAAATTAAATCAATACTTTGAGCTAGGGAGACAAAACATGATAGATTTGCTTGAGTTATACTTTTATGAAGATTGTCCGTATGAAGATGAGAGCGTTGAGCTGTTGGGAATAAGAGGAAAAGGTACTTTGAGAATCGTTTCCAGAGAAGCCGGAGTTTGCGCATGTGCAGATGAACTGGCCAAATATTATGAAAAAAAAGGAGTTAAGGTCCTGAATTACCTGGAAGACGGTAAAAAGTTCAAACCGGGAGACATAATTTTAGAGGCTGAAGGCGACTTGAAACTATTATTCAAGTTCTGGCGAGTCTCTCAGACTTTTCTTTCTATGATGTGTGCAATTGCCAGTAAAACCGACTCACTTGTAAACGCAGGCAAAAAGGAAAATCCTGACCTTATCATTGCAGCAACCCGAAAAACCCACCCGGGAACAAGAATTTTTGAGCTAAAAGCCATCCGGGCAGGAGGAGGACACATCCACAGGAACTCTCTCAGTGATTCCATTCAGATCAGCCAGAACCATCTGGAAGTGGTTGGAGAGCTGAAAAAACTTCGGGCTATGAAGAAAATAGAAATCGAGCCCAGATCAAGAGATGAAGCTTTCCGATACGCAAAAGATGTAGACATTATGCTCCTTGACCACATTTCTCCTGAAGAATTACAGAAGATTGGTCCTGAACTTAAGCAGCTTAACCCGAAACTTGAGCTTGCAGTCGCAGGAATTGAAGCAAAAAAAATTCCTGAGTATGCTCCTTTCGTGGATATTATTGTTATAAGTGCTCCCTATTACGCAACTCCTCTGGATATGACTACAAAAATAGAAAAAAGCGGTACTTTTTAACATCTATAATTGATCCCAAAATAAAAAATGGAAAAAATTTACTGCTGAAAGCAAGACTATTTATTCTTGCACACATTTAGAAAATTTGCATTAATTTATTTTAGGAAATAACTTCTTCCCTGTACTTTTCAATTCCAAGTCTGTCAAGAAGTTCTCCCAACCTTTCTCCATCGAGGCCATACTTCCTGTAATAATCAACGGTCTTTTCGAGTATTGAAAATAACTGTTCCTCGTCCGCAAGCTCAACAATTTTCATGCCATGCCGTGGGTTACGTCCCATACTCCCTCCAACAAAGATCGTACATCCGGTGATCTCTGCTTTCAAAGCATCTTTCTTACATGTGGCAATGCAGGCTCCGCAAAGAATGCATTTTTCTCTGTCTATCCTGACTTTTTCCTCCAGGACTTTTATTGCTCCCATTTTACAGATTTTTTCACAACGTCCGCAACCAACACAGTTTTCTTCGAGAATCTCGGGCTTTGTCGTACCCATTATTCCAAAATCGTTATCTTGAGGCTTTACACAGGCAGACGGACATCCTGTTATTGCGATCTTGAGTTTTTTGGGGACAATTTCCCCAAAATATTTTTCATCGACCATGCCAGCCAGTCTTTGACAATCGATTAGCCCATACTTGCAGACACTATTTCCCTGACAGGCAACTATTGCCCGCACACGCTTTCCTGAAGACCCTTTGAAAATACCCTGCTTTTCAAGCTCACAACTTGCATCTTCGATATCTCCAAGTTTAACAAAAGGAATCTCAATCTGTTGTCTGGAGGTTATATGTATATACCCATCACCGTATTTCTCTGCGGCATCCGCAATTGCCCGCAGCTTTTCGGCATCAACCCTGCCGGCTACAACTTTAAGCCTCATCGAAAACATATTATCTTGTCTCTGTGAAAGAAACCCTTGCTTTTTCGATGAAGACTGCTCAATATTTTGCTCAACCATATGAATCGCTTGCAACAAATCAATTTTATATAAATAGATCTTAATTAGAATATTAAATTTGAAATCGGCATAGTATATAAAGTTATGAAAACTCAGATTTATTCAATTCTGTACTTCTTCACTATAAAAAAAGGGTTTATAAATTTTACTAATGCACAAGTGGGATTTGTAAAACAGACAAAGAGCCTATCCACCAAAACCTTAAGCTCTACTGTAGCTTTTATACCAGGCAATATTATATTCTGAACTAATGCCTATATTACAATCTATTTGTCTTTTGCGAAATGCCCTTTTGATTTTTGGTTAGACTCTTATTCAAAAATCTCTTTTAAATCTTCCATAGAAAGAGAAACTTCAAATTTTTTCAATCTGAAAAACTTCTTAGCTCGCATATCGTCATCTTCAAGCCTGAGATCGCTTTCAATAAATCCGGCTTTTTCCAGCCGTTTTAAATGAAGATATACCACCTGTCTCGATAGGTCAAGGTCTTTGGCAAGTTCATATACATATCTCTCCTCCTTGGACAGCAGGTAGAGCAACTTTAGCCTTACAGGATGGGAGAGTGCCTCGCCAATATCTACTATCTGTTGAAGTGATTTTGCCATCCTGAAGTCCTCTTATACTTTCGATTCTTAAAGTCCTCTTGTACTTACGATTTTAAAGTTCCTTTATACTTTTGATATACTGGATCGAAGATTCTACCGGTATTAGAGCTTAAACTTTAAATTTCTTCCAGTTTGGATTTAATCTCTTGAACTGTTTTTTTGATTTCTTCAATATCTTTTTCCATCCTCACGATTCGTTCATTGTCCTTGGGAGCTGCATATCCAGATTTGTTTAGCAGTATTACAACTACAGCCACAATGAGAAGGATAATCAGGAGATTCAGAAGAAATCCCCAAACAGAGCTAAGCGTTTCGATTCCCACACTGTTCATTCCGTATCCCATTCCGCTCAATTCTTTCACCTCTTGAACCAGGTACTGCTTTATTTTTTATAATTATTGTTCTAGTAATTTTTCTTAATATTGATTTAAATCATAAATATAAAAAAGTACCCAGTCGATGAAATTTAGAGGCTTGATACTTAAAACCAACATTACACTCCTTGAATGACATGCACAATTTTATGAAAACAATTGTAGAAGGCAGTTTTTCCATAATAAATTTAGCTTGAAAGCATTAGAATAAAATAAAAAAAGATGGTTTTGATGCAATAATTAACTGTTTGCTCTGCAGCGACCAAAACCATGAGCATGCAGTCCACATGTCTGGGACCCTGTAGGAGAATACCCGGTAAACACCTGTCCAGTGACTGCATCGATCCTTGCCTGGCTAGAGGTTCCGTTTTTGTCCTTATAAGAAATAATCCACCAGCGACCCACCTGATTGATACTCTCTTTAGAGACGCTGCTATCGATCTCTTTTCTGGCTATTTCATATGCATCGTCTACGGTCTTAACCTTAAATTCCGGAGTAGTGCTTGCATTGAAATAAGGGCAGTTAGAAAAATTGCCTCCGCAACATCCGGAGTCTGTGTATCTGTCACCCAACCTATTCATGAGCCCAAAGCCATTACCATTGTTTGCTCCTGCATTATTAGTAAGCAACCGCACTAACAGACTGCTGCTCCGAAAGTACCTATTAGCAGTATTCCGAGGAGAATTGCTATTATTGTTTTCTTCAATTTTTTACACCTTCATATTATTTTTTACTTTTAATTTATGACATATTTTGAAGTGATAGTTATTTTCACCATATGTAGTAATTACACTACATATGTATGTGATATTAGGAGATATACTTTACGGTCGTACCGCGTTACTGTCTTAAAATTACAGTACTGCCTAACTTACATAAGTCAGATACCGCAGTAATCCTGACTTGATTTCTTAACCTTAAGTGGTAAATACAGATGAAATGTTTGAAGATTAGCAATGTCATAAGTGCTTAAAGTAACTATAGAATTGAACGATAAAAATGCAAGTTCAGAATGTAAACAATAAGGATTTTACAGCGAATAAACTGTGAAAATACGTGAGTGTGAAAAAGTGAAAGCACTACACGTGAAAGATTAAATAGAATCAAACGACGTCTGCAAAAGTAAACATCAACCAGATAAATATTACTAGTCACTTTCAGCATTGAATGCTGGCAAAATGAAAGGATCAGTGTTTTAAGTAACACTAATACAATTTTATGAATAATTATTTGTTTTTGTTGACTAAATTCAGCTTAGCACCCAATTAATTAGATTGAAACCCCGGATATGTTTTTCTTATTTTCGGATGAAATCATGTTTACTTCCTGCTGCGGAAAGCAAAGAACTGGTATAGGTATTCTGGCATCTGGTCATTATTTGCCTGCGAGAACCATATTCAACAATCTTACCTGAGTTCATCACAGCAATGTTATGGCATACATAGGCAGCGGCCGAAATGTCATGGGTAATGAATATGAACGTTATTCCCCGCTTCTCATTCAGTTCGGTAATAAGGTTGAGAATATCGACACCAATTGAAGCATCCAGCATGGAAATAGGCTCATCGGCTATTATCAGGTCCGGGTTTGTTAATATTGCCCTTGCAATGGCTACACGCTGGCGCTGACCCCCGCTTAGGGTATGCGGATATTTATGAAGGTATTCATCAGCAGGTGTCAGACCTACGGATTCGAGCACGCCTTGCATATTACATCAACATCACACTGACTTTTATGTTTGATAATATACGGTTCGGCTACAATCTCTTTAATTGTCATAACATGGCTCAGGGAATCATACGGATCCTGGAAAATTACCTGTACTGCAGGTTTTCTCTTTTCCCCACTTTTATCCGTTAGATCCGAAAAAGATATGATTCCGGATGTTGGTTTTAAAAGGCCGAGTATTAATTTAGCCAGAGTAGTTTTTCCGCTCCCGCTTTCTCCTATGATTCCAAGTATCTTATTTTTTTCTACGGAGAGAGACGCACCATCAAGAGCAGTGACTAGACGAACTGCCCTTGAATAACCTTTTGTTCCTGAATACCCGTGTGACATTGATAACCCTGACAAGTTCATTTTCGTTCATTTTCAGTCCCTCGAATTGTATTTTCATCCTTCAAAGTGACATGATACCCTGACATCAACGGTACATTCAGGAGGTTTTTTCTCCCTGCAAATTTCGGAACCTCTATCACATCTTTCCAGGAACTCACATCCTTGATACACTTTCAGGGTAGATGGAGGCCTGCCCGGTATACCCTTCACTTTCACAGGTTCGGCCATAAGGGGCAACCTGGAACGTAACAACTTTTTCGTGTATGGGTGACGCGGATTCGTCAGAATCTCTTCTTTTGTGCCGGTTTCTACGATTCTCCCTGCATACATTATGTAAATCCTGTCACAAATTCTGGAAATTGTATGCAGGTCATGGGAAATCACAAGTAAAGAAGTACCTTTTTGTTGTGCCGTGTTCTTCAACAGGTCTACTATTTGCAGCTGTATCATTGCATCAAGGGCAGTTGTAGGTTCATCGGCTATGATCAGCTCGGGAGAGAGAAGCAGGGCAAGAGCAATCATGATCCTCTGGCGCTGCCCACCACTGAACTCATAAGGAAAAGAATACATTCTTTCAGGGTCTATAGAAACCAGGGAAAGCACATCAATGATGAGATTGTTCATTTCTTTTTCAGGCATATCCACATGGTCCCTGATAGTCTCTATAAACTGTTTCCTGACACGTACAAGCGGATTGAGCGCGTTCATGGAAGACTGGGGTATAAATCCTATATGCTTGCCCCTGATCTCCCTCATTCTATTCCGGTCCAGGTTTCGGATATCTGTTCCCATGAAACGAATCTTACCTGAAATCTGCCTATTGTGAGTATTTATGTCAAGGACGCTCATGGCAAGTGTGGATTTCCCGGAGCCTGACTCCCCTATCAGGCCTACGATTTCTCCTCTGCCAATACAGAGGTTCACGTTCTTAAGTACGTGATGAGTTCCCATTTTTGAAATAAAATCAACCGTAAGTGCTTCAATATCAAGTACAGACATATTAATCACCTTCCAGAGACTGCCCCAACAGCACAAACCCGAGCACGAGCAATGTTATGCATACCCCAGCAGGAAGCAACCACCACATCCATGCATCTGTGAAGAAAATCATCGGATAAGAGATTGCATATTTTATCATGCTGCCCCAGCTTGGATAAGAAGGGTCTCCAAGTCCCAGGAAGGCGAGGCCTGACTCGGACAGGATAGCACGGATGGACTGCATTACCGCTGCAGTAATCATGATGGGATACAGGTCCGGAACAATATGTCTTCTGATTACGTACTGGGGTCTGGCCCCGGATACCCGGGCAAAATCCACATGCCCTGATACCCTGAGAGTCCGGGTCTGAGCCCTTGTGACCCTTGCACCTACAGGCCATCCCATAATTATCAGAATGAATATGATATTCCATATGCCTGGACGCAGATATGCTGCAAGGATGAGGATGAGGGGAAGGTCCGGTATCATGAGAAAAATATCTACCCCTCTCATCAGAATTCTATCAAGATTGCCCCCGATATATCCTGAAAATACTCCTATGAGCGTACCAATCATCAGCACTCCAAAAGATACGACAGCGGCCACTGTAAGTGAAGTCCTTGAGCCGTACAGGAGCTCTGTGAATATATCTTTTCCCACGTCATCGGTACCAAGCGGATGAGTGGAATCCGGAGAAAGCAAAGGCTGGCTTGAGAAATCAGCTTGCCCGTAAGGAGCCAGGAAAGGTGCAGCTGCAGCCACTACGATAAAAAAAGCAAGAATTATAAGGCCTGCAAGACCTTTTAGAGTCCTTAACTTCTGTGAGATGCTTCTTTCGTGCATGTTCACTCCAGCCCTGCCCTGCCGTCAATATATGAGCATACAATATCAGCTGCATAGTTAGATGCAAGCACAAAGAAGGATATGAAAACAAAAGTTCCCTGCAGGACAGGATAATCCCTCTCCATGAAAGAGTTGTAGACAAGCAGGCCCATTCCAGGGTACGAGAATATGGTCTCCACAAAGACAGCCCCTCCTACCATGAATCCGAGCATTGCAGCTACCTGGTTTACTACAGGTACAATTGAGTTAAGAATTATGTGGTTTTTAATGTGGCCGTCTTTTAAACCCCGTGCTATATCCATAATGACATATGGACGTTCAAGCTGCTGAGAACAAACATTTCTTACCAGCAGGTATGTGCCTGGCATCTCAAAAGCTGCAAGGCATGCCAGTGGAAGTACCAGATGATAAAGAACGTCTATTGGCATGGATAAGAAATTCTGATAATCCATATACGGTGTCAGGGCTCCCGAGACAGGGAACAGGCCCATCCTGTACCCAAAAAAGAAAATGAGAAGTGACCCCAAAAAGAACACCGGCACGGACCGAAACAGTGGTATTGTGATGAGTAGCAGGCTGTCCAGTCTTTTTCCCCTGTTCCAGGAAGATTCGAGCCCAAGAAAAATTCCCAGCACTGTTGACAGGAGAAGCGCAGTCCCCATAAGAAGAAGGGTCCAGGGCAGTCTGCCAAGGATTACGTCAATTACGGGAACATTATAAAATATGGAATAACCAAAGTCCAGATGCGATGCGTCTATCAAATAGTGAATAAACTGCGTATGTATGGGGTCGTTTAAGTGATAGTAGTCCATCAGCATATATTTGGTCTCATCGTCGATAACTACAGGCAGGTCGGCATTCTGACTGCCAAGTATACTCAGCAGAGGCCCACCCGGCATAAGCCGCGGCAGAACAAAATTGACAATAAGGATCAAAAAAAAAGTGAGAGCGTACTCCAAACCTCTTGAGAATACGCGTCCCCACTGAATTCTGTCCAGCAATCACAACACCTGTTTATTACCGGTTATTTTTTCGATCTAAACAGCATGCAAACGGCTGCAAATGCAAGGACTGCCGGCAGGATACCAGGAGCGTTCATTTTGTTGGCACCGGGTGTGTTATTCGCACTGGAGCTTTTGTTTCCAGCCTGTACGGTACTCTGCTCATTCCATTTTCCATTTACGAATACCAATTTGTTGTATTCGGTAGGAACGCCACCGCCTACACCTCCAGGAGTATAGAAAAAGCCGTCAAATTTGTCCTGAATTACAGGCACTGTAGACATTCCTATACATTAGAGGAATCGTAGGGACATTATCGGCAATCAAAACCTGCATCTTGTCTACAAGGGCCTTACGTTCCTGCTCATCCAGGGTGCTCATCTGCTTATTTGCCAGGGATACGAATTCGGTATTGTTCCATCCCGTGGATTCCGGGAAAGAGTTTAACATCCTTGCAGGGTCAGTTGATGTACCGTGGGAATAGATAGCCATATCAAAGTTACCTGCATTAACCAGGCCGTCAACGGTTTTCATGTCTCCGGGCTTAAAGACCACTCCTATGCCTACGTTTTTCAAATAGCTTTGAATAAGTTCTGCAATCCTCTGGCTCTGCTGGTCTGAGGTATACAGTAACTGGAACTCGAGTCTTTTACCTTCAGGTGTAAGCCTTATCCCATCAGAATCCTTTTTGCTATAACCTGCATTATCTAGTATTTTGTTGGCAGCTGCAGGATCATATGCATACTGCGTTACATTCGAATTGTACCAGCTGGAATACGGAGGTACGTATCCCGGATTGCCTGCAATTCCACCACCATGGAGCACTTTTTTCTGTATATCTTCACAATCCAGGGAATGGTAAATTGCTTTTCTAATATCGGTATTTCCAAGGATGGGATTTGAAGGGATGTTGAACCTCAACCTGTAAACCCAGTATCCAGGACCTTCAACCACTTTCATATTGTGCGAATCATTCAGGGCCTGTACCTGGTCCAGTGTAAGGCCGGCTTCATCTACGTCTCCGACTTTAAGAGAAATTACAGGATCGGTGGATTTAACGAAAATAAGAGTGTTAATAACCGGCTTTCCAAGGAAATAGTTCTCGTTTGCAGAATATTTATAGGACTGCTGGTCTTTGTCATAGTTTTCAAGAATGAAAGGACCTGTCCCGATAGCAGCTTTCTTATCCATGTATTTTGCAGGGTCAGTGACATCTTTCCAGATGTGTTCCGGCATGATTGGTACGACTGCAGCTACCTGCTGCATGAAAGGTGCATAGGGCTGGTTGAGCTTTATCCGGACTGTATAATCATCAGGGGCTTCCAAACTTTCAATAACCGCTGTATTATACCAGCTTGCTCCAATGGGGCTTATAGCCGCTTTACCCTTAATGTAATTGTATGTGAAGACTACGTCATTTGCCTTGAAAGGCTCACCATCGTGCCACTTTACATCGTGCCTCAGATGAAAAGTCCAGATCAATCCATCAGTTGATCCTTCCCATGAACTGGCAAGCATACCTGTGATATTTCCCTGTTCATCCGTCCAAACTAGCGGATCGAAGCAGAAACTCATCATTACGTAACCTGGGCCCCTTGGATAGAAGGTCAGTGGTGAGGGAAATCCCCAGTCACCGCCGCTTGCGCCCCAGGTTGCTTTTAAAACCCTGGTGTTATCCTCGCTTGAATTTTCCGCGGCTGTAGCCGAGGTTACTAAAAACGAGCAAAGTAATAAAGTAATGATACAACAAGATAATAAAAAAGGAAATATCCTGTCAATCAATCTCATCCTTACCATCCTCTGGTATATTCATCATAACAGGATATGCACACTGTTTCTCCATTCTGCACTCTGGCACGGGATTCTGCTAACATTTCTCCGCATTTTGAGCACTTTACCGAATTGAAAATCCTGGCCTTTTGAGGGATTTCTACAGTGATATGCTTTATATCGAACATCTTTTCAACAGGTGTTTCTCTCATTAATTCCGAGATGTCGTTCATACGTTTTCGGAACTCAAGTGTCTCGGATTCCGTAGCCGTGCCTGACATTACTCTGGGACGAAGGTCATCAAGCTTCGGGTCAAGAGTATTAATGTTAAAGTCGGCTTTTAACACAACCCTGACGGCTTTACCACTGCCTCTGCAGATGAAAGTGAAGGCCTGTTTTCCATAATCTTTAAAGATCAGGTTGCCTTTGCCAATAGTGCAGCCAGTTATAACCTGTACTGCATCAACTCCACAAGCATCGTTTTCTACAATAGTAACAAGTTCCTCATCAATATCCCTGTCAGCACAAAGCTCCTCTATACCGGCTTTGGCAGCTATGTAGCCGATAGTTAATCCCGGGCATATGTGCCCATGAAACTTTGCAGCATCAGAAAAACTAGCTATTTGCTGTGCCTCTGTATTCCCGTTCGAACATTCTTCAGACATTTTTGATCACAAGACTTATACATAATATGACTTAATATCTTTTTCGAAATAAATGTTAACATGTGTTAACACAAGATCATATAAAAATATGACTAATTCTGTAAAAATGTCTTCAGAATAGATTTAGTTTTTTAGGAATGGAAGTTACAAGAATAATAATAAATAAAGCGAAAATGTATCTCTCGTAAAAGGCCAACACTAAATATTTTGAGGCTTAATTATCTTCTTCTGATTAAAGCTATGCATACTTTGATATTTCTATTTGACACAGAACGAATTAGTTATTTAACTTTTTGTCATGTTTTTTAAAGATAAGATCTTATTTTTCTTAAATTTGAAGCTTAAAAACATATTTTGTATTAAAAGCTTCATTAATAATTATATGAAGAAAAGTACTTCAAATTTTAATTGGCAAAGTGTCGGAATATAAGAAAATTACCTCAATTTTTAAGAGAAAACTTGCTAAAGGATTTATCCGCCAAAAAACTTACATGTTAAAGCCTAAATAAATAACAAGGCTCTTCCTGAAGCCAAATGTTTCATTGGATGTGTTATAATGAATAGCTTTAAACCTTATTACAATCCGGAAATCGAAACAATGGAAAGGGGGGAGCTTGATGCTTTGATAGAAGAGCGCATACGCTATACAGTAAAATATGCAGCCGAAAATTCCCCTTTTTACAGAAAATGGTTTGAAAAACATAGGATAAACCCTGCAGAAATTAAAGCCCATGAGGATCTTCTTGACCTTCCCGTGATCTCAGGAAAGACAATACGTGAAAACCAGCCTCCTGAGACTGCTGAGTTCATGTTCAAGAGTGCAGGCTGGGAAGATATTTTCACAATCCATGAGACCAGCGGAACCAGCGGAACTCCTAAGAGCTTTTTCCTTACCTGGGAGGACTGGAAGCGATATTCGGAAAAATATGCCCGTATTTTCAGGTCCCAGGGTTTCGGTCCTGGGGACAGGGTTGTTGTCTGTGCCTCTTATGGGATGAACGTTGGGGCAAACACAATGACCCTGGCAGCCAGGCAGCTTGGTATGAGCATTATCCCTGAGGGCAAATGCACCTTTCCCCTGCGCGTAATCAAGGACTATCAGCCTACAGGCATAGTGGGCAGCGTGTTTAAGCTTCTGAACCTTGCCAGAAGAATGCGGGCAGAGGGAATTAATCCTCAAGAGTCAGGAGTAAATAAGTTGGTAGTTGGAGGGGAGGCATTTGCCGAAGAATCCAGAGATTACCTCTCTGAGATCTGGGGCTGCCCTGTGTACAATACCTATGGGAGCACGGAAGGAACAATGTGTGGGGAGTGCAATGAGATCTTAGGTCTGCACGTGCCGGAAGACTTCGTCCATCTTGATGTATACGATCCTTATATGGAGAATTTCGTGCCTGACGGGGAATGCGGAAGAGTAATTCTGAGTACACTCTTACCACCCGGGGCAAAAGCAGGAAATCTTCTTTTAAATTATGATACGGAAGACACTACCATAGTGCTCACGCGTAAGCAGTGCCCCTGCGGAAGGACCCACATGAGAATAATGACTCCTCAGCGTGAGGCAGAAACCGTGTGGGTCGAAGGGACTCCTTTCAACCGCGTTGACGTGGAAAAGGGTGTCTTCCAGCGAGAAAATATGAGTTATCTCACGGGAGAGTACGAAGCTTTTCTTTATGGTGAAGAGAGAGAAACCACACTCAGGATAAGCATGGAGTGCGAAAATCCTGATACCTGCGACAGATACATGATAAAAGAAAACTTTTTACAGGCTTTTTTCAGGTATAAACCTAACCTTTCCCACATGTATGAAGAAGACACCTTCAGAATTATATTTAATTTTACTGGCCCTATGGAGCTTGAGCTGAGTAAAATCAAGGGAAGGCCTAAAAGGCTAGTGGACAGACGATAACAAAATTAATTTGAATAAGCTTATAATATACATTTACTTTTCTTCAGTTCTTATTCCTGACAGTTGATTTTCTCGTTCCTGAATAACCGCAATTATTCCCAAAAATTAATATTACTGAAGAACTAATTATTTACCAGTCAACTCTTTTATATTAGTGGTTAAGTGAAAAAAACATATATAGTGCTACGTACAAAAAGATAAAGTATTATCTTGTGTAATAGATTCGAGATTATATGGTGATACTATGGAAACAGAACTTATGAGAATAGGGGTTTCCCTTCCCGATACCCTGTTAAGCAAATTTGATGAGATTATTGAAAAAAGAGGTTATTCTTCACGTTCGGAAGGCATAAGAGATGCCATCAGGAGTTATATTTCGTATTACGAATGGATGGGTGATATTAAAGGTTATCGTGTAGGAACCGTTGCGGTTATTTATGACCACACAAAAAGAGGCCTTTCAAATGCCCTCGCCGACATCCAGCACCATTACTCTCACCTTATAAAGTCTTCCGTGCATATCCACCTGGACCATGACAACTGCTTTGAAGTAATAGTCCTGGACGGGGACGGCGAAGAAATTAAGGAGCTTGCGGAAGCTATAATGGCTCTTAAAGGGGTTAAATTCTCAAAACTCACAACTGTAGCATCAAACGAAAAGATCTGAACCCCTCAGTCAGATTTTGAGACTAACCTGAATTTCAAACGTTTTTATTATTGAATAGAAAACAATAATAAAAATTATAATGTAAAATCGAAAGAAAACTTCGTTTTCCGATACTTTCCACAAAAAGCAAAGCTTAACCAAAAGATAAGCAAAAAGAAAAAAACTAAGGCTGAATTCATTTGCCTATAAAATAACGAAAAGCCCTTTTTTACTAAAGAGCATTTTCATTATCGAAACTTACCTAAAAAATATTTAACATCCAAAAAAAGAATAAAAATTTAAATTCTTATTTCGGAGCTGCTGGTGCCGCTGGAGCTACATTTTTAATGTATTCTTTAGCCCCGGTTTTTGGTCTTTCGTTGGATATCGTTATACAATCTTTCGGGCAACCGCCAACACATTCTGTGCACATGATGCATCTGAATACATTAAGTTCCCATGTTTTTTCTGCTTTAGTAACCTTTATTGCATCAGGAGGACATTTCTTCTGGCAAATCCCACAATAAATACAATTTGCAGGATCAAAGATAATCCTTCCCTTAAACTCTTTAAAAGGTGGCCTTATCTCAAATGGATAAAGTCTGGTAGCAGGTTTTTTAGAAACATTTGCTATTATAAGATTTAACATACCCATTGATATCACCCTTCGTTTATCTTTCAGTGCAGCTAATGCAGGGATCTATAGTAAGTACGACTATAGGAACATCTGCGAGTCTTATGCCAGGGAGTGTGAGTAACAGCGAAGGTATGTTTGCAAAGGTAGGGGTCCTTATTTTAAGCCGTTCCAGGTTTTTAGTGCCATTACCTTTCACATAATATACAACTTCACCTCTAGGCTGTTCTGTTCTCATAATTGCTTCACCGGTAGGGTTGCCTTTTACGGGTGTCGCAATCTCACCATTAGGCATCTTGGAGATAGCATTCCTGATCAACTTAATAGATTCGTACAGTTCGATAACTCTTACTTTTGTTCTGGCATAGCAATCTCCGTCTTTTTCAACAACTGCCTTAAAACCAAGATCTTTATAGATATCCCAGTCCTCTGAATCTCTGACGTCAATTGCGTTCCCGCTTCCTCTAAGCGTAGGACCAGCTGTCCCAGCCTCATATGCCAGTTGTTTTGACATTGTAGCTAATCCCACAGTTCTTTTTTTGACTGTGTAATTGTTTACGAAGACTTTTTCGAGATCTTTAACTTGAGCCTCCACTATGTCGCACATTTTCAGAGTCATATCAATATTTTCTTTACTCAGATCCTTGGCAACTCCTCCGACTCTTGATATTGAATGGATGACCCTGTTTCCAGTGATTTTCTCCAATACATCTAATACTAACTCTCTGTACTTCCAGCACTCATAAAAGAGACTTTCAAATCCGAAACCATCAGCAAATAGGC
This sequence comes from uncultured Methanosarcinaceae archaeon, assembly GCA_963818955.1. Taxonomy (GTDB): domain Archaea; phylum Halobacteriota; class Methanosarcinia; order Methanosarcinales; family Methanosarcinaceae; genus Methanosarcina. The sequence goes on along the minus strand of CAWFUY010000015.1, from coordinate 39,079 downwards.
CCAGCCAGAGGAGGTGACTGTGAACTCTATTGAGTTCACCAACGATCACTCTTATATACTGCGCTCTCTCAGGGATTTCGACATCGAATAGCTTTTCGACTGCCATTGTATAAGTTATACCATGAAGGGCACTGCATATTCCACAAATTCTTTCACAAATATAGGTTGTCTGGTTAAAGTCCTTTGTGTTTATGAATGTCTCAAGCCCTCTGTGCACGTAGCCGAGTGAGGGGAGTGCTCCAATTACAACATCATTGTCCAGTTCGAGTTTTAATGATACTGGCTCGGGCAAAACGGGATGTTGAGGACCAAAAGGTATTACGGTTGTCATGTTGATTCTCCGTCAAATTGCTTTAAGCTAAGGGAGCTTTTGGACTGTTTGGTGTCAAGTAAAGATGGCCTTTGTAGTCGATTGCCAAACCTTCGAAAGTCAATCCGAAGAGATCCTGGTACTCGTTCTCGATCAAAAGTGCACATAGATAAATGCCTGATACACTCTTAGGGTTCTCACCTGGTTTTACAAAGTATCTCAGATTCCTAAGTTTGTTATCCTTATCAAAGATGTATAAAAACTCATGACCGTCATCTTTTTTCAGGCATATCATAGTAGCATATCGATAGCCATCATTTTTTGCATCCTGAACAGATTTCAGAACCTCTGCGCTGCTTTTCATTTCTATGGCATCTATGGTATTCTTAAGCATTTGATGGCACCTCGTTTCCTTTTAATTTTACCTCTTTTCCTTTTACATTCCCTTTCTTTTTATTTTCCAGTATCGAAAGTGCTGCTACTACTCCGTCAAGTATGGCTTCAGGCCTTGGGCAGCATCCGGGAACATATGCATCTACAGGTATAACCTGATCCACTCCACCTATTACATTGTAGCAGTCATGGAAAATACCGCCTGTGGATGCACAGGCGCCTACTGCCAAAACAACTTTGGGGTCAGGAATCTGGTTATAAATGTTCTTGAGCACATTCACATTTTTGTAGTTCACTGAACCCGTGACCACCATTATATCGGCTTGCTTTGGAGTTCCAATGTTTAGAACACCAAATCTTTCAGCATCATATAGAGGAGTAAGACAAGCTACTACTTCAATATCACAGCCATTGCAACTGTTCACATTCACGTGTATAATCCACGGAGACTTTGCTAATGTCATAATATCCCTCTTTTTAAGCTAATTTAACTCCACCAACGTACAGGTATATTATGTTTACAAGGGAGATTACCAATAAGAATGTCCAGCTCACTTTAAGCATCCATTGCCAGTATACCCTTGCAGTAATATTATCCACTACAATTACAAGCAAGAAAGCTGCTGTTGAGAGAAGGAACCCTATCACTGGATTTACAGTCCAGAACACGAAAAGAAGTCCTGTTAAAAACACATATTCATAGAAGTGTGCAATCTCAATGATAGCAAATCCAGGTCCTGAGTATTCGGTAAGCATACCTTTAACCAGCTCCTGATGAGCATGGTGAGAGGTTGAATAGTCAAAGGGTGATTTTTTCAATTTTATATTCAGAACAAATATCATTGCAATGAATATAAGAGGGGTATACACCAGTAAAGGGGTTGATGCACTTGTCACTGCAGACAATTTAAAGGTTCCTGTAAGCAGGTAGATTGCAAGAGCGTATAAGATTAAAATAGGCTCATAAGCCAGTATAGCCATAATTTCTCTTGAGCTTCCTACTTTGGCATATGGAGAACCTGTGCTCATTCCTCCTACAATTAGTGCTAACGAAGATACTGTGTATACAAATATTATCATCAAAATATCTTGTTTAAAACTAACATCAAGAGGCTCAAAACAATAAAGACCAAGTACACGATTACAAAGAAGTTCTGAGACTGATTTACAATCATGTTGTCTTTATTGAAAAGTTTCCTGACATCATAGTATGGCTGCAAAAGAGGAGGACCTACTCTACTTTGCAGTCTTGCAGTAATTTTCCTATCAATTCCTGCAGCTAAACAGCCGACGATAGGAGCACCAATTAAAACAAGAAGAGCTATTAAAATATCGTTCGTACTCATAGTATCCCTCCTGCTAATGCGGCTACAATAAGCAGTATGGAAATTACGTATCCCAGTGTTGTAAGCTTACTTTCACCAAACACATCTTTAAGGTAAATGTTAGAAGCACTGCTCTTCTCGTAAGCGGTAAGCCCGTTTCTGAACATTAATCTGTCACTCTCAAGGCTGTTTTCTCCACACATATAGTAAGCGGACATACGGGGTTTAAACATATCCTTGGTAACGAAATAGATTACAATGGCCAGTGCAAGCACTGCGAATATTGCTGCATAAGCAAATGTCCCTATTTCAGTAGTAAATTCTCCACCCTGACCTATAGTAACGAGTTTCATAACGTTAGCATTAAGCAAAATCGCAACCTCGGGCTTAATGAAGTAGTCATATATTGAAAATATAAAAATACTTGTAACTACTATACATAATCCCAGGAACGACAGCGGGAAATATGTTTCGGGTTTTTGGTGGTGAACTGCATTTTTATCCATAGTAGTGGATAATACTGTTCCAAGCCACTTGGCATAATAAACAGTAGTAAGTGCACTGCCAAGTATAAGGAATACTATCACAACAGGATTTTGTGAAGCGGCTTCCATTGATACCCATTTTGTAAGCAGTACTCCGAACGGAGGTAACAGCATGGATACCATACCCAGAGAGATAAGCATGGTAAGGAGTGGAGCCTTGTTTATTAACCCGGACATGTCTTCGATATCTCTGCTTCCGATAGTGTGTTCAATTTCACCTGTGCAGAGGAAGAGCAGGGCTTTTGAGATTGCGTGGAACAGAATAAGCATAATCGCAGCTGCTACTGCCAGATGGAGTACCTATTCCTGCGCTTGCGATAATTAATCCTAAGTTCGCAATAGTTGAATACGCAAGCACCCTTTTAGCATTTCTTTGGGATAGGGCTAAAGCTGAAGTCATAACGAAGGTGAAAGCTCCAAAGAGAGCAACAGCCGTTCCAAGAGTTGAGCCAGCAAAAGCCGGTACAAGTTTAACAACTAAAAATACTCCCGCATTAACCATCGTGCTTGAGTGCAGTAAGGCAGAAACCGGCGTTGGAGCAACCATTGCACCTAAGAGCCAGCTCTGGAAAGGCATCTGGGCAGATTTCGCAAAGCCTCCGATACAGAGTAAAGCAACAGGGAGAGCTATAGCGGCCATTGCTGCTGCATTGGTTCCGGCATAAGCTCCAATTCCCGAAAGGGTACTTATCTCATATTTAGTAGCGAGCAGAACTATGCCTATGGATAAAGCAATTCCACCAACCAGGTTTAAAGCCAGAGCCCTGAAACCATTATTGATTCCTTCTTCATCCATATTGTACGAGATCAATACAAATGAACACAGAGTGGTAAGTTCCCAGAACAAAAAGAGCCATCCAAGTGTGTCAGCCATTACCAGACCATTCATGGCTGCCAGGAAGAAGCTCATTGTAAAATAGAATGTCTTTTGTCTGTTCAGATGCCTGTGCTCTTCATAGTGGTCCATATATCCGGTTGCGAATAGAATAATCGCAGTACCGACAATGTTCACAATTAAAATCATGATCTGAGAAAACTGGTCAATATTAAAAACAGCACCCTCAGCACCATGAACATTGGCATAAGTGTAACCAAATATAGCTGCTGAAATTATTCCTAGTCCAAGTGTAGGCCAGTTTTTATATTTTGCTGACACAGCAAGAATAAATAGTATTACTAGCACTTCCAGTAAAAGGACAATATTTTCCAACATTGCGAAATTCGATTCAGGTACTTGAACTACTCCAGTACCATCAAATACTAATTTAACCGATAAAACTACACCGATTATAAAAAAAGCCCAAGCAAGGTACTTATATAGTGATTTTGGAAGGGCTACAAATAAAAGCGAGAATATTAAAGGTGCTATAATTAGTAGCGCTATGGTATCCAACATATAATATATCCTCCGATCTACTTCGTCTCTATCTATTACGTCGTTCGTCTTCCAATAAACTTATTCTGTTTATTTAATCCTCCAATTTGTTACTATGGGGGCATTGCAATTGAAACAAAATCACATACAATAAGCGGTGATTAATCTAACGTTTTACAGATTTCAAGGCTTATAGATATTGGTTTTTGGTTCAATTGCGTTGTTCCCGAGTATATAAGAATATGGACCTGGATAGCCCGCAATATTATAAGATCCTTGAATCAAAACTACAAGAAATAATAATGCACAATCAATATCGATATAGTATCGACATGTTACAAATATAACAAAGGCATATTTAAAGATAGTGATTTTTTTTGCATTTTTATTTGAGGCTCTCAAATCAGAATTTTGACTTACAAATCTATTCTTTTTTTCAATATTCAGGCCCTTAATAGTTTTTTCAATTATCGATAGATTTAAATATAATAAAAATCGGAATATTTGGTGTCGAAAGTGTTTGGTATTTAAAAAAATAGTATATTGGGAATACATTTTATTTACAAAATTAATGGTGTTAAACAGTAAAAAAATATTACCTTATTTTTGATTCGTATAGTATATATTACCAGTTCGTATACTAACTAAGAGCAGCATTAAACTACACTGTTTACAATTGTACATTGGCTAGAATTATATTACTATAATATTGATATACCATTAACGTGTTAATGTGTAGCAAAATGAAGCTTATATAAACCAGCCGTTTTCTTTTCTTCGTGCTACTTTCAATAATTGTGGAATAAACGTCTATCACTTAATAACCTAATTAAAGTTATTATTTCTGAATATAACCAGTATACTTGAAAATTTTTTCTGTAGTATTATGCTCTGATTTTTGGCTCTTTTTTAGAATCATAATCTTTTTTAATTTTTCTAATTGCCAGCCACGCAATTAGGGCAATTATTCCAATTATAGCTGCTATAATAATCCATAGTGAGTTTAATTCATCGTTAGAAGAAGCGCCTGGATCTTTTAGAAAAAGCGCCTGGAGCTAATCACATCTGCATGGACGACTGATGTTAAAATGAATACGCTTAGGCACAATGATATTATGATAATATTTGTTTTTTTCATTTTTTACCTTTAACTTTCTTTTTTATTCATTTATTTTCCTGCTATAAAAAAATAGTGCACAATATAAGATTATTGCTGAACTGATGATTATCGTGAATACTGAAGGACTTTGTGACAGGTAACTGCCTGTGCCTGCGTATGTTGGGATTACTCCGATAATTAATGCCAGTGTCGTTAAGCCGAATGAGAAGCCTGGTCTTCCTGGAAGTGTATTTGAGATTGCTACCAAAGTAATCGGCATTGTAAAATTGAAGAGGAACATTCCGAGTATTGCTGCATCTGGTATTTCTTCTCCAAATGTGAGTAGTGGAGCAGATATTAAAAGAGATATAACTCCTACCTTTTGCCATCCGTATTTATCCCCTATAATTCCACCGAAAGCTTTTCCTAAGACTATACCTGAGGTTAGTGTTACTAATAGAAAGATGTCTGATTTCCAGGGCAAAACGATCACTGAGCCAATTACTGATCTTGCTACGATTGTCATTAGAAGCAAGAGTATGATTGATTCAAAATAGTTTGTGTTTATTTTCTCGTCTGTTTTATAATTTATTTCCGGACATTTTATATAATACATGAGGGCACAGAGAATAGCGATTATGATTAGCAAGGGCCAGGCTGTAAAGGATTCGCTTTTTCCGTAAAGGGTTCCTATTAAAAGTCCTAATGCTCCGGGAGCTACAAATATTCCTGGTGCTGATGCCTTCTTTTTTGTTAGGTTAAGACTTATTATCCCGCCACCTACATGAAATAGAGCGTTTCCGATGCCTGCAAGGATTATTGTATACAAGGGCGATAGAAATGAGACAAGTAGTGCTGATGCTGTTATAATAGAACCGGAAATTGCTGAGAGCTTTGGACATCTGTACTTATCTACCAGAAGGCCGAATAGAGTCTGGGAGCCGAAGGCAATAACATTATACATGATGACTAGCTGGATAAAGTATTCATCAGTTATTAATTTTGAAGATAATAATGAAAATGCCACTGCAGCACAACTTGCATCGATTGCTGCGTGTGATAATCCGTAAACTGTGAGATTTTTTATAAGTTCTCTATTTTTTGTAAAATCAAAAGACATAAGTTATTTTTATTGTTTTTGATATATGTGTCTATGGCAGGCCGAATAGTATTACACCTGTTGAAAATGAGGCGAGATTCATCATTATTGAAAGGATTAAAATGGATTGTTTTTCCTGATTTGAAAGTGCGTATTCCAGTATTTTCCACTCAATGTAAATAATCAGGACTTCAAGAATGATTACCAATGAAATATTAGGCTTTATGATATTGAAAATATTGTTTGTCATTACAATGTAATTTGCAATTGGATTTGTTATTACATTGACTAAAGCAATTATCATGAATGTGTTTTTATTTTTGTAACCGAGAAGAAAAATAACAGTCTCTTCGATTAATATTGTTAAAATCAATACTGTTAAGAGACTAATAATTATCATTTAATCACATAATTTAATTTATAATCCCTGGCATTTATCTCAACTACACCAGACTTCCAGGTCGGATTTCAACTTAGTTGGACAACTTTAAGTGCAAGTGCACCATTGAATTTCTCTTCGAGGGATATTATGCAAACTGGTTTTCCAGTAATTATAACCCTGGATTAATCGTAAGATAGAATTCTCTTCTATTCTTCTATAATACTGCAGCTTGCACACAGCTATTACCATAGTTCAACGTAGAGTCAATTAGAGGAAATAAGGGATATAAAATTGTAATTCCTATTGTTGACCCTTGATGGTGATTATGTTGTTCAAAATAGTTTTTGCCTGCATCCAATTAACAAAAAAGACCTCTTACTTCCTCCATGTCACTTCAGATACAGCATTTCGAAAATATTGTTTCAACAACCTCATTAATTATGAAAAGATCGTAATTTTTTCCATGACCAGGATACTTCAAAATAAAATCTTGAGCAATGAGTAATGAGATAGGCACATTATCTTGATATGTTTCAGATATAAATCTCTCCAGATCCTCAATAACATACTGTGGGACTTTTAATAAGGGCATGATAGCTGATACCTCTAATTATTATAACACATTAAACATAATAAACTTTATGTAGATAAATGAGGAAGTGAGTTATCATACGGAGAAATATATAAATATCTATTCTTTCTCATTTATGTTTAACAGATGTTCCTCGTATTTCTCTGTTATAAACTCATTTTTTTGAAATTCCCCAATGTTTATACATTAAAATTTCCTCGCTCCGGCTACAGAGGTTTTATTGGCGTTGTAACATTAACATCGTTCGTATTTCTTATTTATGTTTGACAGATGCTCCTCATATTTCTCTGTTAGAACTATAAACAAACCCATCAAATCCGGAAAATGGGCAGGCTAATGAAATTTGTTAATATTCACTCTCTCCCCGCCCAACAATCTTTTTCTTGACAAAGAGGTAGGAATACTTTTTTGAAACTTCGTAAACAAATACTGTAGGAGGATTGTACACCCCCTCTATAATTTTTTTTTGAAATTTCTAATGCTTATACATTAAAATTTCTTCGCTCCTACCTAACCTGTGTGTTGTTTTTCTAGCATTTACTTACTTTACTGTGATGTAATTAGATACCGTTTTTGTATTATTACCTGCTAAATTTGTAACTGTTAAGCTAACAGTATATTTTCCTGCTTTTTTATATGCATGTACAGGGTTCTGTGCTGTTGAAGATGTATTATCACCAAATGTCCAAATCCATTTTACTGGTATGCCAGTGCTTTTATCTCTAAAACTGACTTTTGCTGATACCTTTACCGATACCGGAGTTGCTGTGAAACCAGCTACCGGAGGTTTTAAAGGCGTTGTAACATTAACGTAATTAGTTTTCGTTATGGCATTACTACCACCAGCATTAGTTACTGTTAAGGTAACTGTGTATTTACCTGCGTTTTTGTACGTGTGTACTGGGTTCTGAGCTGTTGAGCTTGTTTTATCTCCGAAGTTCCAACTCCAGGATAAAGCTTGCCCTATACTTTTGTCGGTAAAAATAATGGACAAAGGCGAGTTTCCACTGGTTATATTTGCAGTAAACGCAGCCTGCGGTTTTTCTGGTTTTGCGTTTAGATTATATACATAGATGTCGGTCTTGCTTCCGTTTACGGTATCATTGTATACGGCTTGCCATACAATCTCGTCATAAGAGATAGTAGGATAATATTGGTCAGCGTTACCTGTGGTAATCAAAGTTTCTTTGGAAGTATCCAGGTCATACATATAAACAGCAGGATTGCCATTACGAAAATCCTCCCATACAATTTTTCTGTTTGATATACCCGGATACCATACCTTTCCACTATAAGAGATCTGAGTTTCCTTACGAGTATCAAGGTCATACAGATAAACATCAGGATTTCCATTACGGAAGTCTTGATATACTATTCTATCCCCACATGTTTTCGGATTGTATGCAGTACCGCTAGTAGTAATCTGAGTTTCCCCGCCGTTGATGCTATATTTATAGATGTTCCAGTGCCCGTTACGATGATCCTGATAAACTACCTTGTTATTACAGCATGTAGCAGGATTGGCTGCTGACCCTGTAGTGGTTATCTTAGTTTGTTTATTCGTAACTAGATTATACATATACGCATTTGCATCGTTACCGCACCATACTACATAGTTGCAACAACAGCGTGGAATGCCATAAGAAAGATTCAGATTTTCTGCTATATGGTATGAACGACCAGTCTTTGTATCGAATACGAGGAGATCCGGATTTTCAGACCTTTCGTCAACCCATATAATTGTATCTGCACTGTTAGTGGAGTAATATGCCCTAGATGAGTTGATTTTCGTATTTTTTCCTGTGTTCAGGTCATACATATGCACTATACCCAGCCCATTTGTGTCATCTGTCCAGGTAATAATGTTACTGTGTATGGTAGGCTCAATTGACCTTCCATTTGTTGTCAAACGTGTTTCTTTCCCAGCTGATGCCATTACTGGCATCAAAGCTAAAAAGATAATAAATAATGATATTGACAGATATTTACTTCCTATGTTTTTCCCTCACTGTAAGATTAACTTTTTTTACTTTAAAAGAATGTTATACTGATCATATATATTTATCTCATTTAACTAACAATTTTTATAGAGTTTTCGATTGTTTAATTTCGCAAATCTTCTATTCTTTTTTGACTATAACCAGACTTCATCCTTTTCTTCATCTTCAAAATGATTAAACAATTCATGAACCACGTTTTTCCCAATTAAAGGTGTCAAAGATCCTTCAATCCAAACTATTATATTTGATCTCCGCCGTTTTTATTTGATGGAAAATACTAAAGAATACCAGCGTTATCTTGAAGCTCTCGATGAAGAGAAGTCTGCAATGGAGAGAAGAAACGCTATAAAAAGGCTTTATGAATGCAAAACAGATGAGTGTGTGTACTACCTCAAGGAAATCATAGCTGATAGGGATAATCAGTTTCCTGATTGGCTAAAAATTATCGCGAGAGAATATTATGTGGAACTTTGTCTTGAATTTCTTTAATGTTTGAAATCTTACTAATCATTCTTTCCTTTAATACTAAAATAGTTCCGGTTTCACAATCGCATCGAGATATCATCGAGATGTATATTACAAACCCTCATATTAATTTTGAATATAACAGAAAAAGAGAGGGTTAGTAAGTAAAATAGGAGGTGGGTTGTGAGTGAAAAAACAGATTAGCTTTCCAGAGTTACTGAAATCTTGCTCCTTTATCCCCCAATAAAGTTTGCTCGAACATTATGCTCGCCCTTGCATGTATATTCGAAAGAATCTCAATAACTAAAGAAATGTAGTGTGTGATGATCTCCCCCTTTTTACTTCCACCCGTTTATATACTACCACAAGAAACTATTTAAAATTATTTAGTCTGAACTTTGTATACTAAAGAAATTTCAATTTAGATCAAAAAATTGAAAGCAAATAAAAAATTTATTCTGAATTGAACCTAAAATAAATTCCTTATTTCTTCTAGCCTTGTTACTCCTTATCTACCCGCGATATAACTTTAATAACTTATTCTTAAACTTATAAAGTAGTGAACTTTCAAGTTTCGAAATATTTGAGCCGGACATAAAATACGGCATTAAAAAAGTGTTGATTCCGATCTTGAGTTTCGAGAGGATACTTAAATTGAAGATAAAAACTCTCAAAAATCCGATTTTTAAAACATTAAATATTGACTTATGACATTAAATATTTTTCTATACCTACTTTATCGATAAATAATTAATGTACATTAGTTAAAAATTATTTTTATTTCAGCAGGCTTGGTTAACTCTTATTTTTAGTTTTTTTATTGCAATACCTTACTCCCTCAGACACATTTGAAGATTAATTAGTAATAGGTCTTTTTTCCTTTATAACTTAAAATTTTATATGCTAATGATATGGTTATATAGAAAGGGGAACGATAAAGACTTAGAATCTTTGTTACCGACAAAAAGATACGCTTTAAGATATTTTTAAAGTGTTGATTCTTACAAAGATTATTTAATTTATCGTGGGGGAGGAGTCAGTATTAAGAGAAGAAGCAGAACTGATATCGCAGTAGATATCCTGAGAGTGGCGATGAATGGGGCGAAGAAAACCCATATAGTTTACGAGGTAAATTTAAATTTCAACATTGCCCAGAAATACCTCGAAATGCTAAAAGATAAAGAACTTATTCGGCATGAAAACGGGCTTTTTATAACTACTGATAAAGGTAAGGTTTTTCAGGAAATGGCTAAGGAACTTAAACTTTAATTATTTTCTTTTGCCCCATTATTAGTTTAAAACATTTTAACTAATTTTTCTTTTAATTATTTTTTCTTTTTTCGATATCACACCCGAATAAAATTTGTTAATTAGATATCTTGAATAAGTAATAATTTTTCTTAACATTAATCCGCTTTCGTATATATAAAATAAACTTAAAAACATATAATATGGCGACGAGTACGCTTTTTTAAACAAACGCTGAAAAAGAAGTTAACGGCAGAAATTGTTTATTTTATAGCTACATCAGTATTTTTCACCAAGTTAAAATTATAACAAAAGATGTGGGGTATTGTTTGACAGACGGGGGAAAACCAATAGTAAAACTGAAAGTTGCAGAAGCTGATCAAAGGGACGTGGGAAAAGGAATTGTCAGAATAGACGAAAATTACAGGGAAAAATTAGGCATAAATCCTTTTGATGTTGTTGAGATTAAAGGGGGGAAAACCACTTCAGCACTTGTAGGCCGACCTTACCCAAGTGACTCCGGACTTGATATCATCCGAATGGACGGGCTAATCCGTATAAATGCAAAGACAAGTATCGGTGAGTATGTGGATTTACGCAAAGTTGATTGGAAAGAAGCAAAAAGTGTAACTCTTGCACCTGTTGCGAAGGGTATTCAGATCTATGCTCCGAATGAAACCTTAAAAGCCGTATTCATGAATCGTACAGTTTCAAAAGGAGATTTTGTTTCCACTACGAGCCTGAGGCGGTCAAGGCAGAGAGAGCCCGTCGGCAAAGGGGTCATGTTTGAAGACTTTTTCCAGGACTTTTTCGGGCAAGGGATGGGACAATCATTTGGTCTCGGGGAGATCAAATTGCAGGTAGTCAATACTTCCCCCTCGGGGATTGTGAAAATTACAGACCTTACGCAGGTTGAGCTCTTACCTGAAGCTACGGAAGTAACCCCGGAGCAGAACATTCCTACGGTTATGTATGAGGACCTGGGAGGGCTCAAGGATGCTATTACCAAGGTTCGGGAAATGATAGAGCTGCCTTTAAAGCATCCTGAACTTTTTGACAGACTGGGAATAGAGGCTCCCAAAGGAGTGCTTTTATATGGCCCTCCGGGTACTGGAAAGACTCTCCTGGCAAAAGCAGTTGCAAATGAATCAGATGCTTATTTTATTTCTATCAATGGCCCGGAAATAATGTCTAAATATTATGGAGAATCCGAAAAAGCTATCCGGGACATTTTCGAAGATGCTGAGAAGAATGCTCCTGCTATTATTTTTCTGGATGAAATCGATTCCATTGCCCCAAAAAGAGCTGAGGTTACAGGAGAAGTCGAAAGGAGAGTTGTAGCTCAACTCCTTTCACTAATGGATGGACTCAAAGCTCGAAAGAACGTTATCGTTATCGGGTCCACTAACCGTCCAGAAGCAATTGATATTGCACTTCGTCGCCCGGGCAGGTTTGACAGAGAGATAGAACTTAGAGTCCCTGACACGGAAGGAAGGATGGAGATTTTTCAGATTCATACGAGAGGTATGCCACTTTCAGATAACGTAAATCTAGTGGACTTTGCGCAGGTAACTCATGGGTTTGTAGGAGCTGATATTGCCGCACTTTGCCGGGAAGCAGCTATGAGTGCCTTGAGGAAAATTCTACCGAAAATTAACCTAAATGAACCGGAAATTCCTGCGGAAATTCTCGATACGCTTCAGGTTACAAGAGAAGATTTCGAAAATGCATTGAAAGATGTCCAACCTTCTGCGATACGGGAAATATTGATTGAGATCCCTAATGTAAGCTGGGACGATGTCGGTGGCCTTGAGGGAGTAAAACAACTTCTGAAAGAAGCTGTAGAATGGCCTCTTAAAAATCCGGAATCTTACAGGGACATAGGAGTTGAAGCTCCCAAAGGAGTGCTTTTATATGGCCCTCCCGGTACTGGAAAAACTCTCCTTGCGAAAGCTATTGCTCACGAGTCCGAAGCTAACTTTATTACCGCAAAAGGAAGTGACTTGCTTTCCAAGTGGTATGGGGAGTCCGAGAAGAAGATTGCAGAGGTTTTTACACGGGCCAGACAGGTTGCTCCATCTATTATCTTCTTGGACGAACTTGACTCTCTTGCACCCATCCGTGGGGCTTCCTCAAGTGAGCCTCAGGTTACGGCTAGAATTCTTAATCAACTTCTTTCTGAGATGGACGGGCTTGAGGAACTCAGGGCTGTAGTAGTGATAGGCGCAACTAATCGTCCTGATGTTATTGATCCGGCTCTCCTCCGGCCAGGTCGTTTTGATGAATTAATTCTCGTCCCTGTACCGGATGAGAGGGCAAGAAGGGAAATTTTTAGGGTCCACACTGAGAATATGGCTCTTGCAAGCGATGTTGATCTCGAAAAACTCGTTTCGATGACGGACCAGTACACAGGTGCAGATATTGCAGCTCTTTGCAAAAAGGCAGGAAGAAACGCATTGCGTGAGGACCTACACGCAAAAGAGATCCAGCAGAAACATTTCATCCAGGCAATAGAAGAAACCGGGCCCTCGGTTACTCCTGACACGATGAAATATTATAAGGCTATACAGGGGGATTTGAGAAAAAGACAGTCAAAAGAAATAGAAAATCCCTCATATATAAGATAAACGAAATTCAACTTAAAAAATAATTTTATTTATATCTTTTTTGAGATACTTTTTTTCCATATTTTGCACGAGGGATTATTTAATTGAGATTAATTTATATAAACTTCTTAAATAATGTTAACCAATGAAATTAAATATTATAATTACTATCGGTAATACATATGCAGCTTCCAACACCCGAAGATATTAAAAAAAGAAGGAATGAACTCGGGCTTACCCAGAGCGATCTTGCTAAAAGAGCGGGAGTTAGCCAGCCACTTATAGCGCGTATCGAATCTGGAGATGTGGATCCCAGGCTTTCGACTGTCAGGAAAATTCTTGAAGCTTTTGAGGAAGCTAAAAGGGAGAAGCAGATTCTCATAAAAGACTTGATGCATTCTCCAGTCGTTCACGTTTCTCCGAGCGATTCAGTGGAAGAGGTAGTAAACGTGATGCATACTCATGGTTTTTCACAGGTTCCTGTGCTTGAGAGGGGTGTTCCTGTGGGAAGCATTTCCGAGGATATGATAATAAGACTGATGGGTGAAAGTAAAAAGAAGCCTGTATCCCAGTTAAAAGTCTCAGATATAATGGGAGAATCCTTTCCAACGGTATCTCCGGGTGTTTCTATTTCAATAGTTTCGCATATACTGGAAGAGAATCCTGCTGTACTGGTCGTAGAAAAAGGAACTGTTATCGGCGTCGTAACAAAACACGATGTAATGAAGTTACTTCAGGGTCAATAGCCTGTAATTTTACCAAGCTGAACTGCAAATTTGATTCAGTGTGACCTATCAATATGATCAGCCTAACAACAACTAATTAAATATCGATATTATGAGATTCTCACTAAAGTCGATGAATCTTTGAAAAAAAGTGGAGCATAAAAATATGGATCTGGAAAATAGCCTTCTTATGATGCCTGGCCCCGTACCTGTTGCACCCAGAGTACTTAGAGCCATGTCAAAACCGATGATCAATTACCGAAGTACGGAATTCGCCGGAATTAAATAAAATATTAAGACCACTAAATATTTAAAGTACCGAATATTTTAGGAAAACCTGAAAATAATATACTCTTTAAATTCTTATAGGATTCATATGCCCACAATAGGAATTGCAGATACTACATTCGCACGCTATAATATGGGACGTGCAGCAATAGATGAGATACAAAAAAATGTATCCGTAAAGATCAAGAGAGTAACAGTGCCCGGGATAAAGGACCTTCCGGTCGCAGCTAAAAAACTTATAGAGGAAGAAGGCTGCGATATTGTAATGGCTCTTGGGATGCCCGGGGCAAAGGATAAAGACAAAATGTGCGCTCACGAAGCCTCCCAGGGGCTAATTATGGCCCAGCTCATGACCAACACTCATATTATTGAGGTCTTTGTCCATGAAGATGAAGGGAAAAACGAAAAGGAACTTGCTTTTCTCATGGACCGACGGACTCGGGAACACGCTTTAAACGTGATAAAGTTGCTCTTTAAACCTGAAAATCTGATTCGGGAAGCTGGTACCGGGCAAAGGCAAGGTTTTGAGGATGCAGGCCCATTGGGGATGTAAAAAACAGATATGAAAAAAATGACTGGAGAACTTATTAGATGACCATCAGTCTAGGATTTGTTGTAGCTGAATTTAACAGGGATCTGACATATCAGATGGAACTGCTTGGAAGAGAACATGCAGAGTTCCTGGGGGCGACAGTTAAAGAGACCATTCTGGTCCCGGGGGTTTTTGACATGCCCCTTGCAATTAAGAAGCTGTGCCAGAGGGATGATATCGATGCCGTGGTCACTATCGGGTCGGTAATAGAAGGGGAAACCGATCATGACCAGATAGTAATGCAGCATGCTGCAAGGAAAATCATGGATCTTTCACTTGAGTTCAATAAGCCTGTAACCCTCGGGATCCCAGGCCCTGGAATGACCCGAATGGCAGCTCATGAGCGTGTAGACTATGCAAAACGAGCAGTTGAAGCTGCAGTGAAGCTGGTGCGGCGGCTGTAAACTAATAAAAATGAAATAAACAAGCAAAATGTAACAGACCAGGACCATACATATGACATCCTCAAGGCTCATGCGTGTAGAAGAATCCGCGACGATCAGAATCTCCAATATCGCAAACCGGATGATTAAAGAGGGTAAAGATGTTATCAACTTCAGCCTTGGTGAACCTGATTTCAGTACCCCTAAAAATATCTGCGATGCTGCGGCAAAGGCCATGTATGAAGGAAAAACTCACTATGCTCCTTCTGCAGGTATTTCAGAATTAAGGGCAGCTATTGCCGAAAAATTGCGGACGGAAAATAATCTCGATGTGACCGAGACAAATGTAATGGTCACTCCCGGAGCAAAGCAGGCAATTTTCGAGATAATGATGGGCGTACTCGGGGACGGTGATCAAGCTCTTCTCTTTGACCCCGCATGGGTAACCTATGACGCATGCATCCGTTTTTCAGGCGCAGATACAGTCTGGATCCCAACAGTTCCTGAGAAAGGATTTCTTCCGGATAATTTTGCAGATTATATAAACGATAAAACCAAACTTATTGTTGTAAATACTCCGGGAAATCCAACAGGTGGAGTATTTGGGAGAAAGACATTACAGTGCATTGCAGATCTAGCAATAGATCATGACATGTTAGTGGTCTCCGATGAGATTTATGAGAAGATTATCTACGATAGAGAGCATATCAGTATTGGAAGTTTTGACGGGATGCAGGAAAGAACTATCACTGTAAATGGTTTTTCAAAAGCTTATGCAATGACAGGTTGGAGACTCGGTTACCTGACTGCTCCACCCGAGATCTTTAAACTTCTACAAAAAATCCAATCTCATTCGGTAAGTAGTGCGACTACATTTGTTCAGTACGGTGGGCTTGAAGCCTTGCAGGGCCCTCAGGAAGGAGTCAAAGCAATGGTAGATAGATTCAAGGTTCGACGAGATGTCCTGGTTGAGGGTCTTAACAAAATAGGTTTTGAATGCAAGAAACCAGATGGAGCTTTTTATGCCTTTGCTAATGTGAGCGAATTTGGAAATGGGACAGTGGTTGCAGAGAAGCTTTTGAAAGAAGCTCAGGTTGCAGTTACCCCGGGAATTGCTTTTGGGAGCTCAGGGGAAAACTTTATCAGAGTTTCTTATGCGACATCTATTGATAGAATCAGGGAAGCTCTTGATAGACTTGAAAATGTATTTGTATAAAATACATATGTAGTGAGTGCGTTCAAAAAGCCAGAAAACGTTTATCTTTCACACAAGCGGTATGGTATGTTCACCCATACCGTTTGAGGACCTCTTTTATAATTGCGCCGGTACTGCAGAAAGCACATTCCTTTGAAAACTGTATTCTGACTACTTTTGCAGGAAGACCTCTATTAGTAAGTTCTTTTTCCAGATAATCAATATCAAAATTCTGGTCATAGCCCAGAGTAATTATATCAGGCCTGATCTCCTTCAAGGGCTCGAACATATCTGTTTTGCTACCGAGAAAAGCTTTATCTACCGTTCCCAGGGCACTTACCATTTCCATTCTCTGTTCCTCGGGTATAATGGGTTTGGGCTTGTGAGTTACGTTTGAATCCCTGGCAACGATGACAAAGAGTTCATCTCCCAGAGCCCGTGCCTGGGCTAGAAAATAAACATGCCCTGGATGAAGCAGATCAAAAGTGCCGGTAGCAAGTACACGCGTCAACTTATCACCTGGCTTCGGGTAATATCTTTTAAGGATAAGAAATTAACTGAAACTACACCTTTATCCTGCATTTATGCAGTTCTCCAGATTTAAATCGTGTGCTTTATAATGAGTTATTCACAATTGTTATTTTAAATTATATATTTTATATAGTTCCACGGAAGAAAATTCCAATTACCTTAAATAGCATACGTGGTTCACAAATATTACTATTGTTACTGTAAGTGACTATTATTATTAGATCCAGGATGCAAACCCGGCGGTCTGAGACATATTGATTGGAATCCAGTCTTTATCTCTTCTGGAGGGAGCCCTCGGTGGTTGCATTACCATAAGTAATATATAAAAAGATAAATATTACAATTTAGCAAGTTTATGAAAAAGGGGAAACCCACATGGTTAAAAAATCAATTCATGAGATTAATCGAAAGATTGAGGATGGCAGCGTTAATGTAGTTACGGCTGAGGAGATGGTCAGGATAGTTGAGGACCTTGGCGTGGAAGGAGCTGCAAGAGAAGTGGATGTAGTCACTACGGGTACATTTGGTGCCATGTGTTCATCCGGTCTGATGCTAAACCTTGGTCACTCTGAGCCACCAATCAAAATCCAGAGGATGTGGTTTAACCACGTGGAGGCTTATAGTGGAATTGCAGCTGTGGATGCTTACCTTGGGGCCACCCAGATTTCGGATACAAGGGGAATCCAGTATGGTGGGGCTCATGTTATCGAAGACCTTCTGAGAGGAAAAGAAATTAATGTTCATGCAACTTCATATGGGACAGACTGTTACCCCAGGAAAGTTCTGGATACGACAATTTGCCTTGAGGATTTGAACGAAGCTGTCCTGTTGAATCCGAGGAACGCATACCAGAAATATGCAGCCGCAACAAATAGTTCAAAAAGAATCCTTAACACGTATATGGGTGAACTTCTCCCAAACTTTGGAAATATAACTTATTCCGGAGCAGGTGTACTTTCCCCGCTTTCAAATGATCCGGACTATGAAACAATTGGCATAGGGACAAGGATATTCATTGGAGGAGCACAGGGGTATGTTATTGGAAACGGAACCCAGCATTCGCCTTCTACTGGTTTTGGTACCTTAATGGTCAAAGGAAACCTGAAAGAAATGAACCTTGATTATTTAAGAGCTGCCTCCTTTACAGGGTACGGGACAACTCTTTATCTAGGGATAGGGATTCCGATACCTATTCTTAATGAGAAGCTTGCAGCTGATACTGCAATAAGTGATAAGGATCTCACAACCGACATCCTTGATTATGCTGGAGGTAGCCGGAATAAGCCGGTTATAAAGCAGGTTAACTATGCCGAGCTAAAGTCAGGAAAGGTGGAATTAGCCGGAAAGGATATACCTACTTCTTCTCTTTCCAGTTTCAAGAAAGCAAGAATAATTGCCAATGAGCTGAAAGGATGGATTAAACGCGGAGAATTCTTTGTAAGCCTGCCTGTGGAAAGACTTCTCAGAGAGGGTCTTACAAAGCCAATGAAACAGATACAGGCCGTGCCTCTTGTAAAGGATGTGATGTCCGAGTTTATTGTGACCATTAAAAGAGATCAGACTGTTCAGGATGCTGCAAAGAAGATATGGGAAAACTCCTTCAATCATCTGGCTGTAATCTCCGATAACGGCGAGCTAGTTGGGATCCTTACTGCCTGGGATATTTCCAAAGCTGTTGCAGAGAATATTTTTGACTCTGTCGAAAGCGTTATGACTAAAAAGGTACTGACCTGCTCTCCAAACGAGCCTGTTGATCTTGCTGCGCGCAGGCTGGATCGTTATGGGGTATCCGCCATGCCGGTAATCGATACTCAGCGTCGAGTTCTCGGGATAATAACAAGTGACAATATCAGCAAGCTCCTTGCAAGGAGGTACTGAAATGAAAATAAAGATTAGTATTCCTACGGAGAGAATCCAGAATCCTATTATTTCCGAGTCTATAGTTGAAACGGGTATCCTGATCAATATAATGGTTGCAAATATTGATTCAACATATGGTGAATTGATTGCAGATGTAAATGATTTCCATTTCGATAAAATTAAAAAAGCTCTGGAATTCAGGGGAGCAATAGTTACTATTCTGGATCGTCCGATTCATAGGGATGAAGAAGAATGTATTGATTGCGGTGCCTGTATTTCGGTTTGCCCTACTAATGTTTATGCTTTTAATGAAAACTGGGACGTAAAAGTTGATGAGAAGAAGTGCATCCAGTGTGGTATGTGCATCAAGATGTGTCCGCATGGAGCATTAAGACTTGGAGAATGAGAAAACGAAAAGTAATAATGAATTATAGAGAGTGAGTTATAACTTCTCTTCTGCTTGAAGTATAACTTCTCTTAAGGAGCTAAAAAGAAGATAAGTGATGATGTAATGAATTACAGCACACTTTTTTTTCATTAAGAAACACTGATTTATATGTAGAAACCAAATACATTTGATGAATTATTATTACCTTCTTCTACTGGCAATAGCATTTGAAGTATGCGGAACCACATGTATGAAACTTTCTCTGGGTTTTTCTAAACTAATCCCTTCAATTTTGATCTTTGTCTTTTATGCGGCCAGTTTCTCCGTATTCACGCTTGCTCTCAAAAAAATAGATGTAAGTATTGCATATGCAATCTGGGCAGGGCTTGGAACGGCTCTTATTACGGTAATAGGGATTTTATGGTTTAAGGAGCCTGTAAATTTTTTAAAAGTGATTTCTCTTTTTGTCGTTATAATTGGTGTTGTAGGGCTTCATCTCAGCGACAGAATTGCTTGAAAAAAGACATGCTTGACAAAAGACATTTCAGGCGATCCAGAATCCGCCTTCCGGATTGCCTGAATGATTCATCTGTGCACGGGAAATACCTGATTCATCGGTTTCTAGCACCGCCTGCTACCGCTTCATTCAGGGATTTTTCCAACATTGCATTTACTTCATGGATGTAAATCCAGAAGTGCGGCTTATGCTATTTAATACTCCGGAAGGAATCAAGAATATCCAGTTCTTGCAAGAGTGGCACATACCGCGGTTCTTGTTCAGGATATAGTACGTTTTTACGATTTCCAATTTTTCTCGTCTTATGATTTTTCCATCTTATTTTTTAAGACTTTTATCCCTTCAGATCTCTATTCGTAAAATTAGAATATAAGCATACTTTCTTCAAAATCGTTCTTTATATCGAGACAATGGTCTTTGAAACTTGATAAAGCTTTATTTCTCTTTTCTAACTATTAAATAAATCAGAATCTTTAAAAAAATGGAAATAAGTGCCTATAATTTGGGTAAAAGGATTTCATATCTAAGGAATACTTCAATTAATTTAATAACTTTAGATTTCCTTCTTTTAGGGTTCTAAACGGGCTTTTCCTTTCCTTTCCTTTCCACTCCATTCCTGATATATATGAAACCCCAAAACCTGTGGATCAACGATTTTTAAAACAACATATTATTTAGAAAAAATTATTTAAATGAATTTAATATAATTAATTATATATAAGTTGACTTAACATTGTATTTGCTTAGGGGGGTTGTAATACGTGAAAAAGAAACAGCTTCTTAGCTGTGACGATTTTCAGGAAGAAAATGTGGTAAATCAACAGTATGTTGGATTTCCGCAAAATAAGATATATGAGTGCAAAAATTTTTTTTTTAACTTATTTGACAATCAATCTCTAAATAAATACATACCTTTTATTTCATTACTTTTGGCCATCTCAATTACCCTTCCCTTCGGAGTATTTCTTTGCATGGAGGCTGATCGTTTAAATGATGATATGTTCGGGCATATTACCATTCTGGATGAGCCTAAGCTTCTCAATGAATTGAGAGATGCACAGGCTAAAGGAGTTATTATGGGAATTCATGGGTGGGAACATGAAAATTATTCATCCTTAACGCCACTTCAAGCTAAAGAAGATGTTGAAAAAGCAAAACTAGTTTTTGAAAAGACTGGACTCATTCCCAGTTTGTTTATCTCCCCTTATGAAATATCGGGAGTGCCGGAAGACCCGTCGGTAAGGCAGGCAATAGAAAGCACTCATGTCTCTACGCAACTACCGCCTCTAAGAGCAAATAATAACGGTGCGAATATAAACGAGTATACCTGGAACTGGCGTACAATGCAAAGCTTCGATGATCCCAGGTTCCAGAAGGCCACGGAGTTTATCCGGAAAGAAAACCCGCATAATATCGTGTTCCATGCACAGGACTGGAATCCTTATCTTAATCAATTTCTTGTTAATTACCTGTCATCAACTAGTGATTTAAATATCACCGTCAGAATGGATGACGTTGAAGTGAATACCCCAAAAGAAACAGTTCACGACGTAGCCCGGATGACGCACTATAAATCAGTAGGAAGAGTTGTATTTGCTGTTATTCCCAAGGGAATCTGGAAAGGTGGGGACCCTGTCATAGAAAGTATTAAAGTAAATATAATTATGTCAATGTATTTCTGGTTCTTTATTTTAACTTCACTGCTTCCACTCTCTTTTTTTGTCACATGGAAATTTCTATCCGGCTGGAAAAAGAAGGGGGGTCTTAATAATGATCTACTTCACAACAGTCGCGATACCGTGTGCTCAGCATTGGTTTCGATCATCGTCCCTGCATACAACGAGGAAACAACAATTGGAAAATGCCTGGAGTCCATCCTGAATCAAGGATACAAAGGTGAAATTGAAATAATTGTTGTTAATGATGGATCCACTGATCGGACAGCAGAGATTGTTTCAAATTACCCTGTAAGGTTTATAGATCTTAAAGTGAATGGCGGAAAGGCAAATGCTCTCAATAAGGCTATTGAGGAAGCAAGAGGGGATATTCTTATATTTACCGATTCTGATTCGTATATGTCTGAGAATGCGGTTAATTCCCTGGTGAGCTGTCTCAATGCTAATAGAAATGTACAGATAGTTACGGGAAATGTTCTCATTCATGAGAATCATGGGAAAACAAAATTTATGAAGTACTTCCAGATGATTGAATACCTTGTCGAACAGGAAATTACCCGATATCTACAGGGCTTGAGCGGAAATATTCTTGTTTGCCCTGGCCCACTCACTGCAGTCAGAAGAAGTGTATGCAATATAATTCGATTCAGTGATGAAACCATTGTTGAGGATGCGGATTTTACCATTAAGGCTCTTAAAAATTCGATGAAAATTATTATGGATCAGGAGGCTGAAGTTTACACTCATGCACCTGAAACACTCCGGGCCTGGTACCGGCAAAGAAAAAGGTGGTGGTTCGGCAATCTCCAGGTCTGGAGGTTACATAAGCGCTGGGCAATGAGAAATCCATGGATGTTACTCAATTATTCGGGTTACATCATTGGAGTTTGTTCTTTAGCTCTTGCTTTATTGCTGCCTTATTTCCTTCTCCAGTACGATAATATTCGGTTAATATCCTTACGTGGAATCCTGTACACTATTATTCCAATAATACTATTTACCATATTTACTTCATCGATTTTAATAAAAAAGAGAAAATTATTACCAATGTTGATCCCGTACGTAATGATTTACTCAACTATTAAAGTTGTTATAATCAGTTACCTTTATCTATCTTATTTAATAGGGAGAAAATTGAAAATCCAATTCGGTCCGCAGCTCATTGAAGTGAAATGATGAGAAGAAATAAGAAAGTGTATATTACGGTGAGTTTGGCATTCTTATTGTTTCTTATAATTCTATTTTTTTTAGTTTTCACTAAAGTGCCTCCAAAACCAGAATGTTCACAGGGTGTCTGGAACAATTGCAATTTTACAAAGCCTGCTGAAGAGTGGTCTGCGGTCGCCAGGCTATATGGTGGAGAAAACGGAGTTATTGACATAGTAGTTGCTCAGGCACATGAAAACAAGTTAGTTTATGTCCCATTTCCTTTTGAAAAAAAAGGATATATTTACAGCTACAGCAAGACTGATAAAGTTGAGTCGTACTTGAAAAAGTTCGATAAGGACGGATTGAAAGTGATACTTTCGGTTCAGCCCAACGGAGCTGAAGCGTCTGATTTGATAAATATAGTACTTATGAGGTATGGGCATCACAAAAGCATTATCGGTGTAAACGTTGACCTTGAGTGGAAATTAAACGGGAACCCAAATCATGTCAGCAATGAGGAGCGCGATCTTTGGTTAAAGATTATCCAGAGCTATAATCCGGAATTCAAACTTTTCCTTACTTACTTTAAGGACCACACTTACTTTCCTGACAACAGAAAAGATGTATTAATCTTATTTGATGGGGAGAGAGCTACTCAGGATGAAATATTGAAGAAGTACGGAGAACTTGCTGCTTATTTCACATCGGTCGGAATATATACAGGATATTCTTCGAATATTCCACCTACTGCACCTTATGACAGTATTATGGAAGCAGCTCCGAATACAAAGTACATATTACACGTTGTAAATGTTTAATCTAAATAATCTAATTTTTATAAAGTTGATCGCTTCGTCCCTTAATCCACAAAATCTAATAAAATCAATTGTTGAAGACTCATTAATAGTCCTATTTTTATATTGCCATGTATAAATAATAACACATGCCATTGGATTGTAAAAATACTGATCTTTTCAAAGAACTTAAGTGGAGCGATATACAGGAATGGGCGGGAGAGAAAGCTACTTCAAAAGGGATCAAGTATCAGGAAGAGGAGCGGGTAAAAGAGATTAAGTGCACACCAGATGGCAGACTGATTGCTCGTGTGCAGGGAACAATGGATTATTTTACAGAGGTTTCTCTTGAAAATGGGAATTTAAGTTCTATCTGCAGTTGTCCTGTAGGGCAGGACTGCAAACACGGAGTTGCAACGGTTCTTGAATACCTTGAGCGTGTGGAGCAGGGAGAAGAGGTTCTTATGGCTGCTGAAGAAGATCCGCTCTTAGTAAGAACAAGAAAAGGATACACAGGAATTGAGGCTTCTGGAATCCATGATCTTAATAAATCCTCCCAGAATCTCCGTGAATATCTGGAGCAATTAGAAAAGTCTGAGTTAATAGAAATCCTGGTGTACTTTGCAGAAAAAGATCCTTTGATAGGAAGGTACCTCAGAGATCGGAAGGATCTTGCTTCTGAGAATCCTGTAGTAATTATCAGTGAGGTTTACTCTGAAATGGATGAACTCTTTAGAGCAGCAAGAGATTATGATTACTGGAAATATGAAGGTGAAGATCTGCCTGATTTCTCAGACTTGCAGGTCCGACTGAAAAGCCTGCTTGAATCAGGTCATCCTGAAGAACTCTTGAGTATCGGAAAAGAGCTAATGGACAGGTATGATAAAATTGCGGCTTACGATGAAGGGGAGGAAATAGGAACAAAAATATCCCTTTGCATGGACGTAGTGTTCGAGGCTTTATCGAAATCTTCTCTTCCTGCACATGAAAAAATGCTCTATGCCCTTGAAATTGAGTTGAAGGATAATCACGGTATTCTTGATGAACTTCCTATATGGAAAGAGGATTTTAGCCAGGAAGAATGGAGGATTTTTTCTGATGCCTTGAAAGTTCGGTTACAGGAGGCCGAAATTGAAGAAAACGATTTGTATTATTCATCCTGGGAGAGAGATTATGTTATTGACAGACTTGTCGATGCTCTGAGAAAATCCGGGCTTTCTGAGGAAATAATCCCAATATATGAGCTTGAAGCCGAAATATCAGGAAGTTATGTCAAGCTGATAAGAGAACTGCTCGATTCCGGAGAAACAGAAAGAGCTGAAGAATGGATTTATCGGGGAATCAAGGAAATTGGGAATGAGGATCGTGACACTGTTCACCAGCTCTGGCAACTCTTACTTGAAATTAAAGAAAGTGAAGGAAACTGGCCTTTTGTAACTGCTCTTGAAACCGAAGAGTTTTTCAGGCATCCTCAACTGTCCAGTTATATCAGGATGCGGGAAGCGGCCAGAAAAATTGGTAAATGGCACGAAATCCGGGAAGCCGCCCTCAGATATCTAAGAAGTGGAGAACTCGAAGCTAAGCTTATGAGTCCTGCAGAAGAAACTTCAATACTTCCGGGAGTCCTTCCAAAAACCGGACTACTTGGGATCGTCACTCTAAAAGAGATTAAGCATCCTGCTATTGATCTGTTAATTGAAATAGCAATTAAAGAAAATAATCCGGAAGAAGTGATCTACTGGTACAAAAGGCTTAAGGAAAAAGGAAGTGAAGCCGATAGGCATCGCCCCATTTTTGAAAACGAAATTGCAAACGCAGTGAGGGGCAAATATCCTGAAGTAGCTATCGAAATTTGGAAAAAACTTGCAGAATGGTTAATTTCCGAAACGAAAGTAAGCTCATATGAGTCAGCTTCAGTTTACCTCCGGAAAATAAAAGAGACATTGGAAGTTGCAGGAAAAAAGAAAGACTGGGAAATTTATCTAAAAGATACAAAGGAGATTAATAAGCGAAAAAGAAAGCTTTTTGAAATTTTGGATAGGCTGGATAAAGATAAGATCATTGGAGACTAAGGAAATTAAACAGTATCTCAGTTAGTTAAGGAAACTAAAAGGTGTATAGTAATAAAATGAAACAAGATTAAAAGCAGGTTTATATATTATATACTAACATAAATAAAAATGGATTCAGACTGACTCTGATTCTACTACTAACAAAAGAATGAGGAGCTTAAGATATGCCAGCAAAAGTAAACAAAGAAGAATGTACTGCCTGCGGAACCTGTATCGAAGAATGTCCTTCCGAAGCAATTGTTATTGACGAGGATGCAGGTTGTGCGGTTGTAAATGAAGAAGAATGTGTTGATTGTGGAGCCTGTGAAGAAGCGTGCCCTACACAAGCCATAAAATGTGAAGAGACTTAATAATATAAACGAGTAAAAAACTGAGAATATAAATAGAAAACGACTGAATAAAGAAAAAGTTTTAATGTTTTTGCAGGAACACTCTATATACAAATTTCGAATATAAGGAATTTAAATTGGGGGAAAGAGAGGGGTTGATCAAAAGATTTCTTTTAGTTCTTGAAAGCAGCTTCCCATTCAGTTCTTGAAAGCAGCTTCCCATTCTAACTCCCTTGTTTCTATAAATCGCCTGTTTGCTCCGCTTGAGGATGGAAGTACTCTTGTCTCGTATCCCATTTTCCTTAGAATTGGCTCATATTTTCCTGATTTTTTGCCGTTAAAACAGACAAGTCTTAACTTTGGGGTCATCTCTTTCAATATTGAAAATTGGTTTACTTCTTCATCCTTTATCTTCGAGTCCTCGCTTCCTTCTCTGTTTCCGGCTTTAAAGACATCCCAGATTCCTATCCTGTGACGTTTCAGGGTTTCGAGCCTGTTGCCGTAATCCATATCCTGGAGGTTTTCGTCTATCGCACGGCCCAGCAGCCTCCAGAAATCGTTTCCAGGATGCCCGTAGTACTGGTGCTTCCTGAGAGATACGTCCCCGGGAAGAGATCCAAGAACAAGGATTTCGGTATTTTTGTCAACAACAGCTGAAAAGCCGACTTTTATCATGTTATGGAAGCTGTAAATAAGGCTATTTCAAGTTTTAGAGATGAAATAAATTTAAACTTGTTGAATCTGCTCAGACATTTCCATATAATAACTGAAAAGTTCCTGTCCCCAGGAAATGGCACTTTTCTCAAAACTAACCATTTCGTGATTATAGTACCTTCCATCTTTTGAGACCAGGGATAAAGAAACAAAGTGGTCGGTAACAATGCTTGATGCCAGTTCAATTCTATTGTCACATACAAAGAGACGAGTATTCTTCATATTTATGAACTCCTCTACCTCTTTCCTGTAGTCGGAAATCAGTTTTGTGTATATTGGCCTTTCGAGAACGAGAGAAACTTCGATTCTTTTTTTTGCAAGGTTCAGGTAGAGGTGCGGATATCCGGGACGGAAAAAAGAAGAAACTTCCATAACTGTTCTGGATCTCTGCAAAGGGTCTATTATCTCAGGGGGGTAATCAAAAATGTGCGTCCTCTCTGGTATAATCTCTTTACAGTTCTTAAATTCTCCAATTCGGTCCAACAGGTGAGGGGGGAGTGTGCTTAAGTCCTGCCTTGCCCAGTAGTCATAGTTCTCATCAAAAACCTGAAAAGTTGAAAGAAGAGGCTCCATCTTGGGAATGATAAGCTTCCCTTTTACGGAGAGTTCATAAACATCTCGTTTTTGCACGATCAACTCATCTTTTTGTAGCACACGGATTTGGGCCATTATGGGGCTGGAACTTACTTCTAGCTTTGTCTTGATTTCCTCAATTGTCTTTGGCCCGTCCTTGAGCAGTAAAAGTAAATTCTTTCTTTTGTCCGAAAAAAAAATTGTATCAATTAACTGAAGATCCGTACCCATTTAACTGGCCTCCGGAATGGCTCCGATTTCTGTATAGAATTAAAGGAAACTTATTCTCATTTTTTGTTACTTACTTACATTACGGAAGGATGAGTAGAGGGATATTTGAGACATCTCCGCTTTCGGATGTATAAACCAAATTTTTATTAACAGCTTTACAGCCAACCTGCCAGGATCGGGATTTATAAAACTCAAAAAGCTCTGTAGCCCAGGAAATGGCCCGTGACTCTGCACAATAAATATAGTCGTGATAAAATCTCCCGTTACTGTCAAAGAGAGAAATCATCATCCCGCGATCTGACAAAATAAGCTCAGCTAATTTTACTCCATCATTACAGACAAACAATTCGGTATTCTGCACACTAGAGTTTTTCTTTATTTTTTTCTGGTGGTTTTGCAGAATCTTTTCGAGCACAGACTCCGTGAAAATGAGAGTAGCTCCTGATTTTAGCCTTCCTGACTCCGAATAAAGGAAAAGGAATTCAGGTCTGTAGATAGATGAAAATGCCATAATATGTTTGGAAGACGAAAATAAGTTTAAAAACTCTTTATTTGGTTCGAAAATCTGGCTGGGATCTCTTTCCACCAGATTGCAGTCCTTTAGATCTCCAATCCTGTCAAGCAGGTACTGGGGAATTCCGCTCAGGTCATGCTCGGTCCAGTAATTATCTCTTTCTAACAAAAGAAGGACACTGACAAGAGATTGAACTTTTTTGAATACTTGATCTCCCATATCTGTCAATTCGTAGTTGCCTTTTTTTTGTGTAACAAGGCTACAATCAGTAAGCTTTTTTAGATGAGGCAAGATAGCAATGGGAGATACATCAAGCAATACCTTAATTTCTTCCATTGTTCTGGGTCTCTCTCCCACGAGCAAGAGGAGATCTCGTCTTTTCTGTGAACGAAATACAATATCAATTAAATCAGACTGCATTCAAAACCACTTCTATCTCATTTTTCGGTTAGTTATTATGTCAAACGACACTATGCGGTCCGCATATAGGCGAATAAAGACTCGAGTTCCAATTTGGCCCTGGAGGGCTAGAAATAAAGGAAATTTCACAGAATATTTTCTATTGTCAATAGCCCCATTTATATAAAAGAATTTGGATGAATAATTTAAAACACAACTTGTCTCGTTTCATATAATTTTTATTGTTTGATACAAATTTAAAAAACTAATTGAAAAGATATCAATCGCCTTTGCTCCTGAGAAAACAATAGCCCTACACAATGAGAAAATATCATAAGTGGGTTTAGAGAGTTCAATAATCGCGTTGAAATTTTTAAATGGCTTTATCTAATTAATAGGGTTATTAAAAAATAATATTAAAGTCCTAAAATAGCAAACCTGAGAATAAGCCGAAATTAAGTTACCTCAAATTGTTAAAATTATGTTATATTTAAAGTTTTGGAATTCATTCCATATCAGGGTTTTAAAACTTATTTTGCCTTCATATCTTAAGTTTGTTCTGTCCTCTTTGAGCTAGTTTATTTTAAACTTAGGACTTATTTAATTAAAAAATTCTGTTACTGATAGAATCTTAATTTTGCTTTATTTTGTTTTTTTATCGATTTTTCTCCTCTAATTCTAACTATAGGTTTTTTCAACATTTTAGTTTATTTTGCCTCAAAATTTTGGAGCTCATTTCTCAGGAAAAAGGAGAACAAAAATTATGTTTAATTTTACTATCATATATTCGGCCCAAAATTTCAGACCCTCTTCTTCTATGTAAATGTCCACAAAAAATTCCCGTCGGTTATGGTATATGCTTTGATTTCCCCTAAATTAGCTATATGCGTGTTTGGATTCAGGAGCGCATATAATCAAAAAGGAAAGTTCCGGCGAAGATGGAGATTCTATAAAAAATGTGTACCGAAGAAATCTGGAAACCTAATCCAGTAAAAACGGATACGCTGTACCTTCTTTAAGTAAATATTGCAAGAAGAATGGATTTATGGAGATAAAGTCGGAAACTCACGGTACCGAAAATGCCCGGGAATTGCAGACCCGGACGGTGACGACCTTTTTGCTGAAGATTAAAAATGGAGGTAAAAGAAATGTTGGACTTTACAGAGGCAAGTCTAAAAAAGGTATTAACCAGATACAATGTGGCTCTGGAGAAGGCAATGACGCCGGAAGATGCCGCAGAAGAGCTCTATCCTAAAGACAAATTAATTTACCCGATTGCAAAAGCTATCTTCGAAGGAGAAGAAGACGACGTAGTTGAAGGTCTCCAGGCAGCAATAGCTGCAGGCAAAGACCCGATTGCCCTTATAGATGATGCTCTCATGGTCGGTATGGGTGTTGTCACAAAGCTCTATGACGAGGGTATTATTTTCCTGCCAAACGTCATGATGTCTGCTGATGCAATGTTAAATGGTATCGAGTTCTGTAAGGAAAACTCCGAAACTGCCCCTGTAACAAAGGGAACCATTGTCTGTCACGTTGCAGAGGGTGACGTACATGACATCGGAAAGAACATAGTTACCGCTCTCCTCAGGGCAAACGGTTACAGCGTAGTAGACCTCGGAAGGGACGTCCCTGTAGACGAAGTCATTGCAGCAGTTGTTGCAAACAAGCCAATTCTGCTCACAGGTACTGCACTCATGACCACTACCATGTATGCATTCAAGGAAGTCAACGACAAGTTAGTTGAAAAGGGAATAAAGATCCCATTCGCATGCGGTGGCGGAGCAGTAAACCAGGACTTCGTATCTCAGTACGAACTCGGTGTATACGGTGAAGAAGCCGCTGACGCCCCTAAGATTGCAGACGCAATCGTTGCAGGCACAACAGGTATCGCAGCATTAAGAGACAAATTCCACAAGCACTGAGGTGAGAAAAATGGCAGCAAAAAGATTCACTAAGATGGCTTACGCCAGCGCAGATGAAATGACCTTCGGTGTAGCCAAGTTCCCAGTAAAGGCAGGCCTTGACCTCGAGATCGGTGCAGGTTACACAATTCCTGAAGTTAACTACGCCCCGAGACCTGAAGCCGGTGCATCCAAGGAGAAACTCGTAAAGGAATACGAGAGGATCACCACTGACATCATGGCCAGAATGGTCCAGGTCGGTTTCCCGGCAGTTATCCTTGAAACAGAACACGTTCAGCAGATGTCCAACAACCCCTCCTGGGGAGCAGAAGTTGCCCACGCCCAGAAAACCATCATGGAAGAATACCACGATGAATACGGCATAAAGTGCGCACTCCGCCACACAATTGGTGACATCCGTGAGAACAGAGACTTCCTCCAGCTCAGAGGCGACAAGTATTCCGTCTTCCTCGAAGCATTCGAAGAATGTGCAAAAGCTGGCGCTGACCTGCTTTCAGTAGAGAGCATGGGTGGTAAGGAAGTTTTCGACCACGCAGTTCTCAGGAACGACATTGGTGGTATGCTCTATGCAATTGGCTGTCTCGGCTCAATTGACATGGAGATGGTCTGGTCTGATATCTCTGCAATCGCAAAGAAGACTGGCACTGTTTCCGCAGGTGACACAGACTGTGCACAGGCAAACACCGCAATGTTCATCGGCGGTGGACTGCTCGACAAGAACCTCGCACATACCCTCGCAATCCTCGCAAGAGCAATTTCCGCTCCAAGGTCCCTCGTCGCATACGAATGCGGTGCAGTTGGTCCGGGTAAAGACTGCGGATACGAGAACGTCATTCTCAAAGCCATCACCGGTATGCCAATGACCCAGGAAGGTAAGACTTCCACCTGCGCTCACTCTGACGTAATGGGTAACCTCATTATGCAGTGTTGTGACTGCTGGTCCAACGAGTCTGTTGAATACCACGGTGAATTCGGTGGTACAACCGTTCAGTGCTGGTCCGAAACCCTTGCATATGACTGCGCCCTCATGAACACCGCTCTTGAAACCAAGAACGACAAGATTCTCAGGGACCTGCTCATGCTCTCCGACAGGTACAGAGACCCACAGTCCTACGTACTTGCATACGACAACGCATACAGAGTCGGTCAGGCAATTGTTAAGGACGGAGATAACATCTACCTCAGAGCAAAGAACGCTGCAGTCGAATGCTGCAACATCGTCAGCGAAGGCGCAGCAGGCAAGCTCTCACTCTCCAGGTTCGAGACCAAAGCCCTCGCAGATGCAAAGGCAGCTCTCGATGTTCTCCCAGACGACATGGACAAATTCATGGACGCCTGCCTTGCAAAGTACAAGAACGAAGTTAAAGTATTCCTTCCAGAGAACTACGGCTTCTAAGCCTAATTCTCTTTTTTCTTTTTTGTTACTGTCTTTTTCAAGTCAAATTGCTGTCTTTTTCAAGTCATACTTCTTTAGTCATTTCTTCCGGTGTCATTTTTTCTCCTGAGCCTTTTAAAGGCTTGGCTAATCCAAACTAAAAGAAGATGAAAGCAGAAAAAATGATTTTAAATCGTTGACCATAGAAATAATCAAAAAGGCGAATAATAAGACTAACATGTCCAGTACTCCATTATAAGGGGTAAATAGGAGACTATGATTATGGCAGTCAATGAGAAAGAAATGAGGATTACAATAATCAAAGACGGGCCGTATCGGGTTACAGGTGGAGTGCCGCTTTTCGAACAGGTAATTGTCACCGACGACGCTGGCCACACCAGAGAATTAATTGATATAAAGGAATACCCCCGGCAGGATGCCTATATCTTATGCCGCTGTGGCTCATCCAGAAACAAGCCCTTCTGCGATGGGACTCACCTCAAGATCGGTTTTAACGGTAGCGAAACAGCCAGCAGAAAGCCTTACCTGGAAAGAGCGGAAACGGTTGAAGGTCCTGATCTAAAACTCACTGATGTCTACGAGCTCTGCGATCATTCCCGTTTCTGCCAGCGGTCTGGCGGAATAAGGAATCTCATACAAAAATCAGACGACCCGGAAGCCCGACAAACTGCCATAGAGGAAGCCATGATCTGCCCATCGGGACGGCTGGTCCTGTGGGACAAGAAGACAGACAAACCCTTTGAAAAAGAATTTGAACCATCTATTGTACTGGTTCACGACAAACAAAAAGAGTTGTGAAGGCCCCCTTTGGGTTCGAGGCGGTGTCCCCATTGAATCTGCAGACGGCAGCATGTACGAATCCCGGAACAGAGTAACCCTCTGTCGCTGCGGGAAGTCCGATAACAAGCCCTACTGTGACGGCAGCCACTGGATGAACAGCCAGCAGAAGCTCGAGTTCAGGAAGAAGTGGGGCCTGGAATGAGTGAGTTCGTTGATTCAAAGTGAAAGCAATCAATGGGCGTGATTCCACGATATAAAATAGATAATTCGAGGGTAACCTTCTTTATTTCAATATATCCTCGAACTCCTTTTGTTAAAGACATTTATGCTTTGATCAGGTCAGGTCGAAGCGATCGAGGTTCATCACCTTGGCCCAGGCCGCTACGAAGTCCTGGACAAACTTCTTCTGCGCGTCTGCACTTCCGTAGACCTCGGCCAGAGCTCGGAGCCGGGAGTTATAACCGAAGATGAGATCGACACGCGTGCCTGTCCACCTGACTTCGCCAGTCTTTCGATCGCGCCCTTCAAATATGTCCTCGGCGTCCGATACCGCCTTCCACTCCGTGCCCATGTCGAGCAGGTTCACGAAGAAGTCGTTGGTTAGCGCTTCGGGCTTATGGGTAAAAACGCCGTGCTGGGTCTGTCCGAAGTTGGTGTTCAGCACGCGCATGCCGCCAACGAGCACCGTCATCTCTGGTGCGGTCAGCGTCAGCAATTGCGCCTTGTCAACCAGCAACGCCTCGGCCGTTAAGGTGTAATGGGCCTTGAGGTAGTTACGGAAGCCATCCGCGATCGGTTCGAGTAAGGCGAAGGACACAATATCGGTCTGCTCCTGCAAGGCATCCATGCGCCCCGCCGAGAAGGGAACCGTCACATCGTAACCAGCTTTCTTCGCAGCTTGCTCGACGCCTGCACAACCAGCCAAAACGATCAGGTCAGCAAGCGAGACCTTCTTGCCGCCAGAGGCCGCGCTGTTGAACTCGCTCTGGATACCTTCGAGAGTGTTCAGCACTTTCGCCAGTTCGACCGGCTGGTTGACTTCCCAATCCTTCTGCGGTGCGAGTCGAATTCGTGCACCGTTCGCACCTCCACGCTTGTCGGAGCCACGGAAGGTGGACGCTGATGCCCAGGCGGTTGAAACCAGTTGCGAGATCGACAGCCCTGAGGCAAGGATCCTGCCTTTGAGAAGTGCAATGTCCTTCTCATCGATCAACTTGTGATTAACCGCGGGGATGGGGTCTTGCCAGATTAACTCTTCGGCAGGAACCTCCGGGCCGAGATAGAGTGCGCGCGGACCCATATCACGGTGCGTCAGCTTGAACCACGCGCGTGCGAATGCGTCCGCTAATTGATCCGGGTTCTCATAGAAATGCTTTGAAATCTTTTCGTAGGCAGGGTCGAACCTTAAGGAAAGGTCAGTGGTCAGCATGCTTGGTGCGTGTCGCCTGGATGGGTCGTGGGCATCCGGAATCGTGCCTGCGCCTGCGCCATCCTTCGGTTGCCACTGATGTGCACCGGCCGGGCTCTTCGTCAATTCCCATTCGTAGCCGAACAGGATCCTGAAGAAGTTGTTGCTCCACTTAGTTGGCGTGTTGGTCCAGGTGACCTCCAGGCCGCTGGTGATCGCGTCGCATCCTTTGCCGGTGCCGAAGCTGCACTTCCAACCGAGGCCTTGCTCCTCGATACTGGCCGCTTCTGGCTCAGGCCCGACATGGGATGCAGGTCCTGCTCCGTGGGTTTTGCCGAAAGCATGACCGCCAGCGATGAGCGCAACGGTCTCTTCGTCATTCATGGACATGCGAGCGAAAACCTCGCGGATATCCTTGGCAGCTGCGATCGGATCCGGATTGCCGTTCGGGCCTTCCGGATTGACATAGATCAATCCCATCTGCACGGCAGCGAGCGGATTTTCGAGATCCCGGTCGCCAGAGTAGCGTTTATCACCCAGCCACGTATCCTCAGAGCCCCAATATACGTCCTGATCCGGCTCCCAGACGTCCTCACGACCACCTCCGAAACCGAACGTTTTGAATCCCATCGTTTCCAGGGCGACGTTGCCCGCAAGAATCATAAGGTCGGCCCATGAAATCTTCTGGCCATACTTCTGCTTGATCGGCCAGAGCAGGCGACGCGCTTTGTCCAGGTTGACGTTGTCCGGCCAACTGTTGAGAGGCGCAAAGCGCTGCTGGCCCCTACCGCCGCCGCCGCGGCCGTCACCAGCGCGGTAGGTGCCGGCGCTGTGCCATGCCATGCGAATGAACAAAGGGCCATAGTGGCCGAAGTCTGCCGGCCACCAGTCCTGCGAATCGGTCATCAGCGATGCGAGATCTTTCTTCACAGCCGCCAGGTCGAGGCTCTTGAACTCTTCCGCGTAGTCGAAGTCCTCACCCATCGGGTTGGACTTGGCGGAATGCTGGTGCAGGATCTCGATCTTCAACTGGTTCGGCCACCAGTCACGGTTCGACGCACCTCTTCCGGTTTCTTGTTTGTTTGCTTTGCCCATTTCAGGATTCTTTATATCATCAGTCATAACGTTACCTCCCACTATTTCGGTCCGCTTTCCAAGAACTTGAAATTTTACATGCTGTTTTGCTATTCCTAATAGTTCACTACACTGAAGAACTTATTCCAGTTCTATATTCAACTATATAACACAGGTATCTATTTAAGATTGATTATTACATAATAATGAACCATGAATAACCTTCAGGACTCAGACCCACTCATAATCAAAGCTCTTCGCGGAAAGGGATACAAGGCTACACCCCAGAGAATAGCGATCGGTCAATTTGTTCTCCACAATCATGCCCATCCAACGGCTCAAAGAATTTATAGCGAAGTCAAGAAGGTCTATCCAACAGTTAGTCTTGCAACGATTTATAAAACTGTTCAAATCTTGAAAGAGGCAGGTTTGATACAGGAATTGAATTTAGAGAAAGATCAGGCTAGATTTGATCCCAATATGAAGCCACACGCGCATCTTGTTTGCCTCCAGTGCAAAAGCATCAATGACTGCGCAGACCTCATGATTTCTGAAATTGTTGATCGGATGTCAAATGAAGCAGATTTTTCTGCTAGAGAATGGAATTTTGATATATTTGGCATTTGCAGCAATTGCAGACGAAAAAAAATATAAAAGGCTGAATTTGTTTTACAGACAACTTTAAAAATACTTGTACAAACAATCGTATTTTAAGATACTCTTAGAAAAAAACGCTTCAAACGCGTAAGTCCTATGTATATAAAAATATATAAATTATGAAAACAGGAATAAGATTTTTTTCCTAATATTTATATCATTTGAGCAAAAACACGATTAAATATCATGTCTCCAAAGATAAATTACTTCAAGCTACTTGCTTCGGTGCTGCTCTGCCAGTTTGCAGGAGCAACTGGATCAGTATTCACGGCATCATCTCTAACGGATTGGTACTCTCTACTTGAAAAGCCGGTTTTCAATCCCCCTTCATGGGTCTTTTTTCCTGTCTGGACTTTGCTCTACACGCTTATGGGGATCTCTTTATATATCGTATGGGAAAAAGGGTTGCATGATAGAAAAGTAAAAATTGGCTTACTTATTTTTGGAATACAGCTAGTCCTTAATATTTTCTGGTCTTTTCTGTTTTTTGGTTTAAGGTCTCCTTACTATGGTTTTGTTGAAATTATCTTTCTCTGGCTTGCTATTTTACTGACAATAGTGCAGTTTAGAAAGATCTCAAAAACAGCTTCTTACCTGTTAATACCCTATATCTTATGGGTCAGTTTTGCAGCTCTGCTTAACTACAACTTATGGACTCTCAACATGTGATGACATAAGAGGCATTCTCAATCGAGGCATTCTCAATCATAAGGCGCCACAGCCGCAGCCTCGTCCAAGGAGGGTTGAGATTCTGTGCTTCAGATATTTCATGTCATCTTCTGACATTTTATCTAGTTCGGCTTTATGCTCTTTTTCGATATGGTCAAATATTGTTTTTTCAATCTCGTCCTTATCACTACCAGCAGCCATAAAATCACAATTGAAACCCAGATCACGGCATTTAACTATTTTCATAAAGTGTCCTCTATTTAAGTAAACTGGTAAAAATCGTTCAAATTAATCAATAAATGTAATAAAATTGGATAAGATATAAAACTGAGCTCCCTAATATTTTTTAATTTATTAAGTTCCTTACTTATTCAATCCGGACATTTCGTGCCATGTAAAACCTGCTTTGTAAGGAACTTTTATTGTGAGCATCCTTTATAAATAACCACAATAGCCTTAAAGTTCCAAAATATAAACTTTTCCTGTACTATTCTGTCTTTCAATTAAAGCAAAAATAAAGAGATTTTTTAAAAAAAGCAAAGAAGCGAAGTTATTCCACATGTATTTCTGAGAAAAGTATGGAATTAATCAAATACAATGAAATCCAAAGTGTCCAAAACGAAAAACAAAGAGCGGTTAGGATGTTAGTTTAGAAGTTTAATTTCCTATTTATATAAACCCTCGGAGATACAACTACTTGTGTAAAACTATCAAGATATTTGTTCAAACTTAATGGTTTCAACAAAGAAAGTTCTAATAAATAGCTACTCAAATGGGGAAAATTAGAGTGGTGGAGTAAATTTTACTCAGTAAGGGAAGGGGTTGATTTACTAGTGGCCGAAAACGTCATAGAAGTAAATAATCTTGAATATAACTACGGTGACCTAAAAGCTGTAGACAATATCAGTTTCACCGTGAGAAGAGGTGAGATTTTCTCATTTCTCGGTCCAAATGGAGCAGGTAAGAGTACGGTAATAAATGTTCTTACCACACTTCGCAAAATCCAGAAGGGTGCAGCTAAGGTCAATGGGTACGATGTTGCAAAACAATCTAAAGAGGTTAGGAAGTCCATAGGCATCGTTTTTCAGATGATGTGCCTTGATTATGAAATGACTGTACGTGAGAATCTTGAGTATCATGGCAAAATATACTCAATGCCAAAGGAAGAAAGAAAGAAAAGAATAGACGAACTCATTAAACTGACTGAATTGGAATCTAAAAGGAATGTCCTGGTAAAAGACTTAAGCGGGGGCATGAAGCGAAGGCTTGAACTTGCAAGGGGCCTTAATGACAAAACCTGCAGTCCTCTTTCTGGACGAGCCAACGGTGGGCTTTGATATTCAAACAAGATTGAGAATGTGGGAATATTTGAGGAATATCAAAAAGCAAGGTACCACTATTTTCCTGACTACTCATTATATGGAAGAAGCTGACCAGCTAAGCGACACGATCAGCATAATTGATCACGGTAAAATTATTACAACCGGGACAGGTATTGAATTAAAAAATCAAATAGGTAAAGACATCATTTATCTTGAGACCAGCGATAATAAAGCCGCTGCAAATATTTTAAGGACACTTGAATCAGTAAAAGGCGTAAATGAAGATACCGAATTCCTGAGATTAATGATTGGGGTTGATGCCACTCATATATTACCGAAAATTATGGACCTGATGAGACAAAAAGGAATCGAGATATCAGCAGTGAACATTAAAAAGCCCTCAATGGATGATGTTTTTGTTCACTATACCGGACATGGTTTAAGGGAAGGGGGAACAGAAGATGAACATAACGAGAGCGAGACTGCGGAGGCACTTACATGAGTTTTGCATTCCATGCAATTTACTGGAGAGAAATGGTGAAATTTTTCAGATTTAAATCTGTGCTCTTCAGTTCCTTAATCCAACCCGTCATGTGGCTTGCATTTTTTGGGGTTGCAATGTCAAAAAGTTTTGATAGAATCACTATGATGCTCCCTCCCATCCCTGGTGTCCCGACGGTCGATTATCTCTCTTATATGGGAGCCGGAATAATCGCTATGGACGTCTTATTTGCAAGTCTTTTGGGGGACAACTCTCCTATTCGATAAAAAATACAGCCTCTTGAAAGAAACTCTTGCAAGTCCCATCGCACGTATTAATATTATCATCGGTGTCGGACTTTCTGCCATGACAAAAGCTTTCATTCAGGCAGGTATTATTATTGTATTTGGGAGGTTTATCGGGATGACTTTCTTCAAAGGCTATGATCCGATTCAAACTCTTGTATCTGCTATAGGAATCTTTGTACTGGTTGGAATTTTCACACTGGGATTTCTCTTCCTTTCAGGATCGATAGCGATTACTGTTGAGCAGCCCGAAGGAATGCAATCCATTCTAACTCTGCTAAGCATGCCTCTATTCTTTGTAAGTAATGCTCTATATCCCGTAGATTCATTTCCCTACATTCTCAAGTTCCTGTCGATATTTAACCCATTGACACTTCTGGCAAACGGGAATCCGATATTTTGCATTAGGTGATAATTTCTCTGTGATGGGAGGCCACTATATTTATACAGCTGATATAATAATGTCCTTCGCAGGTCTCATTATATTTGCTCTTGCAATGCTATCCATTGTAATCTGGAGATTCAATAAAGTAAACGTCTAATATTGTTGAAAGCAAGTAAAGCCCTCGGGCTTTACTTATTTTCTAAAAGTAATAATTCTTTTCTTAAAAATAATATTCCTTGCTTATTTTGCAAGGTTGTAGTTCTGGTTTACGATTTTAAGGGCGCAGTAATTACCGCACATAGTACATG
>CAWFUY010000014.1:0-92963 GCA_963818955.1 uncultured Methanosarcinaceae archaeon | reverse complement strand
TAAGCTCATCGAGTTGGGCTTCGATCCAATCGATGTGATCCTCTTCGTCCTTTAAGATAGATTCGAGAATCACCTTGGTATTATTATCCCCCAACTCAGTAGCTAAACGAATGCTCTCATTATAGGACTTGATAGCTCCAAGTTCAGCTCCGTGGTCATTCTCATGCATCTTTGGCACTTCTGCACCGATGAATATCTGATTTAGGTTGCTGACAATAGGAATTCCATCAAGGAAGAGGATGCGAGCGATTAGCTTTTCTGCATGCTTCATTTCATCTTTGGCTCGCTTTTCAATTGCCTCTGCCAATTGCTTGTATCCCCAATTGTCGCACATCTCCGCATGAACCATGTACTGGTTGATAGCGGTCAATTCTTCAGCTAAACGAGCGTTAAGGTGTTCTATGATTTTGTCATTACCTTTCATAACTGACCCCTCCGGTCATAAAATTTCGTAACTTACGCACTTATGTTAAATTCAAACAATATAAGTCATTAAGTTAATAATAACAGTTCTAAGGATGACTTTATTTCTCGTCTATTAGAGTCATATCCTGACCACAACAAACAAGAGTTCCGCCACCTACTTTTTCTACTACAACCTCATTGCCGCATATCTCACAAAGATATCGTTCCCCTTTAGCAGATACACCCATTTACTGTTCACCTCGGTTCACTCGAATTTTACGATCTTAAGCAGTTTCATTAAATTACCTATTGCTTGATTTATTCGATTTTTAAAGGCTAATTCAAAGAACTCAAAGCTGATTCTCTGAAAACTCTTAATAGTAAGAGACTAAATTCGTAATGGGATGAAACCTTAAAAGATATATATCGTAGAAGAGTTATCGAAAAACTAAGCACAGAATGTCTCAATATTTTCCTAAACATGGAGTATGCTCATTTTCAGATTATATCAAAGACTCACCCCATACCGAATAAGAACTACTTATTTGCAGGTGTCAAGAAGACCTTTCTTCTTGCCGCCCCTCTGTTCAGAAGGGTGTATTGGTTCGACTTTTGCTTCTCCATCATCCTTTTTATTATCTTTCTTCTCTTCGTCATGATGTGTCATAGATTCAACTCCTTAATCATTTATCTTAATGAAGACTTTCAATATCTTCTGGATATCAAGAATAATCATACTGTTCCAGTATTTATAGAGTCAATAATTCCCAATGAAAAAATTATCATTCAATGGGGAAATTATGAGGAAAAAACAACTGTAGAATGGACATTCATACCATTGGATAAATCAAGAACATTTGTAAGCATCATTAATAGTGGATTTAAAGGAACGCCTGACGAACTGCTTTCACAAATACGAGATTCGACAGGAGGTTTCACTTTGGTATTAGCTGGTCTGAAAGCGTATCTGGAACACAACATACAACTCAATCTTATTGCAGACAGATTTCCTAAGGAATTAGGAGAACATTGATCAAAAATACGCCTTTTTTTATTTTTCAATATTAATACAGTGTATTGTCTCACTAAATCTTTTACATTCTAGAATAAAACACTGGATTCAATCTCATACACCCCATCCGACTCGTACTTTTATATACTGGCTCAGCCGATACAGTGCCCATGAGACTGGATGCATACCTTGTAGATATGGGATATTTTAAGTCAAGGGGGAGAGCAAAGAGTGCGATTCTTGCCGGAAATGTTAAAGTGAACGGTATACCGGTAACTAAAGTTTCCAGAGATGTATCCACCGATGACATAATTGATGTTATGGAAGGCCTTGACCAGCCGCAGGGATATTTCAAGCTCAAGCTCGTTCAGGAGGAAAGCGGCATTCTTAAGCCCGGAGACAGAGTCCTTGACCTGGGGTCCAGTGCAGGGGGATTCCTGCTTTTTGCATCCGAGATTGTTGACCATGTTAAAGGAATTGAGTTTAGCCGGGACTTCAGAAGCGAACTGGGAAAAATAGCTTTTGAAAGGAAAAACGTTGAAATCATGTTTGGAGATATTTTCAGCATTCCCCTCAATTTACTTTCGGAAGAGCCGGTAGATGTAATCCTCTCGGATATAACCCTGGAGCCTGAAGACTCGATTAAAGCTCTCTCCAGAGTGCTGCCCCTTTTAAAAGAAGGAGGAAAGCTGCTTCAGGTAATAAAGATTTCGAAAAAGAAAAACCCCAGGCCCATCCTGAGCAAAATAGAAAATCTGGGGCTTGAGATCCAGCAGGTCATAGGTTCGGAAAAGCAAGAAATATATATAGTTGCAAGAAAGCTTGCCTCCGAGGAGAAAGACCAGGCCGATAGTGAAGAGCATAATGATTGAGAAAATTGAGAATAATAGGTAAAAGATTGGCTTTGTAAAAATCCGTCTGAATCGACGGAATTAATAGACTTTTACAAAGCCTTTATCTCAACGCCTCTTACTTTGATACCGTAATATATGTCTTCTTTGTAGTTGTATGACCACCATTTGCGTTTGTCGTTGTTAAGCTAACAGTATACTTTCCTACTTTAGTGAAAGTATGTGTTGGATTCTTCACTGTTGATTTCGGCGTCCCATCTCCAAAATTCCAACTCCATGTAGTGGGAGATCCTGAACTTGTGTCAGTGAATGTTACCGTTAAAGGAACCTTGCCAGAAACCCTATTCGCAGTAAATGCTGACGTCGGTGGCTTTGGAGCAGTAACGGTAATATAGTTAGTTCTCCTCAAAGGACTACTTCCGGCAGTATTTGATGCCTTTAAAGTTACAGTAAATCTTCCTGTCTTAGTATAAACATGAACAGGATTTTGCTGCGTTGAGTTCGTTCCGTCTCCAAAATCCCAGTACCAGAATGTTGGAGAGTTTTTACTCGTGTCGGTAAAACTAACACTCAATGGCGAACTTCCGGATCTAACACTAACGGTATAACCTGCAACTGGCTTCACCGGAGCAATGACAGTGATATAATTTGTTTTCTTCACTGGCTTACTACTCCCGGCTGCATTCGATGCAATTAAAGAAACTGTATATTTTCCCGCTTTATTATATACATGAACAGGATTTTGTTCTGTTGAACTCGTTCCATCCCCAAAATCCCAGTACCATGAAGTTGGAGATCTCGTACTGGTGTCGGTAAAATTAACACTCAATGGAGAAGTTCCTTTGGTAACATTGCTGCTGAAACTTGCAACTGGGGCTTGCAGAGCATTTACTACTACATATTTTGATTTTGTTTCAATATCATTACCCGCATTATTAGTTGCTGTGAGTGATACTGTGTACGTTCCTTTTGCAGAGTAAGTATGGATTGGATTCTGCTCTGTCGAGAATGTACCGTCTCCAAAGTTCCAGTACCATGAAGCTGGCGATCCTGTACTGGTGTCAGTAAATATAACTTGCAAAGGTGCTGTTCCGGAGAGAGGAGCAGCTGAGAAGTTTGCAGCAGGAAGTATTCCATTTGCGGAATTTGTGAAAGCTTTGATGCATATATTTGTATTTCTGTACTCTGTTGTTATGTCAGTCCAGCTCTGGCCGTCTTCACTAATATAGCTTTCTCCTGCATTTGCTTTTGCTTTACCACTATAACCTGAGTACGGGTACTCTATGGCAACCGGGAAATTATAACCAGGAGTCGTAAGTTTCACGACTACCGAGAATTTTTGACCAGCGTGAAGCGGAACATCGGAATTTAACCCCACAGTATGATAGCCTGCATTGGAGATTGTTCCGATTTGGGTTAGAGCAAGGCTGGCCTGATTAATCGGGTTTGACTGCGGATTAGTATATATGAAAATCTCATAATCACAGTTTTCATCTGTCGTGTAAAAACTAACTGCTTTGAGGACTTCGCTAGATTTTGCAGTAAATATGTTTGCTCCCCAAGCAGTATTGGAATTATCAAATCCATAGCTAAGGACCCATCCAAAAGGATCGTACTGGTAGATT
Organism: uncultured Methanosarcinaceae archaeon; assembly: GCA_963818955.1. Taxonomy (GTDB): domain Archaea; phylum Halobacteriota; class Methanosarcinia; order Methanosarcinales; family Methanosarcinaceae; genus Methanosarcina. The sequence goes on along the minus strand of CAWFUY010000014.1, from coordinate 89,070 downwards.
GAATTGTAATTATCAGCACTTCCAGCCTTAAATATTGCATTCTCTGTTCCTATTCTTTTGTCATAATAAGATACATAGAAGTATCCGTGATCTCCCCATCCTGTGCCCCAGCTATTCTTTACGATAAATGCTCCATTCCCTGCCGGAGTCCTGGTAAATTTGTTCTTATCATATGAGTCGTTCCAACCTACAATAGTCACAGCGTGGTTAGAGTCAGAATTTCCGTCATAGTAATAGCTTGACGTACCATAGGAAAAAGAGGAATCGTCATAGCACATTGAGGTATAAATAGCCCCGTATGTCTGAATCGCAGCTTTTATCTCCTGATTATCCTGAGAATTCTGCCGGTCCGAAAGAAAAATTATATCCTGTGCATGCTTCTGAACCGTAAGCCCTGTAGGAGAATAGCTTGACGTATCACTGTAAGGATCATCGCTTTCTTTAATAGGTCCACTCCACCTGGCCAGGTAGGCAGTTGACATATACATATTCCCTCCTTCGGCAAAGTCAAACCCTCCCGAAGAAGCAGAAGAAAGCATGTTTTTCAAGTTATTTTCTGAAAAGTCCAGACTTTCTGAAGGCTTAAAATATGATTCCAGGGATCCATAAGTGGCAAATGCCCAGCACGACCCTGTCATACCCTGATCTTTAACAGGTGTTACTTTATCCATACTCCTGAGGTCATAGACTAGTGGAGCAGACAAACTTTTAAACGCTGACGAAGTATGGCCTACGTTTTGAAGATCTACAGGTGAAGGTACAAGACCCTTGTCATGTCCATTAAGTGACCCATTAAGTGACTGCTGTATTCACAGTGAACAATTTATTCTGTTGATATTTGGTAAACTCCGAATTTACGGGTGCAAGTATAGGACTTAAATCGCTTGAAGGCTGATTTAAGCTGCTATTCTGCACCGCTGATGAATTATTTTGATCTGTTTGATCCGTAAGTCTATTGTCTATTACGACCAATGAAGAAACTAAAATAAGAAACAGCACCAGAAGCTCACTGGAGATTAAAATTCCTTTTTTCAAGTTTCCATATTTTATTAAATTTAGATTCAAATTGAACTGTTTTTTCATTTTTCTTCCCCTCTTCCCCTTTGAAGTTAAAGCTTATAAAATGTAAAGAATTTTCTACAAAGATATTTAATAGTCCCCCATCAAATACGGCTGAATATCTTAACCCCCAACTGAAAATTAAACTTTAATTAACAGTTCACCGTTACGTATTTAGACGTGATTTTAATTTAACTTCCAAATAAAGTATTCCTACTTTAAATTGTAACATTAATAATAAAATCAATATTCTAATAATTAAATCTTATCTATCTAATAAAAAACTTAATAAAAATAAAAATAAATTGAACAATTTATTTTAGCATATATCTAAATTTAGAAACATTTGATAACCTTTTAATAAATGATGATTTTAAAAAATTATAATAACAGGAGCACACAGATTCCATGTTAAAAATTTACGGTAAAGGAAAGCCAATTCGCCTATTTGTAGCCGGCCTGCATGGGGAAGAATGGAAAGATACGACAGAAATCCTGAGAGCCATAAAAGCTCCTGAAATTGGCACTTTAGCCCTGATTCCTCTTGTAAGCAGTGGAAAGTATGTCTCAACCCTTAAAGAGGAATATTACCCTGTAACAGGAAAAAAGATTGTCAAAGCTATAGAAGAGTTGAAACCTGGGATTTACGTTGAACTTCACTCCTATTCCAGAGAAAATCTTGAGAAACTTGCCGGAAAAGACAGATTTGAGAGGATAGGGGTGCCAGCTTACAGTATTCTCAAAGAAGGAGTACTCCTCGGTTCGGTCTCTCCCTGGATTCGAAAAAAATATTTTCCTAAAGAAGCTCTGTGTCTTTCTTTTGAAATCCAGAAAGGAAATATTATGTCGAGAAGATTTACCTCACTGATGCTTGACGTTCTTAAGGAAACTCAAACGAGGGATGAATTTATTGAATATTTGAATAAGGTATTTCCTGTTCAGGCTAAAAAAATAATTGAGGATTACAGGCGTTTTTACGGGGACATATAATTCTGACACCATAGGCTTCCTGGAACCCGTTACGGAAAATACTTATTTACATTTTCTATGGCTTTAACAACCAGTGATATGCAAGCCTCCAAATCTGCTGTATCGAGTAATTCAACTGGAGAATGTACATAACGGGTTGCTATACTGATCGTACCAGTGGGAATGCCGTCTTTAGTAAGATGTATTGCTGTTGCATCCGTGGTTCCCCCGGATCCGACTCCAAGCTGATAGGGGATCTTGTTTTCCGAGGCAGTTTCTTTCAACCATTTAATAATCTGCGGGTGGGTTATCAAACCTCTTCCTGATGCATCGGCTACGGTAATTACAGGTCCTTTCCCTATTTCTAAGGGAGAATCGGTCTTACTGACGCCAGGATAATCCCCAGGCGCGGTAGTATCAACAGCGAGGGCAATGTTCGGGCAAACCCCGAAAGCGCAGGTTCTTGCTCCTTTGAGTCCTACTTCTTCCTGAACAGTACCAACGGCATATACGTTTGCCTCAATTTTATGTTTTGACAGCCGTCTCATGACCTCTATGAGCACTACAAGGCCTGCACGGTCGTCAAAAGCTTTTGAAGTAACTCTTCCGTTTGCCAGGGACCTGAATTCCCTATCAATTGATGCAGTTACACCGATCTCAATTCCCAGGTTTTCGGCATCTTCCCTATCTTTTGCGCCGATGTCGATAAACATATCCTCCAATTTCACGGACTTCTTCCTGTCCTCATCTTTCATCAAATGAGGAGGCTTGCAGCCAATAACTCCTGTAATGGAACCTTTCTTGCCATGAATTATGACCCTCTGGCTAACCAGAGTCTGGTCAAACCATCCTCCAAGCTGAATAAAACGGAGGAAACCGTTGTCATCTATGTACTTGACCATTAACCCAATTTCATCCATGTGGGCAGCCAGCATTATGGAAGGACCTTCTCCCTTCTTATTAGCTATCAGGTTTCCCATAGTGTCTCTTCGGATAGTGTCAACATAAGGCTCGAGTTCTAATTCGAGAAGTTCTCGTACATTATCCTCAAATCCTGATACTCCGTGAGCATTTGTAAATTTTTCTAAAAGAGATTTTATTTCTTTAAGATTTCCACTTTTTTCCATTTCTAATATCTCCCGCATATTTATTGTTGGAGCAAAATAATTTTAATATTGTTATTATATAGATATTTATATTTTCTCCCATCTAGTGATTTATTATCATTGGTTTGTGGCAGGGTAATCAACTTTCATTCCTGATTAATAATTAATTACTGTTAATCAATTGAGATTAACTTATCGTTCACAGAAACATTAAAATCCCATCAGGTTTATTGAAGACCCAGGTGAAATTAATGACAGCAGAATTACCTCCTCAAATCCAGAACCAAATAGCACAGCTTCAGCAGGTACAGCAGCAAATACAGGCGCTAACCATGCAGAAATCTCAGATTGAAGCTATGCAAAAAGAGTCAAAAATGGCTTTTGACGAATTAGAGAAACTGACTGACGATGCAGTTATCTATCGCAATGTTGGGGAACTGGTTATAAAAACGAGCAAAGAGGAGTCCGTTTCAAAATTAAAAGACAGAGGAGAAACTCTCTCACTCAGGCTTCAGTCCCTATCCAGGCAGGAAGAAAGGCTTACATCTCGCTTTAAACAACTTCAGGACCAAATCCAGAAGGCTCTGGGCACAAATGCGGAATAATATTTTCATGCCGAGCATAGAATAGGATCAATTTTATAAACTTTAACTGGATCCTATATAATTTGCACCTAATGGATTTTGGGTCGAGACCTTGAAAGCGGAAGCCAGAGTGGACAATGCGAGTTGACGAAGCGGAGTTTATCAACCGGCTCCTAGACTATCAAAACATTTTATATTTGTGTCACCGGAATGCGGATCCGGACGCAGTTAGCAGTGCTTTTGCACTTTCAGAAGCTATTGGGGGCACAGTGGGACTTGTTGACGGGTGCAACCGGGTAGCATCTGTGCTGATCGAAAGACTTGGAATAAAGGTAGTGGACAAGCCTGACCCTTTAAACTACGGTCTTGTTGTCGTTGTTGATACTTCGACAAAGGCTCAATTAAACGAGATAGAGCTAACAAATTACTGTGTAATAGATCATCATACAACAACTGCTCTTACAGAAAATGCCGAATTTTATCTGCACAGGAATGCAACATCCACTGTAGAAATAGTTTATGAAGTTTTGAAAGCAATGGAGGCACCGATTAACAGGCGAGTGGGAATCGGTATGCTTACAGGAATTGTAACGGATACGGGGCACTTCAAACATGCATCGGCCGAGACATTCATAACAGTGGCAAAAATCATAGAAGCTAGTGGCGTTGAATATGGGGAAGTCCTTGACCTCATGGCTGCCACCCCTCAAGATATTTCCATGCGTATAGCTATTCTCAAAGCAGCAAGTCGCATTGAACTTGATAGAGTGCAGGACATGCTGATAGCTTCTTCCCATGTCAGTTCTTTTGGAGGTTCTGCATCCTCAACTCTAATCAATATCGGTGCCGATATAGCTTTTGTTGGTACAGTCAAAGGCGAAAGTGTCCGGATAAGTGCCCGAGCAAAACGTGAAGCAGTAAATGCGGGTGTTAATCTTGGGCAACTAATGGAAAACATTAGTAATGAATACAATGGAACTGGCGGTGGACACTCAGGAGCCGCCGGAATTGACGTTATTGCCAATATGGAAGAAGTATTGGAAAAATGCCGGGAAAAAACAAAAAAGATTCTAGAAGCTTCCTTTGGGGCATCCTCAAAAGACATCCCAATTGAGGACGAAACTGAAGGATTGGAAGATGAATAAATTCCAGATTACCGAAAAATTGTTTATTTTCTTATTTATTGGGAAATATTTCTTTTTTCCTCCAAATAAGTATTTTTATTTTGTACAACAATCTATCTGTTTAGTATCCGCTCTTTTTGAATTTCCAAAATTCCTTATTTAACTCAATAGCTATTATTTATATAAGATTTTAGCTTAGTCTTCATGCAATATTTACCGGCAATATTCTAAAGTTTACATATAAGAGAAATTCGGAGTCGTGAAAATGCCAGAATACTGGGATCCTGAAATTGAGACAATGCCTGTAGAAGATTTGAAGAAGCTGCAGGGAAAGAAGTTGAGAGAACTGGTAAGTTATGTGTACGAGAATTCCCCTTTCTACAAGAAAAGGTTTGACGAATATGGCGTAAAGCCGGATGACATCCGGACGTTGGAAGATATTACAAAATTACCTTTTACATTTAAGCAGGATCTCAGGGATACATATCCTACAGGTATGTTTTGTGTCCCTAACTCAAAGCTTGCTCGTTTCCACGCCTCCTCAGGTACGACAGGCAAGCCAACAGTTGTGGGATACACCCAGAAGGATATTGATGAATGGGCTGAGTCCCTTGCGCGCGGATTTACTTCGGTTGGCATGGGAAAGGACGACATTCTTCAGGTGAGTTACGGATACGGACTTTTTACAGGTGGACTGGGTGCCCACTATGGAAGTGAAAAACTGGGCGCAACCGTACTTCCTACAAGTTCAGGCAACACCGAGCGCCAGATCGAACTAATGAAAGACCTTGGGATAACTGCCATAGCCTGTACACCTTCTTACTTCCTTTTTATGATTGAAACTGCAAGAAAGATGGGCATCAGCATAAAGGATGACACGAAGGTAAAAATAGGGTTCTTCGGGGCCGAACCATGGTCATTAGAACTTAAGAGAAGAATAGAAGAAGATTCCGGGATCAAGGCCTATGATATTTACGGAACCTCAGAACTAAGTGGCCCTCTTTTTACCGAATGCTCGGAGCAGTGTGGGATACATGTCTGGGGAGACAAGTTTCTGGTTGAGATCCTTGACCCGGAAACAGAAAAGCCGGTTCCAGACGGAGAAATTGGCGAACTCGTAATCACAACCCTCACCAAGGAAGCTCTCCCTCTTATTCGTTATCGGGTTAAGGACCTTACCCAAAAGTTTTCTGAACCTTGCAGTTGCGGAAGAACCCATCCAAGAATTACTCGTATAAGTGGGCGTTCGGATGATATGATAATAGTGCGTGGAATAAATGTATTCCCCGGACAGATCGAATCGGTCCTCATGAATATTCCTGAAGTCGGAAACCATTTCATGATAATTCTGGACAGAATTGGACCGCTTGATAATATGAAAGTTCAGATCGAAATGAATGAATCCGCCTTCAGTGACCGCATGTCTGATATGATGGCACTTAAAAAGAAAATCGCTGGCGCGCTCAGACACGTGCTTAATCTTTCGGTAGAGGTGGAACTGGTTGAACATGGTACTCTTCCCCGCTCCGAAGGCAAATCAAAGAAGGTCATTGATAACCGGAAGATGTGAGTGCAAGAAATAAATAAATTAACAAAAAGATCCCAACATAAAAATTAAAGCAGTTATGGATAAGAATTAGGATAACTATTTAGAATATAAGATCAGGATAAGAGTTAAGGATTAGAATTAAGGATTAGATATAAAAAAGGATCCAATAAGAATCAAGGACAAAAATCAAGAATAAGGATAAGAAATAAAGGCAGGGTGCTGGAATGGAAGACAAGATAATAAAGCAAATTTCCCTTTTTGCGGAAAATAAACCTGGAAGACTTGCAAACATCGCTGATAAATTAAAGAGTGCAGGAATAAATATAAGAGCATTCACTATTGCCGAATCGGGAGATTTCGGTATAATCCGTATGGTAGTGGACAATACCGATTATGCATATAATATTCTTCATAATGCAGGATTTACCGTATCAGAAACTAGTGTTCTGGGAATAGAAATGGATGACGTCCCTGGAAGTATGTCCCGTATTGCGGAAATATTTGGAAAAGCTAAGATCAACATTGATTATGCTTACGCATTTGTTACCAGGAATCAGAAAGCTCTTTTAATCATCAGAGTTAACGAAGTTGAAAAGGCAGTTAAAACACTTGATGAGGAAAATGTCAAACTTATAGGTATGAAGGAACTTGAAAATATCTGATCATGGTAGAAAACGAGACCTTGAAAAATATTATATGAGACCAGAAGGAAGATTACTGACGTAATCCTCGGTTTGACTATAAATGGCGGAAAATAAAAGTAAAATAAATCAATGTACAAAAAATTCCTCCAGGAATAAGCTCGGTGGAGCTCATACAACTGTTATAGGGGGAAGAGCTGGGAAAAAATTTATAAAGCTGGTATCTCAGCATCCCGAGATTAAAAAGGTGATTCCTTCTGTGATTTCAGTAAAGGGTATCGCAGGAGGAAATCTTACCGGAAAAGTTCTGCGTTCCGATGTAAGGGGTAACTTAAGGCTATTGCTCTCGGAAGGCAGGAGTTTTCAGGAAATAAGGCTTGTGACAACAGTTGGAACAGCTGAAGAGGGAGACAGAATAATGAACGAATTGAATCAAAGCTTGGAAAATGCCCTCTGAGGCGCTAAAGGAGTGACAGTTAATTGGCATTTATAGGAATAGATCATGGAACGACGGCAATCCGTTTTGCATTATTAAATGGAGATAAGCTTCTGACCTTCGAGCTTGAAAGAGCTGTGGCAGCTGCTATGTCCGAGGATGAAATCCTGGTTTCTATTGAAGAAAAGTTCGGAATTGAACGCAAAATAATAGATTTGATTGCGTTGACATACTCAATGGGAGATGGTTTTTCCTTAATCAAAGATGTTAGGAAGCTGGAAGGACGCGGGCTGAAGAGTCTGGAAGGAGCAGGAAAAAAGACAGGAGGGGGCACAAAAGTTTTTGATGCTGTCCTTTACTCGAGCATTCCTGCAATAGCTATTCCTGGTCTTCATACGGAGAGCAAAGTGGATCCAAGAATGAAAGTATTTTCACACCTTACAAGTCCCGAAAAACTTGGGATAGCTTATCATATCCTTTGTCTTGGCTTTAAGGATTTCGTGGTTTCCGATATAAGTTCAAATACAGTAACACTTGCCGTTGCCGATGGAATAGTAATAGGTGCAATCGATGCCTGCATATTTGCTCCCGGAATCCATCACGGCCCTCTTGACCTTCAAGCTATCAGGGATGTAGATGGCGGACTGTTAAGTGCAAACCAGGCCTTTATAGAAGCAGGAGTTTTAAAGAAAACCCCTTACAATGATAGGGAAGAACTACTCAATGCAGCTAAAAAAGGAGAAAGTCCGGCACTGCTAGCTCTGGATACTATCGCCCTGTTTGCTGCTATGGAAATAGCCTCAATGCAGCTTCTCCTTAAGGATTACGGGACAAACGGAGAGGTATTTCTTGCCGGTTCCATAGCAGAAGTTGAGTATATACAAAAGAAGATAGGGGAACACCTGGGACTGGAATGTAAGTGTCTTGGGAAATGGCATGCTGCCATTGGTTGTGCCGAAATCGCAAGGGACGTTTTTACCGGGAAGAAAGAAATTCTTGGTGTAGATGTCGAAGTTAATTTATAACATATTATTTTTGGTATTATCTAACCTTTAGTTTATTCTTTTTTAGTGAATCTTGAGACTGATTTTAATCCACTACATTAGAAATTAGTCAAAATTTTTACCTATACATTTAAATGGATTTAATTCATAGTAATAACTAACATAAATTATATTAGTGGTTACTATATAATCTACTAGGAGATGGGTAAATTATGGGCTCTATAGACTCCGTTTTTGAAAAACAAAAAGGTGACAACTCATTTGAAAATTTGACATGGAATTTTATTTTTAAAGCAGAGGATATCAGCTGGCTAATAGATAACATTCCAGTGACTGTTTTCAAATCCTCAAGTAAATTGTCCTGGGGAATGGACTACTTAAGTACAAATGTAGAGAAGCTAACCGGTTATTCAAAACTGGATTTCATTAACAAAAAAGTACTGTGGTCCGATATTGTTTTTCGGAGGACATTAATATAATCGAAAGGGCAGTAAGGAATGCTAAGAAAAACAAAAGTTCTTATCAAATTGAATACGGGATCAAGAAATCAGATGGTAGTACAATCTTCGTTCAGGAAAAAGCTCACCTGAATTTTGATGAGAATGGAAAATTGGATTATATTTCGGGAATATTTTTAGACCTGAGTTCGGAAGTAAAAAGAAAAGTAGATTCTCTTGGTTCAGTTAATGAAGACGCCAGAGTTCAGCTTGAGATGCTAAGTTCTTTTGTCGAGAATTTAAGTCGTGGTGAAATTCCTGAACCTATTACCGATAGTTACAACAGCGCTCTCGAAAAGATGAAAAAAAACATTAACAACTGCATTGAGGAGCTGCAAGGACTTGTAGAGTGCAATAACGTGTTGAACCGCATGGCCGTCAACGATCATACGAAAAGCGTAGAAGGTGAGTTCGTTGGCATTTACGCCTCCATGTCAAAGGCGACCAATTTAGTCCGTGATAGAGTGCTTAATGTTACCAACGTGCTCGAAAATATCGCTATAGGAAATACTTCCCGACTGGAGGAGGTCCTTTGAATGAGGCAATAAGGGTTTCAAATCAATTTTCTGACGGTAACTTTAGAGCCCGCGTCGATGAAAACCTGCATGTTGAGGGTGAATTCGTAAACTTCAGGGATGTTCTAACAAGATTGGAATTTCTCTTAGCGAAATTATAAAGTCTGCCCACAATAGAGAGATTGTTGATTTATCAGCATCCAATGAGAAAATTGCTGAATCGTCTAAAGGAATTCTCTCAGCTGCGAACGAAGTCGTACGCATCGGAAAGGATGCGCAGTCGCTTGGTAGGGACACAAACCTGAAAATGGAAAATGTTGAAAAGATTGCCAGGGAAAGCGTAGTCGGAATAACCAGCCTTACAGAACAAATAAAACAAATAGACGGTATAGTACGGCTTATAAATGATATTACAAGTCAAATAAACCTGCTTTCATTAAATGCAGCAATTGAAGCCGCACGGGCAGGAGAGCACGGGCGTGGGTTTGCTGTTGTTGCGGGCGAAGTCAAGAATCTTGCAACAAAGGCAAGGAATGCAACGGATACTATTGAAACTGTTGTTAATTCAGTGCAAAGGGACAGCAAGAAAACTGCAGATGCTATCAATATGGCAAATAATGAGATAATTGACGGTGCAAAGAGAATCTGAAAGTCTTGCGGCAATTGCACAGGAGACAAGTGCATCAGTACAGGAGATCGGAGCTGCAATTCATGAAGTGACAAAACTATTGGGAAATTGAAAGCTGAAATGGAAATATATGTTGTGTAAGGAGACTATAAACACATAACTTAGATTGTCCTTTCCGATTTGGAAAAGTCATTCATACATATGACACCGGAAGACGTTCTTTAATTATAAATTTTGGAAAGGAAAATCTATTATTTAATATATAGGAACTGATATTTAATGGCATTTACCTTTTTTTTCAGAGATCTTGATGCAATAAAACTAATTCCAGAGTATGTGTTGTCTGATATTTCAAAAAAGAGTGATGTTAAGATTTGGGATGCCGGATGTGCAAATGGTGCCGAGATCTACTCAATATTAATGCATTTAAAAGAGACTCTTGATGAAGAGCAATTTAAAAAAATAAGAATATTAGCATCCGATATCGATAGCAGTAATAGATTTAAGAAAATCATAGAAGATGGAACATACAAAAAGAATCAAATTTCTTCTGTACCGTCTAATATATTAAAAAAATATTTTGAGCTAGATACAAAGAGTCTGGATACTTACGTAATATCGGAAAAACTACGAAAAAAAATTAGTTATCAGAAACATGACCTTTTATCCTTAAATGCTATCGGACACGGTTTTGATCTGATCATCTGCAAACATGTGCTCCAACATTTCAATATTAAAGATCAGATGGCTGTACTTAATATGTTTTATAATGCCTTATCGGATGAGGGTTTTCTATTATGTGAATATTCTCAGGAGATTCCTGAAGATATAACTTACCGTTTTTTAAAAGTATTACCAGAAAAAAAGCTTTATCAAAAAACACTATTAAAATAAATAAAGGGTTTAAAGATGGGTGCTACATACTTTTTCAGGGATACTCAAACTCTTAACATGATTCCCAATGTCCTTATACCCAGGATTCTTGAGGGCGAAGGAAACTGCAGTATCAAAAATATAAATATTTGGAGCGCAGGCTGTGCAAATGGTTCCGAACCCTACACTCTTGCAATCCTTTTAAAGGAGGTTCTTGACGAAGAAATATTTTCCAGGGTACAGATTTTTGCAACGGATATTGATCCAAATGACAGATTCGAAAACATAATAAAAAAAGGGTCATACCCCCGGGAGGATCTTAAAAAAATTCCTGAAAAGATGTTTCAGAACAATTTTTTTAAAGACCCGGATATTCATGATAATTTCATTATCTCGACGGAAATAAGAGAACATGTACAATATTCCCGACATAATCTGTTGTCTCTAAAACCTGTAATTGAAAATCCGTTTGATGTAATTGTATGTAAAAATGTGCTCCTTCATTTCACTGAAAGACAAGTTACAGATATCATAAATATGTTTTACCAATCGCTTTCAAATGGCGGATTTTTCATAACAGAGCAAACACAAAAATTACCCTGTTCATCTTCGAAACAATTTTCACAATTTATAAGCAATGCAAGAATATATATAAAAAATTAAAATGACTTGACGGAGAATTAATATAGTGAAAGTTTTCAACCTCACTGAAAATCCAACAACTTATACCAGTAATGTTTATTTTATTCAGGGAGAATTCAATGCTCTCGAAAATTTGAACACAATTATTGATATTGGCCGCGATAAAATCATATTTGAAAAATTCGACGGCTTATCTAAAGGGGTTGGTAAAAAACTTATTGACCAAATAATTCTTACACACAACCATTATGATCATACTTCACTTTTAACTACAGTTAAAGAGATATATTTCCCAAAAGTTTATGCATTTTCACCTTACCTCAAAGGAGTAGATTATCTTCTCAAAGATGGAGAATCAATCATAATCGGAGATAAAGTTTTTGAAGTGATTCATACTCCCGGGCATACTCAGGATTCAATCTGCCTTTATTGTTCCGAGAACGGATATCTCTTTGTAGGAGATACCGCAGTAATCCTTAAGTCCAGTAACTGGTCTTTTGAAGATAACTATGTAAAATCAATGGAATACCTTTGCACGAAAAATGTCTCTAAAATTTTTTTCGGCCACGGCCCTCCTATGGAAAACGGATGTAACGATAAACTTTGTAAATCCCTTGACGTGATACACAATAGTAAAATTATATAATAAGAGTTTTGCAAATCATTTAGGGATGTGTAGCGTCAAGGCAATTTATTGAAGATTCACATAACTGAATTGAACTGTTCAGTCTCAAAATTTATAATATTACTCTACCATCCTTTCTTATATTTTTTAGGGAGTTTTTGTTCTTTTATTTTACCTCGATTCTCTTTCATTGATTTTTCAGCTTCTTTTGTTTCAGGAGTTTCGATTTTAGGAATGCCTGAATCTTCTAGCTTTCGATTTATTTCAGAGCTCTTTTCGTTTTTTGATTCTTTAACAGAAGAAGACCTCTTCCCCTTTCCTCGTCTTCCTTTTTTTGATGGTTCAAGAGTAGGAGACTTCTTCACATTTTCTTTTTTTCCTTTTTTGGGTGCCTCGACGGAAGAAGGATTCCTCTCTTTTTCGTCATCTTTCTTTACAAGTTTTTTTACGTTTTCAAATATCTTCTTAAAAGGATTGTTCTTCTTTTTAAGATTATTAAGCAAACTGTCTGAGCTTTTATCTACCATATGTTACATTCCTGCTTTAAAATGATTATTCTTAGATTACGAAGTGTCAGAGTAAAATAGTTTTGTTAGTTAAAATAAATATGCTCAATTCTAGATTCGTTGACTTTAGGCTGTTCTCCATTATCTAGTTGCCGTTTTTACTATGGATTACCTTATTATATTTATACAGTATCAATTTGTTATCATATCTGGTAAATGAGCATTATCCAGTTAATTTTAAGATAGATTACCAGATTTGATAACAAATGGATTAAAAAAGAAAAATATAGTTATCAATGTTGATAACAAATATAATAAACAATTCAGGAAGCGAGCTAATTATCTACCTCAACCAGGATATAGGAAAGCTACGAAAAATTCAACCATGAGCTTGAGAACGAGCCATATGGTTTTTTAAAGGCCAAGCATAAAATCAAAAATCTACTATATGGACTGTTTCACTAATATGTTTCCTGATTAGTTTGAAAGAATATAACATCCTAAGTCATACCTACATCTGTTACTTTCGTTACTTTTTTGTTACGAAGTATTTCAGGGCAACTTAGATTTACTTTTTATAGAATCAGCAACAAATCGGTAATGTATATATAACACTTCTAATAAATGGAGTAACAAAAAGATAACACATATATAACGAAGGGAAAATTTGAACGACGAAACCGAAATTGATACAGAAAACAAAATGTATGAAAAATGGGACCTCATAATGCAATATGCATTGCCACGTATGTGGTTTGCTCCAAATCAATTCCGGAATTCATTAATCGATGATATTGGACAACTTCAAATGTATATGCATAAATACGATTTAAAAAACTTTTCAAAACATGCTAAAAAAATCGAAAAAATTTTGAATGAAGGTAGATTCACTACTGTATTGAGCCTCTTCATAGATGCGTATGAGCAAACGGAAAAATTACGTGGAATGGAAATTGAGGATTTAAGAAACCGTATTGATTTTCTTGAAAAACAACTGGATGAATTAAACGGCAACAATTCGGTAACTAATATAATAACGCAATATACCGAAGAAGGTAAATTGATTAAAGAAAAAACTTGCCTTATCTGTAAAGATAATTTTAAATCAAATCGAAAAGATTCTATGTATTGCTCATTTAAATGCAAACAAGCAGCATACAGAGCACGAAAAAAAATTCAACCTGATATAAAAACTAATACAGCAGGATCGCAAATTAAAAAATTTTGATTCTATCATTTTATTACTAATTACATAGCCCGGCACGGATTCGAACCGAGGTTGCAGGATCCAGAGTCCCGCATGATTGACCACTACACTACCGGGCTTCTATTGTTTCCGCTGCAGAGCATGCTTGTTTTGCCCTGCAGTATCACTAAAGGAATATTTTATATATATAACTTTCGGCTTGAATTAAAAACGTCTTTTGCCAAATCAAATATGCAAGACTTTTATTTCTTATTTGAGGTTTTCTTCTGGTTGATTAAGTACAGCAGTCCACCACCATCGAGCCATATCTATAAGATCTTCTGAAAATTGACCTGAGAGTCTGTATTCTTTGTTTTTTATTGATATGAGCCCGGCTCCTAACAACTTGTTGCGCATTGCATAAAATGAGGCACGACCTATCTGAAGTTCTTCAAGCAAGCCTTTCCATTCATCGGTCCGTATTGCATTTCCTGCAGCTTGCCGCTCTTCAATGATGATCAGAAACTTTTGACCTCTAACGGCCGTGGCATCTTCCTGGAAAATACGCCTCATAAGGTTATAATACGGATCCCTGGAACGACTTATACGATTATTTGCATCCGATCTCACAACGATAGTTGTCGCTGTACGGGGTGCGTTTTTTACAATTGACATTTTGCATCAGCTATTCAGGTAGAGCTTAAACTTTCATGCCGTGGTTTCCGAAGACGCAGTCGGCGAAGTTACAATTTTCAAAAGAAGGTCACCATATTCTTCCCTTAGCTGGTAAACCATCGGAGTTTTATATGATTCTTTATGCGCCCTTAGAATACCTAGTTTCGAATGAATATACCCTACCATAGAGGCAACGGTATTTCTTGAAACATTGTATTTACTTGAGAGCATTTCATGCAGTTCATCAATAGTCGCTTTTATTACTTTGATGAAAATACATAGTATTGCTCTTCTAAATCCACTGTAATCAACTTCAAGAAACTTCTCTACTCTGGAGTTAATTTTGGCTCGGATGGACGCCATTAATTACCACCTCTACTGATGTAGTAAACTATGTCAGTTATAGCCCTATATATAGATTTGTAAATTTATTCGTTCTGATAAAAAGGACATAAAAATCCATATAAACTATTATCTAACTTTGCTTTTTTTCATTTATCAGAATAGTTAGAATACTTTTGTAATATATTTACCCAACTATTAATTTGTTATCCTATATATTAACCTTATGCTTCATAACACATGAAGCCCTTGTGTGTATTAACTTATGCTCAACTAAAATAGCATCGATAATTATTATTTCTTACATCTGTCTTTAAAAATCAAATAATAGTCAATGCGCCATTACTTCTATTAGTAAAATATAACCATGCGTAGTTATAATATTGAAATGAGTGGATAAAATGGAATACCACTATGATCTTAACACTAATAATATTTATATTGAAGAAAGCAAAATATCAGCTTATAGTCTTGAAAAAAATGAGATCGGAAACTGCAGTAGCTGCGATGCAATTCTTATTAGTCTTAGTTATCACTCCATTAGAGAATGCATAGTGGTCGTGACAAAGTGTGCCGCATGTGGAGATTTTTACGCAAACATTTATGATTCTGAGTGGAACTGGGTAGACGAAGCTTATGTCACTCTCATCCCAATTCCAATTCCAATTTTCTCTCAGATAATCGACGATTTTGAAGGACTTGAAAGAATTTCAATGAAAAAGCTTGAATCTGTATTTTCTAAAGGAGAGATTGAGGCAATTATTGCAAAGTCAAAAAATGAAAATCCGATTAGGCAATATCTATATAGAGCTCGAAAAAAGTATTTATTATTTGAAGAAATTTTTGATATAAAATTGGACTTTTAAACGAATATTAATTTTTATTTTATTAATAGTTAAAATAAGAAAATCCCAAGTATTGAGAAGTAACAATATATTATTACAATCTAAATAATAAATTTATAAAATACATAATAAAAATTTAAATTTATAAAATACATAATAAACATTTAAATTTATAAAATATATAATAAAAATTATAAATTTATAAAATTAATGAAATTGAATATATTTTATAATTGATTATTAAATAAAAATCACAAATTTCTTAAATTTGATTGTAAAGTTAGCAACCGGGGTGCTGACAATAAATTGAAATATTTGACTTATAAATAGAGATTTTAGCATATTTTTAATTTATATATTTTTTTATGTAATCGGATTCCTTTAAAATTATGATATGTGTTTTTGACTTAATTATAACCGCGATGTCTACACTAACGGAACTAAAAAATATTTTATAAATATAGTGAAATTTAATTCTATTAGCTTTTCATAAAATTAATTTTATTTAAAGTTTTAAATCGTAATTTTATGATAGAAAAGTAGTTTCCAGGTCGAATAAACAAAACCAGAGCTAAGTAATAAAAATTGTATATTTTATTACCATTAATAATAATAAAGCCAATTTTGTTTAACAAACTTAACAGGATAATTGTCATCCTTTTTAGCCCAAACCGGCAAGTTTGATGGAATAAACTTCATTCATATAGAGTATAAGAATAATAATAAATCATTTATCATAATATTTTTCTCTATGTTTTTTTCCATTGAATAGTGCGGTTATCGGCCAAAATGCCTCTATTCCTATAGTCTTTGTAACAATTGACTTAACAAAAACATAGATTTGTTCTGCAGAAATCTAATAAGCAATTTTCATTCATATAGTATATGAGAATATAAAAATATGAGTAAATAGATATCGAAATATTCTATAAATTACCCTTTTGGGTTAATACAAAATCGATTTACTTTAGTAATTTTTTATTTTATAAGACTATGTGTATATTTGATGTTTTTGAGTCTGAAGTCTACACCTTATGACTCGAATTGATTATTATAAAATAATGAAATTTTATTTCCAATTTAATTTAGATAATACCCTGGATTTGGCTAGTGTAACTCGAGTTTTTTGAATATTTTTACTGATGGCGATTTTTATGTGGATACGCATTATTATTCATACACTAAATATTATTGAAAAATGGTTCATTGTTATATAGGGTGTGATATTTTAGTATATGTTAACCATTATTATTATAATTAATAATTTTATCAGTATACAATATAAAATAATATAATTCATATATCTAAAATAAAGGAGTTTCTAGCCGTTTTTTATAGATAAAAGTGATAGTGTGCGATTTGTTAGTAAATCACAAATCCCTATAATAGCTGGTTAAAAATTCTACAGCAAATTCTCGACACTGCCCAAATTTGTACAAAATGCATAACATATAAAAATTAATAATGAATTTTATAAAATCACATATACTTAAAAACATATAATTAAAAGCAGTTATGACAA
The DNA here is from genome assembly GCA_963818955.1 of uncultured Methanosarcinaceae archaeon. GTDB lineage: Archaea > Halobacteriota > Methanosarcinia > Methanosarcinales > Methanosarcinaceae > Methanosarcina. Next base: position 71,742 of record CAWFUY010000014.1, on the reverse strand, counting down.
ATTAGTTGTGGTTTTCACTTACAAAAATGCAATATGTTGTATATTATTCAATAGATAATTAATTAAATAATTAATGATAGATAGTATCTGTACAATACAATAGTAAATAAATTATATATATAATATATAACTGTATAAATCGCTATTAAATATATATTGAATTAATATATAAATTGACATAGAGTCTAGATTAATAGAAGTATAAATTTTAGTATTTAAAAATAGTATAATAGTTGTACTATAGATATACGAGATATAAAAAGGTATAATTAATATTTATATATTAAATATACCTAACTTAGATAGATTTGTAATAAATACATTTTAAGCAATACAATATAAATTAGATTTGCGATTCATTATGCATAAGGAATAAATAATGTATAAACTAAGACATTATTAAAAGTGCATGAAACATAAGAAGACATATGTTATTTAATATATATAATATACAATATATTATAAATAGAAACAGAACTCCAAACCATACACACATTAAAAAGATAACATATTACATATTATTGATTATATATTATTTATCGTAGTTTTTATTTTTACACTTAGATATCTATATGCTATATATTATATATTATATTAATATTATATATTATATATTATAATTATAATTATATATTCATCATCTTAGAATTATTCACTATACATTAAATTTTTTTAGTATATATAATGAACTATATATTATATAATATATACATTTAATGATTACAAATTAAAAGCGTAATTAAAAGTAACGAATTTGAAGCATATTTCATATTATATACTATATTAAACAAACAATCTTAATAGAGTTTATCAATAATACTTAAAAATAGTAATATATATCATATATACTTCATATTAGATATATCATTTAGTACAGATCTCGAAAGAACTGCAGCAAAATGTTAAATATAAATTTAATATATTATATGAATATATATTATACATAATAGCTTAGAAAATCATATAAATTTTACTCAACAGTAGAAGATACATTATTAGATATTATTTATGAGAAATTATTTAATAGACATAATAATAGGCAGATATAGCCAGATATCATAAAAATAACTCATCTGAAATAATAAAATTAAAGAGCTGTTTAAATTCTTATTTATTTTAATACAGAAAGTATTTACACTTTCAGATGAAGATAATTAGGGTTCTTCATGCTTGAAAATGTTGATCTTTCACTGACAATTAAGAATGGTGAATATAAAGAAGGTATGAAAATACTAGAAGTAAAGCTCGGTGAGCTTCAACGTAAAGCCTGGGAGTTAAAAATCCCCATAATATTTGTTTTCGAAGGCTGGCATGCTTCCGGAATGGGAGAAGAAATAAACCGTTTTATACTGCCCCTGGATCCGAGAGGATATGATTTTTACACTATACCCCTGCCGTGTTACGAAGATATGTTCAAACCTTTCCTCTTACACTTTTGGGCGCTTACTCCGGTTAAAGGTAAAATTGCAATTTTCGATAGAAGCTGGTACAGCAGGGCAATAATAGAATATTTCAGGATGAAAAAGTGCGAAGAAAAACTGAACAAATGCCTGGAAGAAATAAACTGGTTCGAACGCCAGCTTTCAGATGATGGATATTTGATAATTAAGTTTTTTCTCCATGTAAGCAAAAAAGAACAGGAAGATCGTTTAAAAAAAATCAAGAAAAAAAGCATTCCTTTAATCCTCAACGAACATACAACTGAAAAGCAGATCGAACTCGATTTTATTAAAGATTACAGCGAAAATTTGCCAATCGTAGAAAACGTTCTTGAAAAAACAGATATGCCCTATGCTCCCTGGACAATTGTTGAATCAAATGATCAGAATTTTGCATCTCTTAAGATCCTTACAACTGCCACTCATGCTATTGAAAATTGTATAGAACAGGTGAGCCGTACTCCCGGACAACAGACAATAAAATATCTTGATATAGAAAGATCGAAGCTGCCAGATCTTTATAACTCCTTATTGAAAAAAGTTGATTTGTCAAAAACGATTTCAACCGAAGATTACGAAGTATCAAAAAAATTTTATCAACAGAAGCTTGAGAGCCTCCAGTATGAGCTTTTCAAGAAAAAGCGCTCCATGATTATAGTTTTCGAAGGCTGGGACGCCTCCGGGAAAGGTGGAGACATTCATCGCCTGGTAAAAGAGTTAGACCCCAGGCTGTATAGAGTTGTACCTGTTGGACCCCCAAGCGGGATTGAAAAGGAAAATCATTACCTTTGGCGCTTCTGCAAAGCAGTACCGGAAGTTGGACATATTGCGATTTTTGATAGAAGCTGGTATGGACGAGTTCTTGTAGAAAGAGTAGAAGAGCTCTGCAGCGAGTAGAATGGAAACGCGCTTACAGAGAGATAAATGAGTTTGAAAACATCCTGACAAACGCAGGAACTATTATACTGAAGTTCTGGCTGCAAATCGATAAGGAGACTCAGCTTGAACGCTTTAAAAGTCGACAGAATGATCCTGAAAAAAGTTGGAAAATTACGGAGGATGATTGGCGAAATCGGAGTAAATGGGAAAAATATGAATTTGCAGTCGATGAAATGCTCTTGAAAACAGGCACCATAAATGCGCCCTGGACTGTAATAGAATCTAATGACAAACATTATTCCAGAATTAAAATATTAAAAACAGTTACAGAAGCAATCGAGAACGAAAGAAGATATGATCCCCATTAAAACAATCGAGAAATCACTACCTTTTAGATTCAAGGAAAATTTGTAAATATGTATATTATTAAATAAGACCATATGAAAAATTGAGAGATGACAAAATGGTCAACATAAAAAAATGCATAAAATATATTATTTTTGGCGGTTTTATTGGAGTGTTACTAGTTTATCTTCACTTCAAGAAAGTAAATGTAAAATGAGAGCTTTAAGGAAGTAAATTAAGTAAACCATGGATAGGTGAACTAATTATGAGGATAGCAGTTTGCGGGAAAGGAGGAAGTGGGAAAAGTACAATCTCTGCTCTACTGGCAAAGCAAATGGCAAAAACAAAAAATGTGCTTGTGCTTGATATAGACGAATCTAACTTCGGACTTCATAGCCAGCTGGGCATGGCAGCCCCGCGAGACCTCATGGAATATTTCGGAGGAAAAAAGGGTTTTAAGGAAAAGCAAAATGCACCCAAGACGACTCAGTTCTGGGGACTTGCAGCCAGCGGAAGCTCCGGAAAGCAGCAATCCAGGTTTTTCAAAGAAAGATGGAACTTCTCCGATCTCCCTTCAGAATTCGTGGAAGAAAAAGACGGGGTCAAGTTAATGGCTGTTGGTAAAATTCATGAGTTCGGAGAAGGATGTGCCTGTCCTATGGGAGTCCTGACCAGGGAATTCCTTGAAAATCTCGACCTTTTAAAAGATGACATCGTAATCGTGGATACGGAAGCCGGTACTGAACATTTCGGGCGCGGTGTTGATAAGGACTTTGACCTGATTCTTGTAGTAATAGATCCTTCTTATGAATCCCTCAAACTTTCAAATAAATTCAACGAATTTGGCGAGCAGTGCGGATGCAAGGTCTACTTTGTATTGAATAAAGTCGAGCCTGATATAAGGGAAGAAATGCTGAACTCCGTTAATTGCGTGAATGTTATTGCTGAAATTCCGGAAAAAAGAGAGATTTTTAAATCAGCTTTGAAAGGTGAGGAAATTGATGTTGAGGTTGAAGAAATAGCAAAGCTTGCAGAATTCCTGGAGAAGAACTTTCTCGTAAACTAATGACATCCGAGTTTCGCTTCCCGAGTTTCGCTTCCCGAGTTTCGCTTCGGGAGCACGAGGTCCTTTTCGCTATGCTTCGCTTCGCTCAAGAGGACTGATAACAGGTTTTAGGATAGTGAGACGGTTATCAGGCAAAGGATTACAACTCTATATCTATTTTTAGGCTTTACTCGGATAGCTTAAAACTTATCATACAACCACTTTCGTTCTCTTTTTTCAGATAGTTTCACAACCCAAGTTTTGCTTCGGAACGAGAAAAATCTATGAATTTTCTTTTTTCTCACGAAAATTCCAGAAGAATAATCCGAAACTATATTATTGGTAGTGTTTGTTGAATAATGCAAAGTTTTAATTGACGGTGGCAGCAGGTTTTTTCTGCCTATGTTGCCATTATTGCTCAAAATCATTTGGATGACTAATGAATAACCTTATATTATTACTAAAATCGATTTTTCCCCTTAATACTGGAGACAGTAAAAATGACAACACGTGAGTACATGCTTGGAAACGTGGCTATTGCCCGCGGTCTTCTCGAAGGAGGCGTACAGGTTATTGCAGGATATCCGGGGACCCCATCTTCAGAGATTATTGATACTCTTGCATGCCTGAAAGACCGGGACTACCATATTGAGTGGTCGGTTAATGAAAAAGTAGCAATGGAAGTTGCTGCCGGCGCAGCCTGGACAGGAGTCCGCGCAGTTGTGACAATGAAACATGTCGGGTTAAATGTTGCAGCCGATCCTTTTATGACTCTTGCATACACGGGGACGAGAGGTGGTATGATTGCGATTGTGGCTGATGACCCTTCATGCCACTCTTCACAGAATGAGCAGGATACGCGTCGCTACGCTCAGTTTGCCCTTGTACCCTGCTTTGATCCATCAACCCCCCAGGAAGCAAAGGATATGCTGCCCTATGCTTTTGAGTTTTCTGAAAAATTTGAAATCCCTGTGCTCTTTCGGCCCACAACCCGGATTTCGCATGCTAAATCCGATATCAAACTTGGAGAGATACCTGCAGAAAAGCCTGCCCCAAAGTTTGAAAAGCTTCTTGACCGCTGGGTCATGCTGCCTAAAAATGCACGCCAACGTCACTCACATCTTCTGTCGATCCAGAAACCTATTGAAGATGCACTTGCGGCATCCCCCTGGAATTCATTGGAGCTTACTTCCGGCGCAAAATTAGGCGTGATCAGTGCAGGTATAGCTTCCGTATATGCAAAAGAGGCTCTGGTGGAACTTGGAATAGAAGCTTCTTTTCTGAAAATAGGCACGTACCCGGTTCCTAAGGAACTAATTCTTGAGTTGCTTAAAACAGTGAATGCAGTTATTGTATTCGAGGAACTCGAACCTGTTGTTGAGGAGCAGGTAAAAATTATAGCGCAGGAATCTGGTCTTCCAGTGTCTGTTTTAGGAAAATCTAATGACTTTGTCCCTCGAGAAGGAGAACTGGATGTAAGCGCCTTCCTGGGGACGCTTGGAAAAGTACTCGATCTGAAAATGGAAACCGAACCCTCAGCTCAGGAACTTGAGCTTGCTCCCCGCCCTCCAGCCCTCTGTGCTGGCTGTTCTCATCGGGCAACCTTCTACTCCATGAGAAAAGTCTTCGGAAACGATGCCATTTATCCCAGCGATATCGGCTGTTATACCCTTGGAATCCAGAGCGGAACTGTTGAGACCACTCTCTGTATGGGCTCAAGCATCAGTATTGCTTCCGGCATATCCCATGCGGGAGAAAAGCGACCTATATGCTGTTCCATTGGGGATTCAACGTTTTTCCATACAGGTATGAACTCTCTCCTGAATGCAATTATTAGCAAGGCAGACATAACTGTAGCAATACTGGATAATCGCATTACAGCCATGACCGGTCATCAGCCGAATCCGGGTGTAGGCTTTTCTGTGACCGGAGAGAAAACAGTACAGGTGTCGCTTGCCGAACTCTGCAAAGCAATGGGGGCTGAATTTGTTTATGTAGTCGATCCCTATAAGCTTGAGGAAACTCAAAATGCTTTTAAAGCTGCCAAGGAATTCAAAGGTACTGCCGTAGTGATTGCCAGGCAGCCCTGCGTAATCTCCGGGAAAAGGGCAGGAGTAAAACAGGTCCCATATGTGATAGATCCTGAAAAATGCGAGGGCTGTAAACTATGCATAAAATTCGGTTGCCCGGCAATTGAGTTTGACAAAGAAGGCAAATTTGCTGCCATTACTACCCTTTGCAGTGGGTGCGGGGTTTGTGCACAGATTTGCAAGTTTGAAGCAATCAAGGAGGTGAAGAGATGAGCCGGATAGATCAGCACAGGAAAATTGACCTCCTAATTACCGGAGTAGGTGGACAGGGTGCAATACTTGCTTCGGATATTATCGGAAAAGCTGCTGTTGCTTCAGGACTGCCCATTCGAGCTGCAGAGACTCATGGTATGGCCCAGCGTGGAGGATCGGTTGTAAACCACATTCGAATCGGGGAAACTTACGGTTCCATGATCCCAAAAAAGGGTGCAGATATTATGCTTGCTCTCGAACCGATGGAAGCTGTCAGATATCTCGAATTCCTCAAAGAGGGGGGAATCGTTATAGTAAATACACAACCATTGTTGCCGGTAACAGTTACTTCCGGCCTTGCAAAATATCCTGACATCTCGGAGATTCTTGAGGTACTTTCTAAAAACTATATTGTTAAAGCCTTTAATGCTGACGAACTTGCATTTGAAGCCGGGAGCAGGCTTGCAATGAATGTTGCAATGGTTGGAGCTGTTTCAGATTACCTCCCAATCCCGGGGGAAAGCATGATTGAAAGCATTAAAGCCCTTGTTCCTAAGAAAACAGTTGAAATTAATCTGAAAGCTTTTGAAATGGGCAGGAGGAAAGTTGCCGAAAGCTAAAAGGATTTCATTTATTTTTTTGTATTAGACTTCCAAAAGTCTCATTGGATTGTTCGGCGTCCTCGATGATATGATCAATATCGGAAGAATGTCCAAATTACTCATAATGTATTATTGTTCATATCCTCTGATACAATATGCAACTCATACTGCGCTTACGATTCCGGGACTGGGGAATGTTGAGTTTGGAATATTTTATTTACAGTTCATTATCCCAACATATGTTCTGGTCGCATCTAATCTGGTCAACATGCATTCCGGATTCAACGGGTTGGCCTCCGGATTATCCATAATCGTGCTTGTATCCTTAATCATAAAATCGGTTATTATAGGTGACACTGACAATATTATTTCAATTGCTGCTATTACTGGAGCTACTCTTGGATTTTACTTCTATGAAAAATATCCTGCTAGTGTTTTCTGGGGCAATGTCGGATCTCTAACCGTTGGAGCTGCAATAGGGAGTTTAATTGTCATCCAGGGTTTCATTATAAGCGGTTTTATTATGCTTATCCCGCATACTATAAATTTTTTAATGTATATATACTGGAAAATGAGAAAGTATCCTCACGTCAAATTCGGCAGGGACAGGGGTGACGGTATTCTTGAGGTTCCTAACCCGCTCACTTTGAAATGGGTTCTACCTTACTATTATAAAGTGACTGAAAAGCAGGCTACTTATGCAATGTTTCTATTGACCTCTTTTTTCTGTGTTTTAGGAATACTCGTTCCCGGCAGGATGTAAATTGAAAATAAAGGAACGAGAAGTAATAATTGAAAAGAAAAAAATTATTTAGAAGACACGTTAAAGAAAGCTATTACTGCTGCCCTGTTTTTTATTTATTGGATATGCTCCAACTGCCTTTATTGGATTTCTTTTGGGTAGTTAATTCCTTCCGGTTTTTCCCTAAAATCTTTCAGCTTGATTTAATCTTGAGCTTATTTCCGTTCCATCAGAATCTGTTTGCGGCCAGTAAAATCATCAATCTCTTCTCCTATTGCAACAAAGCCGCATTTCTCATAAAAGCAAAGGGCATTTTCATTCTCTCTGTAGACTTTAAGAGAGAGATTTCCTTTCAGGTCCAGTGCGTTCTTGAGAAGAGCCCTACCAATTCCTTTTCCCTGCATTTCTGGCGCTACAAAGAGGGCGCAGACCCTTTCTCCAACAAGAGAAATGAATCCAACGGCTTTTCCTTCTTCCTCAAAAACTAGGTTTTCGGCAAGTGGAAAGTATTTATCTCTCATTGCTTTTTTATTCAATGCCCAGAAAGATGACGGGATAAAAGAGTGAGCAAGGACGGAGGCGTCATACCAGATCCTTACCATCTCTTCAAGATCTGTTTCCCCGTAATTTCTGATCAATTTATCAGGTTCCTGTTTCATTGAGGTTTTGTTACCGGAATTTTTCCAATACTTTAAGCAGCTCTTCTTCATCTCTGGCTAAGGTGTCTAATGACATTTCTACCATAAGATTAACAATTCCGTCGGAAAGCGTCCTGAAATCGGTCCGAAGCCCTATTACAGATTTTCCTCTGGCAAAAGCGTAGCCGATCTCCCAGGCAGTCCCTGAATCAACATCCACCCCGTCAAGAACGGCAACTACGATATCAGAATTGTTCAATCCTTCCAGACATTTTTTGAAAATATATTCCTGGTTTTGTTTTTCACGTTCAGCCGCTGCATCTTCAGCGTCTTCCTGGGGAAGAAAAACCGAAAATCCTTTCTTTCCCATTATATTTTTCAATTCACGGTTATATTCTAGCTCTGCATGGGTGAAGAGGGGACCTGCAAGATAGATTGTCTTTTTTCTCTTGTTCATTTACCTTCTTCCTGTATCTTTGAAAAATATAACATAATTTGCTAGAGTAAGATGGCCTTAAAGCTGAAATATTTTGCTTGTTAAATTATTTTATAAATGCTGATTACTTTGAAGATGTAGAATATATTTAGAGTTATAATAATTTAAATATACTGTTTTAATACTATGTTTACCACAAAATTAACTGAGAACAAGTTTAATTATCTTGTATTGATATTACACTGGCTGTGAATACTTATGATTAAGGCTGGAATAATAGGGGCTTCAGGATATACTGGAGGAGAACTCCTTCGATTGCTGATAAATCATCCAAATGTCAAGCTTGAATTGGCAACTTCCAGAAGTCTTGCAGGGAAGCCAGTAACAGGAACACACAGGCATCTTGAAGGTTTTTTAGACCTTAAATACGAGAACCCGGATTCTGAAAACATTAAGGAACGCTGTGATGTTGTTTTTCTGGCCGTACCTCACGGATCTGCAATGAACTATGTCCCTGAGCTGCTTGATGGGGGGGACACTAAGGTAATTGATCTCAGTGCAGACTATAGGCTTGAAACTTCAGTTTTTGAGGACATATATGGAATAACACACCGTGACCCACGGAAAGCAACCTATGGGCTCGTAGAGCTTCATCCTGAGCTTGCAGAACAGGATTTTGTAGCAAATCCCGGATGCTTCCCTACAGGAGCAATCCTTGCAGCAGCTCCTCTTGCGGCAGCAGAACTCATCGATATTGCAATCTTTGATTCCAAAACAGGGATTTCGGGAGCTGGCATCTCGCCGACTGAGACTTCACATTACCCGAACCTTGCGGAAAATGTTACTGCATATAAAATCACTAACCACCGGCACAGGGCTGAAATCTTCCAGGAACTGACCCGGCTGGATCCGAAACTTCGAAACATAAGTTTCACTCCTCATGCGATCCCATCTATAAGGGGTATCTTTACAACTGCTCACCTATTTACAAAAGAGCCAATCTCCACAGATGATTTGAAATCAATTTATAAGGACTTTTACAGGAACAGGCCTTTTATCCGGCTACCTTCGGGAATTCCATCCCTTACTGCCGTAAGAGGTTCTAACTTCTGTGATATGGGCTTTGAATCTGATAAAGAGAACAACCGGGTTGTAATACTCTCTGCTATAGATAACCTGGTGAAAGGAGCATCCGGTCAGGCAATCCAGAGTATGAACCTGATGTTCGGATTGGATGAGACTCTTGGATTGTGGCTGCCGGCAGCAGCTCCGTAAGCACAGGAATCTCTTTGTAAGAACATATAACTGGTAACGAATCAAATTAAAGTATAAACTTATCTCAAGGTGTAGTTAAATGAAGGTAAAAGATATCATGAACCCTAATGTTGTATTCTGCAAACCTGATGACACGGTTCGGGAAGTTGCAAAAATCTTGAAGGAAAACAACATCAGTGGGATCCCTGTCCTTGACGGTGAAGAACTCGTAGGTGTTGTTAGTGAAGGAGACCTCCTGAAACTTCTGATAATCCCGGAAAAAGGAGAACTCTGGCTTCCCAGCCCCTTTGAGGTTATAGAAGTTCCTATCAGGGAATACCTTGGTTGGGAGGAGACAAAAAAGATACTTTCCGATGTAGGTTCCATAAAGGTTGAAGAGATTATGACAAAGGACATTTACACTATTTCTTCTGAGGCCTCGATAGAAGAGGCCTCCGAACATATGGTCAGGCACAGGATTAACAGGCTTCCTGTGCTTGAAGATGATCGTGTGGTAGGGATTATTACACGCGGCGACATTATAGAAGGAATAGCAAAGCTCTGAAGCAACAGGAGAATTCTCATGAAGCAAATCGAAGGTGGAATCTGTGCGGTAAGGGGAGTATCTGCAAACGGAACCAAGGTCGGAAAAATGGGAATTGCAGTAATTCTCGCTGAAGGCCCAGCAGCAGGTGTTTTCACTAAGAATAAGGTGATTGCAGCCCCGGTTACATTGAGTAAAGGAGTAATCGATACCCATCATAGGCTTTCAGCTGTAATTGCAAACAGCGGCAACGCCAATGCCTTCACAGGTGATGACGGCTTTCTGGACGCTATGGAGATGGCATCGATGCTCTCCGAAAGCCTCAACCTTGATGCTGACACAGTAGCAGTTGCTTCAACCGGAGTAATTGGCCGAAGACTCAATGTTTCTAAAATCATGGAACGCCTTCCTGAAGTGATTAACGGGATTGGGAGTACTCCCGAATGCAGCCAGGCTGCTGCAAAAGCGATCATGACAACAGATAAGGCTTTAAAAGAGTCCGCTGTTGAGCTTGACTGCGGAGTTAGGATAGGTGCAATTGCAAAAGGTTCTGGAATGATCGAGCCAAACATGGGTACTATGTTATGTTTTGCATATACCGATGCAAAAGTGCCTGCAGATGTGCTGGATGCCGCTCTAAAAATAGCCGTGCAAAAAACCTTCAACATGCTTGTAGTAGACGGGGATACCAGCACGAATGATATGGTACTTTTTACCTCAACCTGCCAGTCCGGCATAAAACCCTGCATGGAATGCCTCGACGATTTTCAGGAAAGTCTGGTTTATGTGTTTACCGATCTTGTAAAAAAGATGGCAAAGGACGGGGAAGGAGCAACCAAACTTATTGAAGCAAGGGTAGTGGGTGCAAAAAAGTATGAGGACGCAAAGCTTGCCGCAAAAGCCATTGTTCGTTCTCCGCTGGTCAAAACAGCAATTTTTGGAAAAGATCCTAACTGGGGCAGGATTGTAGCTGCTGCAGGTTATTCCGGAGCCGAAATTGAACAGGAAAGGCTTTCTCTTACTCTTTCGGGAAGAACGGACAAAGTAGAGCTTGTCGATTGCGGTGAAATCCCCGACTCCTGTGACCTGGCCCTTTTGAAAAAGATAATGGAAAATGACGAAATTATCATCACCCTTAACCTTAATATGGGAGAGGAACATGCAACTGCCTGGGGCTGCGACCTTTCATACGACTATGTAAAGATTAATGCCGAATACACAACTTAATTAGCTTAGCATCTCGAAAATCGATCCCATCAATCGTACATCTACACGAATTTAAATAATATAAAATGTAAAATAAAGATGGAGAATGATTTCGGGATAAAATTAGATTTCCCCATATTCCAGATCATCTTCTTGCAAGAATCACTACTCCGAGGGGGTTTATTAAGTGGATATACAAGAATGGGAACAACGCCATATCGATGCATTTTATAGTGTCAAAGAGGCAATTCCTTATTTAGAAGGAATGTTTGTTGCTTACAACAGCAATATCGACGCCATCAAACACCTTACGGAAGCTGATATTCTCAGGCTTACCGGACTTTTTAATGAAGCCGAAGTACTGGAAAGAATTGAAGAATACCCAAGGGAGATAAAAGACCCTCTTGACTTCATGGCCCGCCTCTTAATCTCCATGAGAGAAGGAAAAGCTGCCGAAATCCCGAACCATACGACAGATATCCACGAATGGCTAAAAAGCAACCTGGGATTCGATTATGCACGCATGGGTGGTCAGGCAGGGATAATTTCGAATACACTTGCCTGCCTGGGACTTAGAAAAGTAATTGCATATGTCCCATGGCTCTCTAAAGAACAGTCAGAGTACTTCGAAGATTCTGACAATCTCTGGCATCCGAAGGTAGAAGATGGAAAGGTTTTTTTAAGACATCTGAAAGAAGCTTTCAAACCCGACATGGGGTCAAAAGTTAACTGGATCATTGAGTACTCCAAAGGTCTGCAGGTAAATTGTAATAGAAGTTTCGTAGTGCAGAGGGATAATCGCCTGATAATCTCTTCTCGTCCTATATGGCTCCGCCTGGATATGGATAAAGAAATCTACGATCAACTCGATGTTATTTTCCCGATTGACGGGGCAATGCTTTCCGGTTACCAGATAATAAAGGAAGAGTATGAGGATGGGTCTACTTATAAGCAGTATGTTTCAAGCTCCGTGCAGGTTATTGAGAAGCTGAAATCCTTAAACCCCGATCTCCGCATCCATGTCGAACTTACTTCAATTCAGAACAGAGTGATAAGAAAGGCTATCCTGGCAGATATTGTTGCCAAACACGTTCATTCCCTGGGACTTGATACCGTAGAGGTCGCAAATGCCCTGAATGTGCTTGGCCACGAAGAACTTTCGTATTCCGTAATCAAGAAAGAGGAAAATGCGATAACATCGCTGTATCAGGGAGCTGTTCAGCTTTTAAAAGACCTGTCACTTGAAAGGGTACATGTACATTCACTGGGCTTTTACATCTGCGTGCTGGAAAAAGATCATCCGCTTTCGCTTAAAGATCATCGTGACTTCCTCCTCTTTTCTTCAACCCTTGCAGCTGCCAAGGCCGTCTCCGGAACTGTAGAAAGCCTTAAAGATGTAGAGATTGGTCTTAAAGTTCCTATTTCAAATAGCGGAATTAAAGGTCTGGATGAATTCAAAACCTACTGCGTAGGCCGCAATCTCTGTACTGCTGAAGAATTTGACTATGGATATCTCTATGGACCAGACCATGATGCTATTATTGTTCCCTCAAAAATAGTTGATAAGCCTAAGGCAACAGTAGGTATAGGGGATGCAATCTCGGCAGGAGCCTTCACTGCTATGCTTGCAAAAATGAAACAGAATAAAGCAATAAATGTCTCACCGGTATAATCGAAAGCTGCCCTTTCCTTTAGACCAAGAAGGACTGGTTAAATGAATATACTCTGTGCATATAATGTCAATGTAGATTCCGTATACAGAGTTAGCGGAATCGAGGTTTCGGAACTGCTGAAAGATTTCGAACAGACTCAAATCTTTGAAAAAATCGAAAATATCCCTGAAAAAATACTTTCAAAATCTGATTTTGTCGCAGGGCTTATCTACTGTATGAAAAACGGGTGCGGAGCCGAATGGCTTATCCTGGAACAGGCTGTTTTCGAGTTTCTAAAAAATCGCTATTTTGAGAAGTCCCTTGTTAGAATGGGGGGAAATGCCGGAATAATGGCAAATGCTTTAGCACAGTTAGAGGTTTCCAGGGTAATTCCGAACATCGCAGTACCTTCAAAAATTCAACTTTCTTTGTTTTCGGGCGAATCGATTTTCTTTCCTGGCTCTGAAGAAAATGGCTCTAGTGAAAAAACATATACTATTCCCGGCAGCCAGGATCCTATACATTTCGTATTCGATTTTTCAAAAGGGGATACATTTTCTCTCTTCGGGACAGAAATAACGGTTCCGAGAGAAAACCGCTTCATAGCAACCTATGACCACTTGAACCTCAAGCTCTATGTCAATCCTGCATTTGAGAGATATACCAGAGAGTATGCCAGCAAAATCGATGGTGCGCTTATATCCGGGTTCCATCTTTTACTTCAAAAGTATCCTGACGGTAGCAGTTATGAAACAATTCTTGAAAAAGTTCTCCACCAGCTCAAAAGCTGGAAGGATGAAAATGAAAAGCTTCGGATTCACCTGGAGTTCGGACACTTTGCAAACAAAGAGATTGCAGATTCGGTCTTTCTAAAATTCGCACCTGTTACGGACAGTATTGGAATGAACGAAGACGAACTTGCCTCTCTCTATAATTTCCATGGAGTACCGGAAGAAGAAATTCTGCTCATGGAAGCGGAAGCTGTAGGAAAAGCTGTATACAGGCTAGCCTTGCCCCACAGGCTTAAGAAAATTGTAATTCATACCCGGGAATTTGTGATGATTGCTTTTAAACCGAACATAGAAAGTACTGCAGACTTCCTATCTCTGCAAGAATTGAGAGATTTAGAAAGCTCAAGCTTCCAAAAAATAGCCGGAAGAAAACTTGAAGCTCTGAGGTTTGGAGCCAGTTGTGCAGGGGCATATGCTGCCTCAGGCAAGCTTAAAGGGCGGAAATTCGTAGAAGAAGAAGCTTCAAAACTTCAGGAGAGTCCTATCGGAAGAAAACAGCTTGAGTTGTTCCTTAAAGCTTTCAACGGACAAGTTTTGGGACAGGGAGCTTATGCATTATTTGGAGAGTATATCCTCTGCATGCTTCCAACACTGCTTTCGAATAATCCGATAACTACGGTAGGACTTGGGGATACTATAGCCGCAGGAATCTTTTTGAGGGAGCTGGAGCTGGATGTATAGGCTTAAATCAGAAATCTTTAACCTTAACTACACTCTCGACTGCGGGCAGGTCTTCCGCTGGGAAAGGGACGGAGACTGTTGGACAGGAGTTGTCCAAGGCCAAATTATCCGTATTTCCCAGGATCGGGGAGAATTGCTTGTTGATTCAAAACTTTCTCCCGATTTCTTTTCCCGTTATTTCCGATTAGATGATAACCTTTCTGCAATTTACAAAAGCATAGATCGGGACCTCCTGATAGACAGGGCAATCAGGAAATACGAGGGTTTGCGTTTGATCAGGCAGGATCCCTGGGAATGCCTTATATCGTATATGCTTTCCACAGCTTCAAACATTCCTATGATCCAGAAAAGGATTTCCCTTTTAAGCCAGTCCTTCGGACAGGAACTTGAGAAGGGTTATTTCAGCTTTCCAGATCCTGAAACCCTTGCAATTGCTGACCTTTCAAAACTGAATGAATGTAAACTGGGTTTCAGAAATGAGAGTATAAAAGAGGCAGCCCTGCAAGTGCATTCCGGAGACCTGGATCTTGAGGTCCTTTACCGTCTGGAATACAAATACGCCCGAGACCGCCTTATGAGAATCCGCGGCATCGGAGAAAAAGTAGCAGACTGCGTTCTGCTTTTCGCTTATGGGAAATTGGAAGCTTTCCCTGTGGATACCCACATCAAACAGATTATCCAGCATTACCATATCGATGATAATTTCTTCGAAAATTGTGTAAGTCTGAGCAAAATGGGAGATTGGGGCAGGGAGTATTTCGGTCCCTATTGCGGGTATGCCCAACAATATCTTTATTATCAGAAAAGGGTTGAGGGTTTTGTCCCTCTGTATTAATTTATCTCTTATCGTCAAGAAGATTGGAAAAAATTAGCATTATGTGCATTGCGGTTGATCGCAAAAAAACCAAAACTCAGCAAATAATAGTCTCGAAATTTGGTGGTCAATAACTCACCGGTTTATATTCCAGTACTCTGCTTATTCAGGTTTCTCCAGAGTATTTTTACCCAATTAGCCAGAGTACGATTTCTCAAAATATCATCCTTTAACGAGGAAGCATCGAGATTATTGAAAAGTCTGAAAAATAAGAAATTAGTCTCGTAAATGAAAAGAGACTTAATCCATCTTCATACTTCTACAGCCTTTACCAGCCACGACCCCAGCCATGACCCGAGCGGCACCAGTTGTTCCAGCCCCAGCCGCCGCCATCACCGTGCCATCCACCGTGCCATCCACCGTGATCCCCACCACGGTCCCAGTCCCACCATGGTCCCAGCCGCCACCACGGTCCCAGCCGCCACCACGGTCCCAGCCGCGTCTATCTCGCGCTCGCTGAAGCGGCCGTCAATGTCACTACGAAAAGGATAGCCATTAAGATGGCAATTGTCTTTTTTATCCTTGTCGAATGTTTGTTTTCCCATTTGTTTACACTCCCACTATTGTTCAGTTTGATACAATTTACAGATTTTTGAATTTAGGACTATACAATTAGATTGAGAAACTCATGACATAACATCAAAACATAACATGAAATTAAAGCTTATTTACTTCATCTTGAGTTACTCAAATGTATAAGTCCTTTAATTATCAGTAAATCCTATTTTCATAGCTTATGTCAATGAAATCTGATTTCAAATTGTATCACTGAGGTATTATTATCTAAGGGATATAATTACTACAGAAATATAATTCAGAAACCAATATTAATTAAAGACAGATGTTATTTAGTCTACTTCTCTAGATATTTTTTCAGAAATGTTAGTTCTAAAACATATTTCTCACTAATGCTCCATCTTCTGGTATCCCCATGCTGCTAGTGAAATAGAAATATGAATGTTCAAAAAAGACACTAAGTGTACCTGTAGTTTGTCTATCATGTCACGTTGGATTCATAAGATCCAAAAAGAGTCAGAATCAGCGTATATAAATGTCTGTATTATTTTCAATACGCGGTAAGTTGAAGATTCCATAGACATTGGATTTTAAAATGTTTGAGTGGGCTATAACATCATTTTCAAACTAATAAGTTCCCACAAAGATTAATTTTAAAGAGGGTCTTTACTGGTTTTCGGAGTTTAGAAAGCAAGGGCTATTGAAAAAGATTTTTCCCGAAAATTCTGCCATGTGCAATTCTAGACCGGAGGTAAAATCTTTGATCTGTAACAAATTCACAGCCACTTACTCAAGAAAACCCTGAAATCAAAATCCTTTAACCTGCAAATCTCAGCATTTTCTATAAGCTCAAAACCCTCTTTTACGCTCTGTAATACTTGTTTTCCAAGAGAGCAATTAATTAGCTGCTTTTCAAGAAGCCCTTTTGCCTCAGGATATAAGCGCCGGATCTCAAAGACATATTTTCCATTTTCAATATAACCGCCGAATACATCTTCAGCTCCTAAATACTTATCCTTAAACTTCTGGGCATGCTCTTTTACCCAGACCGGGGGACCAATGTGCTTTTTGACGTTTGGAAGGATACCTGAAAAAAGTTCGAGTAGAATAACTGTCTCTTTTTCTCCTGACCAGACTCCGGATTTAAGCACTGAAAATTCATAGTCCTTCAAAAGGACAGATACAGCCTGTTCCATTTTATAGAGCTGCGGGTAAAGCACATCTTCAACCACTTCCGGGGTCTTGAAGACAATTGCAAGATGTGTACTCATTTTGCTTTCCAGTCTTTTGAGAATATCGCTGTCTTTGAGGGGCAAGGAGCAGGCGGGAAAAAAGAATCGAAGTTCCGGATTTTTCAGGAATTCTCGGCAGTAGTCTATAAACGTGCAGAATTTGTCAAGAGAAAGAACCGCTGCAACATTACGCCTGGGATCTGTTGGGTCAACCACGACCAGAGTTTCTCTCGTGTTCAATTTCCGAATGCTGCATTATATCGATTTTCTCTCTCGGTTTCCAGGAGGAAACTGCTCGGACTGCGTTCTCGAATGAGCCGTAATGGATTATCAGTAGTTCGGTCAGGTAGCCCGAAAAGCCCTGGGTTCTCAATTCCGAACCATAGACTCCGCACCCGCGCATGAATTGCTTCAGAAGCAGGACGTCATCTTCATGCCCTTTTATGCGAGTTTTTACAAAGTCATTATGAAAAGGAGTCCTATCAACTGCGGATTTGATTTGAGAAGCTGAAGCGACCCTGAAACATGGGACCAGATCCACGTCAAAGCCTTTGTATACGATATTCAGGTAAGGATGCTCAGCATGGCGGTCTTCCGCATATTCTGCCAGCTTTGCCGTTTCCCGCGCAATTGCCATGCCCATGGATTCCAGCTCCTTTCGGGGTGTCTCTTCAGGGAAGCTTATAAAGATATCAATATCGTGAGTGCCTGAAAGCCAGGTACCTCGGGCAGCGGAGCCGACAATTTTTACAAAAATATCAGGTATTTCAAGCCTGTCTGCTGCTGTTTTTACCTCTGAGACCAGCTCCGCCTGAATATCCGTCAATTCATTTCTTTCGGCTTCGGAGGGCTTTATTATCTTAAGTACTTCATGCTTCAAATCATCGGGAATGTTTTCGTGCGTTTCCATGCCAGGGAAGGCTCCATATTTGTTATAGGTTTGTTTCTGCTAAAGGTTCAATCGTATAGTCTTTAAACTTTATGCATATATTTTCTGTTTTCATGAAAATCTGAGGTAGCTGATTAACAAAATGAAATAATTATATATATTATCCGTGGAAATTCTATATTATGAGCTGGTACGGGATAGATGCAGTAGATAAAGCCATTTCCAGGACAAGAAGAGCTCTTTTTGAACCTTTTGAATTTTGGAAATGGATAAAACTTGCAATTATCATTTTTTTCTTAGGCAGCAGTAGCTCAAATTTCAGAGGTTCAGGCAATACCTATAGAATGAATCCTGAAGAATTTAGAAATACTACTACTCTTGGTTCTGACTTGATTCATGAGTATATTCCACATAATATTATTGAGAATATTAATTCTCCCGTTACTATTCTTTCCGAGTACGGATTTTTGCTTGCTGTGATTGCTGCCCTGATTCTCTTTTTCCTGTTACTTCTCTACATTTCCAATGTTATGCAATTTGTTTTTGTTGAGTCACTGGTAAAAAATGATGTCAAATTCTGGGCTTATTTCCGGAAGTTTTTGGGAAAAGGATTCAACCTTCTTTTAGTGAATTTAGCTTTGCTGATAATTTCTCTTCTATTCCTTGTAATAGCTTCACTGCCTTTAATTTCCAGCATCATGAAAATGTCCTCTGATTTTTCCTGGCCTGCGCTGATGGGAGGGCTCATCTGGTTTATCAGTGTGCTAATTGTGTTTGCCTTGCTGATGTCTGTAATAAGTTCCTTTATAAGTCTTGCAATTCCCGTTTCCATTTATCGGAATGCAGGAATTCTTGCATCTTTGAAGCTTGTATTTGCTAATTTTAGAAAAAGCTGGCAGCAAGTCCTGGTTTACTGGGTCACCAGGTTTATACTTGGATTAATACTGGGTATATCCATGCTGATCCTTTTCTTGTTAGTACTTGTGGTCTCAGTGATAATTTCCCTTGTCATTGACGGCATTTTATACTTCCTCTTTTCAGCCTTTACATCCGATCCCATAAACTGGATTCTACTGGTTCCTTTCATAATTATAGAAGTGCTGCTTTTCCTCGGAATAATACTTTTATTCAATGTGCCTTTTGCAGTTTTCATGGAATATCATCTGCTGAGTTTTCTCGAAGGCTGGTTTATCGGCGCAGATATTCCATTTTTTGATGCTCCTGCGACAGGGACTGAAATCAATTTAAGTGGGTCTGAGCCGCCACTTTGATTCAGCAGAGAAAATCTAGATTTTGCCTCTCGGTTTATCTGAAAATTATTTTGACCAAGAAACTGTGTTCAGAAGCCCTGTTTTTTAAAATATAATATACTGAGTGAAACTAACTATACTCAGTAATGTATCATTTCCGGATTTCATTCGGAAATTCAAATTGAGGAGTTGAAGATAATGAAACAGGAGTTCATCGAAAAATATTATCTGGGCAAAGAGGTTGAAATCGATATCGGAGGACAGACTACATATAGAGGAATTGCTGCTGAAGTCAACGATGGGATCCTCAGCCTTAAGTGGACCATAAAAGAAGAGGGCTACACACATATTGAAATCGAGAAAATCGCCGTAATTTGGAAAACCCTCAGAAGCAAAAGATAAAAAATAGTAAAGCTAAAAGAACATTATCGAACAGGAATTAGAGCTATTAGAGCTATTAGAGCTATTAGAGCTAAAAATTGAAAATACGAACGGAATTATTTCTATTTTAGCTGTTTTTAATTAAATATAAATGGGAAAATTTTCCCCATTTATTTCAAAGCTTTATTTCATTACTTCTATGGTAATGAATAAATGGCTTAATTATTTTTCATTTAAAGCTATTTCGTGAAAACAAAGTAACGTTTTTCTATAAAGAGACATAAAAACCCTGAGTCTATAGCCTTAAAACTTTCATTACAATAAAGCTTAAATTAAGTATAGTAGTTACTGAATAAATTGATTGACGCGTAAAGATCCGTTCAATAGTATATGAGTGACCATCATTATCAATAACTATCTACCTATAACTGTCTACTGATAACTGTTCGCTATAGTATCTTTCAGTAAAGTCTACAGTAATATAATTGGATAATGGAAAATCGGGCAGTGCAGCAGAGAGATTCTCTAGCCGTACTTTCACTCTATTTAAGTTAATTCATCATCAGGGAGACTCCCATATGATAAAAGAAATAACTGCTAAGTACAATGCAGAAAAAATCGAAGAAAAAGTAACGCAGTTCTGGGAAGAGAGCGGTGCATACATGAAAACCCGTGAGCGACGCAGAACCGGAAAAAAACTGTTATTTGTTGACGGGCCTCCATACACCACCGGACATATTCATCTGGGAACTGCCTGGAACAAGATCATCAAAGATTCCATTCTCCGCTATTATTCCATGAATAACCGAAACATACTTGAACGTCCTGGCTGGGACATGCACGGTTTGCCAATTGAAGTAAAAGTAGAAGGTTTGCTCGGTTTCAAGTCCAAAAAAGATATTGAGAGTTTCGGGGTAGAAAATTTCATTGAAAAATGTAAAGAATTTGCTATTGTTCAAAAGCAGGCAATGACCGAGCAGTTTCAGAGGCTTGGGGTCTGGATGAACTGGGAAGACCCCTACATGACCTTGAAAGATAATTATATCGAAGCTGCCTGGTGGACTCTCAAGCAGGCCAATGAAAAAGGTCTTCTGGAGGTGGGCAAGCGTTCGGTCAACTGGTGCCCTCGCTGTGAAACCGCAATTGCGGACTCGGAAGTTGAGTATTCCGAACGTACTGACCCGTCAATCTATGTAAAATTCAAGATCAAAGGGGAAGAAAATACCTTCATTGTTATCTGGACTACAACTCCCTGGACCATTCCGGCAAATGTAGCAGTGGCTGTACATCCTGACTTAGAATACTCAAAATTCCGGGCGATCAGGAAGGACGGTTCGGAAGAAGTACTCATTGCAGCTACAGAGCTTATAAAAAACGTGCTCAAACAGGGCAGGTTTGTTGATTATAAAGTCCTTGAGACTATAACTGGAGAGGATCTGACAAATCTCGAGTACGAGAGCCCTCTTGGAGATCTGGTGCCTGTTCAGAATAAGATAAAGCACGGAGTTTACATTGCGGATTTCGTGGCGGTAGAAAATACAGGCTGTGTGCACATTGCCCCGGGACATGGTATGGACGACTTCAACCTTGGCATGAAACATAACCTTCCGATCCTCTGCCCGGTGGGCTCAAACGGAGTTTATACAGCGGAGGCTGGAGAATACGAGGGCAAAACTGTCAGGGAAGCAAATCCCATTGTCGTCGAAGACCTTAAGGAAAGAAACAGGCTCCTTACTGAAGGGACAGTTGTGCATAGATACGGGCATTGCTGGCGCTGCAAAACCCCTATCATTTATCTTGCAACCGAACAGTGGTTCCTGAAAATTACCGAGATCAAGGACAAGATGCTTGAACAAATCGATGCTGTGGACTGGTACCCTGACTGGGCAGGCTCAGCCCGTTTCCGAACCTGGGTGGAAGGCGCCAGGGACTGGTGCATCTCCAGGCAGCGTTACTGGGGAATTCCCATACCTGTCTGGAAGTGTAAAAAATGCGGAAAAATCGAGATAATAGGGACGAAAGCCGAGCTCCTGGAAAAGTCAAATACAGGCAGCGATATCGAGCTTCACCGTCCCTATGTGGATCGAGTCACAATTCCCTGTGAGTGCGGCGGTGAAAAAAAACGGGTTGAAGATGTCTTTGACGTATGGTTTGACTCTGCTGTTGCTTCCTGGGCAACACTTAAGTTTCCGCAGACAAGAGAGCAATTTGATGAATGGTGGCCTGCTGATTTTATTACCGAAGGACATGACCAGACTCGAGGCTGGTTCTATTCCCAGCTCGGAGCTAGCATGGTTAGTTTCGGGAGGGCTCCGTACAAAAGTGTGCTGATGCACGGATTTACCCTGGACGCAGGTGGAAAGAAGATGTCCAAAAGCTATGGGAATGTAATCTCTCCCCTGGACGTTATTGGTAAATTCGGAGCCGATACCCTGCGTGCTTATGTGCTTTCCTCAAGTGCTCCCTGGGATGATCTGAAGTTTAACCTCGAAGAAATAGAAACTGTCCACCGGTCAATCAATATCCTCTGGAATGTTTTCAGGTTCCCGCTGCCTTATATGGCTCTTGACAACTTTGATCCCCTGAAGGTTAGCCTTGAGTCCGTAAAAGATTCTCTCCGTGAGGAAGACCGGTGGATTCTTTCACGAGCCCAATCTGTTATTAAAACGGTAGATGAAGCCATGAGTGGGTATCTGCTGCATAAAGCGGTCCGGGAGATCCTGGAATTCATTCTTGAAGATCTTTCCCGCTGGTATATCCAGCTTATCCGCCCGAGAACCTGGACCGAAGCTGATGACCCTGACAAGCTTGCAGTTTATTGCGCGCTTTACGAAGTTTACTTGACCCTTATAAAACTGATTTCTCCTTTCATGCCCTATCTGGCTGAAGAGATATATCAGAACCTGGTCAGGAACGTGGACCCCGATTCACCAGTCTCTGTCCATATGTGCGACTGGCCGAAGGTCAATAATGCCTACCTTGACCCCGAGCTTGAATCAGCCATGGATATCGCTCGCTCAATCGTGGAAGCCTCCTCAAATGCTCGCCAGAAAGCAGGCAGGAAACTCAGATGGCCCATATCCAGAATAGTTGTGTCTCCCAATAATGAGAATGTAATAAAAGCTATCAACAGACTGCGTTCTGTCCTTATGGACCAGACAAATTCAAAAGCAATCGTCTTGACTGACCTGGGCGAGAGCTGGGATGAACTCGGACTTGAAGTTATCCCTGACCCGGGCAAGATAGGTCCGGTCTTCAAGAAGGACGCTGGAAAAGTTATCTCTGCCCTGCAGAAAGTCAACGGCTTTGTCTTAAAGAAAGCCCTTGTCGAAGCAGGCGAGTTTGAACTGCCCCTGGCAGACGGGACATCTGTTAAAGTCACTCCCGGGATGGCAAACTTCAAGGAAACGCTACCCTCTGGTACTGCCAGTGCTGATTCCGATGCTGGCATTGTCTATGTGGATGCTAAACTTACTCCGGAGCTTGAAGCTGAAGGGTTTGCAAGGGAAGTTATCCGCAGACTCCAGGACATGCGAAAGGAACTCGATCTTGTAGTGGACGAAAATATTAGTGCCTCCGTAAGGATTGAAGATGAACATGTTCTGGAATTAGTCACGACCTTGAAAAACCTGATTGCAGAAGAAGTAAGAGCTGATATTTTTGACCTCGGTAGGGATATTGCAGTCTCAGGTACCCTTGCAAAAGACTGGGACGTCGAAGGCACTGCCATGAAGATGGGGATTACAAAGAAATAACTTAAAAAAGAGAAAGGAAGTGATTTTACGGACTTTGCTGCCTGGGAAGCTGTTTATGAAGAGATTCTTAACGATTTCGGGTTCGATCGTACAGGTGATGAAGAGGCAGCTCGAATCCTCTCCCGTATGCTGACAGAAAAGAATACTATTAGTATCACCGAACTTGACACTGTTATTTCCGGAAAGTCTGCCCTGGTATGCGGAAACGCCCCAAAGCTAAGGAAAGAACTTTCGGAAATCAACCTTTCAGATTATATAGTGATTGCAGCCGACGGAGCAGCCGCAGTTCTTATGGATATTGGCTGTGTGCCTGAAGTTATATGTACCGACCTTGACGGAAATTCTGAAGCTGATATTGAAAAGGAATTACTGGCCTGTGAGCAGGGCTCAATAGTTCTTATCCATGCTCATGGGGACAATATTGACAAACTCGAAAAATACGTGCACCGTTTCAAACGCTTCATTGCTACAACCCAGGCAAAGCCCTTTGACAAAGTATTTAATTTTGGAGGATTCAGCGATGGAGACAGGTGTGCTTTTGTAGCCCGGGAATTTGGAGCTAAAGAAATCAGGCTGGTAGGTTTTGATTTTGAAGACCCGGATGTAAATCCAATAAAGAAGAAAAAATTGAAATGGGCTAAAAAATTGATCGAGAAAAAAATCATTGATTGAATATTGAGTTTAAAGCTTTTTCTCAGGAACTGTAAGGGAGCCTAAAATAATTAGAATTAATAATTATTGATGACAGTAAACTTGTTCTGCTGACATAAGGTTCACTCAATTTTTATAAGACTATTATTATTAAGAAAAAATTATTCTTGTGATTTTATATAATTTATAATTATATAAATAACTGCACTTTTAGTTGCTCATGCCACAACTTTCCAACTTCGGTGCTGCACTCAAATATCATAGCTGCGTCTGGGTTGCGCCTTGTCAGATCTACACAGATTTGTTATGACTTCAATAATTGGTGTTAAAGTTAAGCATTAAGCCTAAGAAATATTGAGCATAGAAATAAAATCGATGATTATATTTTATTTTACTCGAGTTAGCTATATATTCCTAATACATTAGTTAATAAAAGTCTCTTTAAGTATAATTCGGACCAGGTGTGTTGACAAACGCCTAACGCTTCATTCATAGACTAAAGGGATAATTGGTTTATCTAACATTATTTTCAATATAAATAGCGCTGATTCTAAAAAAATAATTCATTGTATGAAAGTTAAAAAATCGAGAAAGTAGTGCTACTTTTTTTTCAGATAACGGACTGATTTTGAGCTCCTAAATCTTCTATAATTCGAAAAGCATAACATATTTGGAATTAAAAAGTCTATTTTTGCCTGAATTGTTATTTATAGACAAGGATCACGATTCCAACGAGCAATTTAGTAAAATATTCTTTATGAATTATAGTAAAAATTAATCTTGATTTTCAAGTGCCTTGTTGACTAATTTTTATAATAACTATTAATATTTAGAACACTATATTCTAGATGTTTTATATAATTTGCAATTATATAATTAATTATATTTTCTGACAATTAAAGTTGAATCTGTTCCTCTCCAAATGAAAACACATAAACATACTAGTTTATAGACCCAATTGTCAGGAATAAAAATAGACCGAGAGGATTGATGAAAATTCTGTGGAGGATATAAATATTCTTGCTTTAAACTGTGGAATAGTATTATTATCTCAAAATTTTCATCTTTCCCAAAAAATGACGGATACAAACAAAAATAGATTATAAGTTATAAAAAAACTAAGATAGATATCAATTAACGGAGGTAAATTTAATGGCATGTGGACTAGGATTTTTTCCTTTCTTCAATAGAGATTGTGAAGACAAATGTAAAGCTTGCGCTTGTGGTTGTGGATCTTGTGGCTGCAACAGTGGCTGTGGATGTAAAAAAGATGATGATAAAAAGGTTGCTATCATAACAGCTATCCGTGCAATTGCTGCCAACGGTGACGGAGTTTTCGACAAGGCTAACAAACTGGTGAGCATAATCAACAAGTATAAAACAGATGGCGACTTGTTCAACAGTCCTTTCCATACTAAAAGAGGAGAAACTTGTTTAATGAAGTTTAAATCAATGGCTCTTCCTGATGTTAATCAGCATTGATTAAAAGGACCGATGAATGAGCCTCGTCTCATTCTTTTAAGCTAAGATGCAATGATCCCCAACCCGATCAATTCACTTCTTATCCGTTCGTGATTCCATAATTTATAGATGCTTTTCTCCTTTCAAATGAGTTTTTGTAATCAAAGGACATAAGACTAAAGAACCGGAAAGTAATTTTTAAAGCCTCTTGCATTCCTTTTTTGCAACTGTACTCTTCAAAATAGTATTAATTCGTAGCCAATAATACTTTCACATAACTAAGATTTGCTTTTTAATCTTTTCTGATTATTGTGTTCTGAGGTGGTTTCTATGATGGAAAAATATAAACCTATAAATCGAATCGAATTCCTTGAAATGGTTGATAGGGTGCTTGAGATAAAGTGCGAAAATGTGAATTTTAATCTAAAAAAAGATGGAATTGAAGTTGAGTATGATTTAAATGATCCTGAAATAAAAGGGAAACATCAGGCTTGCTTCATTCCATATCCTGAATTTTAGTTCTTTATGTTTGATTCTTTGGTACAATTTTATAGGGGGAGTTTGGTTTAATCGAGGTTCAATGAACAAATCCACATAAGCCTATCAAAGAACTTCTGATCCAAGCAAAATTCTTCATAAATAATCTCAGATGAATGGCAATGAACATCGATAAATATAAATATTCTGGTTTTAAACGGATCTTGTAATAATCGGAATATTATTGCGTTTTCAACAGCAGACGGAAGAATAATTATAAAAATAATGATTTTTTTGGCTCTTCTTGTTTTGAGTGAATATCTTCACAAGAAAGGTCAAACAAAGCAATGAGTGAATTTTTCACCGGTTTCACCTACGGACCTCCTCTGTTAGGAGATGAAAAAGGAAGAGTTAAATCGTTTATTTACAAATCGTTTATTTACGATTTAAGAACTTGTCTAAAAAATGAAAGGTAAAGATTATTGAGAATCTGGTAATATGGTATCTGAAAAAAGGTTAGGCACCAATTATATAGAAAATATTTTAACTGAGAATAATTACATTCCCGATAATAATATCGTCACCGTAGTCTTCTTAGCTTTGTCACTGAAAAAACCGATTTTAATTGAGGGACCACCCGGTACTGGTAAAACCGAACTTTCTAAGGCGCTTTCCAGAGCTTTTAATAGAGATTTTTTCAGGGTGCAGTGTTATGAGGGTATAACTTTTGAACAGATAATTGGAGAATGGAACTATCAAAAGCAGCTTTTAAGTCTGGAAATATCCAGAACAAAGGAAAAAGGAGTGGATGATGTATTCAGGGAAGAATTTTTCATAAAAAGACCTCTGTTATCATCATTCATGAATGAAAATGCTTCGGTTATCCTGATCGATGAGATTGACAAAGCCGATGAGGAAGTGGAGAGTTTTCTCTTGCAAGCCCTTGGAGAAAAGCAGATAACTGTTAACGATCTGGGCACATTTGACCTGAAAAACGATTTACTGGTAGTTTTGACTTCAAACTCCCAGAGACAGTTACTTGACGAGACCAAAGACCGCTGCTTATATTTGTACATTGATTATCCCACCTTTGAAAGGGAAGTAGAGATAGTTAAAGCACATATGCCCGAAGCTTCACCGGATCTTATAAAAAATATCGTCACAAAAATGCAGAAAATAAGAAAACTGGGTCTTGTTAAAGTGCCTTCAATAAGAGCCACAGTAGACTGGATTAAGAGTTTGATAATTTTTGAGAAGGAAGTTTTGGATGATGAGACTTTCAGAAGAACTATTAATGTGATAATAAAGAATAAAGACGATAAAGAAAAGGTGATTGAGACATTTAAACTGGATTAAAATTATAAACAGCAGATAAATTAAGAAACAAAATCCAGAGTTTATTAAGAATGTTAACGGAAAAATTAGTTCAGTTCTCAGGCAAACTCCGGGAAAATGGAATTCCTGCAAGTATCAGAAGTACAAAACTGGCCTGCCAGGCGGTCCCTTTAATCGAAGCTAACGGAGGAGATTTAAAGGAAGCTTTAGCCTGTATTTATCTTAAAGACCGTCGCCAGAAAGAGAAATTTGATGAATTGTACGGCTATTTTTTTGAGGGAAAAAAAGAGCTTCATAAAACGGGATCAGTTCAGGGCAAACAGAAGCTCAAAACTCAGTACGATGGAATGATATCTTCACTGGAAGTTTCAGCTTCAAGTTCATTAAAAACAAAGGAAAGAACTTCTAATTTGAAAAGTACTGCTCCTGCACTGGATTATAGAATGAAGCACTTTGATGATTTTCTTCTGGATGATACCAAGCTGGAGTACATCGAAAGTGTCCTGGGAGGCAGTAGTAAGAACCCTGAAAAAGATGCCACGGGTTTACTCAAGAGCGAGCTTACAACCCTGAATTCATTACAACCCGAACTGATAGATTTATGCCGGAGACTTGGTCACAAAATAGCGACAAAAAGGGTTAGAAGGAATAAACAATCCAGGAAAAACAAGCCCGATATTCGAAAGACTATCAGGAAGAATTTAAAACACGGAGGAACTCTTATTAGAGCTTGTAAAAAGCAAACCAAAGATAAAAAAGCATAATCACTACTTTTTAAGCGACGTAAGTGTTTCCTGTGACTGGATAAGCCTCTGGTTTTTCAGCATGGTCTACGTAGCCAAAAACTCATTTAACAGAGCACGAGCGTTTGAATTCGATAATAAAACCGCGGAGATCACCTCAGCCCTCGATGAACTTGATTTAATAGATGCATTTCTAAAAGTTTTACAGATCAGGCAGATAAATGGAATGATCAGCGGAAAATCCAATATGTACACTGCTTTTGATAGCTTTCTCAAACAGTCCAGCTTAAACAGCAAATCATATGTTCTCATTTTAAGTGATTGCCGTGATTGGGCCGGGCCAACTTATAATGGCGAGCCGTTAAGTGCAGATCTTATCAGGCAAATGTCGCAAAAGTCCAAAAGGGTCTTGATATTAAACCCGGAATCCAGGAATAAGTGGAATGTAGCTGATAGTCGGGTTTCTTATTATGAAGAAGCAGGGGCTGAAGTATTTGAGGTTAGTAATTTGGAGCAGCTTGCTAATCTGATAAGTGAAATTTAATCGATTTTGTCAGTGATCGCCCGATATCTGCTCAAAAGTGAGCATTCGGTCGTTGAGAGACGTTTTTAGTGTTCTTCACCTAGTTATGATACTTTTCGGATAGGTTCTAAGGAGAACTGACTCAGTTGCGGTTTATAGTGCTTCAACTGCATTGGGAGATGATCACAAATTAATTAATCAAGTTAATATAAGTCTTTAATATGATTCTATAGAGTTCTTTAATATTTTCCAGGAGGAAACATAAACGCAAAAACCGACAAGTGATACAGACTCAAATGAGATGAAGACAGATAGAAAAGGACCCAGTAAAATGGCTGAGCTAATTGCTCTCCACAGATTCGGGGAATCAAGAAAGCCAGAGGGCGAACGAATCTGCTATGACCCTTATGCTGTCCACTTCGTTAACCCGGAGACACTGGCAATGGCAGCGACCAACCCGGAGAAGACAAAAGAAATGTCAGAATATTACGAGCGTCTTTTCCCGGGACTCGCAAACTCGATTAGAGCTAGAGTCAGATATTTTGATGACTTTGTAAAAGGCTTACTAAACGAAGGGATTGAGCAATTGGTTATCCTGGGAGCAGGATATGACACCAGGGCATACAGGATTGACGGCTTGAAAGGAAAGGTAAGAGTGTTCGAAGTAGATCATCCGGTTACTCAGCGAGTAAAAATCGAAAAGATCAAAGAAATCTTTGGTTCTCTTCCGGACCACGTCATGTTTGTGCCAGTTGATTTCGAAACCGATAACTTTGGTGAAAAATTGTTGGGTCATGGATACGACAGGTCGCAGAAAACTCTCTTCATTCTTGAAGGACTTATTATGTACATTCCGCCGGAAGCAGTTGATGAGACATTATCTTTTATCGTAAAGAATTCGGGCAAGGGTAGTACGGTCATTTTTGATTATTACGTTGAATCAGTTGTGGACGGGACATGCGAGCTGGAAGTGGGAAAGAATATCCGAAACTTTCTGGTACAACAGGGAGAACCTCTTCAGTTCGGAATCAAGGAAGAGGTGACTGAGACTTTCCTTACAGCAAGGGGGTTTTCCGGAATAAAAAATGTGACTGCTGAAGAATATAAGAAGTTATACTTCCAGGGAGTAAACAAAGACAGGACTGTTTGCAGCCTTTTATTGTTTGCCCACGCGATAGTGTAATTTATCTCATCTGACTTGAGCTTGATATATGGACTACCTATCACGTTAAAAAAGAAGATTTCTGTAAATTACCGACAATCAAAAACGTATCATAGAAGTCTATATGAATAACTTTCCTCAATATAACTATCATATAAAATTTAGTTTCAGCGAGGTGCTTGGAAACGAAAGTTAGTATTCGATAAGGCTGTTTTGTTTATTATTGAAAGGGTATGTGTATTTTGGGGTGACAAAATGATTAAGAAAAATAAGTACAAGATGTTCCAGGTTTTTCTTGTCTCAATTCTTTTTTTGTATTT
The DNA here is from genome assembly GCA_963818955.1 of uncultured Methanosarcinaceae archaeon. GTDB lineage: Archaea > Halobacteriota > Methanosarcinia > Methanosarcinales > Methanosarcinaceae > Methanosarcina. The sequence continues at coordinate 41,637 of CAWFUY010000014.1, read as the reverse complement.
ATCGACTTTGGCGGCTGCATCAGCACCGGCGGAACAATGGAATAGGTCTTTTGGTGGAGATGGTAAGGATATTTCCAGGTGTGTTCAGCAGACTTCGGACGGGGGGTACATAGTTGCAGGTACAACGATTCCATACGGCAAAGAATTGGAAGGTTATCATGATGCCTGGCTTATCAAGGTTGACAAGAACGGAAATATACAGTGGAACAAAACTTTCGAGAAAATGTACGCTGGCTTGGGATACTTTACACGACAAACTTCAGACGGCTGTTATGTGTTGTTAGGTTCTACACTTCCTTCCGATTATTCATTTCTTCCTGGTTTTTCTGAGCCCTGGATGATCAAAATTGACACGAATGGAAATGTGATATGGAAAAAGGATTATGATAAAATTACTCACGAAGATTATCTCCAGTATAGGGCTGAGCGTACTTCCGACGGAGGATACATAATTGGGGATACGGCCTGGCATGAAATTGGTAGTTATGAAGATTTGCTTCTGATAGAGAGGATATCAGGTTAACCAAGTATGATAAAAATGGAAATCAACAGTGGAATAGCACTTTTGGTCAAAAGAACAGTTCTGAAATTTCAGATCCGTTATTTGGTCAGGTTACACAGGCACCTGATGGTGGATATGCAATTGCCAGTGCAATTAATCTAAGGGAAACAGCTACTAATAGTGACATATGGCTTATCAAGACCGACGAACATGGTAAGGAGCAATGGAATAAGACTTTTGGCGGACCGCTGGATGATTCATCCTTCTCTATTTCGGTGACTTCAGATAAAGGTTATGTATTGGCTGGCAAGTATACGGAATCACGTTCTTATGGAACCGATGCTGCTGCTTTTATACTAAAAACAGACAGTGCAGGTAATAAAGAATGGATTAAAATATTTTCAAATTGCACTCTATATTCTGTCCGGCAGACTTCTGACAATGGATATGTAGCTGCAGGCGTTAAAAACGGGGATGCATGGTTAGTTAAGCTGACAAGTGACGGAGCAGGTATTGAGCGTAACGAAAAGTCAGGCAGCGGCTTAAGCTTAAGTAAAAACCATACATATGACATCTTCAGTTGGATTTTCAGCTGGAACCGTTAAAAGTAAATGGGAACTCTTTTACCCCTACGATACAGATTAAAAAATTTAACTTTTTTAATGCCCGAAACATATTTATTTGACTAAAACCTATTATTGATTGACAGTCAGTCAATAAAGGAGCAAGTAATGAAACGAACAGTCAAAGACCCTGCTGAGAGGCGTAAGGAGCTAATTGATGCAGCTGAGAGCCTCTTTACAAAAAAAGGCTATGAGGACACGGCAGTCAGTGATATAGTCAAAGAGATAAAGGTTGGGCAGGGCACATTCTATCATTATTTTAAGTCCAAAGAAGAAATTCTTGAAGCAGTAGCCGAGAAAATAGTAGCTCCGATTGCTGAAAACGTAAGGAATATAGAAAAAAGCAATGAGGACCCGGCAACAAAGATTAATTCCATACTGAACAGCATTTTGAATGCGGGTAGCTCTAAAGAAGGTTTTATGAGACTCATGCACCAGAAGGGTAATTATTTACTTCATGATAAATTAGAGGAAGCTCTGGAAGCCAGGATCTCTCCCAGTATAGCCGAGGTGATTTCAAAAGGCATTGACGAAGGGATTTTCAATATGAAATATCCCAGGGAATCTTTCGTACTCCTGCTGACTTCAATCCTGGCTATCTCCTATCATTTCTCAGGGACTTTTGAATCTCGAGAGAGAATGCGCGGCGCTTTAGAAGAAATCACTGGCAAGGTGCTTGGAGTCACTGATTATCAGTTCCACCTGGAGATTTGATGTAACATTAACCAGGTAATTTTTTTTGATAATTTTCTGATTGACTGTCAATCAATAAAATCGGAATATTTACTTGATAGAATAAATTAGAAGAAGCTCTGGAAACCAGGATCTCTCCCAGTATAGCCGAAGTGATATCAAAAGGCATTGACGAAGGGATTTTCAAAATGAAATATCCCAGGGAATCTTTCGTACTCCTGCTGACTTCAATCCTGACTATCTCCTATCATTTCTCAGGGACTTTTGAATCACGAGAGAGAATGCGCGGTGCTTTAGAAGAAATCACTGGCAAGGTGCTTGGAGTCACTGATTATCAGTTCCACCTGGAGATTTGATCTAACATTAACCAGGTAATTTTTTTTGATAATTTTCTGATTGACTGTCAATCAATAAAATCGGAATCAAATGCACGCAGGGTGAAAAAGGAGGAAATAAATGATGAATTCACAGACGGATGTATGCTCTTATAAGATGGCCTGGGCTCTTGATAACTGGTTTCGCAAGCTTATACATAACCCACACAAAATAGTAGGCGGATATGTCAAAGCAGGCCAGACTGCAATGGACCTGGGCTGCGGGCCCGGATTTTTTTCCATGGCAATGGCGGAGTTAGTAGGTGAGAAAGGAAAGGTAATCTCTGTAGACATTCAGGAAGAGATGCTTCAGATGGTAAAGAATAAAAGCAAGCAGCAAGGGCTTGACTCTCGTATCATTCTTCATAAAGCCCAATCTGATAAATTAGGCATCTCTGAGATGGTCGATTTTGCACTGGCATTTTATATGGTCCATGAAGTTCCGGATAAAAGGAGTTTTTTGAATGAAGTCGCTTCTCATATTAAGCCTGAAGGCAGATTTCTGATCGTCGAACCAAAAGGCCATGTCTCGGAATCAGATTTTGACGACACTTTAAAGGTTGCCCGATCTGCCGGCTTAAAGCAGATTTCCGCACCGAAAGTTCTCTTTAGTAGGACAGCGCTTTTGATAAAAACCTTGTAGAAAAATTCAAGTAAAGTACCGAGGGCATAATAGAAAAACGGGGTGATTCACAATGAAATTAATTAGTATAATGAAAAGGATATTTGACCTTAATTTCGCATTAGGTGTGGTTGTTCCGATTATCATCTTTTACACATTTAGCTACTACGATATGATTTTCCAGGGCACGGTCCTGGCAGGCGTCTGGGCTTTAGGTGCAATTGCTTATCAATATATGAGAGAGCGTAGAGCTAGTGCGGTTGTAATAATAGTAGCCATTTTCTCTGTCATCGGGCTTATAGGAACTATTATTTTCCACAGTCCGACTTTTTACCTTGAATCTCCCATAGCCATGGACCTGGTGCTAGGTTGTATATTTCTCGGTTCTTTGATTATAGGTAAACCACTTATTCAGATTATTGCCGAATATGAGATGAAAGATGCTTTTTCGCAAGAACTGCGCATGCATCCGAAATACACTTCCGTATGGCAAATATTGACAGCAGGATGGGGTTTATTATGCATTTCCCAGGCATTAATGAGATTTGCTTTGCTACAAATGGCAACTCCGGAGATGTATTATTCAATAAGTTCGGTTTATGGAAGCATCAGCGCTCCCTTATTTTTGTTGTTTTCATTTTGGTTTCCGAAGTGGTATTGGAGAGATCTAAAAAAAAATGGGATTCATGTACATGCAGTACAAAATAATACATGAAGGAATTCGGATAAATAAAGACATTACAATGAATAAAGATTTTAAATCTGAAAATCTTGTGATTCCTCGCAGGTGCATTTCTAAGCTTTTATATAATCTAATGCGAAAGTACTACTGAAATTAGGCTAAGCTCCGAAGCACCGGATAATCGAGTTAGCACTTTTTCAGTGATCCCCCATGAAAGATAAAAGTAACCAATATATCCCTAACCCAAGGGAATTGGCTCATGAAATAGCTGAGGATACCAGATTACTTCGCCAGGAAGTTGTCGAAGGAATTAATCGTATATGCTGCCCTCTTGATCCAAGAAACAATAATTCTCTTAAAAATCTGAGCCATAATCTTCACAGTTTGCTTGAGAAGAAGCTCTGGCTTAAAATTTTAATAGGCATGGGGCTTGGGGCACTTACCGGACTTTTTTTAAGGCATTTCGGAGGGTACGTTGGCCCTTCTTTTGCGGGAATCATCGGAGAATGGGTTGCTCTTCCAGGCTATATTTTCCTCGGGCTTCTTAAGATGATCGTCATACCACTTATTTTAGCTTCTATTATTCTGGGGGTAGCCTCAAGCCAGAGTATGAGTGAACTGAAAAAGACAGGGCTTTTAACAGCAGCCTATTCCATGGTAACTACTGCTCTTGCAACCGGAATTGGGCTGGGTATGGCACTTTACATTCAGCCGGGGAGGTTTGTAAGTGGAAATGTTATAGGAAGCGCACACGGAGGAGAAGTACAATCAGTTGCAAGCTCTGCAAATATTAGTTTTATTCATTCTGCTTCAACTCTTCCCTCAACACTTGTGGGAAATCTTCTTCCTTCAAATCCTCTTGAAGCCGTAGTTAGTGGAGAAATGCTGCAGGTCGTAATAATAGCCGTAATAATAGGTATTGCTCTAGTTACTCTGGAAAAAAGCCAGTCAACTCCGATGGTCAGCTTCCTTAGTTCGGTGCAGGCTATCTGTATGACAGTGGTTAAATGGAGCATGTCACTCGCCCCAATTGCTGTTTTCGGGCTCTTAACTAAGTTTGCTTTCGAGTTTGGGATCGAAGCCCTGATGGGACTGGCTGTCTACGTAGGTACGGTACTTGTAAGCTTGCTGCTCCTTATGTGCCTTAACCTCCTGATCGTTTTCGTTATTGCGAGGTATAATCCCTTTGAATTTTTAAAAGCCATCCGGGATGTCATGCTGCTAGCCTTTTCTACATCGAGTTCTGCCGCAGTTATGCCTCTTTCACTCAAAACCGCAGAGGAAAAACTGGGTGTCAGCCCTTCTATTGCCCAATTCGTAATACCCCTATCCGCAACCATGAACCTTAACGGTACTGCCCTTTATCAGGGAGTAGCCACTGTTTTTCTAGCCGAAATCTTTGGAGTACATCTCAGCTATTTCCAGCTTTTGACAGTAATGATCACGGCTGTTGTTGCTTCCATCGGGACACCTGCAATTCCTGGTGTAGGGCTTGTTGTGCTTTCCGTAATCCTTGAGAGTGTCGGGATTCCTACCAGCGGAATAGCTCTGATATTAGGAGTCGATAGGATCCTTGATATGAGCAGGACTGCAGTAAATGTAACAGGTGACCTTGTAACCTGTAAAGTAATAGACCGGGTGCTCGGAGGAAAACCTGAAAAAAGCAGAGTTGAACTGACCTCAAAAATTAAAGGTCACCCGGGAGAGAAAGCAGAGGAAAAAGCTACTGTAAGCTCTGAACTCTCAAGTTCTGAGAGCACCAATGTTTGATTCTGCGATAAAGCTTAAGAATTGTTTTTAACTATGTCTTTTTTTAATCTTGAAAAATAATTCGTAAATAAAAGATAGAATTGCATTAAAAATTTACCATAGAAAACTATATCATATGTAATGTATAAATGTTAAAATCCATCTTTGAGAAAAAATATTCATGATATAATATATTCATGCAACGTTGAATTTGATTCTCCCACCCCCTTAAAACCCCCTGGAATGCTTAAGAATATCGAAGAATAGATTCTCAGGTGGTATTATGGAACTTCACCCATTTTTAGCTCAGCTCGACAAAAAAGACTTAGAACGATATGTGAATGCATGTAAAGACGATTTGTGGGATTTTCTTGATAACTTCGGCCTTAACGATGCCCTTGTCTTGCACGTGCTTGAAGATGTACGGTCATCTATCTTGAAAAATGAAACTTTTTTATTTTTGAGGCCTTCCGATATTAATGACTCTAGAGAAGGATCTAAATTGGAAGTTAAATAATCACTGTGATCCGGACTGCCACGAAAAGGATAAGCAAGGAATGTTGGTAGACATGAGCATAGGAGGATAAGAGCCTTTACTTATCAGCCGGAATGATGGTAACCCCTGAGGAAAAACGTGCAACATAACACTACCAAAAATGCAAGATCCGCAGGGAGAAGCCCATCCCAGCATGCTAGCTTCAGTCGTGCACCATCTGATCGAGTGCTGCCGTAATCGTCAAAATTAGAGCATCGTCATGTCCGGACTCATCTCCACCCCATAGGTATCCCTTATCCGGAACCATTTTTTTGAGACCTCTGCAACCTTTTCTCTACCAGATTCAATCCTGTACTCATGGTCCAGAATGTTGCCCTGAATATCCATTTCAGGCCCATTTGCGACTTAAACCATAGAATGCCTTCTCTCCAGCTTCGTTTTCTATCCAGTAGTCATCCGATGGAGATTAATTTTCCGTGCATTTTGTAGCGTTGTAGCGTTGTAGCGTTGTAGCGTTGTATGCTTTCTGCTCCATGGCCACTAAGACCGCCCAAGATTCGTCGCATCAAAAATCGCTCATTTTGTCCTTTTGTTTTGTCCTTTTTTTTGTCCTTTTGTTTACTGCATTTAGCGCATCTTCCCTTGCAGGTCGTCAATTTATCCTGTAAAATTTTAGCTCTGTGTCCTCGGAGAACGGTACCTCTATAATAGCATCTTTAAAAAGTAGTTGAAAACTTCATTAAGGCCCATTAAACGATCAATATATATGGAATAATATCATTAAATGCATATAAAATAAACACGCAGTCGAAAAAACTAACTGTAACTTCAATCTTTCTCAAGATTTGTAAAGACTGTCTTTTTCTAATGAGCATCGACTCTTCAGACTGAATAAAAAAGCCAGAGTCATAAGAATGCCAGATTAAACTCCTATGTTGGAATTGTTTATTGCAAATTGTTAAAAGCATTTGTAACTGCTACAATGCTACAAACAGACAAATAATTCTTTATATAGAGGCAAGATTAAGGTTGAACGAATAAAAGCAGCAAAAATAAGGGGGTAAAGAACTGACAAAGACACAAATAGTTGGCGGTATAGCTGGCGGTCTATTAATGGGAGTAGTTGTGGGAATAGTAGCCGGAATTGTTGCGGGTATGGTTGGTGGAGTTATGCTGAAGCATGTTTATGATAAACACCTGCAGGAACCTCCACTTCGTAGAATGATTAAATCCGGTTACAGGAAAGCCTTTAAAAGAAGCAGTGGCTGGCATATTATGTAATTAACGGCATATCTCTGAAAGAAACACGCTATTTAAGTTACAAATGTAGAAAGAAGATGCATTTGGGGATAATTTACTAAATAGGAGAGGAGTAAAATTTAGATTGAATAAGTAAAAATAGTAAAGTGTGGGGGTAAAGAACTGACAAAGAGATATATGTTTGGAAGGAAACATCATCTGCTTGGTGGTCTGTTAATAGGGACAACAGTAGGGACAGTAGCCGGAATTGTTGCAGGGTTTGTTGCCGGTGTTACGGCGAGATTTGCTTACGATAAATATGTTAAAGAGAAAAAAGTACATAAAAAACTTCATTTATTTCAAAAGAAGGTACTTAAACGCTCATTTCCTGCTACGGTGAAGTCTGTTTATCCAGATCGACAAACATTTTCCGAGGATCCGAAATCTCCTATCTGGATCGAATTCGATTCACCGATTGACAGTTCTACTGTTACGAAGGGTACGGTTATAGTCAAGAGTTCAGTTTCCGAGATGCCTATAGACGGTGTGCTCGATGCTAGTACCAGAACGCTGATGTTTAGACCTTGTGAAGAGTATCCTGTGGGAGAAGAAGGGGCTAAAATATCTGTTACTTTGATAGGAACTGAAACAGGATCAGGAGTAATCAAAGACGCAAAAGGTGTTCCTTTTGATGGAGATAAAGATGGAGAAGCCGGTGGAGATTTCATACACGAGTTCAAAATTTCGAAAAAATAAAACCTCATTTACGTAAAATTTAAACTTCATTTACGTAAAATATTTTTTTACGTAAAATATTTTTTTAATTTGGAAAAACCTAATCTCTATTCCATTTTTAAATCTTTTCTCTCTCTGAAATTGTTAGTCCTTCTTTCCGGCCACAAAATGAACAATGACATCGGAAGAAGGCATCATTATATCCGCATTTATCAGGGCCTTATAAATTGCCGTATTGAGCTTGTCTTCCGAAACTCTGATTTCCACGTAATCTTCGATCCAGCACCTGACTTTGAACTTTACCCCCGATCCGGTAAACCCGAGTAAGAGAACCTGTATTGGCTTTTCATGCATGATCCAGTCTTCATGCTCCATAGCCTCAATAATCAGGTTTCGTACGTACTCGATATCGGGACCATAAGATATGACAACATCAGTCTCTACACGGAAGATCTTTTCGGGTATTGAATAATTCGTGACCAGATCCGTCCCGATAATTGAGTTTGGAATCACCACCAGACGATTATCCCTGGTAAGAATACGGGTCGACCGCCATCCGATCTCCATCACGTCTCCCCAGGTGTCGATTTTTTCGATCAGGATACGGTCTCCGATCCGGAAGGGGCGGTCAATGAGAAGCACAACCCCGCTAATGATATCAGCGAGCGTTTTCTGGGCTGCAAGGCCAACTATGATTCCTCCGATGCCAAAGGCAGTAAGGGATGCTAGAAATGCAGTCCCTGTGATCCCGAAGTGTTCAAAAAGCACAATTATGGCCAGAAAACCGAAAATAAACACAAATATATATTGTATGGAGCGAACAACTCGCTGGTCGATCTCTTCCCTATCCCGTGGGGGCACCCGGGACAGGTACCAGCCAGAAGTAATGGATATAAGGCGAATAACGATATAGACCCCTATAATCCAGTAGAGGAGGAAGAAAAGGTCATCCGTTACTTTCGAGTAGAGACCTGCAGGCTCGCTGAGCAGCCTTACTATGGCCTGCATACCCTGCAGAATAATATAAAGCAGCAGGAGATTATCCAGAAGGCGGAGAATTCTGTCATCGGCTAGTGTTTTTGTTTTTTTGATTACCGGCCAAAGTAAGCACTTTAGAATTAATCGGCTTATTACTATGGCTCCTATCGTCAGTGCCAGAATAACGGCCAGCCTCAAGATAATTCCGCCGAGTGGCAGTGCCTTTTCGATCTCAACCACTCATATCCCTCCCATTTCCTGATTTGCATGCCTTCAGTTTTTTACATGTAAAAGGTTCTTCTATTCTTTCCTTTCAGGTGCATCAGAGGGCAGCGCCGCTACTATGCGGGCATACCACTCACTTCCGGGACCTGCTGTGGCCCCCTGGATAAAGACACTGAGCAAGACAGTAGTGATAATGACAAGACTTACGGTTTCGCTTCCCCCAATTCCTTTCGTCTCCTCCATGGCAATCAAGAGCAGAACAACGGATGCAAGACCTCGGGGACCAAACCAGCCCAGGAAAAGTACGGTTTCGGTGCGCAGTTTCATACCTATCAAGGAAATTGCCACAGGTGCCATACGGATAAGTGTGAGGCTCAGTACCGCATATAGAAATATGGGCCAGCTAATTGTGAAAATTCTTGTAGCTATCGTGATTCCGAATATAAAAAAGACCGCAAAACTCAATAAACTCCCTTCGGCTTCCGTGAGGATGACCTCTTCTTCGGTAAGTTTTACGCTGTTTGCAGCCCGGGTAACAAAGCCTCCTGTAAAAGCTGCAATAAATCCGCTGCCTCCTATTGCGTCTGCTACGAGCCAGGAGATGACAGCCAGGGACATAAACCCAATTTTGCGATAAAGTCCGGAAGTCCACCCGGCACGGACAGCCCTGCTTAAAAGCCGTCCACCTATTAATCCTGCAACTGCACCTGCAAGTATTCCTAACCCTATCTGCTCTAAGGCTAAAACGACAAGGGTCTCAATCGGCCTATCAAGTGCTTCTCCTCCTGCCAGAATTAAAAAAAAGAGAAAGAAAGGAATCGCACCGCCGTCATTAAGTCCGCTCTCCACATTGAGGCTCTGCCGGATTTTAAGGGGTACTTTCACATTGTTCACTATTGCCTGACCAAGTCCTGCATCCGTAGGAGCAAGAATTGCGCCTATCAAACCCACTTCAGGGAGTGTCAAATCCCGAAAAACAAAAGCAGCAACAATAACCCCGAAGGCAATAGTAAACGGCAGGCCAAAAAAAAGTAGACGGCCAGGAAGTCTTTCGCCATGAAATAGCGTCTGCAGTTCAATTGTAGATGCATCGGAGAATAAAGTCAGAACAAGTGCCAGTTCAGCAATATTAAGAAAAAGCGTGCTGTTTGAGGAGAGCTTTACAAAGTCAAGCCCCTCAGGGCTGAGCAGCATTCCTGCTGCCACAAAAATCATAGGGGCAGTGACTACTGAACCGGATATTTTTCGGGAGACGAGGCTGAAGACAAAGAGCAGTACTGAAAAGGCTATGACAAAATTTATAATTTCTGATGTCATGGAAATTCCTTTTATGACTGGTGGAATCCAGACTCGGAAAACGCAAAAAGCTTGTAATCATATTCAATTTTATTGATATGATCCATCAAAGTTAGATAAGCTTAAACCCGGGTTATCCAACTGAAACAGCGAAGGGCCAATTTGTAATATCTTGGTTTGCTTAAACATGCTCTAGCTGCGATCCTGTTCATTTCTATTTTGTTATGGATCTGATAATGAAAGATGGCAAAATTGATCACTAAAAGATTATTATCAAACGAATATAATACATAGGGAAATATAAATATGTAGTTGATATTAGTGAAAAGTAGGTTTATATGGACTGTCACTTCGATTCTGATTTAATGTTTCGTTGAAGTCGACAACTATGATTTAAAACCAAAAGGATATAGAAATGAACTATTGCCATGAAACTCGCTAATAGGAGGAATTGACATTGTCCGAAATTCTCTCATTATGGAACGAAACACCGGCTAAGAAAGCAATCATTGATTATATAAACTCCGTCACAAATCCCGATAGCTTTGACTTTGTGCCAGAGGCCGAGCGAATTGCTATATTGGACAACGATGGAACCCTGTGGGTGGAGAAACCCGCATATATTCAACTTTTCTTTGCCATCGAGCGGTTAAAACAGCTGGCTGAAGCAGATCCAAAACTCCTGGACAAGCCGGGCTTTAAAGCAGCGGCAACAGGCGACCTGTCCTACTTCTCCAGGCTTGACCCCCACATTGGCGGAAATGTTAAAGAACTTATGCAGATCGTCTTTGATTCTCATGCCGGCATGTCTCAGGATGATTTTATGCTCATGGCTAAAGAGTTCCTGGAGACCGCCAGGCATCCCCGTTTTGGCAAGCTATACAAGGACCTAACTTATAAGCCGATGGTTGAGCTCGTGCGCTGCCTGGGCGATAACGGTTTCAAGGTCTTCCTGGCGTCCGGTGGCGGCATGAGTTTTATGCGTACGGTCTCGGAGGAAATCTACAGGATCCCAAGAGAGAGGGTTATTGGCAGCAATATCGCATTCGAGACCCGGATGACTGATGAGGGGCCGGTAGTGTTCCGCAGGACAGGCCTGGTCGACCCCATCGATGACGGACCTGGCAAGCCGGTAAATATAGAGCTGCATATCGGCCGCAAGCCTATACTGGTCGCTGGCAATTCGGATGGGGACCTGTATATGCTGTGGCTGGCGCAGAAAAGCGGTCACCGCTCTCTATCGCTGCTGCTCCGTCATGATGATGCAAAGCGCGAGTACGCCTACGACGAGGGAAGCGAGAAAACTCTGCAGATGGCTAAGGAACGCGGCTGGATCGTGGTCAGCATGAAAGATGACTGGAAGACTGTGTTTTAGATATGGGCATTCAATGAAAATCAGTTTTTATTGATGAAATTATTTCAAATCTCTAAATTCGATCGGCTCAATAGGAGTCAACGATCTATTCGTGGTTCTGGCATGATTGGGTTGAATACATAAAAAATAGCTGGATACTGAAATTTTTTAACGAGTCAAAATACTAAAAAGTTCGTTTTTATTAAAGAATATTCAAAATTATGATAAAAAATAAGTGGTTTTTTGCCAAAAATACGAACGTTCTATCTAGGAATGTAGCTATTCAAAAGGAAATATCATACTAAAAATATAAAAAATTAAATAATTTCCAACGGTTTTAATATAAGTTTCTAATATAATCCATAATAATAAAACATAAATATCTAAAGTTGCTAAAGTTATATGCTGTAGGTGTCATCTACCATGAATCAAGCTATAGTCCCCCAAAATGTGTTAGATGATCTTTCTAAGTTCATCTCATCATTTAGTGATTTGCCACATCCCTTACTTATTGCTCAAAAGTTTTGTTTGAAATATAAAGAATATGGGAAACAATTTGGTTTTCCTGTAATTGTTGATATGGTAGAACAGTTGATCAAAAATAATTCATAAGTATTATATTTGGTCGCTTATGACTAACAATATAAAAATAGATTCAACTACCTGTATAAGTATGCGTTATCGTGATGTTCAAAATCTTCTAACGTAACTGTTTTTATTTCTTCATCAATAGAAAAAGACAAAACAAAAGGTCCGATAAGAACGAGGCTTAAGCCACTAATATCATATCTTAGATTTTTGTATCTATGAGGGTCATTAACTATTTCATTAGCCTGACACTTGATACTATCATATTACGTTTTATATTTTTTCTTAATCCTTTAATAGCAAACGTGCCTTTACCATGTTAAAATGTATATGTTAATATTCTATTATAACATATTATAGCATATGTCCACTATAGCCATTGATCCGGATGTAAAGGAATCACTCAAAGAATTTAAAATCACAGAAAACGAGTCCTATAATTCCATCATTAAACGGCTCGTTGTTGAAGTTAAAGAAAAAAAAGAGTATAAACCAATGTTCCCAAAAGAAGAGAATACTGGACGGAGAGAATCGCATATCAAAGATTTTGATGCTTGGTTAGATAGGAAACTCATTGAAGACAAAGAAATCTTAGACGCACTCGGAAGAAAGTGATATTTTGATTAGCTTAATTGATGTTTTGAAAATCCATCGACGAGTGATTGAGTATGACAAAGAAGAAAATCCAGACGATTACACACCTGCAATACTTTCTTTGGCTACATTGGAGTTAATGTTTGAATATATGATAAAAGAATCGAATACTATTTTTCAAAATGCAACAATTATAGTTTACACCATTGTTGCAAGACATCCATTCTTCAATGGCAATAAAAGAACTGGTTACGAAGCAATGAATCTCATCATCGAAGATGAAGGATATAAATTTACATCCACTAAAGAAGAAATGATAGATTTTATAATCAGAATTGCCACTACTGAAACTAAGATGAAGCCTTCTGAGGTCGAAGAATGGATCATTAATCATACCACCAAACAATAAAAATTACTTTGTCAATACAGAAGTTTTAGGGTAAAACCTGTGTATTTATCTGGATCATTACAGTTGTAGAACCTTTTAGACCTCTAGAACTGACTAATAATGATATATGGCTACATTTTATGTATAAACGTAGTATTCTTTGGGTTTTAGCAGTGTGTTGAGTTTTCTAGGCAAAGATCCAATAACTCGAAAATCAACCTTAGAGGATACTTAGGTCTTTCATTTGGAGCATTCCTTAATGACATTGGATAAGTTATTCGGGTTAATGGTTTCAGTGTGATAAATAGTTCCGTTACTTCCGACATCATCGATTGTGACTGTCGAATTGGAGATGTCATTCCAATTTGAAGGCTCGATATGTACTGTAGAATCTGCTTTAATTGCTATATTATTTATAGTGATATTGGAATTTTGACCGTTTGTTGCCTGTTCAATAGACATGTTGCAGGTTCTTGGCAGACCCTTATTTTGTACAGTAATAGTTCCATTATCGTTTGATAAGTTAACTGAACCACCGATCTCAATCTGTGAGAAGCTGGCATTTACAATCTGTGAATGGTCTGAAGTTTCGACATCAAGCATTACACTTAATGATGATGTATTACTATTTTCAGAGTTGAAATATAAGCCTGTACCATTATTAAGAACTTTAAATTCATCAACGGAATTCAATGATACAGGCACTTTTGCAACTATGAGACCTTCAGGAGTCATCATAGATACATTAGAAACACTATTTTTTAGACCGTATAATTCCATTTTTATTGAAGGGTCGGGGACATAATACGCTTCAGGAAATGAACTGTTAAAGTTTTCCTGATCAGAGTATATTCTAGGAATGGTTCCGGGAATCTCGTATTTAAATACTCCTTTATCAAATCCTAATTTTCTGCCCGAACTATCAGTATATAGTAGATGCGAATCCCCAATACCAAGCTCCGCAAGACTGGAAGGGATTTTAGGGGGTGAGGTTATAGCATCCAGGCCAAATAAGCCAATTAAAACTTGTGAATTGGAAGGGATATCAGGTGCCAATAATGTCCAGTTATTTAAATAAACCGTTAATTTACTACCGGAAACACTGGTGGAATTTTGCGGGTAATTGGGATCGTATACGTATATAAAACCAGTATTAATGGGTATGCGATTACTGGTTGATTCACTTGATTCATTAACTTCCCAATTAGTCAAGATGCTGTTTTCTTCTATTTTATATGGAACAACCCCATGTTGCTCAAAATTCAATTTGTTACTACTATCATTTTCACCCCAACCACCAATCGCTAGTACCTGTGGAGTCGTGTCTGCTGATTCTAAAAGAGATTTTAGCATATTATAAACATTTTTTGTACCTTGTGAACGACTAAAATCAGACAAGCAGGCTTCTCCATATTGTAATGTTTGACAATATTGAATCCAATCCTGAACGGTTTGGACATTACTAACATTATGGAAAGGTATGAATCCTTTCCAATTATTAGGAATCAAATCCGATTTAGAATAATCCCAGGCATTAATTCCGTGGCTATATAATACTAAACTGCTAGCTGACATTCCAAAACAATTACCACCACTAGCCGTGAAAAAATGATCATAGAAAAACTTAGTTTTTGAGCTAGTAGTGTTGTTCAAATAAATTCCATATACATTATAAAAATCATCCGATGTGAGAGCATGTCCATTGAAGTTGGGAAATTGATATCCATTTGGATAAGGCGAATAATTGAAGCCGACAACTTGATCGACACCTAATGCATTACCCACTAGCATTAAAAGCAGCAGTGAAAACACACTAAAAATTTTAGTGAGGAGTACGTATTCTGTATGACCCAGTTCTCTTTATTTTTATCATGCTTGCACCCAGTATAAAAGCAATGAGTGCTAATACTAAATAGGCTGCCGAAGTGCTATCGGATAAACTACGTTTCCCCCATGTGGTAATTTTACCAATAAAATAGTATTAAATCAAATGTATTTATAATTTGACTGTAAAAATAAATCATCAGTTATTTGAAAGTTTCAGACACATTTTTTTAACATATTATTTTAAAACATATTGGCAATTCTCTCGGTTTCTGGCACGAAATCCGCGCTCTTGAGGGCAAGGCCGAAGAGGACTCTCTATTTGACTTCTCCTGTGTGGAAAGCCTGCGATGCAGTCGCCGGTCCATCTTCCGCACGAGGACCATTTTGTAGTAGTCAATATGAAAATATTCAGCAATGAGCGTGGAATAAAAATAAGTTAGGAGTAGAAGTAGCTGAATATCTACCTGAATACTATTTTAAGCAGATATTTATTAATTGAGTTCTCACACCCAAATCCTGTGCCTGGAGATCTTTAGAAGTTCTATTTTAAAGGCTTAAATGAATTTTTTTTGGCACAACCTTTCCATTATCGAAGCACCTGCCATATGGCATCTATTTCTGATATTAAATCCATATTTATATTTCTCGATATATTATATGAGTTTAATAATAATATTTCCAATGGACAATTTTTTCCAATGGACAATTTGAAATCATCTTTCATGGCCATTCTGAGAATAAAATTTCTTAAAATTAAGGAGCCATTGGTAAGGAGCCGTACCTTGAATTTATTGTAAATTGAAAGCCATAAATTTACGCAAGTTTAAGGTCAAAATTTGGCTGAGCTTATAAAGAGTATACAAATAATTAGGGATTATATAACAATTCGTTGGCAATCGGAGGTGAAAAAGATGATTATTATCACGAACGACACAATTTTGCTGCTGGTCAAATACCTTTTTGCTCATCTGGAACATCGAAGAGGGTTTTAAATATCCTGGAGTTACAAAGAACAATAAACAGGATATCTTGGTTTGGAAGTAAAATAAAAATGTACAGGCTCGCTGCAATAGTATGTTTAAGCAAACCTAATAAAATTAGGACACATGTATAATATAATATACATAAAAATCTAAATATACAATTGCAATTAGCGGACTGCAAACTTTGGGGGTAGACGTCGCAGTTCAATAATGACGAAAAGGGCCAATAATTCCAAAATTAGTCAGCATAGGCTTTAATGTCATTTTTTGGCATTGCATCCTGTTACTGGCAAGTCTTCATCAGCAAGCCGTGAGCAGAAGGTTGTAAAATACCATGTTCCCGGTTCTCGATCAAAGCAAAATTTTCTGGCTGCCCTCTGAAAAACCTTTGGACCTGAAACACGCTCCTCCTGAAAGACCTGATGCAAGATGGATGCAAAAATTTTGGGAACGAGAGATCCATATTGATATGATGAGACTACTTATTTCGGCTCTTTCGATAAATACTCCGGTCTTAAGGTTAAAGATCAAAACGAAGCTGTGATAAAATTCGATCTTGATCGGTGTGTGGAGCGATAAACCAAGGAATAAAGCTGAAAATAAAAAGGAGCTTGAGTTATGACAACTTTAACAGTTCTTAAATTTGATAACGCAAAAGGTGCAGAAAATGCACTTGATGTGATCGAGAGTTTAGACAAGAGACAACTGATTAAACTGCACGATGCAGCCATAGTCAGTTGGCCTGAGGGAAAAAAGAAACCAACAACTAAACACCTGGGTGATTTAAAAGGTGCAGGTGCACTGAGCGGAGCTTTTTGGGGTCTGCTCTTTGGGTTAATCTTCTTTATTCCCATATTTGGCATGGTTGCCGGGGCCGCAATGGGCGCACTGGCAGGTTCCATGACCAAAGTAGGTATAGACGAAGACTTCATGAAGTCGGTCCGCAGTAAAGTGACTGAAGGCACCTCAGCCCTCTTTCTTATGACAAGTGATGCAGTTGAAGACAAGGTAGTAGATGCCATGAAACAGTTCAGGTTTGAAATCATTGCTACCAACCTTTCCAAAGAAAACGAAGAGAAGCTGCATGAAGCGTTTACCGAAGAAGAAGCAGCTCCAGCACGTTAAAATTTTATCGAATAAACCTCCGGAATGCAGATTTTCCCGGAAATTGGCCAAAAGCCAGAACAACGGTTCTGAATAAAATAAAGTGTGTGGTGGGGAGCCAAAAGTAGTCCCTCCCTCCATTCTTATTTTCACATATCTCCAATTAAATCCTTATATTGATCGGAGGATAAATGCCGCTGAAAATGCCGCTGAAAGAATACAAACCAGGAACCACTTTCCCTGGCGTAATCGGGCGCACTGAAGACCAGTCGAAACCAGCATGGCCGGAACCACTGCGCGCCAAAGAGGGTGCTCCAAACGTACTTTTCATTGTGCTGGACGACACAGGTTTTGGACAGTTCGGCTGCTACGGCAGCCCTATCCAGACACCCAACTTGGATAGTCTGGCTGCAGGAGGCATTGCCTATACCAATATGCATACGACTGCACTGTGTTCTCCTAGCCGTTCGTGCATGTTGACCGGCCGGAACCATCATTCGAATAATATGGCCTGCATTACCGAGGGCTCAACCGGTTATCCGGGATATAATGGCTATATACCTCTTGAGAACGGTTTTTTATCAGAGATACTACAGCAGCACGGTTACAATACCTACGCCATCGGAAAATGGCATTTAACCCCCGCAGATCAGATCTCGGCAGCCGGACCTTATGACCGCTGGCCTTTAGGAAGAGGTTTCGAGCGTTTCTACGGCTTTTTAGGAGGCGAGACTCATCAGTATTACCCTGAACTGACCTATGATAATCATTCCGTAAACCCTCCCAGGACTCCCGAAGAAGGCTACACCTTGAATGAGGATCTTGCAAATCGGGCTATCCAGTTCATTGCTGACGCTAAACAGGTCGCTCCCAACAAGCCTTTTTTCATGTATTTCTGCACGGGAGCCATGCATGCTCCCCACCAGGTTCCTAAAGAGTGGGCGGACAAATATAAAGGCAAGTTTGATGATGGTTGGGAGGCTTACAGGGAGAAAACATTCGCCCGGCAGAAGGAACTGGGCGTCGTCCCAAAAGACGCAAAACTATCCCGCCATGACCCGGATGTCAAGCCCTGGGAGGAATGCTCGCCGGAAGAAAAGAAGCTCTACGCCCGTATGATGGAAGTCTTTGCCGGGTTTTTGGAACACACCGATTACCACATAGGCAGGTTGCTGCAGTTCCTGAAAGACATTGGTGAGTTTGAAAACACGCTAATCATGGTGATTTCCGACAACGGTGCCAGTTCCGAAGGGGGCCCCACGGGATCTGTCAATGAGAATTTATTTTTCAACAATGTGCCTGAGTCGCTTGAGGATAACCTCGCAGCCCTGGATAAGCTGGGGAGCCCGGAGACCTTCAACCACTATGCCTGGGGTTGGACCTGGGCCGGGAATACGCCCTTCCGCCGCTGGAAACGAGAGACCTACCGTGGCGGTATCAGCGACCCCTTTATTGTCCACTGGCCCAGGGGTATAAAGGCCCGAGGAGAGATTCGAAGCCAGTACGCCCACGCTATCGATATGGTACCTACGGTTCTGGACTGCCTTGGAATTGAGCCCCTGACGGTTATTAAGGGTGTAACCCAATCGCCCATAGAAGGTGTAAGTTTTGCACATACCTTTGAAGATGCAAGTGCACTTACCAGGCACCACACCCAGTACTTCGAGATGATGGGGCACCGCTCTTTGTATCACAATGGCTGGCGTGCTGTATGTCCATGGCCCGGGCCTTCATTCATTGAAGCAGGAAAACCTTTCGGTGAACCGATTTCTGCAGACAAGTTGACCGAGCTGGATGCAAAAGACTGGGAGCTTTACCACATAGAGAAGGATTGGACAGAAAACGAGAACGTGGCTGCAGATAACCGGCCGAAGTTGATCGAGATGATTGCCACCTGGTATGTAGAAGCCGGAAAATACAACGTGCTGCCAATTGATGGCCGCGGTGTGTTACGTCTTGCTGATGAACGGCCAGAGATTGCAACCGACAGAACAAGCTACACCTATTATCCCGGAACCCAGGGAGTTCCCGCAAATGCAGCAGTTAAGGTTCTCAACCGTCCGCACAGTATCACAGCTGATGTCGAGATCCCTGCAGGAGGCGCTGAAGGAATCTTGCTTGCCCATGGTGGTATTGACTCCGGCTATTCGTTCTATATCAAAGGCGGAAAGCTGCACTGGGTACACAACTACGTAGGTAAGGCTCTATACTCTGTAGAGTCCAGTGAGAAAATGCCGGTGGGGAGACATCTACTTGGTTTCGAGTTCGAGGTGACCGGTAAGCCGGATTTTGCTAAGGGCAAGGGCTCACCTGGCAGGGCTAAGCTCTTTATCGACGGAAAATTAGTAGGCAAGGCTGATGTACCTGTGACGACTCCGCTTGCACTCGGGTTAACCGGCGGGGTAACCTGTGGCTCAGCTCATGGATCACCAGTCACACCTGACTACCAGCCTCCCTTTGAGTTCACGGGTAAGATCCATAGCGTGACCGTGGATGTGAGCGGTGAGCTGATCGAGGACAAGGAAGCTAAAACGCGTATGGTCATGGCGCGACAGTAAAGAGACGGCGCGGCAGTAAAGAGACGAGCCTGGCAGATTTTGCATCCCTTCCATTTATATCTGTCAGGCTATGAGTCAAGAGAGTTTACAAAATAAATTTCAAATAGATCTGACAAGAGAGTGAGAATGGCGCAAAACTACCCGCCTTTACGCATTCATGTGCTGGCAAAGCCGACTGGAGCTATATGCAATCTGGCATGCAAATACTGCTTTTTTCTTGACAAGGAAATGCTCTATCCCGGCAGCAAGTTCCGCATGTCAGACGAAGTGCTGGAAAGTTACATCCGACAGCTTATCAAAGCCCACCGCAGCCCGCAGGTAACAGTTGCCTGGCAGGGAGGTGAACCCACGCTTATGGGCATTGACTTTTACAAGCGTGCTATCGAGCTGCAGGAGAAGTACGGAAAACCGGGCATGGTGTTCGAAAATACGATGCAGACAAATGGCA
This sequence comes from uncultured Methanosarcinaceae archaeon, assembly GCA_963818955.1. Lineage (GTDB taxonomy): Archaea > Halobacteriota > Methanosarcinia > Methanosarcinales > Methanosarcinaceae > Methanosarcina. Next base: position 21,579 of record CAWFUY010000014.1, on the reverse strand, counting down.
CGCTTCTGGACGACGAATGGTGCCGGTTCTTTAAGGAAAACAATTTTCTCATCGGAATCAGCATCGATGGCCCGTGTGAACTGCACGATGCCTACCGTGTGGACAAAGGAGGGAAAGGGACATTCGACCGGGTCATGCAGGGGTTGCGCTTACTGCAAAAGTACGATGTGGAATACAATGTCCTGACTACAGTCAACAGGCTCAATGCCGATTATCCTCTGGAAGTCTATCATTTCTTGCGGGATGAAGCAGGAACAGACTGGATACAGTTTATTCCTGTTGTAGATAGGGTCGATGAAGAAGGACATACAATCTATCAAAGAGGATCCGGGGTTTCTAATCATTCAGTACTGCCTGAACAGTTTGGCAGTTTCTTGAGTCGTATTTTTGACGAATGGGTGCGAAAAGACGTAGGAAGGATATTCGTGCAGACTTTTGAAGCTTCTGCACGCAGATGGCTTGGTCTGCCTTCAGGCATGTGTGTTTTTGAGGAAACGTGCGGTATTGGGCTTGCTCTTGAGCACAACGGTGACCTCTACTCATGCGACCATTTTGTAGAACCTGACTATCTGCTCGGGAATATCATGGAAAAAGAGATTCTCGAGCTTGCAGCCTCAGAAAGGCAGTACAGGTTCGGGACAAATAAACGTGATCTTCTGCCTCAGGTATGTCATGAATGTGATGTTTTATTTGCCTGCCGGGGAGAATGTCCCAAAAACCGCTTCCTGACCACGCCCGCAGGGGAACAGGGTTTGAACTATCTCTGTGAAGGTTGGAAAGCTTTTTTTCATCACATTGATTTTCCGATGCAGATTATTGCCGGGGTGTTACGCAGGGGTTATCCGGCTTCGGAAGCTATGAGAATCCTGGCTCTGGAAGATGCTTTTGCCCGGGCAGGACGAAACGATCCCTGTCCCTGCGGCAGCAGACTCAAGTTCAAGCGTTGTCATGGTCTCAAGAAGACCGAGCTATCATAGATCTATATGGGGGTTAAGAATGGCAGAAAAGAAACCAAACATACTGGTCATCTGGGGAGATGACATTGGCATTAGCAACCTCAGTTGCTACAGCGACGGGTTGATGGGATACGGAACACCGAATATTGATAGGATTGCTGATGAAGGCATCAAGTTTACGGACTCTTACGGGGAACAGAGCTGCACTGCTGGCAGGGCATCTTTTATCACCGGGCAGAGTGCTTTCCGTACCGGGCTGAGCAAGGTGGGAATGCCAGGTGCAAAAGTAGGAATCCGGCCTGAGGATCCAACAATTGCCGAACTGCTGAAACCGTTGGGTTATGCGACTGGCCAGTTTGGGAAGAACCATCTAGGGGACCGGGACGAGCACTTGCCCACCAACCATGGTTTTGACGAGTTTTTTGGTAACCTTTATCATTTGAATGCTGAAGAGGAACCTGAAGACCGTGATTATCCATCTGAAAAAGACTTCCCTAATTTCCGGAAGAACTACGGCCCCAGGGGCGTAATCCACAGCTATGCCGACGGACGCATCGAAGATACCGGCCCGTTGACCAGAAAACGAATGGAAGACGTAGACCAGGAGTTTCTGGATGCAGCCATCGATTTTATCAAACGTCAGCATGAAGCGGAAAAGCCGTTCTTTGTCTGGTTCAATACTACAAGAATGCATTTCAGGACTCATATCCCGGAAAGGATAAAGGGACAGTCAGGACGCTGGCAATCCGAGTACCATGATGCCATGATCGAGCATGATCGGCAGGTAGGTGTGCTTCTTGACCTGCTGGACGAAATCGGCATTGCGAATGATACCATTGTTATCTACAGCACGGACAACGGACCACACATGAACTCCTGGCCCGATGCAGCTATGACTCCGTTCCGCAACGAGAAAAACTCCTGCTGGGAAGGAGCTTTCCGTGTTCCTGAGGTAATGCGCTGGCCTGGAAAGATTCCTGCAGGCACAATATCTAACGAGATAGTTAGCCACCTTGATTGGCTGCCTACTTTGCTTGCAGCGGCAGGAGAGCCGGATATTAAGGAAAAACTTAAAAAAGGCCACAAAGCCGGAGACAAAACTTTCAAGGTACATCTTGACGGTTATAACCTGCTTCCCTACCTGACCGGAAAGGAAAAAAAATCTCCCCGGAATGAGTTCTTTTACTTCTCTGACGACGGAGACCTGGTAGCTCTACGGTACGACAACTGGAAAATGGTCTTTTTGGAGCAGCGAGCCGTCGGCACACTCCTGGTCTGGGCTGAACCTTTTGTCCCGCTGCGTGTACCAAAAATATTCAACCTGCGTACCGACCCATATGAAAGAGCGGATCAGACCTCTAATACTTACTATGACTGGATGCTGGATCACGCCTTCCTCCTGGTGCCCGCTCAGGGAATTGTGGGAGACTTTTTGGCAACATTTAAAGAGTATCCCCCACGCCAGAAAGCAGCAAGCTTTACTGTGAACCAGGTAATGGAAAAGCTCATGCAGGGGATCGGCAGCACCTAACGGTTAAAAATTTATTGGGAATAAAAATCTGCAGGAAAAGGAGTGATTATGATGAGACGAATAATGGGCGGTATCAGAGGCCGCGGAGCAGAAAACGTACAACGCTATAAAATGCACGAAAAACTTGTTTCCATAGGAGATGACTACTGGATAGAAAATGAAGCAGGAGATAGGGAATTCTACGTTGACGGCAAAGCTCTCCGCCTGCGCAACACCCTGATTATCAGGGATGTGCAGGGCAATGAGGTATATAAACTCCAGGAGAAGCTTCTAAGGATAAAGGATACGATGGACGTCCTGGACGCTAACGGAAAAACAGCTGCAACGATTAAAAAAGCCCTGATCTCACCTCTTCGCGACCGCTGGAAAGTGGAAGTCGCAAACGGGCCTGAGCTGGATGTCCAGGGCAATATTCTGGACCATGAGTATAAGATTGAAGCCGGGAGGGAAAAAGTCGCCGAGGTCTCAAAAAAATGGTTCCGGATAAGGGATACCTATGGAGTGGAGATTGAGCCCGGACAGGATGCTGCCTTGATCCTGGCGATTGCAGCTGCACTCGATCAAATGGCCCACGATTAATAAGATAGGTTGGAAGAAGGTTGGAAGAAGGTTGGAAAAGAACAATTGATACTTTTCTTTTTCGAATCTGTTGCAGTGTTCGCAGGTAGTCCATATCTGTTTCGCCCATGATTTCAAAGTCGAAGTGCTCATAAAGTTGACCCGCCTCCTGGTTTTTTCCTTGAGGTATCCGACAGTCCTGGCAGAAGAAAAAAGGGAAAAAGGAAAATTATCTTAGGATGGGATTAAAGTTAACTCATTTTACCTCATTATACAAGAAATGCATAAACTTTTTAAATTTAAGTAAAAATCAAGAAGCTGCTAAAGATAAATTCAATGGTCTCTAAAAGTAAAAAGACACATTTTCATTTTTGTGCCCTGACCTATGGTTTAATATCTTTGTAACTGCCCAGTCGAATTTGCTAATTTTGCTTTTCGATCTCATCATACTTGCGGCAAGTACTCAAGTACCCAAACACTCATCAAGTACTCATATGTCTCTCAAATAAAATATTATGTAAGTTAGATAACGGAAATTTTTCCTGACTGTCTCTAATGTACACAGATAAAGAGGTTAAATAAAACCTGTGCATGACTGAGCAATTTCTATTTTGGTGAGATATGTAAAATATCCAAGTTCTGGTAAGTTAGTTATATGTAAATGAGCTGAATACTGAACAGTGAAATTAGGTGAAATTAATGGCAAAACCAGTTGAGTTAGGTTTAGTCCTTGAAGGAGAGGATGCAAAACGATTCATCGAATATGATGACGAGCGAAAAGTCAGAAAACTTAGAGCACGAAAATCTCGACAATGAACTTGTTATACTGCCTCTCGATGAAACTGACGACCTTTCTTCTTTTAACTGCGAAAGTGAAGTGTTAAATGATTTTTAAAGACTAATGTCTGGATAGATCAAAATAATTTAGTAAATCCCTTTCATAATTTTTTTGCAATGGAATTCGCGTTTCTATATCAAAGATTTTTTATACTCCTTTATTTAGTCATATATAATCTATAGCTTAAGTATACTTATTTAAATCTGCGATATTTTAATCTTACTCTCCTAATTTTTCAAATTCGCCAACAATAATTGAGAAAAGAAGGTCATCCTATCAATCTGCAAATCTACACTGCTGCAATTCCCTACATAGTAGCTTTAATTCTTTCAGGATTAATAGCCATCTTGCTTTCATTCAAAGTACACAAAGCCTTTGATTATCATAGGACTCCTTTCTCAAGATACTTCATACTTATGATGCTAAGCATATCTTTGTGGTCGATGAGCTATGCTTTTGAGGTTGGATTCGTCGATGTCGAGCTTAAATATTTTTTTGCCCGTTTTCAATATCTTGGGATTGCCCTTGTTCCTGTTACCTGGTTCCTATTTGCTGCTGAATATTCAGGAACATGTAAACAGCAAGTGGAAAAGTACAGGAGAGCATTTTTTCTGCTTCCTTTCCTTACAATCCTCTTGGTACTTACAAATAGTTTTCAAAAACTGTATTTCGAAAGTTATTATCTGGATACCTCAGGAGCTTTTCCCCTCTCAGTAATTAATTATGGCTCTTTTTTCCGGATCTTCTATGTCTATTCCCTCATTTTGATTGTTTTGGGAACTTCTTTCTTTTTTAAAAAATCTGCTCTTCAAACCTCGTTCTATATAAATCAGATAGTAGTTGCTCTAATGGCCGTTTCTATTCCGTTGCTGGGAAACATCCTTCACATAGAACATGTAAATCCTTTTAAATTCTTTGACCCAACTCCCTTTTTGTTTACAGTTACTGGGTTGATTTTTTACTGGGGCATCATGAAATATGAGTTTCTTAGTATTATTCCAATCGCAAGAAAAAGCGTTATTGAATCTATGAATGATGGGTATGTCGTAGCAGACTTCACAGATTCCATAGTAGATATTAATAAGTCGGCTCTTGAGTTGGTAGGAAAATCAAGAAAGGAAGTCGTTGGGAAAAACATAAATGAAATTTTCGGGGAAGAGTTAAAGCTATCTAATAATACTAATGATGAAGACTTCTTTGCCAAAATTTCATTGAAAAGCGGTTTTGAAACAAAATTTTTCGACCTCAACATTAGTTACCTTACATCGCATGGTAATGTAAGGGGTAAATTGATGCTGATCCATGATATCTCAAAAATCTATCAGTATCAGGAAGCTTTGAAGCAGGCTAACAAGAAGATAAACTTGATGAACAATATCACAAGACATGATATACTCAATCAGGTGAATGTGCTTTCCGGATACACTACATTAATTTCTGAATCACTTCCTCAGGATGTCAAGAATGACCCACGGATAGCGAAGTATCTAAGAAATCTCAATAAAGGTATTGAGGTAATTCATAACCAGATTTCCTTCACTAAAGATTACCAGGAACTTGGATTGGTTTCTCCTACCTGGCAGTCTATAAGCAGTGTGGCAAAAGAAGCTTCTCTTGCCTTCTCCGGTCAGGGATTGAAATTTTCCATTGAGGAGAAGGAACTGGAAGTTTATGCTGATCCTTTATTTGAAAAAGTCTTCTACAATCTTTTTCAGAATTCCAGAGCTCATGGAGAGCGTGTTACTGAAATAACAGTTAGTTACCATAAAATTAATGGAAATCTTATAATTGAAATAACAGATGATGGAGTAGGCGTTCCTTTGGACATTAAAGAGACGATTTTTGAGAAATCCTTCGGAAAAAATACAGGAATGGGCCTTTTCTTAGTTAGAAATATTCTTTCCATTACAGGTATGGATATAAATGAAAACGGTACCGAAGGAGAAGGTGCCAAATTCATAATTAGAGTACCTTATCGAGACTGGAGAGAAAAATGATTTCTAATAAATTGTCAGTTTTTTAATTATAAGGTTAAGAACTTGCATGGGGCAGCTCCCCAAAAATGGTTTAAACAAATCGTTATCCAATCACAGCATTTGAAATCAATCTCAGTCCGAGAATTAAAGTTGATTCTCCATCCACAAGGATGGTTCTTGCGAATTTGAAGAGAAGAAGTTCTTCATCAACAGATTTTGTATAATTCTGGATGCATATAAGTCCTAATAAGAAACTTATGAGAATAATTAAAGGTTCAAAGGCAAGAAATCCATGAATTAGAGCGATGCCAAGAATCAGGTGGGAGAACAAATGCATTCCAGTAAGGAGATTGCGTGTATTCTTTTCTCCGAGACTTACTGGCAGGGTCTCGATACCTGCTAAAGTATCTCCTTTGATATCTCTGAAATCATATATGGTGGAATTTACAAAAAGTTTGACTCCAAAAAAAATGAAAATCAAAATTACAGGAACTATACTCCCACAGCTTTTGCCTGCAAGTCCGGCAGTGCAAGCACCCCAGGTAAGACCAACAACTAAGTTTTTGACACCAGCTCTGCCTTTAAGCCTTATAGAAAATCTGCCTATCTTAATGCCTTTACTGTATAGATAACCGATTACAAGAGGTATGAATGCAATTATAAGCAATCCCTCTTTCGCCAGCAGATAACTTCCTATTAAAAAAGCAAGCAGAGCAGCCGCAAGCCCTATCTCTTTTCTTGAGCCATTCAGTTCTTTACGATTTGTAGCATCTTCTTTAGATTCAAGAGTCCTGTCAATCGTATAAACTGTATAGATCACAAGTCCTCCTGCAATGCAAGCAAGCATACTGGACTGGATATGAAACAAGATAAAAGCTATATGAACCCGAAGTGCTCCAGAAAAAGCAACTAAAACCGAACTTTTTAATAGTTCAAAAGTGGCATTTTTTTCCCCATATCCAAGAATATTCATTCGTCTATGCCTGAAAAAATGCTCGAAATTCCCAATGACTATATCGACGCCCATGCAACTAACATTAGGTCAGTTTTTAATATTATTAATTCAACATAAGATTTTAGAATCTCTATCATTTATAAGTGATCAGTAAATTTTAGAGAAGTAAGCTAATATTATAAAGATGGTTCCGGTGCAAAAAATGTCTGCTAAGGATATAATAAAAAGGGTAGTGTACTCATTATTCTGTAAACTTATTCTCGAGTTTATTCATAAGTTTCAAGGTAGAACCTATGTTTTTGCCATCTTTTCAAATACCAACATTTTATCCTATAACCTACATTCGGCAGGTCGACGTAATGAATTTGACATTTTCACTGATAGCGTTTTTAAACATTATGTAAATTTATATTATATTTCAAAATGGTTAACATATGACTCAAATCTCATGCCCTATATAAGCAACGAATCATTTTTGCAATGATATTTAGTGTGGAAGATTTAGGAGCTTTATCTAAAAAACGCTATCAGCAAAAATACTTACGGAAAATCAAGTCACCTGCCGAAAGCAGGATGAAGCTTGAACAATCTGTAAGAACTTCCTCCTTTTAGGTGTTGAATGACCTTGGATAATGAGGTGCTTGGATGGAATTCCAGAAACAAGTGCACATGATCTTCTACCACTTCCATGGCATGTATTTTATAGCCTTTCTCAGCACATATGTTTTCGAAGATTGATTCGCAATCCTTTTTAACTCTCTTGTTGTAGAATATTTTGAGTCTGTATTTAGGCGCCAAGTAAGTTTTCCTTGACTGGCACATGGCTACAAAGTATTCAAATGTAGCTATTTTAGGCTTATACGTTATTATTTGCCCTCAAAATTAGCTAAAAATCAAAGAAATGGCTACCTTTTATGAATAAATGTAGCTATTCCTTTGTTTATATTTTTCGGCGGTATAAAAATTTTTATGTAAAATTAAAATAGAACCCAAACTGAGAAAATTGATAGGTTTAGCATGAAAATTTTACAATTTTCATTTGTTTGAGCCTGCGATTTGAAAAATTTCATGTTCGTTTTACCTTAAAACATCTGTATAAACTAGAGAACAAATTTTACATAACATTACACGCACCGCCATTTCGTTATATCAGATAAGCTCTTCATTTTGTGGGAACTGCAAAGTTCAAAATACTGAGAGGTCCTGCAACCTCACACGCTTTCAATATCAGAAGAATTGTTCTGATTGATTTAGAGAAGGCAGGAAAAGGCACGTATAGGAGAAAGTTTAGAAGGATGTTCAGAGAACGGCTATAATTAAGGAGGAATGAAAATTGGATGTTAGATATAAATGCATCTGTAAAAATTGCGGAGCAATATTTTTTAGTGATATAGTGAAGAAAGGGGGAGTCACGAAAGAAGAATTTCTTGATGCATCGTCCTCAAATAAAGTTGATAAACTCGGTTGGGTATTCCATCACTGTGAAAATGGAGAGACTGGAATCGGTGATATCATAGCATTAAAGATTGGAGGGAGTTAAAGAGAATGTTGATAGAAAAGGCTCTTTAGCCAATGAAGGATATATCTTTACATTCAGTTTTTGCTTTTTTGCTTTCAGAATATCCTCTGGATCCGCGAGAGGTCTGCCAGCTGTCACCATTAAAAAAATTAGCCAAAAATCAAAAAAATGGCTACCTTTTATGGTAAAATGTAGCTATTTTTGGTTTGTAATTCCCTCAAAAATTCATGCAAAAATAATACATGATTTCGGCTAAAATGGAGAAAACACATAGGTTCTACACTAAAATCTATGCATCATAAGTTAGAATTTTACAGAATTTTCAGCACACAGCCTCTTGGCGTACAATTTTTTTCCGCGTCCTTCCGCGTCTTCTGCGGTTATAAAAACATAATTAAATCCTTCCTTACCCTTCAGTGTTTTTTGATACAGTGTTTTTGAGTTCTTCACTGTATTTAATTCTTAATTATGGATCTATATTGGAATTGAAGCACTAGTTGATCTTTTGACGATTAGCAATATGTCGGGAATGAACCTTCTTAGCATAGGGCTTTATAGAAATTACGACAATACATGAGAAGGGTGGTATTATGGTAGGTTTTGAATTGGACGACGACGATATTTATCGAAATACAACAATTTTCGAAGAACTTCTTACGTTCACAAAATCAGAATGGGGAAATGATACAGCAATTTTAGAAAAGCTAGAATCATTAGTGGGTAATGATTTTAAAGGCTGGTTTACTGAAGATGAAAATGGTGCAATTTCAGTAGGTGTAGAACTTAATGAATCAAGTGACCACAAATATGACGAAATCATATTTTATGATAAGAATAAAGATGATGTGACAGTATTCTCGGTGATGAGAGACGAAGCCTGATTAGAGCCTATCCGAAATTTTTTCCTCGTTGGCTATTATGGATTAATATGGATAAATCGGAACAATTTTTTGAACGTTATAAAAGGCGTTTTTACTTTTCATTTCTTGCTACTTTTTTAGGCTTAAAACACACATCAGTAGACACGAATATAAATGCCTATGTGTTTCTTACACTTTTTTTGCATTTGATTGGGGTTCATCGAAGGAAACAAGTGTATTCTTAGATGATATGTAACATTTGGGTTTGCATTCGCATATGCAAAATACCAACGTTTTATCCTGAAACGTCGGCGTTTTTCTCGTAAAATCCACTATAGTTCAAGTATATGAATTCTAATATGATGTCATAAATTCTTGGCCATTCAGAATATCAGCATGAAACACAAGTAACTATGGTTATGATCTAGAAGCAAATTACAATTATTCTGTCCTCTATAGGAGGGAATTAAAATGGAAAACAATTACGATGATGAGATATGGGAAAGTAGTGTAAGAAAGCACGCAGCTCTTTTTATGGAAACCTTAGACGACATGATAACTTCTAAGCAAAAAGCTGATTTCTATTCTCTTAAACGGTTAGCTGAACACTTAATTGAGCAGACTGAATTAGTACTGGATAAGGATAAAAATTTTAATCTTTCTTCGATTTTTAAAGAAATAGACAATAAATGGATTTCAGGAGTGATGGCATATCAATTAGGCGGAAAATGTGCTCGAGATTTTGCGATTGATGCTAAAAATGGTACGGTTAATTCAGAGAGCGGCGCAATGAGTGCGGGTTTTATTGATGAGGGGGGAAATCACATGGAAAAAGTCGGAGAGTTACTGGAAAAAGAAACCTTGAAAAGAGGTAGAAAACATTAAATCTTTTATTTTAAAGTGGTTTAGCTTTTCTGTAGCTTAATCTCATTGTATCTGAGTATTATTTTCTCGAGCCCGAGCCTGTAACTTTAGTGGATAAAATTCAAAAAAAGTCTGCTTTTGCTGTAAAACTATACAGTGGATACCAACCTTTTATGTTATAAAGTTGGTATTTTTGACTTAGATTACGTTGCTATGATCTAGAAAATAAGCTTTGAAACCGAAAAAATTAAAAAGACTCTAGATTAACAAAACAATTAAAGGATACAAGAATTCCCACTCCAATTCCAGAAATAAAAGAAATGGTTAGTGTATCTAATGCTAATTGATTTGTGCTATGATAGAAGTAACATAACATTAGAAAAACAATTATTGCAGTGCATACTCCACCCAGAATGTGCACTTTTTTATTTTGATTCATATTATTAGATTATACATACAAATAAATATAATTATGTATTTTCATGTTCATGTTTTCAAAAAAATAATTATCCCCAGCAAAACTCTCATGACGTTGCAGTTAAGCCGCTAAAACTTATATATTGGTAGAAATTCGCATAACGAGGAGGACAAAGATAGGCTCCGTAGTGGGCTCTGCTGCAAAAATTAACCAAAAAATCCCAACATTTTATGAATAAACTTTGGTATCGCTTGTAAGGTTTTTAACTAAAAGCTTACATTCAAAGCAAATTTCTAAATAAACACGCATTAAGTACTAATGAAGTTATCTTCAGCATATACCAAGTAAACAAAATTGTAGTGGCAATCTAGGGTCAAAATAACTGTGGCGGACTCTGTCTGATTCCTCCGCCACACACTTATTACTTCTTTTTTCTGTTTTCTACCTTGGCAGTGTAGCAAAATTTCTGTAAATCAATAGAATAGCTACCTTTTATGCTAAAACGTAGACATACTCTCATTAGGCCTATACACCAAGTAGTCTTAATTTATAGTCTTCTGTTATCTTTTAGTCGTTTTTGGTGATGCTTAGCTTATTTAGTGATGCCAACAGAACGAATCGTTCCATATCCCTTTAGAGGATCACAGATTGCGCGTAGCCATTTTTATATTATTATTTATATATATTATTGCATTACATATCGGAGGTAAAAGATGAAAACAATAATAAGAGCTTTTCTTTTGGTACTATGCTTGGTTCTTTCTGTTGGATTCGCACAAGCTAGGAGTTGTGAACCCGTAACATTTCATAATGTCCCACCTGACACGTTTGAGTGCATGAAGAACCAACTCATTGACCATGGTATAAATGTCCCACCTGGGAACAATGGTGAACTTTCAGGTCATGGAATTCATGCACATTTCGTTTGGGATGGAAAATCTAAATTGACGATCCAAATCACGAATAGACCTGTTTTCATTAGCTGCGGAAGGGCAGACAGCGAAATCGGAAAGTTCGTACAAGAATGTCAGATTTTGAAGGAAGTCTTGGAATAATTAACATGTTTTCTTTTTTGATTCCGTTGCAAAAATTCATAATTCCATTTTTGGTCGTGGGTTTGAATCATTGAAAACCGAAAGCGTGAGAATCTTCCAATATATTCATTATATGCGTGGGATGTACTCGTTTTTTCGGAATTGATCTATAACTCAGGGACACGACCCTTTGAGAGTTGTCATACAATCATTGTTTGTGGTGCAAAAAATCTGGATTTTTTACAAATTCAAAAATCTTTTCATTAGATGTCAGTAATTTTGTCTTCAATCAGAAATTTTTGAAAGCCTAATTTGCCTTCAAATTTGAAATATTTGTTTATAATTTGATAATTAGATTTTTAAAAATCAAAAAATATAAATTATATCGCACAAAAGATTTTTATACATTAAACTTGATTATTTTTTTTAAATGGTTTAAAAATGTTGCCTTAATTTAATACTTTAATTTTGTTTATGAAATGAAGGTTACAATAGATATTGGATTTTCACTGAAAAACAGTCCAATCAAGCTACTTTGAATGCCACAAACTATCCATAAAACTAGACGTATCAAAGGGGTTATCATGAAAAACTATGAACTTAAAGTGTTGGACGAAGACGATCACATATTTATTAAAACGTTAAGTAACTTAGGAATGCCAAGATCTGTGGCCACAACTATGGCGTATCTTATGAATGTGGACGAAGCGTCATCCCAAGAAATTGAAATGAGTACTGGGTTAAGGCAACCAGAGGTAAGTCTTGCGATAAAGTTTATGAGCAAGCAATCCTGGATTAATGTACACACAGAGAAAAAGTCTGGAAAGGGGCGACCGATGAAAGTTATTTCTCTTTTGGTTCAGGTTGATGAGATCATAAGTTATTATGAAGACAAGGTTTACAAAGAATCTCAGGCAACCATCTTAGCAATCAAGAAGGTAAAAGTAATGAGCAAAAATATGCCTCTTACAATTTCAAATTAAAAGCATCAAACGGGAATGTATCTGTTTTCTGTAAAATTTACTCATAGTTTATGCAGAGATTTTATCGTAAAAGCCTCTGTATCTTCTTTATTACTAAGAGCTTGTCCGAAAAGTCAATAATATGTTAAAAAGTAAGATAGATGTATCCCAGGCATCAATTGCGGTTTCGTATATTGCCAAATGTAAAAATTTTATTCAGTAATGACATATTATATATAGGCTTGATGGTAAACCAGAAAAAAGAAAAAAGCTTATAAAAATTAAAAAATGAATCGGAGGCAGTTTAAAGTTTAAGTTCCTTAGCCATCGCATAAAAAACCTTTCCTTTATCAGTAGTTATAAAAAGGTCATTTTCATGCGTAATAAGTTCTTTATCTTTCAATGTTTCGAGGTATTTAGCGGCTATATTGAAGTTTAAATTTGCCTCATATACAATATGTGTTTTCTTTGCCCCATTCATCGTCACTTTTAAAATCTCTATTGCGATATCAGTCCTGCTTCTTCTCTTAATAAATGATCCCTTCCTCACGGTAGAGTTCAAGCAGGAGTTTCCTTGGTTAGGATATAAGCGATCATCTCAGGGTTGAGCTTTCTCTCCCTTGAAATTTTTGCCTCAATGTCCTCAGTAGATTTACCTTCAAGTTTCATTTCTTTTATGTTTTCAATCACTGAAGACGGAACGGTATAATATTCGTTTAAATCCTTTCTGTGACCCCATACATCTCCTTCGAGAAGCTGAATTTTCTGCATCTCAAGGAACATCTCGATTGACTTTGAAACTGTGGCCATGTAAGATTTAGGTAACTGAATTACCTCAATCTTCGGGCAGGCTTCAACCAGTACAAAGATGTCTTTGTTCGATGGCCTAAAAGCCAGGTGTACAATACGTTCATTAGGGTTTAGTGTAAAGATTTCCTCTCTGGAACTAACTACGCGAATTTTCATTAGTTTTCATTTCCTATTGTAAATATTTTCTTTTTTTTTGATTGTATGCTGATATATAATAAGTTAGACTTCCTATAAATATTTATCTCATTGGACTAACATTAGTTCAATGGTATAATGAACTTTTTTATTTTTATAATATCTAAAAAAGAAATATAAATATCAAATAAAATGAATTATAACTCGTTTTTACAAAGTATTCCACGGATTTTCTCTTTGCGCTTTCTTTCATCTATGTTTAAAAATTATAATAAAAACAAAGTAAAATTTTTAATTATTGGATTTCAGGGCTTTCACAAAGTTCAGCTTGCAATTTTGCAGGAGATTGTATTGTCGGTACGGATGAATGGTATATAGAACACATCGATAATATCGAAGAAAAACATTGAATAGAAACCTCTTTACGAATATCATAAGAGGTTCCGTTGCAAAAATAATATTTCTGTAATTTGACACTATAATTTTCACCTTTATGTGTCATTTTCTTTTTAATGAAAATAATTAACTTTCCTGATTGTGAAGGTTTTCACCGATTTTTTTAAAAAGACAGATTTTTTGCAACGGAACCGGGAAATGTAAAAAAACAAACCAAAGTTGTCATCTTAAAGCATGTCTTAAAATTCAACTGGATCTCACGATTCGGATAAGATTTACATTTGATCTGAAAAACGGCAACTTAAATGGTTAACTGCTCACAAAGTGAATTACACAATAATGTCTAATAAATTTGATTTCTTGATTGAAACTCGCATGCTTTTGGTATAGATGAAATTATTACAGTTAACAAAAAACCTATACATTACCCAATTGTAGATTTGATTTGAATTTTAAGACATCCTCTTCGAAGCAATTGATGTTGAAAACTTGCGATTTGGATTTATTTATTCCCTATTGATGGCGGAGTTAAGGTTATAATTTATTTTAATATTTTTAGGATATGTATGACAACCATTAAATGTGATTAGACGCATGTACAACTTATTATTATAAGTATTCTAAGAACTAAACAACTTTAAAACATTCTTACATAAGAACATTATAAATAGAAATAAAATGTTAAATAAAGTAAATATCTGTTGTTGTTGGGAGCCTGTTTGCCACCTCTGACCAGGCTCCCAATTTTAGGATCCAACCTAGATGATTAAGAAAAAAACCTCTTAAATCTTAATCACCTATTTTCTTTTATGTTCTTATTATATTTAAATTGTTTTAAGGTTTCGATTAAATATAATTTTTAAGTAAATATATTTAACTAATTTCCCGTATTATTTTGATTTCTTTCCCTGATGCTACTTCGGATCCAACCCACTGGAGCTTGTCAGCTGTCAGTCCAGAAAACATCTATAAGGCCTAATGGGAGCATAGCTGCTACCAAGTGCAAAGTAGTTTACACATAATAAACGTACTCAAAAATAAGGATCAGAAGCTAGCAGTGTCAATTCTACATCTATTACAAAAAATTTCTTTTTTACCAATACTCTACTAATATTAAATGACTTCAGGCCCTTACAACATGACTTATAGTCGCATTAATCCATATGGACTTTTAAATCTTGATATCGAAAAACAGATTCTATTGAGCTGATTGCTAATTAAATTTAGAAGTTACTTTGCACTTGATGACAGCGATGCTCCCATTGGGCCATATTGATGTAAGAACGAGTTTTCTGAGCTTTACTGTTTTGTTAATGATTTTTTTCTTGTTCATAATTAGGCTTAGGTAGTGTTGCAAAATTTCTGTAAAATTAGCTCTGTCCTTTATGCACAGGTTTTACAATAAAACCTATGCATAATTGCCTTTTTTACCTCAAAAAATGGGTAAATATAACCATAATTTTTCTTTTTTACATAGGTTTTATGCGAATCTGTGTACCAACATAGTCTTAAAATGTTTGTATTTTTCATCAAAAATTAGGCAAAAAACCTTAGCAAAAGGGGGTAATATCCATGAAATACCAACGTTCTATACGAAAACGTAGCTATTTTTTGTTTTAGCAGTGTGTCGAGTTTTCACTACAATAACTTACTGAAAAATATGATTTTACAGAAATTTCGTGAGACTGGCACGAGCTCGGAAGAAAATTGAAGAACAGAAAATAATAAAAAGTCTCTGAATTGTTAGGCAAGTATTAATATATATTAAGATATATTAATATCTATTTTATATAAAAATTATTATGTATCGCTATATCAAGCAGATTTATCTGCTGTTCCTGAAAAAGTGATTATTGAATTATATTCCGCTTATATGACAAGTATTTAAAAATTTTCCGAACTCGATCGCACCAAGATTGTCTTTTCAGCAATGTGAGCCCTGAGTTTTGGACTCCTCTAACGCTTATGCTGGACCCATTGGAGAATATCTTTTCTGGAGAAAGCTTGCTTTCTGAGACTGGAGAGCAGTTTTCCCTAGTCTACAGGAATAGCTTGTGTTCATTTAAGTATATGTTTTATTTGAGTTTAAAATCGATTCATTTGAGCATAAAAGGTGCATCCGATGATTGAAGAAACGAGCATAACCCTAAATGAAAAAATTCTCGAAAAGTCTCCAACTGGCATAAATGGCTTGGATGATATCACCTATGGTGGATTGCCAAAAGGCCGCCCGACTCTTGTAGCTGGAAGTGCAGGATCCGGAAAAACCCTTATGGCCATGGAGTTCCTGGTCAAGGGAGCCAAAAAGTACGATGAGCCGGGAGTCTTCATGGCCTTCGAGGAGACCGAAGAAGAGCTTGCCAAATTTTGCCTCGCTGGGATTCGATATTAATGACCTGGAGGCCAGGAACAAGCTTGTAGTCGATTATGTCCACATTGATAAGAGCGAGATCGAGGAAACCGGCGAGTACGATCTGGAAGGCCTGTTCATAAGGCTTGGGTCGGCCATAGATTCCATAGGTGCCAAGCGTGTGGCTCTGGATACCCTGGAAGTTTTGTTCTCCGGTTTCATGAACACTGCCATATTGCGCTCTGAGCTGCGCAGGCTCTTCCGTTGGCTAAAGAACAAAGGAGTTACGGCCATAGTTACCGGTGAACGGGGAGAAACATCTCTCACCAGGTATGGACTTGAGGAATACGTCGCAGACTGTGTCATCCTCCTCGATAACAGGATGCAGGATCAAATAGCCACCAGGCGCTTGAGGATTATCAAGTACAGGGGATCCAGGCACGGCACCAATGAGTACCCCTTTCTGATAGAGGAAGATGGAATATCAGTCCTGCCCATCACGTCCCTGGCTCTGGAGCATGAAGCATCCGAAGAGAGGATATCGACGGGAATAGAGCGCCTGGATACAATGCTAGGAGGCAAAGGTTACTACCGCGGCTCCACCATACTTCTTTCCGGAACAGCAGGTACAGGCAAGACCAGCATTGCAGCCGAGTTTGCAAGAGCTGCCTGTGAACGGGGAGAACGTTGCCTGTACTTCGCCTTCGAGGAGTCTCCAAGCCAGATAATCAGGAACATGAGATCTATAGGTATAGACTTCCAGCCCTACATCGATACCGGTCTCATGCAGATCAGTGCCTCCCGACCCATGGCTTACGGCTTGGAAATGCATCTGATAGTCATGCGCAGGCTCATAGATAGGTTCGAGCCAGCCATCGTGATTATAGATCCCATATCCAACCTGACCAACGTAGGCACTCAGGCCGATGTCATGTTCACGCTCACTAAGCTCATCGATTACCTGAAACTCAAGAACACCACAGCTGTGTGCACAAGCCTGGTAGAGCATGAAAGTATCGAGGGTATTAATGCCCAGGGCATATCTTCCCTTATTGATACCTGGATCAGTCTCCGCTTCTTCGAGAATAACAACGAGCGCAACCGCGGAATCTCGGTGATCAAGTCAAGAGGTATGGAGCACTCCAACCAGATCAGGGAGTACCTTGTGACCGATGATGGTATAGAGATCCAGGACGTTTATCTGGGATCCTCAGGAGGCCTGCTTATGGGCTCGTCCAGGGCTGGCCAGGAGGCGAAGGAGAAGATCGAGGCTGTAGCTCAAAGCAAGAATGCGGTGCGGAGAAAGAGAGAGTTGGAGAGCAAGATAAAATCTCTGGATGGCCAGATAACATCATTGAGCTCTCAGCTTGAGGCGGAGAAAGAGGAGCTTAATAAGCTCAGCTCCGAGGATACGCTCAGGATTGAGTCGCTGACCAAGGACAGAAGTGAGATGGCTCAAAGAAGGAAGGCCGATGCATCTTGAATGAGCAATGGAGACTTCAATAGTGGATACAGAGCAGCCGAGTAATTCGGCCAAGCAAGCCCAGCACGATGAGGATATTTACGAACTGAGACTCTATGTGGTAGGCAATAGCAGGAAGAGCCAAATGGCCTTCGAAAACCTAAAAGAGATCTGCTTTAAGTATCTCACGGGAAAGTGCCATATCGAGGTCATAGACCTCACAAAGGATCCAGGTCTTGCCAAAGTGGATCAGATCATAGCAATTCCTACCTTGATGAGAAAGAATTCCCCAGGGAAGAGGATCGTGGGAGACCTCTCCAATCAGGAGAAGGATCAGGAGAAGGTTCTGGAGTTCCTGGAGTTTCGTATCTCTAATTTCGTGGGTGCTGTTAATGAAAAGGCTCTGTAGAGAAGACCTTCGTAGAGAAATCGAAGGCCAGTATCGTAAATAGCAAGAGGTCGAAAGACAATCTTCAGCCTTACGTCGGCAAGGATTTTATGCAGGCGGCTGTCTCAAAACCCGAATAAATGAGCATTTTCTTTGTCTCATAGGCCATATTATCTCTAATCTATGGATTTATCTATGGATTCCAAAAGCTGCAGGAAAAGAGCCTGTAGGAAAGGGGATAGCCTCCTTAGGTTCAAGTGATGGAAATGGAGTGTGAAAAAAGATGAAAGATGCAGCACAAAAATATGAAGGGCCTGAGCCCATTGACTCCGAAACTACGTCTGACCAGGACTTTTACATCTTGAAGCTGTATGTGGCTGGCCAGACCAAGAAGAGCTTGGAAGCCTTTGCCAACTTAAAGAAGATGTGCGAGGAGCACCTGTGTGGCAGGTACAGGATAGAGGTTATAGATCTCCTGGAGAACCCGCAGCTAGCTAAGGGAGATCAGATATTAGCTGTCCCAACGCTGGTTAGAAAGCTCCCTGAGCCAATAAAGAAAATCATAGGGGACCTCTCGAATACGGAGCGCGTTTTGGTAGGCCTGAATCTGCTCCCTGCAGGGGGTACTCAATGACCAAGACTGAAAAGGGAGACAAAGACACTGACGAGACCAAAATTTCGGACATCAAGGACTCTACAGCAGTCTTTGAGGAAGCTCTGGCCAAAAAAGGAAATGGCAAATACATTCTGCGTCTCTATGTCGCCGGAATGGGCCCCAAATCGGTGCAAGCAATAGATAATATCAAGCGCATATGTGGAGGGACCCTCCCAGGTTGAGTACAGCTAGAGGTCATCAATGTTCTCAGTCTCCGATCTTTGCCAAACTGCGTCAGATCATCGCCCTCCAACCCTTATCAAAGAGTTCCGAGCACCCTTAGGAAGGCTAAGATCAGCAGCATGGCGGATACCCAGAGGGTTCTAGTTGGAATGGACATAAAATTCAAGGATGACAATGAATAATCGACTTTTGGAAGGACAATGTAAAATATGAATTCAAAAGTAACAAAAGAGCCAAAGCCCATATCATCAAACACAGTTCGATAACTTTACAAGAAGTACAGAGCCTGGAGTACGTGGCGGAAAACTGAGAGAACTGAAGCATGTGCCGTGGGCCAAGGGGGATCTGGACACTGGTCTTACCCGGACCCAAAGGAAAGATGGTTTTCACCCTCAAGACTCCTGATCACACATACAGGGTCTTGGTGACAATGAATGTGGGCACTGCCACCCTGGACCACAATGGCCCTATCCTTTACTGCAATCGTCAATTTGCAACTTGCTGAGGGCACCTTTACAGACCATAGTAGGCACATCTCTCTCTGGGTTCCATTGCACTAAAGCCCAATTTCCTTTGAGACGCTTATGGAGCATGAAAAGGGCAAGGGGGAGATCAATCTCTTCGAGCTGGTGGCATATATTTACCGTATACGTGTCCATTAGCTTATTCCAGACCGATGGATACCCAAATGCCTGGTGCATTGTGCTCACAGACCTGACTGAGAAAAAGAATGAAGAGATGCTCGCACATACTGAGACTATTCGTAAAAAAGAAATCCATCACAGAATCTAAGAATAACCTGCAGGTTATCTCATCCCTTCTTGACCTTCAGGCTGAAAAGTTCAAAAACAGAGAATGTATTAAGATTCAGAAATTACTGAAAACCTTTAGGAAAGCCAAAATAGGGTTATCTGGTTACTATTCATGAGGAACTGCATGAAGGCAAAGGAGAAGATACACTTAATTTCTCCCTATACTTAGAGAAGCTAATAGAAGTCTTTCAGATATATTGGCTTGGAAATATCGATATCAATATTAATATAGATATGTAAGAAAACCTTTTCTTGATATGGATACTGCTGTCCCTTTAGGAATAATAATTAATGAATTAGTTTCCAATTCCTTAAAAGCTAGTTTGTCTTTGGTAGAGATAGGGGAGAAATCCAAATCAAACTTTACATAGAGAGATCCACAGAATTTGAAAGCGAAGACTGCGAGAGTAACAGTTTTACTCTAATCATCTAGACAACAGTGTGGGCATTCCTGAAAGTCTTAACTAGAAAATCCCGATACCCTTGGCATACAGCTGGTAGCTTCCCTTGTGGATCAATTAGATGGGGAATTTGGACTGAAAAGGAACAACGGGACAGAGTTCACTATAAGGTTCATAGCGGCAAAATAAATAAACAAATTGAGCCGGATAAATAACTGTTACTGTAATATTCAAGCAAAAAAGCTATTTTTGTAACAAAGCTCAAGCACTATTTTATCGATCAGTTTTTAACCTGTCAAACTCTCTACCGTCAATCTTTTAGTTCCATCTGAGGTAACTAAACCATTTTCTGCAATTTCCATGATTATCTAGTACAATGAAATATAAAAGATTGTCGTAAATAGTTTAATATAGAGGGTTATTGAGTCTTTTTAATGCTCTCAAAAATGATTTACTACAATGTTTTAAGACAAAACCTTGCTTTAAAATACGAACGTTTTATGTATAATGTTAGTATATCAAAACATCTTGTAAAATTTTTCGTAAATTGCTATTTTGCTAAAAGTAAATCAAACTATGTTATACTAAATTCTATACAAAAAAGGAACAAATATAGGTTATACTCACATGAGTACACTAAATCAAAATCTTTAACGTACGATTTTTTTCCTTTCGTGAGCGACCTAAGTTTATGAATTTACAGATAATTTGGTACATACTCCTGATCTAATCCCATTGGCAAGATCAATCGGCTCTGCTCGACTATACCAAAGAGAGTATGAGTAAAGTGTTTCGAAGATTACGACCGATGTTGGGTGCATCATCATGAAGAGATCGTTACCTGCAAGTGCAAGACCACCAGTAATCGTCCAGATGGACCTATGTATTTATCGGGGACCCCAACTCGAGTCTTTCTTAAGTGGAGAGCTAACCATCCAGACGAGCACCCCAGGCGACGGTGGTACCTGAGGACATAGGGAAGGTAAGTTCTTCGTCACCACTCGCAAGGTCAGAAGCGGGATACGCTCCGAGTGTTGGTGTCAGCATAGTCGAGACCATATCCGAGGGCGGCGGTGGTCGTGTCCATGATAATCCTGTCCCTGGGCACGTTGCACTGCTTCATGAGTCTTCTGTCAGCTCTTTCTGGGCGTTCATGTCCAGCTGGGTCCATGAAAGCACATGCGTGGTCGTACTTTATTGCGGCCTCTGCGATTTGGCAAAGTCCAGGTTCAGACTGGCAGATGCAATGAGACAGCGCTCGCCTTCTGCAACTTCTGCTGCTTTTGAAAGAACCTCTACGTCCTTCTGTGGGTTCCCTGATCCGCCAATTACTATTGGTACGTAATCAACGGCCTGCAGGACTTCTCGGACTGTTTTGGCTGCTTCTTTGGCAGGGGTATCCTTGACGAGTGGGTCGGTCGAAATCAGGTTGATGGTAATCATGTCGGCGTTGAATTTGTAACCTTCTCTCTGCCCATTCTCCTGGGTTGTCCATGACTTCATCATAGTTCTCTTT